>CAYPMO010000077.1:0-2462 GCA_964412015.1 uncultured Gemmatimonadaceae bacterium | reverse complement strand
CCACACGCCTCTTCACGACCGCGTTCGTGCAGTACAACTCGGCCACCGAAGAGATATGCAGCAACGTACGCTTCAACTACATCCACGCCCCCCTGTCGGACCTGTTCCTGGTCTACACGGAGCGACGCGACGCCGACACGGGCGACGTCATCGACCGACTGCTCTCCTTCAAGGTGACGAAGCTGGTCGGCTTCTGAGGTAGCGGGCCGGCCAGGCTCATGTTCGCCACGTCGCCGACGCCCTGGCTCATGCCCATCGCCATGGCGTGACCTGGGAGTCCTCCGGCGTCACGGACAGGACATCATCCTCCCGTTCCAGGAAGGCGGCGACCTGTTTCCCGTGTGGTTCCGTGAGACTTCCGAGAGCGTACGCGCGCTCCGCTGCCTCTTCGCCGACACCGAGCTCGAGAGCAGGCCCGCGCGAGACCTCCTGCTCGCCAACCTGGACTCGGGTGTCCTGGGGACGCGCTACCGCGAGGATTCGATCCACATCGAGCCGGGCGCGGACCACTTCGACCTGGTGTCACCGGACACCGTGAATCGACATCTGGGGGAGCTGATCGATTCGCTCCAGCTCGGCCCCTCTCGCGCGGCAGGCTCCTAAGGCGTGCCTTTCCCACCCTCCGAGGAATCCCGGAGCGATCGCGCGATGAACCGTCCGAAGGCGCTATGGTCGTGCTCGAACTGCGAGCGGCGCAGCGCCGAGAGGTATTCGTCCCGCTGGTCCACGCGGATCGTAAGCCAAGGTAGGCCACCAGCGAGGAGCGCCGTGTTCATGAGGAACCGTGCGACCCGCCCGTTGCCATCAGGGAACGGGTGAACCCAGACGAACCACAGATGAACGAGGGTGGCGCGGATCAGCCCCTCGGAGCTGTCGATCGCGGAGAGCTCGTCGAAGACCAGGTCGATCATGGCGTCGACCTTCTCCGGGCCCGGCGGCACGAACAGCGTGTCCCGGATGAAGACTGGGCTCCGCCGCCACCCCCTCAGGTCCTCGGCCGCGACGATTCCCGCCTCGACGGACGGACTGAACAGGTCTACGTACAGGTCGAGGGCCAAGCTGCCCGTGAGCCGCACGTCGCCCCGTGCGTCCCGGAGGCGCCACAGCAGCCTGTCGAACGCGACGCCGTACCCGATGATGGCCAGCTTGGAGCGGACATCCTCGATCTCCGGCCCCCCAGGGCGTCCGACGCCGAGCAGCCTGCTCACCTCATCCAGACTCAGCCGATATCCTTCGATGGACGACGAGTGGTAGGCGTCATGGACCTTGGATGCACGGGCGCCGTCGAGCAGCGCCTTCAGGTCCCGCCGCGGTTCAGAACGAAGCTCCGGCTCTGCCAGCACGGTCGCGACATCGCCCCGCGACCGTCGGATGAGAACCTGGAGTCGATCGAGCCACGGCTGGTGTGACGTTCCCGAACTCACGATCACCTGGGGGATCACGAGCTCCCGCCCGACCCCGGTGCGGTCCCGCCCGATACGCACACGCTGCTCCTCACCGACCACCGTGGCGAGAACGTCGGCCAGGCGTTGGTTCCCGACATCCCGGGCGAGGTGCTCCATGCGCTTCAGCACCACGGGTCTCGGCCGCCGGCGGTATGCGTCCGTCAGGGCCCGTCGTGAGAGCACCAGAGACTTCAGCCACAACGCCACGTCATCGAGCCCGCCTTCGCGCAGGATCTGCAGCGGGAGCGAAAGGAGCACGTCTTCCGGAGCCTCCACCGGCACCCGCGCCTCACCGACCAGCACCGTCTCGCCTCCGCCGACGGCTCCCCGCTCCACCCGGATCACCACTCCCGGAGCGATCTCCTCGCGCCACCGTGTCCGGCCCGTCTGGCGTATGCGGATTTCGGGGCCCGGATCGGTCCGGCCCACATAGAGTCGCACCGCGGAATCCCGTTCCACGACCGCTGGCGCATACTTACGTGCGAGCGTCTCAACGATGGGCCATACAAGCGCACGGATGACGCGAGCGGGCTCGTCGCCTGGGGAGCGCACCACCAGGACGCCGCCGGCGACGTCGACGACCAGATCCAGCCGTCGCAGAGTCTGAAGGACATCATCGGGAATGTCAGCCGGCAGGAAGACAGGAGCCTTCTCCTTGCCGTGGTCCTTCAACCACGCGATCGCCTTGTCCCGAGCGGACACAACGCCTCCGTGTGCATACGTGAGCGCGACGGACTCGCACACGTCCATGCGAGATGGACGCATACCATAGTGCGGCGAACCAGCATACGCAATCGCGACGGCTACAGCCCGTGCCATCAGGCCTGGGCTTCGCCCCTGCTCTCTTGCCGCGTCCGCGACCCCGCCCTTTCACCGCAGCCTCCGGACGAGTCGAAACCCATCCACTTCCGCTGCCGTAGGATAGGTAAGCGACTTAGGCGTCCACCCCCAGGGGGAAGGCAGCATGGCCGGAGACCTCTACACCGGGACCCTCGATCTCCTGATCCTCCAGGTCCT
>CAYPMO010000076.1:0-3219 GCA_964412015.1 uncultured Gemmatimonadaceae bacterium | reverse complement strand
CCCTCAGGATGTCGTCACCTGCGGTGGCTGGCCATCAACTCCGTATGTACTACGGCACCGAGTTCCATAACTACAAGCACGTCGAGGCTGCCACAGACGCTCGGTTCTTCTTTGCCACTCCGCATCACTCCTGGGAACGAGGCACCTCCGAGAACACCAACGGCCTGATCCGTCAGTACCTCCCCAAGCGTCAGAGCATGGCCCATCTCACCCAAGGCGACTGCTCTCGTCTCGCCAAGCACCTCAACAACCGACCGCGCAAGCGGCTTCACTACCTCACCCCAACGGAGTGTTATGAACCCTCACCAACTTGGGCAGTGTTGCACTTCAAACTTGATATCACGGAACCCGGAGCACCGGGAACCCGCCCGCCTCGATCTCGGGGTCCAGGAAACCCCACGCGGTGAGGCCGTCGTCGGAGCGGGGTTCGAGGAGCGTGAACGCCAGCCGGCCCAGGGGCTGATCCACGGATACCCAGGCCGAGCCCGCCGGGAGCGTGACCCGCTCGCTCACCCACCCGCCCCATACCGTCCGCTCCCGATGTCCCTGGAACTCCCGGTCGGCCACCACGGTCGAGTCCACCACGAACCGCTCGGCGTCCACCGTGCGCGGCTCCGCGTAGCGGACCACGGTGATGCCGTGCGCCTCCACGCGCTCGATCGCGGCTGCGGCTTCCGGGAGCACATAGTATCCCTCCGGCGCGACGGCCGTCTCCGTGGCGCCGAAGGTCCCGTAGTCGGCCATGACCGTGGGGATGCGCACGTCACGCCTACGAAGCATGATCGCGCCCGTGTAGGGGTGGCGCTCCTCGTCCACCTCGCCCATCAGGACCGTCACGTCGGGCAGCCTCCGCAGCTCGGCGCGCAGAGCCAACTCCCGCCCGATCACGCTCTCCCGGTCGGCTTCCTCCGCGAGCCGTCGGATCACGCCGGCGTTCTGTTGCGCGAAGTCCAGGATCTCCTCCATGAACCACAGGGACGCCCGCACGCGGTCCTCGAACGTCACGTAGGCGTACGTCTCGCTCAGGATGGCCGCGCGGTTCCGCAGGCCCACGTAGTTGTTGTTGAAGCGCGGACGGTGGTCGAACGTCATCCACGCCTGGGTGCCGTCCGGCGCGCGCCCCGCGTTGCCGTAGTAGTAGTAGTCCCAGCCGTGCTTCTCCTTCACACGGGCCGTGACCTCGGGGAACAACCGGTCCCGCAGGAACGCGTCGATCGCCGCCGGCGTGTTCGGATGGAGCGGTGGCGCGTACGTCAGATGGTATGCGTGGCGCGTTCCATTGGTCGTGTGCAGGTCCACGGTCACATGGGGATCGTACGCGGTCAGAAGCCTCGCGAACGAACGCGCTTCGGGCGAGTCGAGCTTCATGTGGTCGCGGTTCAGGTCCAGCCCCTGCGCGTTGGGCCGCTGTCCCATGCCGCCGATCGGGCCATGCTGCCGCGGCCGGTTGTCGAGGCGGATGCGCTCGTTGCCGTCCGCGTTGAAGATCGGCGCGACGAGCAGCACGAGGGAATCGGTCCACGTGGCGTATTCCCCGGATGCCAGGCGCCGCAGCAGGATGAGAAGGGCTTCCTTACCCTCCACTTCCCCGGCGTGGATGTTGCCCTGCAGGTAGACGCGCGTCTTTCCGGTGGCCTGGACCGACGCGGGCGCAGCGTCGGGCGCGCCGACCACCAGCAGCGGGATCGGCCTGCCTTCCCACGTGTAGCCGAACGTGGTGAGGTGCACGCCCGGGCTCATGGCCAAGCGCCGCGCGAGTTCCATGACCTCGTCGTAGCGCGTGGTCTCCCGGAAGTCCGTCCGCTCCGCTCGGGTGAGGAGAAGCTCTTCCTGCGAGGTCGGCTGACTCGCGACCGGGGCGCCCGAGAGACCTACGAGAGCGGCCACGCACGAGGCGACGAGGATACGGCGGCACATGGTGTGAGCTCCTGACACTGCGGGGATGCCGGAAGGCCCTGGTCCGCCACAGCCGCTCGGACCGGCCTCTCGCCGCACGAAGCTACTCGGGCGTCACACGTGTGGAAATGACCGGCCCATCCGGGTAGCTTTGCTGCTTCCCGGCTTCCCGACCCGACCGGACGTCCATGAGAAAGAAGCGGCCCGTCTTCTACGACTGCCACAACTGCCCCGCCTACTGCTGCAGCTATCCCAGGATCCGCGTGACCCGCAGAGACATCGAGCGTCTCGCACGGCACTTCGGCATCGACGCCGAGACGGCGAAGAGGCGCTTCACGAAGAAGGGCGAGGAGCCGGGAGAGGTCGTCCTGCGACACAAGAAGGACGAGATCTTCGGGACCGTATGCCGGTTCCTCGATCTCGAGACGCGGATGTGCACAGTGCATGCGGCGCGGCCCCAGGTCTGCCGCGACCACCCCGGCACATCCGTCTGCGCCTACTACAGCTTCCTCATGGCCGAGCGGCGGTACCAGAACGACCCGGAGTTCGTGGCGACCGCGTACAACAAGCCGGATTGATCAGGCGATGTCGAAGCCCGCTTCCTCCAGCGCGTGCTTCTTCGCGTCGTCCTCGCTGACGACCTGGCCGTCGAAGAGATGGATCGAGCGGTCCGCCATGTGCGCGTAACGAGGATCGTGCGTCACCATGCAGATCGTCGCCCCGTCGTTGTGCAGCTCCTTCAGCAGCTCCATCACCGCGTTGCCGTTCTTCGAGTCCAGGTTCCCCGTCGGCTCGTCCGCCAGCAGGATCAACGGCTTGCCCACGATCGCCCGCGCCACCGCCACCCGCTGCTGCTGACCCCCCGACAGCTGGCTCGGATAGTGCCGCATCCGGTGCGCCATCCCCACCCGCTCCAGCGCCGCCTGCACCCGCTCCTTGCGCTCACTCCCCGGCATCCCCCGGTACGTCAGCGGCAGCTCCACGTTCTCGTACACCGTCAGGTCCCCGATCAGGTTGAACGCCTGGAAGATGAACCCGATCGCCTGGTTCCGGATCTTCGCCCGCTGGCTCGCGCTCAGGTTCTCCACCGGCTCGGAGTCCAGCACGTACTTGCCCGCCGTCGGCGAGTCCAGTAGCCCCAGGATCGACAACAGCGTCGTCTTGCCGCACCCCGACGGCCCCGCGATCGACACGAACTCCCCCGTTCGGATCCCCAGCGTGATGTTCGACAGCGCGTGGGTCTCCACCTCCTCCGTGTAGAAGACCTTGCTCAGGCCCTCCAGCGTGATCAACGCCTCTCCGGCCATCGTCCCTGTCCTCCCT
>CAYPMO010000075.1:0-3280 GCA_964412015.1 uncultured Gemmatimonadaceae bacterium | reverse complement strand
TACCCCATGACTCCAAGATCCCGCGCCGAGCCGTCCCGCTGCTTCTGGGTGCGCGACGCTGCCCCGGACTATATCGCGTACCACGACCGGGAATGGGGGTTCCCGGTGGGCGACGATCACCGGCTCTTCGAGAAGATCTGCCTGGAGGGGTTCCAGGCGGGTCTCTCGTGGCTCACGATCCTCCGCAAGCGCGACGCGTTCCGCCGAGCGTTCGCGGGCTTCGACTTCGAGCGAGTCGCCCGGTTCGGCGCGCGACATGTGGAGAGGCTCCTCCTCGACTCGGGCATCGTCCGCCATCGCGGCAAGATCGAGGCGACGCTCCACAACGCGAAGCGCGCCTGCGACCTGGCCGACGAATTCGGCTCGCTCGGGGCGTACGTGTGGCGGTTCGAGCCCGATCCGCGCTCACGCCCGGCGGTCATCACGGAAGCCGTGCTCCGGAGGATGACGACGTCACCCGAAGCCGCCGCCCTGTCCAAGGACCTGAAGCGGCGGGGCTGGCGGTTCGTGGGACCCACCACGATGTACGCGTTCTCGCAGGCGATGGGCCTCGTCAACGACCACGAGGACGCCTGCGCGACGCGCAGGCTGGTGGACGCGGCCAGGCGGAGATTCCGGGCGCCGGGCTGAGGGGAAAAGCCGCCCTCAGCGGGCCAGCTCCGCCTCCACCTCGCGGCCGATCGCCGTCAGCGCCTCGACATCCTCTCGCGTGAACCGCCGCGGCTTGTGGTCGATCACGCAGAAGGACCCGATCCGCTGACCAGTGGGTCCGTGCAGCGGGTAGCCCGCGTAGAAGCGGACCTGGGATTCACCCGTGACCAGAGGGTTGTCCGCGAAGCGGGCATCCAGGTACGAGTCCTCGACCACGAACACCTCGTCGTCCAGGATGGCGTGCGCGCAGAACGCGACCTCTCGCGGTGTCTCGACATCGTCGGTCCCGTGGTGGGACTTCCACCACTGTCGGTCGGCGTCCACGAGCGACACCAAGGAGACGGGCACGCCGAAGTGCTGGGCGGCTTTCCTGGTCAGCCGATCGAAGCGCTCCTCCGGTGGCGTGTCCAGGATTCCGGTCGCACGGAGGTCCGCCAGGCGATCCGCTTCCTTGGTGGGCGTGCGGGGGCGCATGACCTCTTCGGGCGTCGGCCACGGATCCTGCCTGCCGAGCAGGCTCCGGAGCCTCGCTCGGACCGCGGCGGGCGCGGCCGGGACGATCAGGTAGTCGTCCGCCCCGGCCGCCAGGAGCTCCTCGGCCTCGCCCTCGGACCGGGCCAGCGCGAGCACGGACAGATCCCTCATGCCGAGGACGCCGCGCACCAGGCCGATCAGCGCGACGATGTCGATGAGGGGGGAGGGCGGACCCACCACGAGGAGGTCCGGCTGCAGGCCCGCGACCAACGCGACGGCCGCCTGCCCGTCGGGAGCGTCCGAGATCGTGAGGCCTCCGTCGGCGAGGGCGCTGAACAAGGCTGGCTTCGCCGCAGGATCGGAAACGGCCAGGACGGCGGAGGGCGTGCCCAGCGCGACGGAGGCCGGCGCGGGTGCCGCGGTCGGGATCGAACGCGGCTGGGCTTCACGCGCGGGCGCCCCCGGCCCGAGGTCGGTCAGGTCCAGGTGCGCCTCCACCTCCTCGAACGTCGTGTGCCCGTCGGCGAGATGGCGCAGGATGTCCTCGGTCATCGTGTGCAGGCATCCGAGCGACAAGGCCTCCCTTCGGATCTCGTCGGTCCCCGCTCCCCCGGCGATCCGATCCCGAAGGGCGGCGGGGATCTCGAGCAGCTCGACGAGCGACATCCGTCCGCGGTATCCGGTGTGGTCGCACTCGGGGCATCCGACGGCCTGGGGCACGAGCGTGGACAGCCCGCGGCTGCGGAGTGCCTCGGCCAGAGCCGGCGACAACCCGGCCGCGTCCACCCGCCGTGCGCATTTGGGGCACACCCGGCGGACCAGGCGCTGCGCGGTCACCCCGTTGAGGCCGCTCGCGAGCTTGAACCGCTCCACTCCCATATCCGCCAGGCGTGCCACCGCCGTCACGGCGTCGTTGGTGTGCAGCGTCGAGAGGACCAGGTGCCCGGTCAGCGCCGCCTGGCAGGCGATGTCGGCGGTCTCCGCGTCACGGATCTCCCCGACCATGATCACGTCCGGGTCCTGGCGCAGCAGGGAGCGCAGCACCGTGGCGAATGTCAAGCCCTGGCGCTCGTTCACCTGGACCTGGCTCACGCCGGAGAGCCGGTACTCCACGGGATCCTCGACCGTGAAGATGCTGATGTCTTCGGCGTTCCGACGGTTGAGGATCGAGTACAACGTGGTCGTCTTTCCCGAACCCGTGGGGCCGGTCACCAGGAGGATTCCCTCCTCCTTCTGGATCAGGGTCTCGAGGCGCCGGAGCACGTCACCGTGGAACCCGAGGCGATCGAGCGGGACGCGCGCGACGCGCTCGTCCAGGATCCTGAAGACGATCTTCTCGCCCAAGCGCGTCGGCAGCGTGGACACACGGAAACCGATCTCGGCCCCGTCCACCTTGAGCTTGGCGCGCCCGTCCTGCGGTCTCCTCCGCTCCGCGAGGTCGAGGCCCGCCATGATCTTGATGCGGCTCACCAAGGGGCCGGCGCCGATGTAGCGGGGCAGCACCATCATCTTCCGGAGAAGGCCGTCGATCCGGTACCGGACCACGGTCGCCTGCTCCTCGTGCTCGATGTGGATGTCGGAAGCACGCCGCTTCACCGCGTCGGCGATGATCGCGTTCGCCAGCCGGATCACGGGCGCACGCACCTGCTCCGGTCCGGCCTCCGCCCCTTCGTCGGATTCCGCGCCGAGCACCTCGACCGCGGCCGCGACCTCGAGGCGCTCGAGGAGATCGTAGACCACGGCGTCGGGCGCCACCAGCTGCAGCAGGAGCCGCTCGAGGTCGTCGGGAAGGCAGAAGATGGGGACCGCGCTGCGGCCCGACGTCCACTCGACCTGCTCTTGGGCCTCGGGGTCCATCGGATTGGCCATGAGCACGGAGACGCTGTGTGCGTGCAGCTCGGTTGGCACCAGCGCGTACTTGCGACAGATCCTCTCGGGGACCGCGTTGAGGAGAGAGCGGTAGCGGTCCACCGACGATCCGGACTCCGGTCTCGCGAACGCGATGCGATACCGCTTGAGGATGGTCTGGCCCAGATCCTCGAACGTGCTGAGCCCGTGGTCCACCATCGACTGGGAGAGGAACCGCCGGCCGTGTGCTCTCCACTCCGACACCAACTCCGGCGTGAGGCCCGGCACGTCACGGACCAGGGGGAGG
>CAYPMO010000074.1:0-3673 GCA_964412015.1 uncultured Gemmatimonadaceae bacterium | reverse complement strand
AAAAAGCCCGTGACGGTGGTCTCCGTGATCACGATGCCGGCGTCGTTCATACCGAAGTCGTCGTCGCTCACGATGAGGCCTGGTAGTCCATCCATCAGGATCCGGTGACCGCTCGCCGGCTCGATGTCGAACACGATGTTCCAGCGGGCGCCCGTCACGTAGTTCACCCAGGCGTTGTGCCCGACCACGATGCGGTGGTCCGTGGTCCAGTCGCCGGTGGCGATGAACGCGCTGCAGTTGCCGGGAGCGGCGGTAGAGGCCGGCTTGCCTTCCTGCTTATCGAGCCAGGGCACGTAATAGCCGGGGAGCTCCTCGATGGCGTTCAGGGCCACGATGTCCCAGCGGTCCACAACCACGTTCCTCGCGGCGAGCCCCTGCACGATGCCGTCGAGTTCCGCCCGGTATTCGTCGTCAACACCCGGCCAGAGGATCTTCTCGGCGGCGTCGCGATAGAACGCCCAGTCTCTCTTGGTCTCGTGCAGCAGGTACGGCTGCGTGACTCGGAGGTGATCGTCGATCTCCGGCGCGAGGAGGTAGCCGTGCTGGAAGCCCATCTGCCCCGGCGTGCCTTCCAGGTGCACGTAGATCCAGCCATCGCGCTCGAAGCGCAGGCCTCCCGCGAGGCGCGGGTCGGGGGCGGGGGCCTTGTCGCACGACGCGACGGAGAACACCAGAGCGGCGGCGAGAGAGAGCGTGACGGTCGGGCGCATGTCCGCGACTCCTGATGGGGTGTTGAACACACAGGTAGCTTGTTTGACCGCGGATGGAAACCCGCCTTCCGGTAGGAGGCGCCGGCGGCGGTGGCCGGGGGGCCCGAGGGGCGGAGATGGCGCCGCGTCCCCCGAGTGAGTACGCTGACAGAGTCACATTCCGCACCGGAGGTCCCATGCGCTCCCCATTCCTCACGCCCGTCGCCTTCCTGCTTCTCCTCGCTGCCTGCGGTCCCTCGGACCGCATCGCCGTCGAGGTCACGTTTCCCTCGGAGCGGAGCGCCGAGGCG
Organism: uncultured Gemmatimonadaceae bacterium; assembly: GCA_964412015.1. GTDB lineage: Bacteria > Gemmatimonadota > Gemmatimonadetes > Longimicrobiales > Gaopeijiaceae > SZUA-318. The sequence continues at coordinate 2,673 of CAYPMO010000074.1, read as the reverse complement.
CTGGATGGCCGCCTGATCCTCGTGCTCTCGCAGGACACCGCCGGCGAGCCCCGCTTCCACGTGACCGACGGCCCCGGCGCGCAGCCCGTCTTCGGCCTCGACGTGGAGGGGTGGGAGCCGGCCTCGCCCGCCACGTTCACCGACAGCGTCTTCGGCTACCCGGTCTCCAGGCTGGGCGACCTGCCTGCCGGCACGTACCGGGCCCAGGCGGTCCTGAACCGCTACCAGACGTTCACGCGCGCCGACGGTCACGTCGTGAAGCTCCCGCCGGACCGGGGCGAGGGACAGCAGTGGGCCCGCAAGCCGGGGAACCTGTACAGCCCGGCGACGGACCTCACCGTGGCCGCCGATGGAACGGCCCGGCTCGAGCTGACCCTGTCCGAGGAGATCCCGCCGGTCGCCGACTTCGCCGAGCAGGAGACGGAGTGGGTCAAGTACGTGCGGATCCGCTCGGACCTGCTCTCGGAGTTCTGGGGGACGGACATGTACCTGGGGGCGTGGGTGCTCCTTCCCGCCGGGTTCGACGAGCACCCGAACGCGCGCTACCCGCTGGCCATCTTCCACGGCCACTTCCCGTCGTCGTTCTCGGCGCTCCGCACCGAGCCGCCCGACACCACCGTGGCGTGCCAGTACAGCGCCCGGTTCAGCCTCGATTGCTACAACCGCGTCCAGCAGCAGTGGCAGTATCAGCTCTACAAGGACTGGACCTCTCCAGGGTTCCCGCGCCACCTCGTGGTGGAGATCCAGCACCCGACGTTCTATTTCGACGACTCGTACGCGGTGAACTCCCAGGCGCAGGGGCCCTGGGGTGACGCGATCATGAAGGAGCTCATTCCCGAGATCGAGCGCCGCTACCGGGGAATCGGCGAGGGCTGGGCCCGCTTCACGTACGGCGGGTCCACGGGCGGCTGGGAGGCCATGGCCGTTCAGGTGTTCTACCCCGACGACTTCAACGGCGCGTACGTCGCGTGTCCCGACCCCATCGACTTCCGCGCCTACACGGTGGTGGATATCTACGAGGACGAGAACGCCTACTACCTGGACGAGCCGTTCAAGCGCACCCCCCGACCCGGGCATCGGGATTGGCTCGGGCACGTGGACCGCACGATCGAGGAGTCGAACCATCTGGAGCTGGTGCTGGGCACGAAGAGCCGGTCCGGCGGGCAGTGGGACATCTGGGAGGCGACCTACTCTCCCATCGGTCTCGACGGCTACCCGCAGCGCATCTACGACAAGGTCACCGGCGAGATCGATCCGGAGGTGGCGGCGTTCTGGAGGGAGAACTACGACCTCTCGTACATCCTCCGGCGTGACTGGGCGACGCTCGGTCCGAAGCTGGCCGGCAAGCTCCACATCTACGTGGGGGACATGGACAACTACTACCTCAACAACGCCGTCTACCTGGTGGAGGAGTTCCTCGAATCCACGACGGATCCCTATTACGCCGGTGAGGTAGACTACGGGGACCGGGCGGAGCACTGCTGGAACGGCGATCACACCCAACCCAACGCGATCAGCCGGCTCCGCTACATCCAGATGTTCGCCCGGAAGATGGTCCAACGGATGATGGAGTCGCACCCGCCGGGCGCGGACCTGACGAGCTGGCGCTACTAGGAGCCCGTGGCAGACGTACAGCGGTCCGCGCCTTTGGTCGTACCACCATCCCAGGAGGGGAGAGCCGCGGTGCGAATCCGACTCCCGCGAGTCCGACGTCCCGAGGCGCTGGCCGCCGGCCTCGCGCTGGCGCTCGCGTCGTGCGTAGCCGACGACGCCGGCTCGGGTGGTGAGAAGCCGGTGGCGTCCGCGGCTCCGGCCGAGTCCGTGGTGGAAGCCGTCTGGTCGGCGGACGGGGCGCGCCTCGCGGTGACGTGGATCGCGGGGGAGCGGGTCAGGCTCAGGGGCCAGTTCGGACCTGCCGAGGACACGCCCCCCACGCCGAGCACCGGGCTTCCCCTGGGCGAGGGGAACGCGGGGTGGGCCTCCTGGTCTCCCGACGGCTTGTGGGTGGCGTACGCCGCCGGCCCCGTCGGAGCGCGCGACATCCACCGGATGCGACCCGACGGGACCGGCGCCGAGGCCCTGACCTCCGACCCGGCCGACGACTTCGATCCGGCCTACGGCCCGAACGGCCGGACGCTCGCTTTCGTGTCCACGAGGAACGGCGGTATGCCGATGCTCCACGTGATGGACGCCGCGGGCGGTGAGGCCCGCCTTCTCGCGGACCTGGGAGGTGCGGCGCGAAGGCCGATGTGGGCTCCGGACGGTCGCCGGCTGGCCGTGCAGGTCGACGAGGACGGGGAGGATGTCATCTACGTCGTGTCGGCCGACGGGAGCGGATGGGGGCGGCTCGGCGGGGGCGGCCTGCCGGCGTGGTTCCCCGATGCTCAGCGTATCGCGTTCGTCGAGAACGACTCGATCTTCTGGCGCCCCGCCGAGGGAGGGCCGCGGCGATTCGTGGTCGCGGACGGGAGCGCGCCGCGTCCCTCGCCGGCGGGCCGGTGGCTCGTGTTCGTGCGGGGTTCCGGCGGGTCCGGCGCGCTGTACCTGCTGGACCTGGAGGACGGAACCGAGATGCGCATCACCCCATGACGTGAAACGCCCGCCGAGCGAGGCGCCCTTTCGATGCAGATTCCCCTCCTGACGGACATCGTCGTCCTCCTGGGCGTATCGCTC
>CAYPMO010000073.1:0-3930 GCA_964412015.1 uncultured Gemmatimonadaceae bacterium | reverse complement strand
CGCTTCGAGCGGATCGAGGAGCGCCTCGGCGGGTTCGAGCCGGCCTGAACGCGGGTGTGTGTTTCCTTCTCCGACGACGCGCAGCTCCGCTCCCGCACGCTCGCCCGGCCCGCGCGAGTCCTCCGTCCTTGACGGTCTGGCGTAGGGCGGAGAACGTGCAGACGGGCCGCATCCGTCTGGAGACGCCGTTTGTTGATTGGGAAGAGGCGCTGTTCTCGTCGGCCAGGTACGTCCCCGTGGAGCTCAACCGTGCCGTGGTCCGCTGAGAGGCGCCCCCGAGGAGCGATGGCGCGCGGCCTTGCTCCGAGCGTCCGAGGAGCGGCGATCCCCGGAGTAGCCTGGGATGAGAGCGGCGTCGAACGCGACCCCGAGCGTGGCCCGGGGCCGAGATCGGCCCACCTGGATATATTGGCGGCTCAGAATGATATTCACACATTGATCATGACTTGCTATATCCACACCATGTAATTGGATGTGCGATGGCCGCGCGGAAGACGACCGTGGAGATCGACGACGAGCTGTTCCAGCAGGTCCGTGGCGCGCTGGGGACGAGCACGCTCAGGGAGACGGTGGACGAAGCGTTCCGCGCCGTGCTGCGTGAACGGGCGAGGCGCGAAGAGGTCGAAGCGCTGAGCGCGATGCGCGGCATGGATCTGGACAACGCCGAGATCATGGCCGCGGCGTGGCGGGCGTGAGCCGCTATCTCGTGGACAAGAGCGCGCTCGCGCGCATGATCCACGAGCGCGTACGCCAGCGGCTCGCTCCCATCATCGAGGCGGGCGACGCGGCCACCTGCTCGGTCATCGATCTCGAGGTTCTCTTCAGCGCACGCAACCACGAAGACCACGAGAGGATGCGCGAGCGGCGTCTGCTCGCGTATGAACGGATCCCCCTCACGCAGGAGGTCTTCGACCGCGCCGTTGAGGTGCAGGGCGCGCTGGCCAGGCGAGGGCACCATCGCCTTCCCATCCCCGACCTCATCGTGGCCGCGACGGCTGAGTCCGCGGGGTTGATCGTCCTGCACTACAACGCGGACTTCGAGCGCATCGCCGAGGTGACGGGTCAGCCGACGGAGTGGGTGGTCTCGCGCGGAAGCCTGTAGGCGGTGGAGCGCCCCGTTCCATTGCGGGCGCGTCCCCGTGAGCTATGGCTCCTGACTGGCCGAGGGGGGTAGTTTGTCCAGGTTGGCCGGTACAGCGGATTCACGGAGAAATGCTCATGATCCGACTCGTCGAAGCGGAACCTCGAAGCGGCTACCATGCCTGGCTGCGCTATGCGGATGGCACGGAAGGCGTCGTGGACCTGTCGGATCTCGCGGGGCATGGGGTCTTTCAGGCTTGGCGTGAGCCGGGCACCTTCGAAGCCATGAGGGTGAGCGAGAGTGGTGCTCTCGAATGGCCAGGTAATCTCGACTTGTGTGGCCACGCACTGTACCTGCGCCTTACCGGCAAGTCGCCCGATGTGGTCTTCCCCAGGCTTGGCCCTGCCACCCTGAATGCCTGAGCTCAGCCGCTTCTACGGCATTGTGATCAAGATGTATTTCGGTGACCACAATCCACCTCATTTCCATGCCGAGTACGGGAGATTCGAGGCAGTGGTTGGGATCGAGTCGTTGACCGTGATCAAGGCCAGAAAGCTCGAGAACCCGGGTCGGATCGATCCACTCTCCTGAGCACACTTGGCGCGACGCCGGAGCGGCCGCGGGGAACGCCGTCGCGATGCCGGCTCGTCTGAGCCCTCGCCCTCGCTCCCCCTCGCCCCATCCCCCGCCGTTTCAGTAGGTTTCCCCTGTTATGGCGACGGCGACCTCCACCCCCAGCCCGACGCCCACGATCCGCGGGCTCCCCCGGCCCCTGGCCCGGGCCCTGGAGGCTTACGCGGACCGGCTGGACGTGGACAAGATCCGCGAGGCCTACCAGCTCGCGGCGGAGGCCCATTCCGGGCAGCGGAGGGCCTCCGGGGAGGAGTACGTCACCCACACGGTCGAGGTGGCCACGATCCTGGCCACGCTCCGGCTCGACACGGCCTCGATCGTCTGCGGCCTGATCCACGACACGGTCGAGGACACGGCGCTCTCCGTCGCCGACGTGGAGGCCCGTTTCGGCAAGGAAGTGGCCACGATCGTGGACGGGGTCACGAAGCTGGGCAAGATGCAGTTCAGCACCGCGACCGAGCAGCAGGTGGAGAACTACCGGAAGATGCTGCTCTCGATGGCCGAGGACGCGCGCGTGATCCTGGTGAAGCTGGCCGACCGGCTGCACAACATGCGCACGCTCGAGCACCTGCCGCCGTCCAAGCAGGCGCGCATCGCGATGGAGACGCGCGACATCTACGCGCCGCTGGCCCACCGGCTGGGGATGGCTGCCATCCGCTGGGAGCTGGAGGATCTGGCCTTCAAGTTCCTGGAGCCGGACGCCTACGAGGCGCTGGCCAAGCTGGTGAAGCAGAAGCGCAAGGAGCGGGAGCGCCAGGTGCTCGAGATGCAACGCCCGCTGGAGGAAGCGCTCCACGAGGCGGGGATCCCGGCGGAGGTGGTGGGGCGCCCCAAGCACCTGTGGTCCATCCACCGCAAGATGATCCACCGGGGCCGGCCCTACGAGGAGATCTACGACCTCATGGCGATGCGGGTCCTCACCGACTCGGTGCAGAACTGCTACGCCGCCCTGGGGGTGATCCACAGCAAGTGGACGCCCGTGCCCGAGCGCTTCCACGACTACATCGCCACGCCCAAGTCCAACATGTACCGATCGCTCCACACGACGGTCTTCGGGCCCGGGGGGCGGCGCTACGAGATCCAGATCCGCACCGAGGAGATGCACCGCACCGCGGAATACGGGATCGCGGCGCACTGGCGCTACAAGGAGCGGGAGGGAGAGGAGGCCACGGGCGACGAGGTGGACGAGGCGCTGACGTGGTTCCGGCAGGTCCTGGAGTGGCAGCAGGACACGCGGGAGCCCGAGGAGTTCATGGAATTCCTCAAGATGGACCTCTTCCAGGGCGAGATCTTCGTGTTCACGCCCAAGGGGGAGGTCAAGGCGGTCCCGGTGGGCTCCACGCCGATCGATTTCGCCTTCAGCGTCCACACCGAGGTCGGGATGCATTGCGCGGGCGCCAAGGTCAACGGCAGGATCGCGCCGCTTTCCCGGGAGCTCAGGAACGGCGACACCGTGGAGATCCTCACCAGCGCCCGCCACCGCCCCACCCGGGACTGGCTGGCGTTCGTGAAGACGTCCCGGGCCCGGACGCGCATCCGCCAGTGGCTCAAGAAGGAGGAGTTCGACTCGGCCCTCAAGCTCGGGCGCGAGATCCTGGACAAGGAGGTGCGCAAGGCCCGGCGCACGCTCCCCTCCGAGGCGCGCAAGCTGCTCGCGGCGGCGCGGGCGCTCGAGTATCCCGACTTCGAGCACGTCGTGGCCGCGCTCGGGCGCGGAGACGTCGGCCCCACCGCGATCCTCAAGCAGCTCTTTCCCGACCACGACCCGGGCGATGTGGCGCAGCGTCAGCCCACGACGCTCGAGAAGCTCGCCGAACGCCTGAAGATCTCGGGCCGTGGGGTGCGGATCCAGGGGATGGACAATCTCATGGTCCGCTACGCGCGCTGCTGTCAGCCCGTCCCGGGAGACCCGGTGGTGGGCTACATCACGCGGGGTCGGGGGATCTCGATCCACCGCCAGGACTGCCCGAACGTGCTCTCGCTCTCCCGCGACCCCGAGCGGCGCGTGGAGATCGAGTGGGCCGCGGAGAAGGGGGACCGGTTCCTCGTGCGGCTCTTCATGCAGGGCACGGACCGGAGGGGCCTCCTCTCGGACGTGGCCAAGGCAATCTCCGACACCGGCACCGACATCCAGCATGCCGACATGCGCTCCTCCGAGGGTGGCATGCACGGGGAGTTCGTGGTCGAGGTGCAGGACCTCGCCCACCTGGAGAAGG
>CAYPMO010000072.1:0-4034 GCA_964412015.1 uncultured Gemmatimonadaceae bacterium | reverse complement strand
TGCGGTACCGCTTGAGAATGGTCTGGCCCAGGTCCTCGAACGTGGTGAGCCCGTGGTCCACCATCGACTGGGAGAGAAACCGCCGGCCCTGTGCTCGCCACTCCGACATCAGCTCCGGCGTCAGGCCCGGCACGTCACGGACCAGGGGCAGGAGCCACTCGTCCACGAAGGCCGGATGATCAGGGCTTGGCATGGTACCCTCCCGCGTTGGACTCCCGGCCGCCGTGCCGGATCGGGCGGCCCGGTGGGGGAGAGGGAGGGTCCGTACCTACGGTACCAGGACGGTGGGCCGTAGGACAGGGTACGCCGGTCGGCTCACGGTCTCGTCTCGGCGTGCGCCTTCGCCCACGCGGCCACCTCGGCGTGCGTGGCGAACCAGACGTCGCCCATGCCTTTGGCGATGCGGATCAGCTCGTCCACGATCCAGAGCCGCGAGCGGTAGCCGATGTGGTGGGGGTGCATCGTGACCTGGAAGACTCCCCCCTCGGCCCACGCCCCCTCGAGCTCTCGGCGGAAGACGTCGAAGACGGCCTCCACCGGCATCTGGGGACGGAGGGACTGGAAGCGGTGCATGCCGAAGTAGACGGCGTCGTCCCGCACCCATTCGACGGGAAGCTCCACGATTCCCGTGGGCTCCCCCGCCTCGAGCAGCTCGTAGCAGTCCACGTCGGCCATGAGCGACGAGTCGTAGAGGAGCCCCATCTCGCGCTCGATGCGCAGCGTGTACGGGCTGAAGTCCCAGGAGGGCGTGCGGAGGCCGACGGGCCGCGTGCCCGTGATTCCCTCGAGCGTATCGGCCGAGCGGAGCATGAGGTCCCGCTCTGCCTCGTACGGCAGCACCGAGTTGAGCTCGTGGATCCAACCGTGCACGCCGACCTCGTGCCCCTCGGCGACCACGCGCCGCTGCTCGTCGGGATGAAGCAGGCCCGAGACGGCCGGCACGAAGAACGTGGCGCGCACGTCGTGGCGCCGGAGGAGGTCCAGGATGCGCGGCACGCCCTGACGCGTGCCGTACTCGCCCCACGCCATGCGTCCGATCGAGCGGCCTCCGTCCCGGAGCTCGTTGGTCTCGTGGTCCGAGTCGAAGGAGAGCGCGACGGCGCAGCGCGCCCCGCCTTCCCAGGCTGCGGGCCGGAGTGGGCGTCCGGCGCGGACCTGGCTGACCAGACCCCTCCAGTGCGGCTCGGGCCAGCGCCAGGGTTGGATGTCGTCGGGGCGAGCCTCCGAGGTCGCCTCTGGGTCCGGGGGCGAGGGTGGTGAGGTGGTGCTGGCGCGGGGTGTGGCACCGGGGGCGGTCTCGGTCATGGTTCGCTCCATCCGGGGTGGCGGATCGGATGTAGCGGGCCGGGGGCGGCAGGGCCAGAGAGGCCGGGGGTAGTGTGGAGCAGACAATCAGTTTATCATATTCCATGACCAACATGACGATCACGCATCTGGCCCGGAACCTGGCCGACATGGTCAACCGTGTGGCGTACCGGGGGGAGCGGTTCACGGTGGTGCGAGGCAATCGCCCCGTCGCGGAACTGATCCCGGTGCCGCACGGGCGGTGGCTGGGCGAGCTCCCGGCGCTCCTGGCGGACCTGCCGGGCCTGGACGTGAGCGAGGCGGAAGCGTTCGGGACGGACGTGGATGCCGCGCGCGCGTCGCTGGGCGCGCCCGAGAGCGATCCTTGGCGTTCCTGATCGATGCGTCGGTGCTCATCGAGCACGAGCGCCGCCGGATCGACCTCGAGGGCCGGATCTCGGGCCGGGAGGACGAAGAGGTGTTCCTCTCGGTCGTAACCGCGAGCGAGCTCCTCCACGGCGTCCACCGCGCGAAGGATCGCAGGGTACACGCGCGGAGAGCCGCCTTCGTGGAGGCGATCCTGGACGGGTTTCCCCTTCTCGGTGTGGATCTCCTCACGGCGCGCGCCCACGCACGGCTGTGGGCCGAACTGGCGGAACGCGGCGAGCTCATCGGCGCCCACGACCTCTGGCTGGCGGCGACGTGCGTGGGACGTGGCCTCTCCCTCGCCACGGGCAACGTCCGTGAGTTCGGGCGAGTGCCCGGGCTCGTGGTGGAGGACTGGTCGGTCCCTCGGTGAGCGGCTCTTGCCGCGCCGGGGCGCGGGCGCTAGAAGGGATATCCACCCTCCGATCACCCTTCGACGTACGCTCATGCGAACCCTCGCCCGCGGCATGATGGAGGCGGCGCTCGCGGCGCTGGCCGTGGCAGCCTGCGGCGGACCGGAGGCCGACCCCGCAGGGACCGCCGAGCTCCGCGCCGCCCTCTTCGATACCGTTCTGGCCCGCTCGGAGCGCCGCGAGGCGTTCTCTCCGGTGAAGAACCAGGCCATGGGCTACGACCCGCTCGCCGAGATGCGCGCGCTCCGGGACGAGGTGGTGGGGGCGGACACGGAAGAGACGCTCTTCTACGCCCTGGCGAAGCTCAGCCACGCCCGGCGCGACCGGCACCTGGACGTGGCCCTGGTGGCCGGGGGGCTCACCCTGCCCGACTCCTCGGGCGTGGACGTGTGGGGCGGTGGGGAAGCGACCCCGTCCCGACACGCGCCGGTGCGGATCTTCCCGGACTACGGCTCGGAGGGTGGGTACTTCGTGGGCGATGTCGCCGACGCGGAGGGCATCGCGGTGCCCGAGCCTGGAACGCGCATCCGGTCGGTGAACGGCATGGGAATCGCCGACTGGGAGATGGCCATCCGTCCGTGGATCCGGCATTCGTCCCGGGCGGGCTTCCGGTGGAAAGCCGCGGAGGCGCTGCCCCAGGCCACGGCCGCGCTCCCTCCCTCCCTCCGGACCGATTCGCTCCGGCTGGAGGTGACGGGGGGCGGAGGTGGGACCACCACCGTGACGCTCCCGTTCCTGCCGGCGGGGGACCTGCCTTGGCGTGGCGTCGCCGAACCCCGGTACCCCGGGGCCCGCTCGCTGCTGAAGACGGTGACGTACGATCTGTTGAGCGGTGGGGAAGGCTCCGACTGGCTCGTCCTGGTCTGGACCGGGTTCCGCGAGACGATGGTCGCGGACGTGGACACGCTCATCGCCTTCGCGGTCCGGCAAGGGCTCCTGGACCGCCCTCTCGTCGTGGATGTCACCCGGAGCGGTGGGGGGTCGCTGGGCGCATACGCCCTCCAACGTCTCCAGCCCCGCGCCTTCCGCACCACCTTCGGCAACCTCCGCTTGAGCGATGTCATCGCGCCCTTCGTGGAGGGCAAGCGCGCCGACTTCGCCGCGCGCACCCTCAACGACGGTGGCGTGGCCGAGACGGTGGACGACGGCACCTGGCTCATGGACTGGCTGGAGAACGACGTCCTGGCCGCTCTGGAGCGCGGCGACGCTTATACGGATGCCGTTCCGTTCAAGCTGGCCCACGCGCCCAAGGACTCCGACGGCGTGTTGCGGCCCGCAGACGTGCATTTCCGCGGCGGCTTCGCCGTCATCAGCGGCCCTTCGGGGGGATCGCACCTGGACCAGTTCAACGCCATCGTCAAGGACAACGGGCTGGGGCCCATCGTGGGGATGCCCGCAGGGGGCTACTCCAACACGTGGGAGTGGGAGGAGGTGCTCACGTTCCCGGGGACGTCCACCCCCGTCGTCGGCTTCATGTACGACGTCGGGCACACGCTCAGACCGAACGGGGAGATCCTCGAAGGAAACGCGGCCGCGGTGGACGTCTGGATTCCTCTCACCGCGGAGGGCGTCGGCGACTACTATCCGCGCCTCCTGGAGGCGGCGCTCGCGGAACTGCGGGCTCGGGCCCGGCACTGAACGGCGAACGCGGCCTGCGCGCCCCTGCCCGACATGCGTCCCGGACCTAGCGGAGCGGCCGGAACGCCGTCTCCTCCAACCTGAAGATCACCGCGCCGGAGACCACCGCCGCCGCCATCACATAGTAGACCCACGCGACCGGCGAGCCCGTCTCCCGGATGAGCCAGGTGGCGATGTAGGGCGCGAAACCGCCGAAGACGGCGACGGCCAGGGCGTACCCGGTGGTCATCCAGGTGGAGCGGCTCCGGGTCGGGAAGATCTCGGCGATGGCCG
>CAYPMO010000071.1:0-4673 GCA_964412015.1 uncultured Gemmatimonadaceae bacterium | reverse complement strand
AGCAGCGCTTGACGCTCGCCCTCGCCCACTTCGGACGCGGCCGCGATCCCCGGACGATTGAGCCCGACGACGTGCGAGCGTGGGCCGATGCCCTGACACGCGACGGCACGCGCAAGCCCGGGACGGTGAGGCACTATCTGAACGCGTTGAGTGGCCTCTACAAGCGCGCCATCGAAGGCATGTACGTGGACCCCGGATTCAACCCCGTCGGCATGTTGCAAGAAAAGCCGAGCGGGTGGGCGCGGGGCGAGGCCCGCTTCTTCGAGGTTCCTGAGGCGGCCCTGATTCTCGAGGCGGCCCGCGTGCTGTCCGAACGTTCCCGCGCGGGCCAGCCGACGCCCGGCCTGTATCCGATCGTCGCCACGTTCCTGCTCACGGGCGGGCGCAATTCGGAGGTCCTCGGATTGGACGTGGAGGACCTGAGCTTCGACCGGGGGCTCGTGCGGTTCCGCCCCAATGCGCACCGTGGACTCAAGACACGAACCTCCGTGCGCGACGTACCGCTCTGGCCTCAGCTACGGGACATCCTCCAGGCATGGGTCTTCGGGGGCGACGCCCCGCGCACGTCCGGCCTGCTCTTCGCGGCCCTGCATGGCGGCATGGTCGGAGACCTTCGCAAGAGCCTGAACGAAATCGGCGAGATGTGCGGGCTCGAAGCGGGCGAGGTGCGGACCCGGCGCTTCCGCCATACCTACTGCTCCGCCCGCCTCCAGACTGTCGAGCGCATCCTACGGCCGGGACGCGACGCTCGGGACGAGGACTCGTGGGATTACGTGGAGGTCCCGCGCGATCGCGTCGCCCGTGAGATGGGCCACGGCGGGACGGAGCTAGTGGCGAGGATCTACGGCCACGCCCCACGGCTCCCCTACCGGGCCGACGTGGTGGAGTATCGGGTAGAGAAGCACGCCAAGGAATTGGGCGGGCGACTCGGGCGGGTGCGTGTCGGCGCCGACACGCTCGCCTGAACATCCCAACATCGCCAGAACAACCGAGGGGGCCCGCCACCATTGGGGGCTCCCTCTTCGTGTGCGTAGATGGCCCACCGGCCCAGGTTTCAGAAGCTCGCGTGCGTGAAGCTGACAGTCGGCCGCGGGCCCCACCCGTCGCTCGACTCGGCGAGCGCCACAACGGCTGCGTCTAGCCTATCGGGGCTGCGCCCCAGAGACTTCCGGAGTTCGTCCTTGGCGATCATCACAATCCGGCCGCGTGCGTCTTCCTGCCACTGCATCGCCAACATCTCGGAGTGCATCATCGGATCGCGCGGCAACTCTGCTCGACCGCTTTCTAGGAGCTTTCGGAGATGCCAGTAGACTGCGGCCCTTTGATTCGCCAATCGTTGCCCCTCCGCAGTCGGTGACCATCCCCAGTACTCGCAGCATACACGCCCACGGCGTCGAAGCTCGTCCACGACGCCCGAGCCGATGCCCGGCGCGTCCACGATTAGAACGGCGCCCGGTGCGCCCGAGGCGTCGCACCATTCGCAGATTTTCTCAGGGTCGGACCATAGCGCGGCCGTCTCGTCTACCGTCTTACCATGACGGGCAGCGTACAACGTCAGTCGCGTCCGATCCGCCAGCAAAGTGAAGCGGGCGGCCGTGTCCACAAGGTCCCTGGAGCGCCACGCCGTGAGGGAGTGAAGGCGCGTACCTTGCGCGATCGCGGCAACCGATTCGTCCCGGTGCCAGGAACGGGCCACGTCGAGGGCGACAACAATGTCGAGGTTCGGATCGAGTCCCTCCCCCGCCTCGTGTCGTTCGTAGGCACCCTCCAACCATTCGAGCCGGAACAGGCTATCGATGGAGCCCTCGGTCGGAAATTCTCCTTTGACGCGCGCCACGAAGAAGGGCGAGTCCGCGCCATACTCTTCGCGTGCGGCGTCCACGAAGGCTTGCGTGATGGCGCCGGGGATCACCTCGCGGCCCTGCACGAGGTTCGGATGGTCGAACGCCGACAGCTTGAAGACGCGCCAGCGGGAGGACTGGCAGACCTCATAGAAGCGCCCTTCCCTGAACAGCGGATTGCCTACGGCCAGCGTCTTGTCCCTTTCCCCCGCCGTGTTCGCGAGCGCGGCCTCCCATGTATGTCCTTCGATGCCCTGCGCCTCCGTGAGAATGACAAGGACGCCGTTGGGGTAGTGATAGCCGGTAAGCCGCGAAACCTCCTTAGACACCATGGCCAGCAGCCCACCCGCTCCGTCTACCCGGAGCGCCATCTCGAAGAGATCGCCCGGCAGGTCAGCCGCCGCACTCCACGCTCGGCGAATCTCGTTGCGCATAAGCACTTCACGCACCTGCCTTTCTGTCGGACCCAGCGCAACGACAAGGCCACGCCGCGAAAAAATCCACCACAAGGCCAGCCGTGCAGCGATGTAGTCCTTGCCCGCCGCCGCGCAGCTTTGGACCACGACCGGCTGGTCCCCGAGCATGGCGTCCGCGATCTGCTCCTGCGCCCACCAGAGCCCCGGATCGGTGCACTTCAGGACGTCGTGAATAAAGCCTCGCGGGTTGTCCCGGTAGACCGCGAAGTCCTCCAGGGACCGAGCATGGCGGTGCGTGACTTGGAGATTCCCCAGGTCGCGCTCCGCGAGTCGGACGGCCGTCTGGAGCTTCACTTCTTCGCCGCCTTCTTCAGGGCAGCCACGGCCTCGAGGAGGCGATCCGCCTTCTCGCCATGCTCCGTCGCCTCTAGGGTTTCCTTCAATGCGCGGAGACAGAATGTGATCTCGTGACCGCGGCGCGGATCGAGCTCGCCCCGGACCAGAGCCTCAGAGACGCGTCCATGCCACACGGCGACATCGGCCAAGGTTTGGGGCATGGACAGGTCGGAGAAGTCCGGAAACTTCTCCTGCCGGCGCGCTTTCGTCGCCGCCGCACCACGCCGGCGCGCCTCTTGCACGATGTCCTTCCGGGCCGGGTGGTGCATGGGGCAGAAGTCCTCACCTATCATGGCCGACGCGCGGCATCGCGTCCCGGCTCTGGTGATGGCTCGGCAGATCATGCCGCGTCCCGGCTCGGTGGCTTGACGTCGAAGCCCGCTTCGGCAACGAGCGCATCCGCCTCCGTAGTGGAAAGCGTGCGCGTGACCCCATGGGCGTCTAGGGGGATGCACCGTGACCGCTCTTCGGCCTGCATGGCCTTGAGCGGGTCGGTGATGGTGGCAGTGCCCTCAACGCCGCCCAATTCGAGGAACATCAGGAGCCGGTTGCACGCGACAAGGTCCGTAAGGTATCGGCGGGCGTCCGTGGCCTTGATCGTGTCGAGTGTGCGCAGGATGTCGCCCCTGACCCCGTCCGACATGTCGGCCTGGGTCGACCTAGTCAACGCCGTCCGCAGCCCATACGCACCCGCGGCGTCCTCCTTCTCGGCAAGGATCTTCGCGAGGGCCACCAGCTCGTCAGCCGATGCGCCTTCGGCAAGCCGGCGGACTTCCACCGACCGCGCCGGCTTGTCCACGGCCGCGCGGAGTCCGATCCCTGCGGGCGAATGGGCGAGGTACGCCTCTGCGGCGCCTTCGGCGAGCTTGCGCGCTTCGTGCAAGTGCTTGGCGTAGGACTTCTCCAGCCGATCGCGGATCTCCTGCGCTTTCTTCTGGCGGGCGTCCTCGGTCAAGTCCTCACTGCGGCGCACTTCAGCGAGCGCCTTGAGGTCCTTTGCGTTGGTGCGCAGGTAACCTTTGTGCCACCGTTCAACTTCCGATGCGAACATGGACATTGGCTTCTCCTCTGTCAGGTGGGGGTGTCAAGGGTCGCCCGGCCTTCCTCGACGGCCCGGGTGAGTCTGGCGATGAGATCCTCGCGCGGGGCGTGCGCCATGCCAGGCATGCCAGCCTCTTGGGCGAATGCCTGGAGGTCCGCGACGCTCATGGCACCGAGAGTCTCCGCGATCGAAGGCGTGTCATAAGGGACGAACACGAAGGCGCCGCCACCGACCAGCTCTCGGGCGTCAGGTGACCAGCGCTCAAGCACCGCGCCGGTCGCCAGGTCCCGAATCTTCATGGTTCCCCGCTCGGTGCGGGACGGGTGTAGGTTGCCGTGTCTCATGGGTCAATCACTCCGTTGAGTTAGGGATTGCGTTAGGTGTGACCGATGGGTCACGCCCGGGCGATAATCGCGCGAGGTGGCTCCAGGAGCGCGACGGGCACTACGGAGGCCCCGGTGGGGCGTCGACGCCCCCCGCGCGTCCCTGAGCGCCCGCCACGGGCTCGGCGCGTTCATTAGGCTGCATCTCCCCGGACCCGGCGCCATGCGCCAATGTCCACCTTGTCCGGGTCCATCGGTGGCTCGGGGGGCGCGCCTTGGGCGTCGAGGAAGGCACGTAGCGCCGCCCGGGGGATCCGCCACGCCTTCCCCATGAGCTTGTATCCCCTCAGCTCGCCCGAGGTGAGCCACGTCCTCACGGTGGACGGAGCCCGGTGCGTCTCAGCCGCCACCTCTTCCACCGTGAGGTCCGACGTGGGGAAACTCCCCACATCGCCCGCGTCCTCCAGGAGCGCGACAAGATCCGTGCGCGTCAGGGTCACGGCGCCCCCCGAAGGCAGGGCAGAAACGAGCGTCCGCAACCGCTCCTCAAGCGTCATCGCTCGGGCCCTCCCTTGCCCCTAGGGCAACCGTGCCACGGCTCAACCGCGCCACGTTCTGCCCGACTGTGCCAAAGACTGCGCCGACTAACCCCGCC
>CAYPMO010000070.1:0-6772 GCA_964412015.1 uncultured Gemmatimonadaceae bacterium | reverse complement strand
GCCTCGGCGAAGCGCTTGGCCTCGTCGTACACGCCGCGGAGCCCGATCGGGTTCACGTTGCCCCAGTAGGTCTCGACCTGCGGGTGGACCCTCGGGTCGCCGTAGACCTCGGACGTGGAGGCCAGCAGGAACCGTGCCTTGTGCCGGAGCGCGATCCCGAGCGCGATGTGCGTCCCGAGGCTTCCCACCTTGAGCGTCTGGATCGGGAACTCGAGGTAGTCCACCGGGCTCGCGGGCGACGCGAAGTGCAGCACGCCATCCAGCGTGCCCACGAGGAACACCGGCTTCGAGATGTCGTGCTCGATCAGCTCGAAGCCGCTCCTGGCCAGCAGCCGCTCGGCGTTCTCCCGCGATCCCGTGATGAAGTTGTCGAGGCCCACCACCTGGTGGCCGTCGGCCAGGAACCGCTCGGCGAGATGGGAGCCCAGGAACCCGGCCGCGCCGGTAATGAGCACGCGCATGTCGCTACCCTCCCTTCGCCGGCGCGACCGCGGGCCGGCCGATGCACGAGTACTCGAAGCCCGCCGCCGCCATGTCCGCCGGGTCCCAGAGGTTCCGGCCGTCGACGACGAACGGCGTCCTCATCGTGGCCTTCATGCGGTCGAAATCGGGGCGCCGGTAAGGCTGCCACTCGGTGTGGATCACGAGCGCGTCCGCGCCCTCGAGCGCCTCGTAGTTCGAGTGCGCGTACGCGATGCGGTCGCCGAAGCGGCGGCGCGCCTCGTCCATGGCCACGGGATCGTGCGCGACGACGCGGGCCCCCCGCGCCAGCAGCCCCTCGATCGTCACGAGGCTCGGCGCCTCGCGCATGTCGTCGGTGTTCGGCTTGAACGCGAGCCCCCAGACGGCCACCGTCCGGCCGGAGAGGTCCTCGCCGAGGCGCGCCACCAGGCGATCGAGCAGGATGCGTTTCTGCCGCTCGTTCACCTCCTCCACGGCGTGGAGGATCGAGGCGTCCGCGCCCAGATCGTCCATCGTGCGCGTCAGGGCTCTCACGTCCTTCCCGAAGCAACTCCCCCCGTATCCCGCCCCCGGATACAGGAACGCGGGCCCGATGCGCGTGTCGGAACCCACACCCTTGCGCACCGCGCTCACGTCCGCGCCGGCCTTCTCGCAGAGTCGGGCGATCGTGTTCATGAACGAGATGCGCGTGGCGAGCATCGCGTTGGCCGCGTACTTCGTGATCTCCGCCGACGGCACGTCCATCATCAGGATCGGGGCGCCGTTCCGCACGAACGGCTCGTACAGGTCGCGGAGCGCCTCGGCGGCGAACTCGGAGTCCACGCCGAGCACCACGCGGTCGGGCTTCATGAAGTCGTCCACCGCCGCCCCTTCCTTCAGGAACTCGGGGTTCGAGCAGACGTGGACGGGGAAGCTCGTGTGCGACTCGATCTCGGCGCGCACCCGCCGGGCCGTCCCCACCGGGACCGTGCTCTTCGTGATCACGATCTTCTCGCCGTTCATGGACCGGCCGATCGCGCTCGCCACGTCGAGCACGTGCTTCAGGTCGGCCGAGCCGTCCCCGCCGGGGGGCGTGCCCACCGCGACGAACACGATGTCCGAGGCGCGCACGGCCTCCGCCACGTCCGTCGTGTAGCGGAGCCGGCCCTCCTCGAGGTTCCGCGCGATCAGCGGCTCCAGGCCCGGCTCGTAGATCGGCACCTCGCCCCGCGCGAGACGCGCGATCTTGTCCGCGTCGATGTCGGCCGAGACCACGTCGTTGCCCGACTCGGCGAGGCAGGCGCCCAGCACCAGGCCCACGTAGCCGGAGCCGATGACGGCGACTTTCATGCGGAGGATCCCTGATGGGTGGAAGGGGACACGTCAGTCGAGCACGACCACGCGGAGCCCGTCCACGCGCCGGAAGTGGCGCTCCCCGGAGGGCCCTACCAGAACGCCGAACCCGAGGTGCAGGGCGGTGGCGGCGACGGCGAGATCGTGGGTGGGAATGGATTGGCCTCGGCGCTGGAGAGCGGCGAAGATCTCCGCCCAACGTACGGCGATCTCGGCCCCGAAGTCCACCACGGGTAGGCGGGACGCCAAGGCGTCCACCCGCGCGCGTCTTCCCGCCGCCCTCTCCGGGGTGGCGGCCAGGTAGACCCCCGCCAGAAGCTCCGCATACGTGGCCGCGGGCAGCGCGACGGGTTCGGCTCCCACGACGTCCGGCAGGCGATCCGCATCCGCGCCTCGCCGCTCGAGCGCCACCCACGCGCTCGTGTCCATCACGAGGCCCACGGATCCTCCGCCGGCGAGTCCGCCTCCCTCACGCGCTCGAGATCGTCCGCGAAGGTCTCGTCGGAGGGCCCGGCACCCATCCACACCGCCACGACCTCGCGGAGCGTGGCCGGGGGATTCTCCGCAACGGGGACCACGCGGGCCACGAGTTCCCCGTTCCGCTCCACGAGAAAGGAGTCCCCCCGGTATCGGACCCGCCCGAGGATGTCCCCCACGCGGCGCGCGAGGTCGGTGGCCGTGATGCGGTGCTCCATATTCTGTAATCTACGCCTTTGCGCATAATACGGAAGTGCTACGGGCCGATCGGTGATGGGTCCGAAGTGAGCCACTACCGGCCGATCGGGGCGAACACGTGTGCCGCCCTACCCGTAGAACGCCCGGACCGCGCCCGCCACCCGAGCCAGGCGCCCCTCGCCGAGCTCGGGAAAGATCGGCAGGGAGAGGACCTCTCCACAGAGAGCCTCCGCCACGGGGAAGTCCCCCGTCCGGTACCCCAGCCCGGCGAAGGCCGGCTGGAGGTGCAGGGGTTCCGGATAGTAGACGGCCGAGCCGATCCCCTGCCCCTCCAGATGGGCCCGGAGCGCGTCCCGGCGCTCGGCCCGCACGGTGAACAGATTCCAGACGTGGGCGTCCCCGGGGGCCGCCGCCGGCAGCCGCACCCCCGGGACGTCCCCGAGCAGCTCGGCGTACCGGCGGGCGTTCTCGCGGCGGGCGGCGGTCCAGGCGTCCAGGTGGCGGAGCTTGACGCGGAGCACGGCGGCCTGAAGGGCGTCCAGCCGCGCGTTGGTCCCCGCCAGCTCGTGGCGGTAGGCATCGCGGCTGCCGTGCACCCTGAGCATGGAGAGCCGATCGGCGAGCGCGGCGTCGGCGGTGGTCATGAGCCCGCCCTCGCCGTATCCGCCCAGGTTCTTGCTCGGGTAGAACGAGAACGTTGCCGCGTCCCCGAGCGCGCCGGCCGCGCCCTCGGGACCACGAGCCCCGATCGCCTGGGCCGCGTCCTCCAGGACGAACGCGCCTCGCGCGCGCGCCAGCGCCCGGATCCCGCTCATGGGGGCCAGGCGGCCGAACAAGTGGACCGGAACCACCGCGACCGTGCGCGCCGTCCACCCGGCCTCGAGCGTTTCAGCGGAAACGTCGAACGTCTCGGGGTCCACGTCGCAGAAGACCGGACGGAGGCCCGCGTTCCACACGGCCCCCGCCGTCGCGAAGAACGTGAACGCGGGCACGAGCACGTCCGAGCCCGCCGGCGCTCCGAGCGCCCGGAGGACGAGGAGGAGCGCATCGGTGCC
The DNA here is from genome assembly GCA_964412015.1 of uncultured Gemmatimonadaceae bacterium. Taxonomy (GTDB): domain Bacteria; phylum Gemmatimonadota; class Gemmatimonadetes; order Longimicrobiales; family Gaopeijiaceae; genus SZUA-318. Next base: position 3,248 of record CAYPMO010000070.1, on the reverse strand, counting down.
CGACGCGCAGGCGATCGCGTGGCGCACGCCCAGATAAGCGGCCAGCTCGGACTCGAGCGCCTCGACCTCCGGCCCCAGGACGAAGCGCTGGCTCTCGACTACGCGCCGCAGGGCGTCGTCGATCTCACGCCGGATCGAGCGGTACTGGGCGGTGAGGTCGAGGAACGGAACGGGATCCAAGCGGTCTACGCCGCCTCCAGGCGATCCAGCCGCGCGTGGACGGCGTCGAATCCGGCCTTCATCTCGGCGCGGACCGCGGCGAACTCCGCACGCACCTCGACGCGGAAGGCGTCCATCTTGTCGTTGTAGAACTTGAGGGACTCCCCAAGAAGCTGGATCTCCGTCCGGTTCTGCTCGCCCAGGACCTCGACGCCGGTCAGCCGCGTCTCGACCCGGTCCAGACGCTCTTCGACCCGGTCCAGACGCTCTTCGACCCGGTCCAGACGCTCCTCGACCCGGTCCAGACGCTCCTCGATCCGATCGAACCGTCGATCGATCCGGTCGAACTTCGGACCCAGGAAGTCGATCAGCTCCTGGTACTCGCTCGGCGTCATCCCCCACTCCGAATCACCAACGTGCGCGTCTCGAGATCGAAGCTACGCGTCGCCTTCGGGCCCGGCCATGGTTCGTTGGGACGTTCCCGGCCCGAGAATCCGCTCGGCGAGGTGCATGGACTCCTCTTCGGATTTCTTGCGCGGTCGATGCACCTCGTACCACTCCGGCGGATAGAGCCTCCTCCAGGCCTCCTTGTCCGCGCGGAATACAATCGCGCTGTGGGTCCGATCATCATCCAGGTCCACCGGCTCGTCCGCCGGGAACCCTGCGAACAGTTCCGGGAACTCCCCGTACGTCACAGGCTTGGGTTCGTCCATGGGTCGTCTCCGGGAAAGGGTCGGGAATGCTCGCAGGCCAGGCGGGTCCCCCCCCACCCTACACCGGCCGGCCGCCCGGTCGCAAACCTTGTTGGGGCGCCGATAATGAGCGCCGCGCCATCAGGCCGTTTTCGCCTCGCGCCCCCCATCCCGCGCCAGCTTTGAGACGCACACGACCAGGAGGCCGGGCAGGTCGGGGAGCCGACGGTCGTTCGTCACGACCGCCCCAGCCACCCTCATCTCGCCGCCTTCAACTCGAAGAGCTGGTCCCTCAGGAGCGCCGCCCGCTCGAAGTCCAGCGCCTCGGCGGCCGCCGCCATCTCCGCCTCGATCGCCTTCACGAGCTCCTCGCGGTTGACCTCGTCGGCGTAGGTCGCGGCCGCCTCGGCCACGCGCGCGGGGGCCAGGCGGGCGTCGGCGACCCGGGTGGCGAACCCGATCTCCTCGACGCTCTTCCGGATCGTCTCGGGCGTGATGCCGTGCTCCGCGTTGTGCACGATCTGCATCCCGCGGCGGCGATTCGTCTCGTCCAGGCAACGGCGCATCGAGTCGGTGACGCGGTCCGCGTAGAGGATCGCCTTCCCCTCCACGTTGCGCGCCGCCCGGCCGATCGTCTGGATGAGCGAGCGGGCGTCGCGCAGGAACCCCTCCTTGTCGGCGTCGAGGATCGCCACGAGGGACACCTCCGGAAGGTCGAGGCCCTCGCGCAGGAGGTTGATCCCCACCAGGACGTCGATCTTGCCGAGGCGCAGCGAGCGGATGATCGCCATGCGCTCGATCGTCTCGACCTCCGAGTGCATGTAGCGCACGCGCACCCCGACGCTCTGGAGGTATTCCGACAGGTCCTCGGCCATGCGCTTGGTGAGCGTGGTCACGAGCACGCGCTCGTTCCGCTTCTCCCGCAGCCGGATCTCGGCGAGGAGGTCGTCCACCTGGCCCTTCACAGGGCGCACCACCACCTCGGGATCCACGAGGCCCGTGGGCCGGATGATCTGCTCCACCACGACGCCCCCGGCCCGCTCGAGCTCCCAGTCGCCCGGGGTCGCCGAGACGTAGATCACCTGGCGGAGCATCCGCTCCCACTCCTCGAACCGGAGCGGCCGGTTGTCCAGCGCGCTCGGAAGCCGGAACCCATGCTCGATGAGCGTGAGCTTCCGCGAGCGGTCCCCGTTGTACATCCCGTTGAGCTGGGGAATCGTGGCGTGGCTCTCGTCCACGACCATCAGGAACTCGCCCGGGAAGAAGTCGAGCAGGCATGCCGGGCGCTCGCCGGGCCTCCGGTGGCTCGTGTAGAGGGAGTAGTTCTCGATGCCCGGGCACGTGCCGATCTCGAGCATCATCTCGAGGTCGAAGCTCGTGCGCTGCTCCAGGCGCTGCGCCTCGAGCAGCTTGCCCTCCATGCGGAACCTCGCCACCTGCGTGGCCAGCTCCTCGCGGATGAGCGGGACCGCCTGCTCGATCGTGCGCCGCTGCGTGACGTAGTGGCTCGCCGGATAGACGGCGGTGCGGTCCAGCGTGGCGATGACCTCGCCGGTCAGAGGCTCGAACCGGCTGATCCGCTCGATCTCGTCGCCCCAGAGCTCCAGGCGGATCGCCTGCTCGTCGTAGGCGGGAAAGATCTCGACCGTGTCGCCCCGCACGCGGAACGTGCCCCGCTCGAACAGGTAGTCGTTGCGCCGGTAGTGGATGTCCACCAGCCCGCGGAGGATCGCCTTGCGCGGCCGTTCCTCGCCCACCTTCAGGTGCAGCATGAGCGCGCGGTAGTCCACGGGGTTGCCCAGGCCGTAGATGCTCGAGACCGACGCGACGACGATCACGTCCTCGCGCTCCACGAGCGACGACGTGGTCCGCAGGCGCAGGCGCTCGATGTCCTCGTTGATCGAGGCGTCCTTCTCGATGTAGGTGTCGGTCGCGGGGACGTACGCCTCCGGCTGGTAGTAGTCGTAGTACGAGATGAAGTACTCGACCGCGTTGTGCGGGAAGAGCGCCTTCAGTTCGCCGTAGAGCTGGGCGGCGAGCGTCTTGTTGTGGCTGAGCACCAGCGTGGGGCGCCCGTGGCGCGCGATGACGTGCGCGATCGTGAACGTCTTGCCGGTGCCCGTCGCCCCCATGAGGACCTGCGTGCGATCACCCCGCGCGAGCCCCTCGGAGAGCTCCTCGATGGCGCGCGGCTGATCGCCCGCCGGCGCGTGCGGGGAGACGAGGTCGAAGAGCGGCATATCCGCTAGTCGCCGCTCAGACCCACCCGAGGTCCTCGTCATCGAAGTGCTCGCGGCGCTCCACGGCGAGCACGCCCTTCACGCGGCTGATCGCCCGGCGGACCTTCTCCAGGTGGGCGAGGTCCTGCACCTCGACCACGAACTCCCCGTGCATGCC
>CAYPMO010000069.1:1368-6971 GCA_964412015.1 uncultured Gemmatimonadaceae bacterium | reverse complement strand
ACGATCGCGAGGGCCACGCCCACCACGATGCCCCCTTTGCGCGGCGTGGCCGGAGCGGTGCCGCCGAGACGGCTGATGAGGAGGAAGTCGCTACGGTCCCGCCAGCGGTCCCGGAAGCCTTCGTCGGAGATCAGGAGCAGCGTGTCCCCGGGACGGAGCGGTACCTGGCCGAGCTTCCCTCGCACGAGCGCTCCCGCCCGGTGGATCGCGACCACGGCGGCCTGGTAGGTCGCCCGGAAGTCCGCGTCCTTCAGCGTGGTGCCGGACAGCGGGGAAGTGTCACCCAGGACGGCCTCGAAGAACGTGTGGCGAGGGCTGTCGAACGCGAGGAGGTGCGTGCGCTCCGCCGACTCGAGACCCGCGATCGCCTGCAGGTCGACCACCGTGTCCACCTGCCCGACGAAGGTGAGGCGGTCCCCGCCCCGGAGCACGGCCGTCGGCGCGACGGGAGCGATGGTTCTCCCCTCTCGTTCAATCTCCACGAGGAAGACGCCCTGCAGGTGCCGCAGGCCTCCTTCCTCGACCTGGTGGCCGTCCAGGGCCCCTCGCGGGGTTACCTTCATCTGGACCGTGAAGCCTCGCGCCGCTTCCTCGGCCTGCTGGTGCGGGACGCGCCGGTCGGGGAGGACCTTGGGGGCGAGCAGCACGATGAGCCCGACACCCAGCAGTGCGACGGGCAGCCCGACCTTGGTCAGCTCGAACATCCCGAGCGGCGGATGGCCGCTGGCCTCCAGCAGACCGGAGACCACGAGGTTGGTCGACGTCCCGATGAGCGTCACCGTCCCCCCGAGAATTGCTGCGAACGACAGTGGCATGAGGTAGCGCGACGGAGCCTGCCGGTTGCGCTTGGCCCACTCGGTGATCTGGGGAACGAGCATCGCGACGATTGGCGTGTTGTTGAGGAACGCCGAGGCCGCCGCCACGGGCAGGGTCAGACGAGCGAGCACGCTACGGCGTCCGGTTCCCCGCCCCAGCAGGGAGCCGACCATGGGCTCGACCGCGCCGCTCTTCTCCACGGCCCGGGCCAAGACGTAGAGCGCGGCCACCGTGATCGGCGCCGGATTGGCGAAGCCCTGGAACGCCTGCGCAGGCGTGAGGACGCCGGCCACCAGGAGCACGGTCACCGCGGAGAAGAGGGCGACGGCGGGGGAGACCCAATCCCTCGCCATGACCACGAAGACACCCCCGATGACCAGCAAGGTGAGCCAGGCGTCTCCGCTCATGGGTTCACTCGCCGTTGGCGGCGATGAAGCCTTCCTTCTCCAGGTACAGGAGGATCCGGTGCGCCTCCTCCTCGGGCGTCAGGTCCGTGGTGTCGATGACGATCTCCGCATCGTCCGGCTCCTCGTAGGGGTCGCTGACGCCCGTGAACTCCTTGATGATGCCCGCCCGCGCCTTGGCGTAGAGTCCTTTGCGATCCCGCCGCTCGCAGACCTCGAGCGGCGTGGCCACGTGGACGAGAACGAAACCGCCCGCCGGCTGGATCATGGCGCGCACCTGCTTGCGTACCGCGTCGTAGGGCGCGATCGGCGCGCAGATGGCGATTCCGCCGTTCTTCGTGATTTCGCTGGCCACGAACCCGATACGCTGGATGTTCAGGTTCCGGTGCTCTTTGCTGAAGCCGAGCTCGCTGGAGAGGTTCTTGCGCACGATGTCGCCGTCCAGGAGCGTCACGGCCCGACCCCCAATCTCCAGGAGCTTCACCATGAGGGCGTTGGCGATCGTGCTCTTGCCCGCTCCGGACGGCCCGGTGAGGAAGACCGTGAAGCCCTGGCGCTTGCGCGGCGGCGAGGACTTGCGGAGCTCGGCCTCCACAGCCGGGAACGTGAACCACTCCGGCAGCTCGATCCCGAGTTGCAGGCGGCGGCGCTGCTCCGTGCCCGAGATACTCACCGTCTCCACGCCCTCGGGAACCTCGTCGGCCGGGTAGTACGTGTCATGCGCCGGCGCGTATACCATGAGCTTGAAGGGCACCATCCGGATGCCCAACTCGTCCTGGTGCTTCTCCAGCAGCTCCTGCGCGTCGTAGGGGCCGTAGAACGGCGTGCTTGCCGAGTCCTGACCCGGCCCCGCATGATCGCGGCCGACGATCAGGTGCGTACACCCGTGGTTCTTGCGGATGATCGCGTGCCAGAGCGCCTCCCGCGGTCCTCCCATGCGCATGGCGAGCGGTAGGAGGGACAGCATCGCCGTGTTCTTCGGATAGGTGGGCAGCAGAGCCTGATAGCAGCGCACGCGCGTGTAGTGGTCCACGTCGCCCGGCTTGGTCATACCCACGACCGGGTGGATCAGCAGGCTGGCCTCCACGTCCTTCGCCGCGCGGAGGGTCAGCTCCTGGTGGGCGCGGTGCATCGGGTTGCGGGTCTGGAACGCCACCACCCTCTGCCACCCCAGTTTCGCGAAACGCGCCCGGAGCTCGGCGGGCGTGAGGCGGAGCATCTGGAAGTCGTAGTGCGGCGGCAGTTCGAGCGCCTCGATCTGTCCACCCACGTAGACCGGATGCGACTGATCCAGGAGATACCGGACGCCGGGGTGCTCCTCCAGGTTGCTGCCCGTCTTGCTGCCGAAGACCACCTCGGCCTCGTGGCGGAGGTCGGGTCGCCAGATGTCCTGGACGTGGAGGACGGCGAGCATCACGCCTTCCGGATCGCGGAGCGCGAGCTTGCCGCCGCTCGTGAGCTTCTCGGCAAGCGTCTCCGTGACGTCCAGCGTGATCGGGATGGACCAGAGCGTATCGTCTGCCAGGCGCATCTCGTCGAGCACCCGCTCGTAGCTCTCTCGGCCGATGAAGCCCGTGAGCGGCGAGAAGCCGCCGTTCATCAGAAGTTCCAGATCGCAGAGCTGCCGGTCGGTGACATCCCAGGACGGCCAGTCCCGCGAGGCCTCTCGGAGCTCGGGGGCGCGCTCCTCGTCGACGAGGAGGTTGACGAGGGTCCCGCCGTGCGGGGACACGAGATGCTTCGTCATATGCTCGACACTCGGGCGATTTCGAGGATCATTGGTACCAGGTAGGCGGGACAAGTATAGCGAAGGGAGGCAGTCCCGACAGGGCGCAGCCGGCGCGCACGCCGTTCAGCGGCGCGCTGTGGAAACGCTGCGTCAGGCGGGGATTCCGGCCGTATGGCGGGGCCCCGTCGGCCGTGTATCTTCATTGTAGATACGACCACCCGAAGGGGGCCCATGCGTGTGACGGTGAGGAAGTGGGGGAACAGCCTGGCGTTGCGGATCCCGCGCGCTCTGGCCGTCGAAGCGGGCATTCGGGATGGGTCAGAGGTCGCGATGTCGATCGAAGGGGGCGACATCCGGATTCGCGCGAATCGTGCTCCCCGATACCGTCTGGAGGACCTGCTCGCTCGCGTCACGCGCGCCAACCTCCATCCGGAGGTGCCTTCCGGCCCGTCGGTCGGGCGTGAGGCCTGGTGAGCCCGCGAGCGATGGTTCCCGACCGGAGCGACATCGTGTGGATCGACATGGATCCGCGGGCCGGTCAGGAGCGGGCGGGCCGCCGTCCCGCGCTGGTGCTGTCTCCGGCTTCCTACAACGGCAAGACGAGCCTGGCGCTGCTCTGTCCCATCACCACCCGGGCGATGGGGTATCCGTTCGAGGTGGCCCTCCCCGCCGACGGCTCGGCTGCTGAAGTCGTCCTCGCCGACCAGGTGCGCAATTTCGACTGGCGGGCCCTCAACGCGACCCCGCGGGGTCGCGCGCCTGCCGACGTGATCGCGGACGTCATCGCGAAGCTCTCCACGCTCCTCGCTCTGCCCTGACGCCTTGTTTTCCGCGCCGCGATTTGCAGATCCCCTTCGCCTTCAAACCGACGCCCCCGAGCTTCACTTGCCCCTCGACCGCCCCACATGGCCTCCAAGGCCGCGGCCGCCGCGACGAGGAGAAGGAGCGCGCCAAGGAGCGGTTCTTCAGCCACCGGGACCGGTTCGGCCAGTGGGACCCGAAGAACCAGCGTCCGGAGCTGTGGAACCTGTTCAACGGTCGCAAGAACCCCGGGGAGCACTTCCGGGTCTTCCCGCTCTCGAACTGGACCGAGATGGACGTGTGGCAGTATGTGGCGGCCGAGGCCATCACGATGCCGTCGCTCTACTTCTTCGTGCACCGGCGCGGAGTCGTGCGGCGTGACGGCGTGCTGCTCGCGCGCTCCCCCTGGAACCAGCTGCTGCCCGGAGAAAAGTGGGAGGACCTCACGATCCGGTTCGGGACCTTCGGCGACGCGACGTGCACGGGAGCGACGGAGTCCACAGCCTCCACCGTGGCGCAGATCATCGCGGAGACCGCGGCCTCGCGGATCACCGAGCGCGGGGGCCGTCACGACGACAAGCACTCCGAGGCCGCGATGGAAGATCGCAAGCGGCAGGGGTACTTCTGATGGGGTGCCGAGGTGCGACGCGGTCCCATCGGAACATGGACGGGCGCAGAGCGGGTACACAGGTTGTCGGAACCGGGACCGGCGAACTGCTCCGTCCTACTGTCGGCGTTGAAATCGAGGAGTTTCTATGCGGCACGAGTTCACGGCAGTCTACGAGCGGGAAGCTGACTGGGTCATCGCCTACTGCCCGGAAGTCCCCGGCGCCAACGGTCAGGGTCGCACCAAGCAGGAGGCCCGCGAGAACCTCGCTCAGGCCATCCAGCTCGTGCTCGAGGACCGCCGCGACGACGGTCTGCGCGGAGTCCCGGCCGAGGCGGAGCGCGAGACCATCCTCGTGGACGTCCCCGGAGCCGCGTAAGGGCCCTACGGGTGAAGCGGGAGAGGCTGCTTCGGCATCTGGAAACGGTCGGGCGCGGTGTGGAAGAGGTCGTGGACGAGATCGTGGACGCGCTGGCGGCGCGAGGGATCCTGGTGGGGTAGTGGGGACGAGGCGGCCGGTCTGCCGCGGGAGGTCATCGCACGGTGGGTCCCATCGAGCTATGGCTCATGCCCGAAACTCTGGGGTAAATTCATCTCTAGGTGCGGGGTTGTCGGCCTCCAGGAGCATCCATGAAGTACAAGGTCACGCTGAGAAGGACGGAGGAGGGGTATGCCGTCTCCGTGCCGGGGCTGCCGGGATGCTGGTCACAGGGCGAAACCGAGGCCGAGGCCGTGGCGAACGTGCGCGAGGCGATTCAGGAGTACCTGGTGGCTCGCGACGAGCTGGTGCGTGGGGACGAAGTGCGGGAGATCGAGGTTGCGGGGTAAGCCCGCATGCCGCGCGTCCCTGGCATCAATCACCAGGACGCCGTGCGCGCGCTGGAGAAGGCCGGTTTCTGGATCTGTCGCCAGGGAAAGCACGTGGTGATGACAGACGGGACGCGGATCCTGACCGTACCAAGGGCCAATCCGGTGAATGCGTACACCATGGGCGGGATCGTGAGGGACGCGGGCCTCACGCCCGAGCAGTTCCGGGAGCTCCTCTGACTGCCGCTCGCCCGTCGTGCGGGCGGCCCTCCGGGCCGTATTCTCGCGTCACGGCGGCCGGGTTCGAGCACTGGGGGCGCAGGTTCAGAGCCGGCGGTCAGGCATAGGACAGCAGCCACGGAACGTCCACGCAAGCCTGGCTCACGCTGGCGGTCCTGGCAGTCACGTTCGCGTTGCTCGTGAGCGAGCGCGCCGCGCC
>CAYPMO010000069.1:0-1358 GCA_964412015.1 uncultured Gemmatimonadaceae bacterium | reverse complement strand
TGGCGGTGCTCGGCGGCGTGGTCGCCCTCCTGGTCTTCGGCGTGCTAGGGCCCGACGAGGCGCTCGCGGGCTTCTCCAACCCGGCGCCGTTCAGCGTGGCGGCCATGTTTGTGATCGCCCGGGCCGTCGAGAAGACGGGTGCTCTGCAACCGCTGCTCCGCCGCCGCGACCCTCGGAGGCATGACAACCGCGATCGGTACCTCCACCAACCTCGTGGCCTCGGGCCTCATGCAGTCGCACGGCATGGACCCTATGAGGATGTTCGAGATCACCGCCCTCGGCGGCGCGGTCGCTGTGGGCGGGGTTGTCTACCTGATCGTCGCCGCGCCCCGCCTGCTTCCCGAACGCGGCTCGCCTCGCGCCTCCCTGGAGTCCTCCGCCCGTGAGTTCGTGGTGGAGATGAAGGTCGTGCCCGCGGGCCCGCTCGACGGCGTCGAGGTGGAGGCCGGCGGCCTACGGAGCCTTGAGGGTGTGTTCCTCACCGAGGTGCGCCGCGAAGGGGAGACGATCGCGCCAGCCCGCCCGGACACGCGCCTTCACGGCGGAGACGTCCTCGTCTTCGTCGGCCAGGCGGACTTGGTGCTCGACCTGAGGAACAAGCCCGGGCTGCGCTCCGCGGAGCACGAGCACGCCCAGGCGTTCCACGCCGCCGGCCACACTTCCTTCGAGGCGGTCGTCGGCCCCGCCTCCCCGCTGGTGGGCGTGACGCTCCGCGAGGCCGAGTTCCGTGGCCGGTACCGGGATCTGCCCGTGGCGCGCAAGAGCGACGACTCCCTGCTCACCGTCGCGGATCAACGGGCCCATCGGGTGATCGAGGAGACGCTCCGACCGACCGGCATCCCCATTCTGAGCGAAGAGGGCGCGAGCGTTGCCTTCGAGGAGCGGAGGCGTTGGCAACGCCTCTGGATTGTGGATCCGCCCGACGGCACCAAGGAGTTCCTCAAGAGGAACGGTGAGTTCACCGTCAACGTCGCGCTGGTGGAGGAAGACTACCCGGTCATCGGGGTGATCTACGCTCCGGCAACCGGGGCGCTCTACTGGTCGTCTCCCGACCTCGGCGCGTGGAAGGCGACGATCTCCGTGGGCAGCTCCCTCAAGATCTGCCTGGTGGCCGAGGGGAGCGCGGATTTCTATCCCCGCTTCGCCCCCACCATGGAGTGGGACACCGCGGCGGGGCGGGCTATTGCCGAGGCGGCCGGGAAGACGTTCGTCGAAGTCCGGACCGGAGCACGCGTGCGCTACAACCGGGAGCAGTTGCGGAACGAGTGGTTCCTGGTGAGGTGAGCGGACGGCCACGGCGCCGGTAGCTCTCGCGCGTTGGCCCATGGCGACATTCCGTCGCCCACGGGTAGGTGACC
>CAYPMO010000068.1:0-6975 GCA_964412015.1 uncultured Gemmatimonadaceae bacterium | reverse complement strand
GCTCCTCCGACTCCAGGACCCTGCGCGCCAGCTCCTGCTGGCGGGCCCGGTGGGCCGAGAGGGAGTCCAGCATCCAGTTGACGAGCGCGCTGACGCGGGCCACCCCCGAATCCGCGAGCGGTGATTGCCCGACCCGGGCGTCCATCTGTCCGGAGGCTACCCTGCGAGCGGTCGCCGCCAGCGCATCCAGCGGCTGGAGCGCCACATAGACGAGGATCGCGTTGACGCCGATGCCCAGGAGGATCACGACGACGGCCGCGGTGATCGCGGTCACCACGATCGTGCCGGCGCCCGCGTCGTGCATGAAGATGGCGAGCGCGAAGCCCACCGCGGCACCCAGCACGATCAGGACCGCGTTGGCGATGAGGATCTTCCAGAACAGCGAGAGACGGAGCATGGGTCGCGCGGCCTCGACCGATCCGAGCTTGCCCAACGAGGCGTCCACGGCGTCCGCGAGGGCGGACGTCGGTGGCGACGACGGGTCGGCGGACGAGTCCTTCACGGGGCCGAGCGGGTCAGAGGGTGGACGCGGATCCATGAAAACGGCGAATATAAAGGTTCGCCGCGGGACATGACGGAGCCTGGCCGGGACTCGCGGAACCCGGCCGTATGGGTACATTCTTGCGTTGCGCTGGATCCAGGGCTGTCGGGTACACTGCGCCGCCCCCGGTGGGGAGATGCGCCGCCGGGACTGTGAGGCATTTCTCCACCGTGGAAGGGATTCCTCCCCGGGAAGAAGGAGCGACGATCAGGCGTGCTGAGCGCTGAGGAGTACAGGGCCGTCTTCGAGTCCGCCCCGGACGGGATCCTGATCGTGGATCCCGAGGGGGTCGTGCGGGACCTGAACCCGGCCGTGGAGGCCCTGTTCGGGTACGCCCGGGAGGAGATCCTGGGCGAGACCGTGGAGATGCTCCTTCCCGAGAGCTTCCGCCGGGCCCACGTGGAGCACCGCCAGCGGTATCGGAAAAATCCCCACGCCCGCCCGATGGGGGTCGGCCTCGATCTGCGGGGGCGCCGGAAGGACGGCGCGGAGTTTCCCGCCGAGATCAGCCTCAGCCCGTGGCGCCACGACGACCACGAGTGCGTGATCTGCGTGGTGCGAGACGTCACCGAGTACATGCGGATCCAGGACTTCTCCGAGGGGGCCCTCCGCTCGGTGGAGGAGGAGCGACAGCGCATCGCCCGGGAGTTGCACGACGACACCGCCCAGAGGCTCGCCACGCTCATGCTGAGCGTCCGTCTTCTCAGCTTCGAGAGCGACGATACCAAGCGTGCCCATGCGCTCTCGGAGTTGCGCGAGCAGATTCTGGCAGCCGCCGAAGGCGTCAAGCGTATCGCCCGGGGTCTGAGACCGCCCGAGCTCGAGGAGGTCGGGCTCCGCACCGCGCTCCAGGCGCACCTCCGCGGCCTTCGCGAGGGAGCGGGCTTCGAGGTGGACGTGGACATGGATCCGGTGGAGAACCTCCTCAACCTCGAAGGGAAGCTCTGCCTCTACCGGATCATCCAGGAATCCCTCTCCAACGCGCTCCGGCACTCCGGGGCGCGGGCGGCCCGCGTCACGATCACGGCCACGGATGACCGCGTGACCGCCGTGATCGAGGACCGCGGACGCGGATTCGATCCGGGGCGGACCTCCGCCGACGGCGGGGGTCTCGGGCTGGTGGGTATGCGGGAGCGGGCGGTCATGCTGGGTGGGCGGGTCACCGTGGACAGCGGCCCCGGAGCCGGGACTCGCGTCCGGATCGAATTACCTATCACCGCGGTGGAGGCGCCGCATGCCTGACGGAACGAAGATCCTCCTGGTAGACGACCATGCCATGTTCCGTGCGGGCATCCGGGCGCTCCTGGAAGCGGAGGGACGGATGCTCGTCGTCGGCGAGGCCTCGACGGGCGACGAGGCCGTGGACCGCGTGCGGGAGCTCAAGCCCGACGTGGTGGTCATGGATCTGTCCATGCCCGGCTCGAACGGCCTCGAGGCTACCCGCCGCATCGCCGCGCTCGAGCTCGACACCAAGGTCCTGGTTCTCACCGTGCACGCCGAGGAGGAGTACCTGGTGCCCGTGGTCGAGGCCGGCGCGAGCGGGTACCTCACGAAGACCAGCGCGGACAACGACCTGATCGAGGCCATCAAAGTGGTCGCCCGCGGGGAGGTCTACCTCCCCCCGAAGGCCACCACGCTCCTGCTCCAGCGCTACAAGGCGTCGGAGTCCGACGACACCGCCGGTCTCCACGACCTCTCCACACGGGAGCAGGAGGTCCTGGCGCTGACCGCCGAGGGGTACTCCTCGCGCGAGATCGGCAAGAAGCTCTTCATCAGCCCCAAGACCGTGGACACGTACCGCTCGCGGATCATGGACAAGCTCGGGCTGAACCACCGCTCCGAGCTGGTGCGGTTCGCGCTGAGGGTGGGGTTGCTGAAGGAGATGTGACCAGGGCGGAATCCGAGCGGGCGGACCGCCTCGGCGTCAGCGGGGATCGACCGTGGCCCAGACCGTGTTGGCTCCCCGGCGGTCGAACGTGAGCACGTCGTACGGCTGCGGATCGGGCCCCTCCATGCCGGGTGAGCCCACCGGCATGTCCGGCACCGCGATTCCGAGCGCCTCGGGCCGCTCCGCGAGGAGCCGCCGGATCTGGTCGGCCGGCACGTGGCCCTCGACGACGTAGCCGTCCACGAGCGCCGTGTGACAGGATGCGTTCGCCGCCGGGACGCCGGCGTCGCGCTTGATGGACGCGAGGTCGGTGACGTCGCGGGCGTCCACGGTGAAGCCCGCGGCCCGGAGGTGCTCGACCCACCCGTTGCAGCAGCCGCAGCCCTCGGTCTTGTAGACGAGCACCGTGGGGAGGGGAGCGTCGGCCGGGCGGGCGTCCGCCCCGCAGGCGACGAGCCAGGGGAGGATCGGGAGCAGGAGGAGGCCGGAGGGCCGTCGGGAGCGCGTCATCGTAGGGTGAGCGTGTCCCTCGGTCGCTGAAGTCCGGGTGAACGAACGATGAAGATTCCTTCATGTTCGGCCTCCGTGTGTCCCGGATTCCTCGTCCGCCGCGCCGCCGCGCTATGTTGTCGAACGCCAAGAACGGGCCGGGCGGGCCGGCCTTCCGCCAGAGCGGCCGCGAGCAGCGGCCCGGAGTCGTCACGTCATGCGCATCCTCGTGGTGGAGGACGACAAGAAGGTCGCGAGCTTCCTGGAGAAGGGGCTCCGCGAGGAGGGGTATGCCGTGGACGTGGCCCACGACGGCCCCGCGGGGCTGATGAAGGCCCACGTGTACGAGTACGACCTGCTCATCCTCGACGTGATGCTCCCCGGCATGTCGGGCCTGGAGATCATCCGCGAGCTGCGCGCGCGAGAGAAGGCCACGCCTGCGCTCATGCTCACGGCCCGCGACGCCCGGGAGGACGTGGTGATGGGGCTCGACGCCGGCGCCGACGACTACCTCGCCAAGCCCTTCGGGTTCGACGAGCTGCTCGCGCGCATCCGCGCGCTGCTCCGCCGTGGGGGAGCGGCCCGCATGGACCGCCTGCTCTACGACGACGTCGAGCTCGACCGCGCCAAGCACGCCGCGCTCCGGGCCGGACGGCGCCTCGATCTCACGCCCAAGGAGTTCCAGCTCTTGGACTACTTCCTCGTGAATCAGGAGCGGGTCGTCCGGCGCACCGAGCTGCTCGAGAAGGTATGGGACCTGCACTTCGATCCCATGAGCAACGTGGTGGACGTGCACGTCGGCCATCTCCGGAGGAAGCTGCGCGCGGCCGGTGGCGACCCCCTCGTACACACGGTCCGGGGCGTGGGCTACGTGCTCCGAAAGGGCGGGCCGGCTTGAGGCCGGTACCCGGGCGCGCGTCCGGTTCGGCCGGGGCCGGCGCGCGTCGGCCTGGTGGGGCGGCGTCGGCGTGAACCGCTCGTTCCGATTCCAGCTCGCGCTCCGGGCCGCCGCCGCCATGGCGCTCGGACTCGGCGCGATCGGCGCGGTCACGCTCTGGGCGCTGCGGGCGACGCTCGACCGCGAGATCGACGCCTCGGTCCTGGCCGTCGCCTCGATCCAGGCGGCCTCGCTCACGGACGCTCCTTCCGGCGAGATGCGCTTCCACGAGTGGGAGCTCACGCCCGACGAGGCCGCATCCCTGCGGGACGTGGTGCGCTATGCCCAGGTGTGGCAGGCCGACGGAGTCAGCCTGCTTCGAAGCCGCTACATGACGAGCGATCTCCCGCTGGACCGCGAGCACCTCGCGCGCGCCGGCGACGGCGAGCTGGTGTGGACGAGGGTAGCCTGGGAAGGCGTCCCCATGCGGACGCTCTACTATCCCCTGGAGCGCCACGGGCTCTTGCACCAGCGTCACGTCCTCCAGGTGGCGGCGTCGCTCGCTTCGAGGAACGACCTGCTCCTCCGGGTCGGAGCGTTCCTCGCGCTGCTCGCCGTCCTCCTGTCTGCGGGGACCTTCGCGGGCTCGTGGTGGCTGGCCGGCAAGGCGATGCGTCCCGTCCACGAGGTCATCGACCAGGCGGAGGCGATCGGAGGAGGCTCCCTCGACCGCCGCATCCAGGCCTACGCCGACCACCAGGAGTACCGGCGGCTCGTCGACGTCCTCAACACGATGCTCGCCCGCATCCAGGGGGCGTTCGACGCGCAGCGCCGGTTCACGGCCGACGCCGGCCACGAGCTGCGCTCGCCGCTGACCGCGATGCGGGGCGAGCTCGAGCTGGCGTTAAGGCGGGAGCGCACGCCCGAGGAATACCGGCAGGTGCTCGCCAGCACGCTCGAGGAGGTGGTCCGGCTGTCGCGGATCAGCGAGGACCTCCTCGTGCTCGCGCGCTCCGACGCGGGAGCGCTCCAGCCGCGCCTCGAGTCGTGCGACGTGGGCTCCGCGGTCGGGAGGGTGCTCGAGCGCCTGAAGGCCCGGGCCGACCGAGCGGGCGTCCGGCTCGTCCGCCGCTGGCCGGAGAACCTGTGGGCCGTCGCCGACGCCGGGCTGCTCGGCCAGGTCGCGTGGAACGTGGTGGAAAACGCCCTCACGTTCACGCCGCCGGGCGGCTCGGTCGAGGTCACCCTCGCGGCGGGCGCGGACGGCGTCACGCTGGAGGTCGCGGACAGCGGGCCCGGATTCGGGGAGCCCGAGCGGGCGTTCCACCGCTTCTGGCGCGAGGACCCCGCGCGCACGCACGGGACCCCGGCGAGCGGGACGGGGCTCGGGCTCGCGATCGTGCAGGCGGTGGCCGAGGCCCACGGAGGCTCGGCCCGCGTCGCGAACCGGCCCGAGGGAGGGGCGCGCGTGGTGGTCGAGCTGCCGGCGCGGGAGCGGGGGGAGGCGAGCTGACGGGGACGACGGCTCGGACGTCCTCGAACCGATCACATCTCGCCGGGCGGCGGAACGTCGAGCGGGCTCCGTATCCGGCCGAGCTGGCGTCGGGACACGTGCGTGTAGATCTCGGTGGTGCGCACGCTCGCGTGCCCGAGGAGCTCTTGGATGAGGCGCACGTCGGTGCCGCTCTCGAGGAGATGGGTGGCGAAGCTGTGCCGGAGCACGTGCGGCGTCACGGGCTTGGTGATGCCGGCCCGCTCGCGCGCGACCGCCGTGATCTTCTGGACGCTCCGGGCGCTCAGGTGCCGGCCGGGGAGCGCGCCGGGAAACAGCCAACGGCCCGGATGCGCCCCCTGGAGATAGGCATCGACCAGCGCGAGGGCGGTGGCGGACAGGAGGGTGCAGCGGTCCTTGCGGCCCTTGCCGGCACGGACCTGGATGAGACCGCGATCGCGGTCGATGTCCTCCGGACGTAGCCTCACGACCTCGCTGACGCGGAGACCGGCCGAGTACGCGACGGCGAGGATCGCCAGATGCTTGGGGTTCTTCACCGCAGCGAGGAACCGGTGGAGCTCATCCGGGCTGAGGACCACCGGGAGGCGCCGCTCGGAACGCGGCCGCTCCAGCGGAAGGTCCTCCAGGCTCTGTCCCAACACGGTCGAGCAGAAGAGCCGGAGCGCGCTGATCACCTGGCTGTGGTAGGAGCGGGAAATCTGGCCCGCGCGGAGCTTGCCGAGGATGTGCTCGCGGAGATCGGTGGCGAGGCCGGTGCCGGTCCCGGCCTCCTGCAGGAATCGGCGCGCATGGCCCAGGTACGCCTTCCGCGTGCGGGCGCCGTAGCCGCGGAGGCGCATCTCCTCGTCGAAGCGGACGAGCTGATGGGACGTGGGGGCCGGCGAGACGGGCGGCCGGGCGTCCGGAGCGGGTGCGGGCTCGGTGGGTCCTGCTGCGCCCCTCCGGTCCTCGCCGTGCCGGGGTTCCCACCGCTGACGTGGGCGAGGCGCCGGGTGCCGAGGCAGCGCGGAACGCGGCTCCGGCTCGACCCCGAACGAGCGACGGAGGGCCTCGCGGGCCGCCGGTGAATCGGGCACGCGCCAAATTCGCAGCGTCGGGTCCCAATGCCGGCCTGGCAGCGCGCGTACCCTCGCTACCAGTTCGGGGCGGTAGGGAAACCGGAGGTGGATCTCGCCGTCGGAGAGCGTGGCGCGCACGTCGCCGCCCCCGCGCGGCTCCGGGAGCGAGGAGGTCGGGGCACGCTTGGGGGAGAACTCCATGCGATCACGCTCGGGGAACGGGCGGGACGAAGCGATGGCGGGATGAGACTGAAGGCGCGCGATCCGTGCGATCGTGGTGGAGCGGTGGAGCGCCGCTCAGGTGGCACTTCCCTCGGCCGCGCTGCATATTGGCCCTGGCCGTCGGGCACCCAGGGTTGCCCACGCCGCGGCGCCTACCCTCCCACGCGGCGGCAGCCGAGCCTGCGCGCCCCCCTCGCAGGCCGGACGGCAATAAGCAGCGGTGCGGTCATTACACGAACGGAAGATCTCAAGAAGAACCAAAGATCTCTTCCCGAACATGTTCGCAAACCGGCGACGCCCTACCGAAACAACGAATGCCGCATCGGGAAATGAACGTTCTCCGCAACGTCGGGCGATCGAAGGAAGAGGATTATTGAGAATGGCCAC
>CAYPMO010000067.1:0-7671 GCA_964412015.1 uncultured Gemmatimonadaceae bacterium | reverse complement strand
TTCAACATCATCCCCCGGAACCCCTTCGCGTCCATGGCCAACATGGACATGCTCCAGATCATCTTCTTCGCGCTCTTCGTCGGGATCGCCCTCACCGTCCTCACCGAGGAGAAGCGAAAGCCCCTCATCGATGTCCTGGACTCGGTAAACGAGGCCATGGTGGTCATGGTGGGGATGATCATGAAGATCGCCCCGTACGGCGTCTTCATCCTTATCGCCGCCGTGGCGGGGCGCTTCGGGTACGACATCCTCCTCACACTGCTGCGCTACGTCCTCGTGGCCCTCGGGGCGATGATCCTCTTCACGGTCACCTTCTACCCGGTCACGCTGCGACTCTCGGGCATGAGCCCCGCGTACTTCTTCAAGAAGTTCTACGAGGTGATGGTCTTCGCCTTCTCCACTTCGTCCAGCAACGCGGCGTTGCCCATCAACCTGAAGGTGACCGAGAAGGAGCTGGGAGTCTCCCGGGACGTCGCCTCCTTCGTGCTTCCCCTGGGGGCCACCATAAACATGAACGGGACCTCCATCTACCAGGGCGTCAGCACGATCTTCATCGCCCAGGTCTATGGGATCGAGTTGGGGCTCACCCAGTTGGTCATCGTGGTCGTCACCGCTACCCTGGCCTCGATCGGGGCGGCGGGGGTGCCGAGCATCGGGTTCATCACCCTCACCATCGTGCTCCAGGCGCTGGGAATCCCCCTGGAAGGCCTGGCGATGATCCTGGGTGTCGAGCGGATCCTCGACATGACCCGCACCGTGATCAACGTGACGGGGGACTCGGCGGCAGCGGTCTGGGTGGCCCACACCGAGGGGGAGTTGAACATTCCCGGGAGGACGGCCGAAGCGTAGCCGGAGGGAGCCGCCCCTCACCCAGACCACGTCCATGCCAGGGCCCCGCCTGCGATGACCATCCCCGAGTGGATCCTCGTCGGCGTCTTCGCCGGGACGATCGCGCTCATGTTCGGCACGCGCCTGCGTCCCGACGTGGTGGCCCTCCTCGCGGCCCTGACCCTGGCCGTCACGGACGTCCTACCGGAGGGCGGCGTCCTCCAGGGGCTCTCCAGCACGGTGGTCGTCACCCTGCTGGGGCTCTTCATCCTCTCCGAGGGGTTGGAGAACACCGGGGTGATCCGCTGGGCCGCTCTGCGGCTCTTCTCGCTGGGAGGGCAGGGCGAGGCACGCCTCCTCTTCATCCTCATGGCTTCCGCGGCATTCCTCTCGCTGGGGATGAACAACGTGGCCGTCGGAGCCCTCTTCCTGCCGGCGGCGGTGCGGGTGGCCCGGGCGTCGGGCGTCCCCGTGGCGCGGCTCCTCCTCCCCATCTCGTACGCCACGCTCCTGGGGGGGATGGCCACCATCTTCACCACCGCCAACATCATCATGAGCGACCTGCTGGTGCAGCGCGGGTCGCGGCCCCTCGGGATGCTCGACTTCGCCTTCACCGGCGGGCTGGTGGCGGTCACGGGCATCCTCTATATGCTCGCTTTCGGCCGACGCTCCCTTCCGGACCGGGAGAGGGGGAACGGCGGAGAGGGCAAGGACCTCTTCGGGCTCTACAAGCTGGGCGAGCGCTTCTGGGAGCTGGACGTGCGGGCGGGATCGGGACTGGCTGGTCGGACCATCGAGGACATCGGCTTCGGCGCGCGCTTCGGCGTCTCGGTGCTGGCGGTCCAGCGGGGGACGCGCACCATGCTGGTACCGGGACCCGGGATCGCGCTCGTCCCCGGCGACCGGGTCGTGCTCCTAGGACGCCAGGAGCGTATCGCCGAGATCGAGGCCGCGGGCGGCACGGTGAGGGCACGCGCCGCCGGCGACAACCTGCATGGGGAGCTGGAGCTCGCCGAGATCGTGGTTCCGCCGCGCTCCGCGGCCATGGGGCGCACGCTGGCGGATCTGCGGATCCGCTCCCGGCACGGCGTCACGGTCCTGGCCTTGTGGCGCGAGGGCCGCGTGATGCGCACCGACGTGGGTCACACCCCGCTGCGGATCGGTGACGGGCTTCTGGTGGTGAACGTTCCCAGGCGCCTGCGCTCGCTGGCCCGGAGCGGAGACTTCGTCGTCACCGGAGGGACGCTCGCGGCACCCGAGCGCCCCGAGCGCGCGCGGCTGGCCCTGGCCATCTTCGCCCTGGTCGTGGTCGCGGCCTTCACCGGGCTCCTGCCCCTGGGGGAGATGGTCCTCGTGGGTGCCCTCGCCATGGTGCTCACCGGATGCCTCACGATGGAGCAGGCATACCGGGCCGTGGAATGGCACGTTCTCTTCCTGCTGGCCGGCCTCCTTCCCTTGGGCTTCGCCATGGTGGACACCGGGCTCGCCGACCGCATCGCGACCGGCCTCGTCACGGTGCTGGGCCACGGCGGCCCGATGATCGCCGTCGCCACCATGTTCGCCGTGACCGCCGCCGCCACCCAGGTCATCGGGGGCCAGGTGAGCGCCGTGCTGGTGGGCCCCGTGGCGCTGGCGGTGGCCCAGGCCTCCGACATGGTCCTGGAGCCCATGGCGGTGGCGGTGGCCATCGGAGCCTCCACCGCCTTCCTCACCCCGATGGCCCATCCGGTCAACGCCATGATGATGGGCACGGGAGGCTACGCCCCTCGGGACTTCGCACGCGCCGGCGCCGGTGTGACCCTGGTCACGCTGCTGGCCCTGCTGGCCGGGATGTGGCTCTTCTGGGGTGTCCGGTAGAGCCGGCGACGGCACCGGGACCGCGGTACCCGGATCGTCGCGTCCGCCTCAGGGATCGGGGGGCCGGACCGCACGCGATCGGAAAGCGCGCACGGCGAACCACGCGATGCCCCCCACCCAGCCGACCAGGAAGAGGGCCCAGGGGTAATCCCTCGGCGCTTCGCCGGCCGCGAGGGTCGGCACGCTGGTGAAGAAGGACGCCAGGATCAGGATTCCGGCGGTCACCTCCACGATCCAGTCCACGGGACGGACGGGAAGCCCGGGGACGCGCAGGAGGACGACCGCGGCGGCGACGAGCGCGAGGGACACGAGCACGGGCGCCAGGACGGGGGCGAGCCACGGCACCGGGATGAGGAACAGCACGTCCCAGTCGAGGATCGAGGTGGGCCAGTCGAGCCACAGCTTCAGCGTCAGGTAGTAGACGAGGTCCCAGACCCCGAAGCAGAAAGCGAACACCGCGAACCGACGCAGGCCCCCGGTGACCGCCAGCCGGGCGAAGGCCCAGAGCAGGAGGAGCGTGGCCGCCTCGCGGACCAGCTCGACGCGCAACAGCCTTGCGGGGATGTCCTCGAGGGGCAAGCCGAACCCTTCGGGATACAGAAGCCCCCGCAGGTACACCACGACCGCGCCCTCGATGTATCCGAAGGCTACGCCGAAGAGGGTGCACCAGAAGAGGACGTGCGAAATGCGGGCCTTCGGATCTCGCTCCACCTGCCTCGCCTATTCGTACAGCAGATACTCCCGCCTGATCTCCTGGAATGCCTCCACGTCCAGGCGCCACGCCTCGACGATCTCCTCCGGCGCGCGCCCCTCGACGATCATCCCGTGGAGCTTCGCGGTCCCGGCGAGCCGCAGGAACGGCCCCTCGACGAAGAACGTTCGCTTCACGCTGTCGGGGGCCTGGTGCCAGAACGCGTGCAGCGCGTGCAGGCCCGCCTCCACCGGCCGTACGGCCAGCGGGTCGGTCACCACCCACCGGACCCCGCGGACCTCCTGGCCCTCCAGTTTCGGCCGGGTGGCCTTCCCCGGGATGCTGCGCGGTGTGTAGGCGATCGGCTCGAACCGGAGGCCCGGAAGCGCGCGCGCGTTCAACTCCGCCGCGACGGCCTCGGCGTCCGCCCAGAGCGTGCCGACCTGTTGGAACGGCTCCTCCGTGCCCCTCCCCTCGTTGCCCTCGACGCCCTCGAAGAAGCAGGCTCCCGGGTAGATCACCGCGGTCTCGAAGTAGGGGATGTTGGGGCTGGGCGAGATCCACGGGATGCCGGTCTCGGGCCACAGCATGTGTCGGCGCCACCCGTTCATCTCGGTCACGAGGAGCTCGAGGGACTCGAGCCCCTCGAGCATCGGCACGCCCTTCAGCATCCGCGCCAACTCTCCCACGGTCATACCGTGCGTGACGGGGATCGGGTACATCCCGACGAACGACCCGTGCTCGGGCTCGAGCGTGAACCCCTCCACACGCAATCCGCCCAGGGGGTTCGGACGGTCCAGCACCATGAACGGAATCCCGGCCTCGGCCGCCGCCTGCATCGCGAACCCGAGCGTGCTGATGTAGGTGTAGAAGCGCGCTCCCACGTCCTGCAGGTCGAAGACCAGGATGTCCAGGCCGTCCATCATCTCGGGCGTGGGTTTGCGCGTCTCGCCGTAGAGGCTGTGGACGACGAGCCCGGTGGCGGGATCCGTCTCGCTCGCGATCTCCGCGCCGGCGGCCGCGGTGCCGCGGATCCCGTGCTCCGGCGCGAACAGCGCGACCAACTGGAGCCCGTCGTCCTCGTGCAGGAGGTCGGCCACGTGGCGCTCGCCCACCATGGAGGTGTGGTTGGCGACGAGCCCGACCCGCTTGCCCTGAAGGGCCTGGAACCCGCCGTCGGCCAGGACCTGGGCCCCGGTTCTGACCGGAGGAAGCGGAGGTGGGCCAGCCTCCCGCGCGCAAGAGGTCGTGGCGATCGTCAGGAGTGCGAGGAAGACGGTGCTGATGCGTGCCATCTGGCTTCGGGGGGCTCGGATTGGAGGGGCCGGGGGAGCATCGCCATACTATGTCCTCCGTCCTCCGCGCGTCCAGAGCGGAGGTGGTAGCTTCAGGACCACTCCGGCGCTGCGATCCGGCGTCCGCCGTCGAAGCGCCGCGGCCCCGTGAAACCGAGGCGCCTGCTCATGAGACCTCTCGCGCTCGTCGCTCCATGGATCCTCGCGCTCCCCACGCCGCTCGCCGCCCAGACCCCGGTTCCCTTCACACCGGGGATGGTGGTGGCCGCCGACACGCGCATCGAGCCGGGCACCTATCGCGTTCCGGGCCCCGCGTCGCTCGACTCGGCGCTCATCGTCGTGCGCGGGACCGAGCTCACGCTCGACCTCTCCGGCGTGCGCCTGGAAGGCATCGCCGCCGAAGACGACCCCGACCGGGCGCGGGGGATCGCCGTGCTCGTGGACGGGGGCGCGAACGTCGTCATCCGCGGAGGTACGATCCGCGGCTACCGCTTCGGCGTCGTCGCGCGAGGGACGCGGGGAATCGCGCTGTACGAGAACGACCTGAGCTACGGATGGAAACCACGCCTGTTCAGCCGGACCGCGCACGAGAGCCTGGTGGACTGGCTCTCCTTCCACGACAACGAGGAGCGTGAATGGATGCGGTACGGCGCCGCGGTCTACCTCGAGGACGTGCGCACCGGCGAGCTCGTGGGCAACCGCGCGATCCAGGGGATGAACGGGCTCCTCATGACCCGTACGGACTCGGTGTGGGTGAGGAGCAACGACTTCTCGTTCAACTCGGGCCTGGGGATCGGGATGTACCGGTCCAGCCACAACGTGATCGCGCGCAACCGGTTGGACTACAACGTGCGCGGCTACAGCCACGGCTTCTACAACCGGGGGCAGGATTCGGCGGGGCTGCTCCTGTACGAGCAGAGCTCGCACAACCTCGTGGCGTTCAACTCGGTGACGCATTCCGGCGACGGGCTCTTCCTCTGGGCGGGGCAGTCCACGATGGACACGGGGCAAGGCGGCTCCAACGACAACCTGTTCCTGTACAACGACTTCAGCTATGCGCCCACGAACGCGGCGGAGCTGACGTTCAGCCGGAACCGCGTCGTGGGGAACTGGCTCCGGGGGTCGCGATACGGCGTCTGGGGCGGGTACAGCTTCGAGACCGAGATCCGCGGGAACTGCTTCGGCAGGAACGACTACGGTGTGGCCATCGAGCACGGACAGGACAACCGGATCGTGGGAAACCGCTTCGACGGAGACTCGCTGGGGATCTACCTCTGGGCGCGCCCCTCGCAGCCGCCGGATTGGGCGTACGCGCGGAAGAGGGACGTCCGCTCGCGCGACCACCTGATCGCGGACAACGCGTTTTCCGGCGTGAAGCAGGCGTGGAGGCTCGAGCGGAGCGAGGGCGCGGTCTTCGAGCGGAACGACACCGCCGCCGCGCCCTCGTCCGAGGCCTGCGATCCGAAGGTTCTGATGGGTGCGGCCTTCGACTCGGTCGCGGACGCGCTCACGGCGCTCCAGGGGCTGCCCCGCACGATCCCGCGCTCGCCGCGCTCGGAGCTCCCGCGCTCCGCGATCGTGGTGGACGAATGGGGTCCCTGGGACGGGCTCTCGCCGAAGCTGTGGCCCGTGGACACTGCGCGCGCCCAGGTCATGCTCGCGGTGCTCGGGCCCGCGGGCGAGTGGCGGGTGCACGGCCGGCGTGGCGTGGCCGCGCTCTCGGCGGAGTCGGGTGAGACCGGCGACGCGCTCATCGTCATGCCCGAGCCCGACGCGCGCCGCGACTGGGCCGTCGAGCTCGAGTACATCGGCTCACCCACGGTCTCGCCGCGCGGCGTAGAGACACCCGCCGGGCGGTCCGTGCTCTTCGGGTTCGAGCGCTTCGAGCCCGCGGGCCCGTGGGACGTGCGCGTGGTGACGTGGGCGGACTCGACCCGGGATCCCGCCGCGGACCCGGCGGCGTTCGACGCGCTGTTCGCCGGCCCGCCGGTACTCGAGCGACGCGAGGATCGGCTGGACTACATGTGGTATCGGCCCACGATCCCCGGGATACCCCAGGAGCGCTGGGGCCTGGAAGCCACGACGTCGTTCCGGCTCCCGGAAGGGGAGTACACCCTCCGCACGATCTCCGACGACGGTGTGCGCGTCTGGGTGGACGGAGCGCTCGTGATCGATCGCTTCGACCCGCACGGCTCCGAGGTGGACGACGTCCCGATCTCGGCGGGACGCCACGACGTGCGCGTGCGCTACTATCAGATCGGTGGGTGGACGGAACTCCGCGTGGACGTGGTGAAGGGATCGGTACGTTCGCCGTAGACCGCCGGACACGGTGTCGAGGCTGAGTCCGCCTCCTACGCCTGCTTGAGCTCGACGTGGGCGGGCGGCACTGAAGGTGGTTTGAGGCCTTGGCGGTCGCCATGGGCTATGTTCCCCCCATCTCGGAGGTCTCGGCACGGTCACCCAGAATCGTTCCTCGTCCCTCCGAACCGGACGATCCCATGAACCCCGCCATCCTCGACCTCTACGACCGATTCACCAACGGGGGGATGAGCCGGAGGGAGTTCCTGGACCGGCTGGCGCGCCTCGTGGGAGGGCCTGCGGCGGCCATGGCCGTCCTCCCCCTCCTCGGTGACGACTCCGGCTGGCTCGACATCTCCTGGGATCGCCAGGAGCTGGTCATCTCCGAAGAGGAGTGGGACGCCAATGGCGTGCGCATGGGCGGATATCTTGCGCGCCAGGAGGGCGGAACGAAACGCCCCGGGGTCATCGTGATCCACGAGAACCGGGGGCTGAACGCCCACATCGAGGACGTGACGCGGCGCGTCGCACGGGAGGGGTTCCTCGCCCTGGGCGTGGACATGCTCCACCCCCTGGGAGGGACGCCCGAGGACGCGGACCAGGCCCGCACCATGCTCGGGACCCTGGACGCCGGGGAGACGGTCTCCCGCATGGCCACCGCCGTCCCCTTCCTGTCGGGGCACCCGGAGTGCACGGGGAAGG
>CAYPMO010000066.1:0-8121 GCA_964412015.1 uncultured Gemmatimonadaceae bacterium | reverse complement strand
CCTGCTCCCGTCCCGCCCACCGCATGAAGATGAGGAGCGGGGTGTTGAGGTCGTCGCGGTTGTTGCGGGGTGCACCGATGGCTCTGCACTCCGGCTCCGTGGTCTCACAGACCGGGACCCGAGGGTCCTTCGCCGAGGCAAAATCCAACCCGTTGGTCCCTTCGCTGTCGCTCACGCTGTACCGCCCCGAGTTCAGGTTGAGGCTCCAGAACTGGTTGGTCCACGTGGTCTGCGAGTGGTAGACGTAGTACTCGAAGCCGGTGGCGATGCCCGCCACCGCCGTCGCGGCCTCCGCGTGGCGGTTCAGGTTCACCAGGATCCGGCCCTTGGTGAGGGCCAGCGCGCTCCGCACGCGGACATCGTCCGCCGTCGAGCCGGTGACCCGGGCCAGGCCGTCGTTGGCCCGCGCCAGCGCGATCTCGTAGACCTGGACGGCGGTCAACTGCTCGCCGTACTCCTCACGGCCCTCCACCACGTTGGAGATGATCATGCCGTCGCAGTAGTGCTCGGCCATGATGTTGAGGGCGTACGCCTGCAGCATGAACATCTCGCCCGTGTGCCAGCCGGGGGCCGACGGGTTCCACTCGTCGATGAGCTCCACGGCCTGCTGGGCCGAGAGCCGCACCCGGTGGATGGTGCGCATGGCGGACTCGATGCCGCTGTTCTCCTTCGGGGTGATGCGTTGGTCCACCTCCTGCTTGTAGATGTACGAGTCGCCGTTGATCCACTCGTCGGTGAACAGCCCGCCCAGGAAGAACAGGCTCTCGTCGCCCGTCGTGAGGCCCACGAACCGGGACAGCGCACCCAGCCGGACGGCATTGGCGCCGGCGGCGGAGTGGATGTTGCTCGGATTGATGATGTCGGGATCCTCCACGTGGAGGATGTCGTCCGTGGAGCAGGCGAGCGCCATCAGGCTCAGGCCTGCGACGGTCGCGAGCCACGCGGCCACCCGACTTCTAGTCTTGCGAGTCATGGTATGCGCCCTCCTAGAAGCCGAGGGAGAGTCGGATTGTGTAGTACCGCTTCGGTCCGAACGACTGGAACTCGGACGTGCCGTCCGTGTTGCTCCCGAAGTAGGCTTCGGGGTCCACGCCGGTGTAGTCCGTCCAGACCTTCAGGTTGCGGGCGGCCATGGTGACCGTCAGGGTGCGGCCACTCATGAAGCTCCCGAAGAAGTCGCTGGGCGGAGAGAGCGTCAACGACAGCTCCCGGAAGCGCACGAAGTCGGCCTTCTCCAGGAACCCGGCCACCGAGCGGCTGGGGTGCTCGCGCACCATCATCGCGCGCGCCTGCTTCCAGAGGGGAGTGTTCGGGTCATAGATCGCCTGGCAGTTGACCCGGCTCGCGCACCGGATGCGCTCGGTGTTGTTGTACATGTAGTGCCCGCCCTTGAAGTCGAACATGGCGTCGAGGCGGACCTGGCCGTTCCAGAAGGAGAGCCCGTTCGTGAACGCGGCCTCGTACTTGGGTGAGGAGCGGCCGGTGTACATGGCCGTGTCGCTCACCACGATCTCGCTCTTGGCCTGATCCTTGTTGTACGTGATGATGCCGTTCCCGTCCTTGTCCTCGTAGCTCAGCAGCTTCCGGGACCACCAGCCGTTGATGGGGTACCCTTCGCGCTGCTGCTGCGTCGAGCTGCTGACGATGGTGGGCAACCCGCCCAAGCTCACCAGCTCGTTCTCGTTCATGGAGGCATTGAGCATCATCCTCCACTCCAGGTCGTCACTCTGTAGGAGGACTCCCTCTAGGAGCGCCTCCAGGCCGGTGTTGCTGACTTTCCCGAGGTTCTCGTACCGGGAGGAAGAGGCGCCGAGGGAGGGCGGCAGCACGCGGCTGATGAGCGCGTCCTTCGACTGCTTGTTGTAGTAGGTGATCTCCGTGGAGAGTCGCCCCTCGAACATGGAGGCGTCGAAGCCCACCTCGACCTCGCTGGAGCGCTCGGGCTTGAGGTTGGCGTTTCCGATGGCGCTGTAGATGAGGCCCGTCTGCTCCCCGGACTCGCCGAGGAACCGTGTGGTGCCGTAGTACTGCACGGCGGCTGTCGTCCCGGGCTGCACGCCCGACGCCCCGTAGGCCATGCGCAGGCGGAACTGGTCCAACCAACCCGGCGCAGGGAAGAATTCCTCGTCCGACAGGAGCCACGACACCGACATCTTGGGGTAGAACACGGTCCCGAAGTCGGCGCCGAAGGCGCTGTTCCGGTCCGAGCGCACGGCGCCGGTCACGAACAGCCGGTCACGCCAGGAGATACGCTGCTCCAGGTACGCGCCCAGCGTGCGACTCTCCGTCGTGGTCTCGCTCCCGGTCCTCACCGCGGCGGAGGAGACCGTCTGCCCTCCGGGCGGGAGGGTGCTGCCGGAAGCGTAGTTGCCGACGAAGAGGTTGCGGTAGAACTGGACACCGAGGGAGGTCTGCGACTCGGTCTCGTCGTTGAGACGCCGCGTGGCCGTGCCGCCCAGGTCCACCGTGTAGTTGTAGAAGTTGTGCCGGTTGTCGTTCTTGAACCCCAGCCGATAGGTGGCATGGGTGCACTCCTCGAACCGGCAGATCCTCCAGTCGTGGCGGGAGACGAAGTCCAGGCCGACGTTCCCCCGGAACGCCAGCCAGCTGTTGGGACGCCAGTTCGCGTTGATGGAGTTGATGTAGCGCTCGATCTCCTGCACGTTCTCGCGCTGGTAGATCCTCCGGGGCGTGAACTCGCGCCAGCCGTAGAGCGTGTCGCCAGCGGAGTTGATGTTGTACTTGAAGCCCGGTCCCCCATAGGTGTTCCCCGTGACGCCCGCCGTGCCGGAGTCGTCGGCCTGGGGGAGCCGCAGGTCCTGGGTGATGAAGCCGGAGCTGATGGCCAGGTCCAGGGCGTCGGTGAGGCTCACGTTGAGGTTCGCGCGGAACGTGATCTTCTTCAGCCGATCCTGGTTCTCCTGGCCGTCGCTGAGGAAGAGGTTGTGGGCGGCCATGTACCGCTTCTCGAACTCCGGCACCTTGAGGGTGCCGTTCTCGTCCTCCCACTCGCCGTGGAAGAAGTAGCGGATCGTCTCGCTGCCGCCCCGCACCTGGAGGCCGTGCTGCTGCCGGTATCCGATTCCGTACGGCGTGGATTCCTCATCGTCGGCGAGGTTGAAGCTCGTCACGCTGTCCTGGACGCAGGCGCCGGAGGCCACCTGGCTCAGTGTGCAATTGATGGTGTTGTTGGCTTTGGAGCTGCTCCGCCAGCCCCGGTAGGCGGTGGGGTAGTCACCCTGCTCCATCATGGCGGTCTGCTCGGTGTAGTACGTCCACTGGGGCCGGCCCGCCGTGCCGCGCTTCGTCGTGATCACGATGACACCGTTGGCCGCGTCGGTGCCGTAGAGGGTGGCCGCGGAGGGGCCCTTGACCACCTCCATGGACTCGATCTCCTCCGGGTTGATGTCGCTCACGCGGCTGGTCCGCGTCCCGCCGACGCTGATCGAGAAAGAGTTGGAGGAGTTCTCCATGCGTACGCCGTCGATGACGTAGATGGGGTCGCGGGAGAGGGAGAGGGAGCTGAGACCCCGGATGCGCACGCGCCCGGTCTGGCCGGTGGCCGTGCCGGGCACCACCATCACGCCGGGTGACCGGGCCAGGAGCAGGTCGTTC
Source organism: uncultured Gemmatimonadaceae bacterium (assembly GCA_964412015.1). GTDB lineage: Bacteria > Gemmatimonadota > Gemmatimonadetes > Longimicrobiales > Gaopeijiaceae > SZUA-318. The sequence goes on along the minus strand of CAYPMO010000066.1, from coordinate 4,506 downwards.
ATGTTCGTGACGGCGCGTGTCTGCACCACCGCGGCCGCCTCGACGCGCGCGATCGCGTTGCCCACCTCGACGCGGCGCTGCTCGCCGGTGGCCGTCACGACCACGCCGGAGAGCGCCAGGGGCACGGGGTCGATGGAGAAATCGGCGTTGGCGGTCTGGCCCGCGGCGACCGTGACTTCCCGCGTCTCGTCCCCATACCCGAGACGCGTCGCGCGAAGGGTCACGGGCCCCGGCGCGACGTTCCTGATGAGGTACCGCCCTTCGACGTTCGTGAACCCATATTGGTTCGTGCCCACGACGGTGACCTGGACCTCGGCCACCGCTTGCCCCGTGACGGCGTCGGTGACGCGGCCGGTCACGGTCGCCTGCTGCGCGGCGACCGGGCTCGACGCGAGCGCGCCGAGCAAGGTCGCCAGCGCTACCGCGCGGCGAACTCTGTGTCGACTCATGTGTGCCGATCTCCATGGGTGAGTGAATGGGGGGGCCGGGGATCGCGACCTCTACCCGAATGCTTGTACGATTAGCATGGGGGGGGGCTGACCCCTCCGGCAATGAGGGTAGCCCCGGCCTCCGGCCCGGAAGTCTCTCGGAGGTGCGCGCGGCGGCGGGGTCGTCGCGGAAAGCCTGCGCCGGAGTGCCGTGTGCGCGATGGCGGCGAGCCGAAGATTGTCCCCGACCTGTTACGCGGCGCCCGCTCCGTCGTACAATTCGGTAGCGGATGGAAGGAGAGGTCCCCATGTCGGTATCACGTAGTGCGGGCGTACTGGCTCTCTGCGCCACCGCCCTCACCGTCCCGGGTCCGCAGGCGCTGCGGGCCCAGAATGCCACCCTGGACGGGTTCGTGCTGGCGTCGAGCAACGGACGACGACTCGAGGGAGTGCTCGTCGTCATCGAGAACGGACCGCGGGCCAAGACCGGGCGGGAAGGAAGGTACCGCCTGGAGGACGTTCCCCCGGGCGTGCACCGCGTCGCATTCGTCGCTCCCGGGTGCCAGACCACGTTCGCGACGGTCGAGGCGTGGCCCGGCGAGACACGCTCGATGGCCTTCGAGATCGCGTACGACCCCGCCGTCGCCGAGATGCTCGCGCGGAGACGCCGGTCCAGCGGCAAGGTCGTGACCGCGCAGGAGATCGAGGCCATGCGCGCGCCCACCCTCCTCGACGTCCTCACCCGCGTGGCTCCGGGGATGGTGAGAACACCGGGCAACCAGCCGGGACGGGACCCGTGGGTGCGGAGCCGGAGCCCGGTGGCCGTGCAGGAGGTCGCGCCCGCGGTGATCCTGGACGGGGTTGTGCTCGGGGAGACCGGGTTGACCTATCTGCAGGACCTCAACCCGTCGGACGTAGCCTGGATGGAGGTTCTGGGAGGCGCCAGCGGAGGCTGGGACGTGGGTACGGGAGGCTCCGGGGGGCTCATCCGCATCCAGACGAAGCGGGGACGCAGGCTGGACGCACCGTTCCTGGAGCCGGAGCGGTGCGAGATCCGCTGGGGCCCTTCGCGGTAGGGTCTCCGATGGACGAAGGGGGGCGTTTCGGCTCCGACCGTGAGCGGCGCCGGCCCCTGGCTTCCCCCGCTGACCCGGCCCGGGGTGTTGTCGGTGGTCGCTGAGGTAATAAATTTACAGATACCGACCGAGCGAGGCGGGAACCTCGTTCGTGGGTGTGCCGGCGAATGGGGGCGCTTTGGCCGCCTTCATCCGTCCGGTCCGGGTGTGAGACCCGACGCGGATCCCTCCCCGGCGCTCCCGGCGTCGCGGCCTTCGCGCTGAGCCCCCGCTCGGCACCACTACCTGCCCCCGAACGGACCGCCGAGCCCGCGTCGGCGTGGCCGGCCGCGGCTCGCCCGCAGCCGGAAGACGGTTCTTTCAAGAGGAGGCAGGGCTCATGACACGAAGAGCTACCACGCTCGTGCTCATGGCGATCTCGCTGCTGGCCCTGGTGACCACCCCATCTTCCGTGTCGGCCCAGGAGACGGGCCGGATCACGGGGATGGTGCGGTCGGCGGAGACCCAGCGATCGCTCGCGGGCGCGCAGGTGTTCCTCGAGGGCACCCGCATCGGCGCCCTCTCGAACAGGGAGGGCAGGTACCTGATCACGGGCGTCCCGGCCGGGACGTACGAGGTCAGGGTCACCATCATCGGATATTCCCCGGCCGGCCAGGAGGTCACGGTCGCGGTCGGGCAGACGGTCACCGCGGATTTCACCTTGTCCGAGACGGCGGTGGCCCTGGAGGGGCTGGTGGTCACCGGCACGGCCAGGGAGGTCCGAGCCCGCGAGGTCGGTAACGCCCTGGACGCCGTGACCTCCCGTGAGCTCGAGGTCGTCCCGGTCACCAACGCCGAGAACATCCTGGCGGGCCGGGTTCCGGGCCTGACGGTGCTCCAGGGGAACGGCCAGCCCGGGGCCGGCACCACGGTGCGCGTCCGGGCCCAGACCACGGTCTCCGCCACGATGGACCCGCTCATCTACGTGGACGGAGTCCGCATCTTCCACGAGACGGTGGGCACCCAGGGCGGCGCCCGCTTGGGCCTCTCCCCGCTGCAGGACATCGCGGCGGAAGACATCGAGCGGATCGAGGTGATCAAGGGCGCTTCGGCGGCGACGCTGTACGGCACCGAGGCCTCGGGCGGCGTGATCCAGATCTTCACGAAGCGCGGCGTGTCCGGCGCGCCCATCTGGAACGCCGAGGTCACCGGGGGCTTCAACAACCAGCCCGACCTGGGCATCTCCTCCGATCCCTGGGATCTGTTCACCAGGTGCGGCGGCGAGATGTACGGGATCAGCATGCAGAAGGACACCTACGGGCAGGAGCATAAGTTCCGGGACGTGACGTGCCCGACGAGCGGGCGCTGGTTCAGCAATGGGCCGGTGCAGCGCTACAGCCTGTCCGTTCGCGGAGGCTCCGGCGAGCTGGGATACTTCGTGTCCGTCAACTACAGCGACGAGGACGGCACGCTGCCGACGCAGAACGCGAAGCTCGGCGGGATGCGGGTGAACCTGGACTTCAGCCCCGCCGAGGACTTCAAGGTCCAGGTCAACAGCGCGCTGTCCATGCGCGACCTGAGCTTCGTGGAGGACGGGAACAGCCTGCGGGGCTTCCTGCTGAACGTGGGCCGGGGCTATTCGGGTAACTACCAGGCCCGCCTCGGCAAGGACGCCGAGGTTGACGCGGCGTGCGCCGGGCTGCCGTCGGACGTGCAGTGCTTCGCCAACGAGTACATCTGGCTCGACGCGCACAACTGGACGCGCGCGGACCGGTTCACCACCGGGGTGACGATCCAGCACGACGCCACCGAGACGCTGACGAACCGGCTTACGGTGGGATGGGACTTCGACCAGATCAACAACAAGCGGTGGCAGGAGTGGGGCGCCATCCTCACGCCGTTGGGCAACTACGCCAACGCCATCACGTACCACCAGAAGCTCTCGATCGACTACGCGGGGACGTTCAGCAAGCCGATCAGCGACGAGATCAGCTCGGCGTTCTCGTGGGGCGGACAGATCTTCCGGGACAACCACCGCTACACGTCGGTCAGCACCAACGACTTCGCGGGGCCTGGCGTGCCGACGCTGAGGTCGGGCGGCCGGGCGCCGGGAGCGCCCTCGGACAACCCGTTCATCCAGACGAACGCGGGCGTCTTCCTGCAGGAGGTGCTGGGGTACCAGGACCTGCTGTTCCTGACGCTGGGTCTGCGGATCGACGGGAACTCGGCCTTCGGCGACGACTTCGGCCTGGAGCGGTACCCCAAGGCGAGCCTCGCCTACGTGGTCTCTGACCATTCGTTCTGGCCCACGAGCTGGTGGGAGACGATGAAGCTGCGCGGGGCGTTCGGGTACTCGGGAAGGGCGCCCGGAGCGTTCGACAAGCTGCGTACGTGGAGCCCCATCTCCGACGACGGCAGCCCGGGCTTCTCGCCCAACGACGTGGGTAACTCCCTGGTGGGCCCCGAGCGCACCCGTGAGATCGAGCTGGGCTTCGACGCCAGCATGTTCCAGGGCGTCGCGGGCCTGGAGGTGACGTACTACAACTCGAGGACCACCGAGGCGCTGGTGGGGGTCTCGCAGCCCGGGTCGGAAGGCGGCTGGGGCACCCGGACCGAGAACGTGGGTGAGCTCATGGCCGAAGGGCTCGAGATGCAGGTCAACGCGGCGCTCTACCGCTCCGACTTCATCGAGTGGCGGGCGCGGGCGAACCTGGCGTTCAGCCGGAGCGAAGCTCTGGACCTGAACTGCCAGGACCTGGACGGCAACCCTGCCAACGGCAAGGAGACCTGCCAGATCGTCGGGGTGGACAACAGCGCCTACATCCGTGTGGGCGAGACCGTCCCGACGTATTGGGGCTGGAAGGTCATGAACCCGGACGAGCACGCCGCGCCCATCCGGTCCGACTCGATCCTCCCGATCGGGCCGGTGATGCCGACGAGGCTGCTGGGCTTCAGCAGCAGCGTGCAGATCGGCGACTACATCACGGTGGACGCGCTCCTGGAGCACCAGGGCGGGCACTACC
>CAYPMO010000065.1:0-8475 GCA_964412015.1 uncultured Gemmatimonadaceae bacterium | reverse complement strand
CGCCGAATGGCTCGTCCAGCAGCAGCACGCGGGGCTCCACGGGGAGCGCGCGCGCCAGGGCCACGCGCTGCCGCTGGCCTCCGGAGAGCTGATGGGGATAGCGATCCGCCAATCCCTCGAGCTGCACCAGGGCCAGCAGCTCGTGGACCTTCCGCCGGATCTCCTCCTCGCTCGGGCGCTGCCGACGGGGCCTCACCCGTAGGCCGAACGCGATGTTCTCGAACACGGTCATGTGGCGGAAGAGCGCGTAGTGCTGGAACACGAACCCCACGCGCCGGTCGCTCACGTGCTTGGTGCCCACGTCCTCGTCGTGGAAGAGGATCGCGCCGCTTCCCGGATCCGGCTGCTCCAGGCCCGCGATGATGCGCAGCAGCGTGGTCTTGCCCGACCCGGACGGGCCGAGAAGCGCGACCAGCTCGCCCTCGCCCACCGTGAGGCTCACGTCGTCGAGCGCCCTGAACGTGCCGAACGTCTTGCTGATGTTGCGGACCTCGATGCTCACGGCGCGACCTCCTCTCCTCCACGGTGGGAGACTTCCCTCCCGTCCGTCCTCCACTCCACGAGCGTCTTCACGGCCAGCGTCACCAGCGCCAGGAACGCGAGCAGCGAGGCCACGGCGAACGAGGCCGTGATCTGGTAGTCGTTGAAGAGGATCTCGATGTGCAGGGGCATCGTGGTGGTCCTCCCGCGGATCTTCCCCGACACCACGGACACCGCTCCGAACTCCCCCATGGCGCGGGCGTTGCAGAGGATCACGCCGTAGATCAGGGCCCACTTGATGTTGGGGAGCGTCACCCGCAGGAACGTCTGCCACCCGCTCGCCCCGAGTGTGAGCGCCGACTGCTCCTCCTCGGTTCCCTGGGCCTGCATCAGGGGGATCAGCTCCCGGGCCACGAACGGGAACGTGACGAACGTGGTCGCCAGCACGATCGCCGGCGTGGCGAACAGGATGCGCACACCGTGCTCGCTCAGCCAGGGCCCGAACCACCCCCGCGCTCCGAAGAGGAGGACGAAGATGAGGCCCGCGATGACGGGCGAGATCGCGAACGGCAGGTCGATGAGCGAGACGAGCACGTTCTTGCCGCGGAACTCGAACTTCGCGATGGCCCATGCCGCCGCGATCCCGAACGCCGTGTTGAGCGGGACTGAGATGGCGGCCGTGATCAGCGTCAGGCGGATGGCCGCCCGAGTGTCGGCGTCCGCGAACGAGGCGAAATAGGCGCCCAGGCCTTCACCGAGCGCGTAGCGGAAGACGAGCACGAGTGGGAGGAACAGGCAGAACGCCAGGAACAGCAGCGCCGCTCCGACGAGGAGGCGTCGGGCCGCGGGCGACTCGGTGGGGGCCGGCACGATGGTCGCCCCTTACGTCTGGTACCGCCTGCTCCAGGCCTGGAGCAGGTTGATGACCAGCAGGAGGACGAAGGAGGCGAGCAGCATCACCACGCCGATGGCCGTGGCGCTCACGTAGTCGAACTGCTCCAACTTGATGAGGATGAGCAGCGGGGCGATCTCCGTCTTCATCGGCATGTTTCCGGCGATGAAGTAGACGGACCCGAACTCGCCTACCCCGCGGGCGAACGCGAGCGCGAACCCCGTGAGCAGGGAAGGGAGGACGGTGGGGAGGATCACGCGGCGGAACGTCTCGAGCCTCGACGCTCCGAGGCTCGCCCCGGCTTCCTCCGTCTCTCGCTCCAGGTCCTCCAGGGCGGGCTGCACAGTCCGCACGACGAACGGCAGGCCGATCATCGTGAGCGCGATCACGATCCCCGGTACCGCGTACGCCACGCGGATCCCGAGCGGATCGAACCAGCGCCCGATCCATCCGGTGCGCGCGTAGAGCGTCACGAGGGCGACGCCGGACACGGCGGTGGGAAGCGCGAACGGAAGGTCCACCATGGCGTCCACGAGCCGGCGACCGGGGAAGTCGTAGCGCACCAGCACCCAGGCGACCAGGAGGCCGAACACGGCGTTGATCCCGGCGGCTCCCAGACACGCGCCGAAGCTCAGGCGGTAGGACGCGAGCACGCGCGGATCGGCGACCGCGCTCGCCCAGAAGTCGGCGGGCGTCATCCGGGTGGCGGTGAACAGGACGAGCCCGCTGAGCGGGATCAGGACCAGGAGTGCCATGTAGAGGAGGGTCAGGCCCATGCTCAGCCCGAAGCCCGGGATGACGCTCCGCGCCCTCGGACGCATCGCTCGATTCCGGGCCCGGATCATGGACGCTCGCCCCTTAGAACTTGAACTGGAGCTGGGCGCGCACGGCGGTCTGGTGGCCCATGTCCGCGCGCAGCAGCCCCGAGCCCGTGTTCGCGACGGGCACCGCGTCGAACGCCTGGACCATCTCGAGCGTCAGCTTCGCGTTCTGCTTGCGGAAATGGTGCGTGGCGCCCGCCGTGAGGATGCTGAGCCGGTCGTTCGCGAGGGCCCGCGACCCGCCTTGGATCGCTCCCTGACTCAGGCGGAAGTAGGCCCCGTCGAAGTCCACGGACTCGAAACGGGCGTACGCGGCCCACCGGTCGGGGGACAGGAACCAGGTGGCATGGGTGACGAATCCGAGCTGGCTGGTTCCGTCCAGCGTAGGAGGGACGCCGCTGGCCACGGCCTCGGCGACGCTGAACCGCTGCCGCGTGACGGACGCGAAGACCGCCCCTCGGCCCCCCTTCACGTTCAGGTCCGCCGTCCACTTCAGGATGTCGGGGTACTCGCCCGTCCCACCCGACTCTCCGGCCTCGTAGTCGACGGCGGCCGCGAGGAGAGCGACCGTCTGGTCCCCCCACCAGGGCTGGAAATCCCCGAACTGGCCCCAGGCCTTCGCAACGTCCTGCGTCGCGAGGAGGATCTCCGCCCGTCCCGTGACCGCGAAGTCGTTCAGGTCGTGATCGAAGTCGGTGCGGGCCGAGTACGATCCGGTGTGGAGCGTGCCGATCACCCTGAGGCGCTCCGTCGGACGGTGCGTGAGCTGGACGAGCTCCGCGAAGTCCGTGGTGAAGTAGTCCGCCGCGTAGGAGCGCTCGGCGGCGAGCTGGCTGGAGCCGCTCACGTTCTCCTCGAAGAGGAACGAAGGCTTGGTCTGGCCCACGCGCACGTTGAGGCCGGAGGGGAATTCGTACGCCACCCAGGCGTGCGCGGCCGCCAGCGACCCTCCGTTGGAGGCATCCACGCGAAGGCGGTAGGTCCAACGCGGGCTCATGAAATGGCCCGTGATGTCCATTTGGAGCCGCCGGTACTGGAATCCCCCCACCGACGGATCCGTGGTCTCGGCCGCATCCCCCGAAGGGAGGCTCGAGCGGACATAGCGGTACTGGAATACGCCGCCGACGCGGAGCTCGTTGGCGCCGTCCGCGCTTCGCACGAAGAAGCCCCGGCCGTACCCGGCGGTGTCCTGGGCAGCGCCGGACGAAGGTGTAGCGGCCGCGGTGAGCATGGCCGCCACGACGGCGATCCGGCGTGAGGTCTGCATGGAGGGAGATCCTGTCAGCGAGGCTGGTAGATCCGGTCGAACGTGCCGCCGTCCGCGCAGTGGATCGCGTTGGCCGGCCCCCAGCCGCTGAACACCTCGGCGATCGTGAACAGGCGGACATCGGGAAACCGATCGTGGTATCTCGCCATCACGGCCTCGGAGGCGAGCGGGCGGTAGAAGTGCCGTGCCACGATATTCTGCCCCTCCTCGGAGTACAGGTACTCGAGGTAGGCTTGCGCGACCGCGCGGGTGCCACGGCGATCCACGGTGCCGTCCACGAGGGACACTACGGGCTCGGCGAGCATGCTGACCGGCGGGATCACGACGTCGGTGTGCTCCGGGTCCAGGTCCTCACTCCCCAGGAGGATCTCGTTCTCCCAGTTGATGAGCACGTCGCCGATCCCGCGCTGGATGAAGGTGTTCGTGGCGGCGCGCGCGCCCTGGTCGAGTACGGGGACGTTGCGGAACACCGCGGTCACGAAATCCATGGCCGCGCGCTCGGCCGCTTCGACGGCGGCCGCTCGGGACGGGTCCTTCAACTGGGCAACGAAATCGGGGCCGAGCTCCCGCTCCAGGGCGGCGGCCCACATGGCCAGGTAGTTCCAGCGCGCCACGCCCGAGGTCTTCGGGTTGGGCGTGATGACCTGAACGTCGGGCCGCGCCAGGTCCTCCCACGAATGGATGTTCTTGGGGTTGCCGGCCCGGACCAGGAATGCCAGGGTCGAGGCGTAGGGCGCGTTGCCGTGGGGAAGGCGCCCGAGCCAGTCGGCGGGGATGAGCCCCGACTCGCGCGCGATCGCGTCCACGTCGGCCGCGAGCGCGAGCGTCACGACGTCCGCCTCCAGCCCGTCGATGACCGCGCGGGCCTGGCTTCCCGAACCACCGTGCGACTGCTCGACGCGCACGACCTGGCCCGTCTGCTCCAGCCAGTGCCGTGCGAACGCCGCGTTGAACTCCTTGTACAGCTCGCGCGTCGGGTCGTACGAGACGTTGAGAAGGGTCACCGGAGCCGCGGCGCCCGCCTCCCCTCCGGCCCGGCCTTCGGGCCGGCCGCAGGCGGCAAGGAGCACGAGGGGAACGAGGAACACCGCCGTGGCGGTCGAACGAACGGGCATGACATCCATGCGCATCGGGAGCTTCAAGACCTGTGCCTGGACCGGTTGGGCTGTATAATTCGTTGGCCCACAACGATTTCTGAGATTCGATATCTGTGAGTCGGGAAATCATCCGTGCCCTGATACGGAAAGCACCATCATAGGAGATGGCTATCCGTGATATATGACGGTATCTTGTTGCCGTGGATCGCTATCGAGACCTCCTCCTCCAGGTATGGCGGGAAGCCAGCCGCCACATCCGCATTGCCGAATCCGCGCGGGACCTCGAGCGGATCCTCACGGGAGTCCTGCCCCTCGATGGGCTGTTCGTCCTGGAGCTGGACGCGCGGACCGGTGCCCTCGCCCTGCGCGCTGGAGTGCCCGAGACCGAGGCGCCCGGCCGCTTCCTCCTGCACCGGACGCCGGGCGCGAGCGAACGACGCGAGCTCCGGCGATGGATCGCCAGTGGCGAGGTTCTGGCGCACCGCGGTGGCGACGCGCTCGCGGGGCCCCTGAGGCTCGTCTGTCGGCCGCCGATCCGGGGGAGCTGGCTCGCCGCTCCGCTCCGTGAGGATGGGCGCCCCGCCGGCGTGCTCCTGCTGGCGCTACGGCGACCCAAGGAGAAGGTCGCGCCCCACCACCTGGGGCTGGCGGAAGCACTGGTCGAGCCGTTTGCCGTCGCCCTCGGGAACGACCGTCGCGTCCGCGAGCTCGACGCTCGCCGCGCGGCGGCTGAGGAGGAGACACGGTACGCGCTCCGACGGATGGGGCGGGAAGACCTCTCCGACGTGATCGTCGGGGAGAACGCGGGGCTTCAGCCCGTGATGGAACGGGTGCGCCTGGTCGCCACGTCCGACATCCCGGTCCTGATCTTCGGGGAGACGGGCTCGGGCAAGGAGGTCATCGCGCGCGCGATCCACAACCAATCCCGGCGCGGCCGTGCACCGTTCGTCCGGGTGAACTGCGCCGCGATCTCGCCCGAGCTCATCGACTCGGAGCTGTTCGGGCACGAGAAGGGCGCGTTCACGGGGGCTACCTCGCTCCGACGGGGATGGTTCGAGCGCGCCGACCAAGGCACGCTCCTCCTCGACGAAATCGGCGAGCTTCCCCTCCCTGCACAGGTCAGGCTCCTGCGCGTCCTGCAGGAAGGGACATTCGAGCGCGTCGGCGGAGAACGCCCGGTGCGGGTCGACGTCCGGATCGTCGCGGCCACGCACGCCGATCTTCCCGGGATGGTGCAGCACGGCCACTTCCGGGAGGATCTCTGGTATCGAATCACCGGCTTCCAGATCATCCTCCCCTCGCTGCGCGAGCGGAAGGAGGACATCCCCGACCTGGCACGCCACTTCCTGGCTCGAGCTTCGCACCGCTTCGGAGTCCGTCCGCTCGACCCCACGCCCGAGGATCTGGCGCTCCTGGCTGCCTACGACTGGCCCGGCAACGTGCGCGAGCTCGCGTCGGTCATGGACCGGGCCGCCATCCTGGGTGCCGGCGAGACGCTGGAGATCGCGAAGGCACTGGGGGGCACCGGGGGGCCGGGTCGGGGTCCGTTGCGGGGCAGGCCGGTGGAACAGGCAGGTGCTCGCGTGCTCGTGCGGCTCCAGACCCTCGACGAATCCATACGCGCGCACATCGAGACCGCGCTCGCGGTGACACGCGGCCGCATCGAGGGGAAGCACGGCGCCGCGCGCCTGCTCGGCGTGAATCCCCACACGCTCCGCGCGCGGATGAGGAGGATGGGCATCGATTGGGCCAGGTTCCGGGAGGCGTGAGCGGTCGACTCCGCCCCTCGCCCCTCTCCCGCCGTCTGCGATTGCGGCGGCGAGGGTCGGCGGCATCTGGGCGAACGACGCCTACCCGGGTGACTTCATCCGGGAGAACTTGACCATCGAGCTGAGTGTCCTGGACGCGGCGAGGCAGTACGGGGTCGAGAAGCTCCTGTTCCTCGGGAGCTCGTGCATCTACCCGAGGCTAGCACCCCAACCGATGCGCGAGGACGCGCTGCTCACCGGGCCGCTCGAGCCCACGAACGAGGCCTACGCCGTCGCGAAGATGCTCGCCGGATACTGGGTTGCGAGCAGCCGGACCAGCTTCGGGCTGAAGTTCTCGTCGAAGACGGGCTTCACGCAGCGGGGCTCGACAGCCGGCGCTCACGCGCGGCGGCGAACGCGAGGCACGCCCGAAGATCATACACCGTCAGGTCCGGGAAGTCGTCGAGAATCTCGGCCTCGCTCATGCCGCCGGCCATGTACTCGAGAACGTCGTACACGGTGATCCGAGTTCCCTTCACGCACGGCTTCCCGCTTCGCACGGCGGGGTCCACCGAGATTCGTTCCTGCCAGTCCATCTCCGCGCCGCCCTCGTGCTTGGGTTCACGCAGGTCCGCGACGCATCGCGTGCCATGTTGAGTCGTGCCGCGTCCTTCTCGGGAGGTCAACCCTGAGGCGCGCATCCGGCGCGCGCTATCGACTCATCTCGGCATGAAGGGCACGTGAGCATGAAGAGGCGGAATACCGGAAGCAGATCGAACGTGAGGCAACGGACTGCCGTGCTCGACGAGCGCTGGAGCTTCCAGCCCGAGCCGCCGCGGAGGGCCCGTTGTTGTCGTCCCAACGAGGCATGGTCGTGCTCCGCGAGCCAGGCCAGGTTGAACGCCACCGAGGAATGGGATAGCGGATCGGAAGCCCATGAGCCCGAGCGAGTGCCAGGAGTTGGCCGAGTTCGTCGCCGCGCAGTTCGAGAAGCAGCGGGTGGCGTTTCTCGGGCGCTTCGAGCGGATCGAGGAGCGCCTCGGCGGGATCGAGGAGCGACTGAGCCGCGTCGAGGTGAGTCTCGAGCCTGAGCCGCGAGGCGGGTGACGTGGCCACGTGCTCGATTGTCGATCTCGAGATCCTCTTCAGCGCGCGCAATCACGAGGAGCGTCAGTCCTTGACTTGACGCCCTGGCTACCCTTGGTCATGTTGTGCACAACGCAGCGCAACATGCACAACAGGTTGCCCATGGGGACGAAAACGAGGGGGCTCCGTTTGCCTGAAGACCTGGACCTGGAGATTCGGCGAGAGTCCAGGGTGCGGGCGCGGTCCTGGACAAGTGTCGCCGTCGACCTCCTTTCGGAGGGCGTACGCATGCGCCGCTCGCCAGGCATCCTCTTCGCGGACGGCCCCGCCGGCCGGAGGGCGGTGGTCGCGGGCACCGGGCTCGACGTCTGGGAGATCGTTCGGACCTGGCGCGAGTCGGGGGAGGACTATTCGGAGACGAGGGCGAACTACCCTTGGCTGTCAGAGGCGCAGATCCGGGCGGCGCTGGGTTACTACGAGCTCTACCCCGCTGAGATCGATGAACGGTTGGAGCGAGAGCGAGCGTGGACCCCCGAGCGGTTGCGCCGGGAGCTTCCCTTCGCCACTCCGCGACGTGAAGGCCCGTGATCGGCCGTGCGTTACCTCCTGGACGAAGACCTGAATCCAGCGGTATCGGAGGCGGCACGCGCCCTCGGTCTCGATGTGGTCGGCGTTCACGGGATCGGTCGAGCGGGTGTTGCCTTCTCCGACGACGCGCAGCTCCGCTTCGCCGCGGTGGAGCGCCGGATCATGGTCACACGAAACCGGGATGACTTCGTCCGGCTTACGAGGGACTTCTTCCAGGCCGGGGAGGCCAGCTTCGGGGTGCTGGTCGTCCCCCACACGCTGCCCAACCGGGATCCGGGACGGATCGCGCGGGCCTTGAAGCGGTGGCATGACGCCAGGCCCGCGGCTGCCGAGCCGGAGCCGTATATCATCGACTTCCTCGCGGGCTGAGGCCGCATTCGGGGAGGGCGCACCGGGCCACGCTCGCCCGGCCCGCGCGAGTCCTCCGTCCTTGATGGTCTCGCGTAGGGGCAGATATATGTACATGTACATGTACAAGTCTGATGGGGCGTGGCGA
>CAYPMO010000064.1:0-9455 GCA_964412015.1 uncultured Gemmatimonadaceae bacterium | reverse complement strand
GAAACGACCCTCCCACTTCCTCCGGACTGCCCCTTCCACTTGGCCGGAATGCGCACAAATCCCCACGCACCACGCAGACCGCGTCGGATGTGCAGCCCAATCGCAGCGTAGTCCCCTCTAGGATGTGTCCATCAGGATCGCGCGCCACGGCGCGCACGGGCAGCGAGTCGCCGAGGAGGAGCGCCCCACCATGCGGCAGCGGACTGACAACTTCGACACGATTGACGTAGGGGGGATGCGGGCCCAAACGCGCCAGCACGACCTCGGATCCCCTGGAGAACGTGAGCCGGCGGAAAGCAAGACTGTCCGTCAGGAAGGCGAAGACCTCGGCGTTTCCATCCGCCATCGCCGAGAGATAGACTTCCTGCCCGTTCCGAGACCAGAAGAGCGCCCTTGCCGCCACAGGCCCCGGAAGGTCGACAGCCGTCGATGTCCCGGTCGCCAGCGAGACTATACCTAAGCGCTCTGCATCCCTCCCTTCGAACAACGCGACCTGCGTCCCGTCCGGCGAGAACTTCGGACTCGAGACCGATTCCTGCACCCGTATCTGCGTCGTGTTCTCACCGTCCACATCCATGACCCAGAGGCTCGGCGTCGACCCCACCACGCCCACCGCAATCCGGGTTCCATCTGCCGACACTGAGCCGCTGTTGACGAAGGCCCAACCTTCCCGGAGGACGTGGTCGGGCTTCAACGGCTGCACGACACCATCCAACCGCGCGATCGTGAGCCCGTACGAGTACTGGCCGCTGGCGTCCGTCGCACCGCTCTTCACGAGCACGGCGTTCCCGTCGGGGAACCAGGCCGCTGGAAGGTCGTCGTCGGGATTGTCGGTGAGGCGGAGCGTGTCAGAGCCGTCCCTCCGGATGGCGTAGACGTCTGGGCGAGCTCCCTCCACCGACAGGGCCTTGGCCACCCACTCGCCGTCCGGCGACACGAACGTGTTCCCATCGAACTCGATCGGCAGCAGGTCGTCCCGAAGGCGCCGTACCGGCCCACCCGGGTTGCCCACGTCCACGATGCCGAGGTACTGCGATCCGCGCTCGCTGACCTGCACGAGGAGGCCCGAGGGAAGGGGCGGTAGCGTGACCGAAGAAGTCGGCCCACGGGCAAAGGGCACGATGAGCAGGGCGGCGATCACCGCAGCCCCGGCGATCAGGAGCCAGCCCCGCCAGCCCCGCCTCCACTGGGACTTCGCCCCGAGTCCGGTCGTTGGGGGAGGCGGAAGCGTGTTCAGGTCGGCTTCGACGACAGTTCGGGCAGCCGCATCAGGCGCGTTGGCCAACGCGACCCGGAGCATGTCACGCGCTCCCTCGAACGCGAACACACTGCGGGCCCACCGTGCGGCCTCCAGCGCGTTCCGGAACGCGGACTCCCGGTCCCCCGCGAGGGAGGCGTGGAGGGCGACAGTCGCAGGCTCGGTTCCCGGGCTCGCCTGGGCCGTCGCCCGGGCCACGTCTCTGTGGAGCGTGGCCCTCAGGTCTCCCGTCATCTCCTCGTACACGACCTCCCGCAGCCGGTCGTGCGTAAACTCCCACCGCGCGTCTCCGTCACCGCCACGCAGTTGGACAAGGCGGCGCTGGCCGAGCGACCTCAGCAGCTGATCCACATCGCTGATGCTCCGGCCGAGCACCGCTGCCACGATGAGGCTCGTGAACGCCCGTCCGGCGACGGCGCCGACACGAAGCACTTCGGCTTCCTCCTCCGGAACGGCCGCCACCCTGGCATGGATCAACTCCCTCACGCGCTCCGGAACCCGTGGGACCGTCGCTGCCGCGGCCTCGTCCCAGACGAGCCCACCGTCGTGAATCGACACGCAGCCTCGCTCGGCAAGCACCTCAACCATCGAAATCGCGAACAGCGGATTACCCTCGGATGAGCTCCAGACGAGCGACTCCAGGACGTCGGGCAACGGTCGATGACCGCACATGGACGACACCAACTGCCGGGTGTCGCCTCTGTCGAGCGGCCCGAGCTCGATGACGATGCCACCTTGTTCCCGGACCAGGGTGTCCTGCAGGCGCCTCAGGGCAGACGAAGCCTCGCCCGGCCGGATACCAGCAACGAAAAGCACGGGGCACGCGCAGAGGCGTCGCCCGATGTAATGGAGCAGCTCCAGCGTCGCTTCGTCGGCCCAGTGCAGATCGTCGAGGACGCAGAACACAGGACACTCGTACGAGAGGGACTCGAAGACCTGGGCGACCGCCTCATAGAATCTCCGGCGGCCCCCCTCCCCCTCCGGGCCCGGGTACGAGAGACTGGGATACCTCTCCCGGAGCTCTGGCAACAACCGCGATAGCTCCGAAAGCCAGACATCGCTCACGCCGGCGAACCCGGGAGACGACACGGCCGACCGGAGGACCTCGATCAGGGCTCCGTATAGAAGCCCGCTCTCGAGGGCATATCCACGACCCTTGAGAACGGTGGCGCCCTCGGCGCGAGCCTCAGCCGCGATCTCCTCGATCAGGCGGCTCTTGCCGATTCCCGGATCGCCCAGCACGAGCGCGGTGAGCCCCTCCCCCCGTGTGGCGCGCCGCCAGGCCGCCAAGAGCTCGCCATGTTCCCGAGCGCGCCCGGATAGGCGAGGAACCCCAGGAATCGAGGCACGTCCCGAGGCTCCCACCCCACCGACGAGGCCCAACGTGGCGGATTCGAGCCCGGCGCGAGCCTCGGGTGCGAGGTCGATTTCGAGGTCGGCACAGCAGCGCAAAGCGCGCTCCGCCACATCGGCGGCCGCGTCCGACCGACCAATGACGCTCCAGGTTTCGACTTTTCTCAGCTCGGATGTGACGTCGAAGCACTCCACAACCTCCACGGCGTCGAGGAGATCTCCTGCGACCTGGAGAGAGCCACTCGAGGCCGCCGCCTCCGCAGCGTCGAGCAGCGCCTGTCTGACAAGGCGCTCGTATCGTAATCGGACCCGCTCCACCCACTCGAGGAACGGCTTGGGCCAGTCTGGAGTCAGGTCCCCCAGGAACGGTCCCCGGTAGAGCGCTGCCACGCGGAGGGCGTCTCCTTGCCGCAGGGCCTCTTCCAGCTCGAGGACGTCGCACGGAACAGGAATTGCGAGTTGCACTCGTCGTGCATCGGCCTCGATGCTCGCCGGAGGTAGCACCTTCCGAATGGTGTAGAGGGCCTGTCGGAGGGCACGAAGCGCCGCCACTTCGCCGTGATCCCCCCACAGCAGATCGCTCAGCACCGGGCGGGAGAACGCCTGGCGGCGCTCCACGGCCAGGTACACCAGGAGCATAAGTGGCCGACCGGTCGTAAGCCCAGGCGGCAGCTTCTCTCCTGTGACCAGCTCTGTGCGACCGAAAGTGGTGAGACGGAGGCCCATGCCGCTGCCCTGCTGACGGGTCTCTAGGGGGCGGCTCAGCGCGTGAGCTGAGCTATGGCCCCGCGCGACGCGTAACATAGTCCCGGGGTCTGCCCGCTGGTAGGCGCGTCCAGGACGCCATCCAATGGCCCCGGGGCGTCGGCCCATGGTATCGCGCGCCGCTTCGCCCCATTGTGGGACACGCACACCCTTCCTCCTCCGGAGCGTTCCGTGTTCCCTTCCCTTCCATCCGGCCCCCGCGGCGTCGCCGGCCTGGCGCTGGCTTTGGCCGTCACCGTGCCGTCGTCTGCATCACTGTCGGCTCAGATGTCCGAGCGGGGGACGGAGGGCTCCACGGCGAATCTGGCTTCGGCCGATACACTGCTGACGCCGGAGCTGTCGCTGACGCTCCGGCAGCCCACGGACCTCGCCTTCTCACCCGATGGGACCCGCCTGGCCTTCGTGGTGACCGAGCCGCCGGAGGGCACCGACCGTGAGCGTCATATCTGGATGCTCGAGGTGGGCGAGGGTGAGGTGCACCAGTTCACCCACTCGGACAAGTCCGAGTCGTCGCCGCGCTGGTCGCCCGACGGAACCCGGCTGGCGTTCACGTCGAGCCGCGACGGGACCAACCGGCTCTACCTGATCCGTACCGACGGAGGCGAGGCGTGGCCCGTCACGCTGGGCTCCTGGTCCGTGGGCTCCTTCGCGTGGTCGCCCGACGGGAATCGGATCGCCTTCCTGGCCGGTGACACCACCACCGCCGAGGAAAAGGCACGTCGGGACAGGAAGGACGACGCCCGGGTGGTGGACAAGGACGACGAGCTCCGCCGCCTCTGGCTGTTGGACCCGGCGTCACGCGAGGTGCGCCCGGTCACGGACCCGTCGTGGGAGATCGGGGAGTTCGTCTGGAATGCCACCGGCGACGGTGTGTACGCCTCGGCCACGGACCGGCCCGCCTCGGACGAGATCACCGAGCGCATCGTATCCGTCGCGCTGGCCGACGGCTCGCTGAAGGAGCTGACGAAGCCCAGCGGGTCCTTCCATGGACTTCGCCTCTCGCCGGACGGTCGAACGCTCCATTGGGTAGGGTGCAGGGTGGATGGGCCGACGCCCCAGGACCTCATGGCCATGCCGGTGGACGGAGGTCCGGTGACGAACCTCACGGCCGAGTCGCTGGACCGGCCCGTGGGCGATGTCGAGTGGACCCCTGGAGGCGACCTGCTGGCTCTGGTTGCCTTCGGGTTCCAGAGACGCCTTACGGGATTGAGGACGGACGGGGCGCGCCGGGATGTCGCGATGCCCGATGACCCGTCGTCCGTGAGCGGCTTCGCCGTGTCGGCGACGGGTGCGGTGGCCTTCGTGGGCCTGTCGGCCACCCAGGCCCCGGAGCTGTACGTCATGGAGAGCGGGCGCGAACGTGCGACACGAGTGTCGGATTTCAACCCGACGTGGGCCTCGCTGAGGCTCGGCGAGCTGAAGCGCTTCCGATACGCCAGCTTCGACGGCATGGAGATGGAGGGAGCGCTCCTCACCCCCCGGGGCTGGGACGGCATCTCACCCCTTCCCATGGTGACGCTGGTCCACGGCGGACCCACGGGGATGTGGCGGGATGAAATCGACTCGTGGGGCCAGCTCCTGATCACCCATGGCTTCGCCGTCTTCTATCCCAACCCGCGGGGCTCCACCGGCTACGGCCAGGCCTTCATGGAGGCCAACCGGGGCGATTGGGGCGGGGGCGACTTCAAGGACATCATGGTGGGCATCGACACTCTGGTGGCCCGGGGCGTGGCCGATCCCGACCGCCTGGGGATCGGAGGCTGGTCGTACGGCGGCTACATGTCCGAGTGGGCCATCACCCAGACCGACCGCTTCAAGGCGGCCTTCACCGGGGCAGGCATGGCCAACCTGATCTCGGAATTCGGCACCGAAGCCGGGTCGGCGTACGACGAGTGGTTCTACGGGCTCCCGTGGGAGCATCCCGAGGGCTTCCTGAGGAGCTCGCCCTTCATGTACCTGAAGCATGCCCACACGCCGACCCTGATCCTGCATGGCGAGGACGACCTCACCGACCCGCTGGGTCAGAGCCAGGAGCTGTACCGCGGCCTCAAGCGCTACGGCGTGGAGGCGGAGTTCGTGGTCTATCCCCGGGAGGGCCATGGGCTGCGGGAGGAACAGCACCTGCTGGACCGGCTGAGGCGCATCGTGGCGTGGTACGACCGCTGGTTGAAGTGACGCGTCTCTTCCCTGGAGACACCATGAGACTACGACACCTGCTTTGCCCGTTCCTGTCCGCGTTGGCGATCGCCGGCCCGCCGCTGTCCGCCCAGACGAACCCGGACATCACGACACCGAAAGCGTCGTTCGGGTTCAACGTGGGCGACGACTACCACGTCGCGAGCTACCGGCAACTGGAAGCGTACTGGAAGACGCTCGATGCCGAGTCGGATCGCCTGAGGTTGGTGGACATCGGCATGACCACCGAAGGGCGCCATCAATACATGGCGGTGATCACGTCGCCGGAGAACCAGCGGAACCTCGACCACTACCGCGAGATCTCGAGACGGTTGGCCGTCGCCGAAGGTCTGACGGACGACGAGGCCCGCGCGCTCGCCGGAGAGGGGAAGGTCGTCGTCTGGATGGACGGCGGCCTGCACTCGACCGAGACCGTCGGACAAATGACCCTGCCCGAGCTCTCCTATCGGCTGGTGAGCCGCGAGGACGAGGAGACGAGGCGGATCCTGGACGACGACATCATCCTGCTCTGTCTGGCCAACCCCGATGGGATGGACCTGGTCGCGGACTGGTACATGCGCGAGCCGGACGTCACCAAGCGCGCCCTGAACATCCCGCGGCTGTACCAGCGCTACGTCGGACACGACAACGCGCGCGACTGGTACATGGGGAACATGATCGAAACACGGAACATGCTCGACGTGCTGTTCATCGACTGGTGCCCCCAGATCACCCACACGCACCATCAAAGCGGCCCTGCCGGCACGGTGGTGTTCATGCCGCCGTTCCGCGATCCATTCAACTACGACTTCGACCCCCTGGTGATCACGGAGCTCGACCTCGTGGGCGGCGCGATGCACAGCCGGATGGTCGCGGCAGGCCTGCCGGGAACCGTCATGAGGGAAGGGGCCAGCTACACGACGTGGGTCAACGGCATCATCCGCACGGTTGCCTACTTCCACAACGCGGTGGGATTGCTCACCGAGGTCATCGGCAACCCCACGCCGATGGAGATCCCGCTCGTCCTCGAGCGCCAGCTTCCCAACGGAAACGAGCCGTTCCCGGTCGCGCCGGGGCCATGGCATTACCGCCAATCGATCGACTACGCCATGGAGTACAGCTATGCCGTGTTCGACGTCGCCTCCAGGTACCGGGAGACGTTCCTCTACAACCGCTACGTGATGGGGAGGAACGCGATCGAGAAGGGGAGCCGCGACCATTGGACGGTGACGCCCAAGCGCATCGCCGCCGCGGAGGAGGCCGCGGCGAAGCTCCGGGCCGAGCGACCCGAGGCCTTCCCGCCTCCGGGCGGCCGGGCGAACGTCCTGCCCACCGAGATCTACCACGAAGTCCTGCACGACCCCGCGATGCGCGACCCACGCGGCTACGTGATTCCGTCGGATCAAGCCGACTTCGGCACCGCGACGAAGTTCGTCAACGTGCTGCTCAAGAACGGGATCGAGGTCCTGAAGGCCTCGTCGGCATTCCAGGTGGCCGGCACGCGGTACCCGGCGGGCTCCTACGTCGTGAAGACCGCGCAGGCGTCCCGGGCGTTCGTCATGGGCATGTTCGAGCCGCAGGATCACCCGAATGACTTCAGGTACCCCGGGGGACCCCCGATTCCGCCGTACGACGTCGCGGGATGGACGACCGCGTTCGCGATGGGCATACGGTTCGATCGCTACCAGGATGACTTCAGCGGCCCGTTCACCAGGGTGAGCGGACTGCAGCCCATGCCGGCCGCGCCGATCACGGGCCCCGCGAATCCCGCGGGATACCTCGTGAGCCACCGCTTCAACAACGCCGTCATCCTCGTGAACCGGCTCCTGAACAGCGGAGCCGACGTGTACTGGATGGAGTCGGAGGTCACGGCCGACGGAGAGAACCTCGGAACGGGCGCGATCTGGATTCCGGCGTCGGCCGCCGCCGCCACGGTGATCGAGGGCGCGTCCGAGTTGGGCGTCCCGGTTCACGGCGTGCCGCGGGCGCCCTCCGGGGATGCCCTCAGGCTCCGGCCGGTCCGCATCGGCCTGGCGGACCAGTACGGAGGCAACATCCCGACGGGCTGGCTGAGGTGGGTGTTGGAGCAGTACGAATTCCCGTTCGAGACCGTGTTCCCGCAGACTCTCGACGCCGGTGATCTGAAGAACGAGTTCGACGTGCTGATCTTCGCCGACGGCATGGTGCGTCTGGGCGCGGGACGAAGGGCCGGCGCACAGCCGAGCCCCGAGAGCATCCCTGCCGAGTTCCGCGGATGGCTCGGAACGATCACGGAGGAGACGACCGTTCCGCAGCTCGAGGCGTTCGCCGAGGCCGGGGGTACGATCGTGGCGATCGGGAGCTCGACCGCTCTCGGTTCCGTGCTCGGCCTGCCCGTGAGCGACTATCTCGCCGAGAGACTCCCGGACGGCGCGACGAGCCCTCTGCCACCCGAGGAGTACTACGTTCCGGGCTCGCTGTTGGAGCTCACCGTCGACACCACGAACCCGCTCGCATACGGGATGCCGGACAAGGTCGACGTCATGTTCGCCAACAGCCCGGTGTTCGGTCTCGATCCGGGCGCTGTGGGCGGGCGCGCCGCGCCGGTCACATGGTTCTCGGGACCGAACGTGCTGTCCAGCGGCTGGGCCTGGGGCGTGCAGCGCCTCGACGGGGGATCGGCGGTCGTGGACGTATCCCTCGGCCAGGGGAAGGTGTTGTTGTTCGGTCCCGACGTCGCGTTCCGCGGCCAGACGCACGGGACGTTCAAGTTGCTCTTCAACGGGCTCCTGTACGGATCGGCGAAGCCGGTCGCCCTCGAGGCCCTATAGGAGGACGATGTTGCCTGCCCTGCATTGCCGCACCATGTCGTCGGGCCAGAGACCGGCCTGGATCTCGCCGATGTGGGCCTTACGCAGATAGACCATGCAGAGCCGCGATTGGCCGATGCCGCCCCCGACCGAAGGAGGGAGCTCACCCGAAAGCAGCCGCTTGTGGAAGAGAAGTCCCTTCCTGTCGGTGTTGCCGCGGATCTCCAGTTGACGCTCGAGCGTCTCCGGATCCACGCGGATTCCCATGGAAGACAGCTCGACGGCATCGTCCAGGAGCGGGTAGTGCACCAGGATGTCCCCGTTCAGCCCCCTCTTCCCGCCTTCCGTCTCCGTCGACCAATCGTCGTAGTCGGGCGCGCGCCCATCGTGGGGCCGTCCGTCCTTCAGATCGGCGCCGATCCCGATGACGAAGACCGCCCCGTGCTCCCTGCAGGCTTCCCGTTCCCTCTCCCGGGGCGTCAGGCCGGGATACCGGTCCAGGAGATCCTCGCTGTGAACGAACGTGATCTCCTCCGGAAGGATAGGGGCGATGGCAGGATATTGCTGGGCGATGTAGCGCTCCGTCCTGACGATGACCGCGTACGTCTTCCGGACGATGTCCTTGAGGAACGTCAGGGTCCTTTCTTCCTCGTCGATCACCCGCTCCCAATCCCACTGGTCGACGTAGAGCGAGTGCAGGTTGTCCAGGGTCTCGTCGGGGCGGATGGCGTTCATGTCGGTGTAGAGGCCGCTGCCGTGGCCGAACCCGTAGTCGGCGAGCATCATCCGCTTCCACTTGGCCAGGCTCTGGACGATTTCGGCCTGGACATCCTCCATCGCCTTGATGCGGAACCGGACCGGCCTCTCGACGCCACTCAGATCGTCGTTGATCCCCGTCCCGCTCCTGACGAAGACCGGGGCGCTGACCCTCAAGAGGTTCAGCTCGACCGACAGGTTGACCTGGAAGAACTCCTTGGTGAGGCGGATCGCCTTCTCGGTCTCCCTGAGGTCCAGCACGGGCCTGTATCCCCCGGGGACCTGCACGCTGCTGTTCACCTGATCTCCTTTCAGCCACTCCCTCTGGTTGCCCGAGCCGGCCCGGGCCACGCCTACCG
>CAYPMO010000063.1:0-9578 GCA_964412015.1 uncultured Gemmatimonadaceae bacterium | reverse complement strand
AGATCGTACCCGTACGTCTCGAGGTTGTCGTACAGGTTGTGCATGGACTCGATGTTCGCCTCGGCCCGGGTGGCCTGCGAGTCGGCGACGAACACCAGGCCGTCTACCCCTTTCAAGATGAGGCGGCGACTCGCGTTGTAGTAGACCTGCCCCGGCACCGTGTAGAGGTGGAACCGGGTCTTGAAGCCACGGATCTCCCCGAGATCGATGGGCAGGAAGTCGAAGAAGAGCGTGCGCTCCGTCTCCGTCGCCAACGAGATCATCTTGCCCTTCGTATCGGGGTTCACCCGGGAGTAGATGTGCTCCAGGTTCGTGGTCTTCCCCCCGAGACCCGTCCCGTAGTAGACAATCTTGCAGTTGATCTCCCGGGAGGCGTAGTTGATCATCGACATGGGTCGACGCTACCTCCTCCGGTCGCGCTGCGGTTCAGGCTTCACTGGGGGCTTCCTCAACGGTCGGGACCCAACCTGACAACATATGTTCCCCGGCCTGTCGGTCACCAGAGGGTCGAACGCCGGAGGACCCGTAAGCTCGGCGCAGAAGCCCCCGTGGGCAAGCCCGGCAGAAGGTCATGCGGGCTTGCTTTCCGGGCCGAGCTTCAGTCGGGCCACGTCGTGCTCCATCCGGTTCAGGATCGAGCGCGCCAGCTCTCGCAGCGTGCGGTGTGGCTCCCACGCGATGAAGTCCCTCAGGAGCCGGATGCCCTCCACGGACGCGGCTTCCCGATTCATGTGCCCGAGAGCCGCGAGCCTCCGGAGCGCGCGCGGGCTGAACAGCTCCCGCCGGTTCCGCGATATCTGGTCCCGCAGGATGAGGGCGGCGATGCCCCCCGCCGCGGCCGCGGCCAGAACGGTGAGGCTCGCCGCCTTGAGCTTCTTGTTCATCGCGCTCCTACATGTCGCGTCGGCCCGCCAGGGCTTCGGCGATGGTGGTACCGTCAACGTACTCCAGGTCGCTTCCAACCGGGATTCCCCGGGCGAGCCGCGTCACCCTCGGCCCGAGCGGCCGTAGGAGCTGCTCGAGGTATACGGCGGTCGCCTCGCCCTCGACGCTCGCGTTCGTCGCGATGATCACCTCCCGTACCCCTCCTCGAGCGGAACGGACTCGTTCCAGGAGCAGAGCCACGTTGAGTTCGTCCGGGCCGATGCCGTCCAACGGCGACAGCCGTCCTCCGAGCACATGGAAGAGACCCTTGAACTGACCGGTCCGTTCGATGGCGCCGACCTCGAAGGCCTCTTCGACAACGCAGAGGATGCTCGGGTCGCGACGAGGATCAGCGCAGATCTCGCACAGCTCATGCTCGGAGAAGTTCCCGCATTGCCTGCACGGGCGGATCCTCTCCGCGAGCTCCGTCAGGGCCCGGGCGAGACGGAGCACGTCGTCCTTATTGCCCTTCATCAGGTGGTGCACCAACCGGAGGGCGGTCTTGGGACCGATCCCGGGCAGGCGGGACAGCTCTCCCGTCAGCTGGTCGATCACCGACATGACGGGATCACCTCGCCGGGCTCAAAGCAGGCCCGGGATTCCGGGCAGGTTCGTCGGCAGGCCGCCGGTGGCCTTCCGCATCTCCTCCTCGTAGTGCTTCTGCGCCTTGCCCTGCGCCTCCGATACGGCCGCGAGCACCAGATCCTCCAGCATCTCGACGTCGTGCGGGTCCACGCACGCAGGGTCGATCTTCACGACCTTGACCCGGCCCTTGCCGTCCACGGTGGCCGAGACCATCCCGCCTCCCGACGACGCGCTGATCTTCTCCGCCTCCAGGGATTCCTGGAGCTTGGACATACGGGCCTGCAGCTGCTGGCCGAGTTGGACGATCTGCTGGAGATTCGGGTTCATGACCGGAGACGATCTTCGTTGGTGAGGGTTACCCCTACTCCATGAGCTCGAGGTCGAGCTCTTCTACCGCCCGCCTCAGGCGAGGTTCCTTGCGGTACAACGCTTTCAGCGTATCGGAGCGGACCTCGTCCCGACCGATCCGAACCTGCGTCGAGCCGGGATCCTCCGGAGAGGCGACGCGCGGCGCGACACTCCGTCCGGCCCAGGGCAGGAGCCCCACGCGAATCTCCTCGAGGACCTTCGGATCCTGGAGCCGATCCATCGCCGGGCCCGGGGGCGGGGAGATCTCGAGGCCGTCCCCCACCTGCCTCACCGAGGACGAGCGGAGGAACGCCGACAGTCCCTTGGGGACGCCCTGCCCCGAATCCAGCCACCTCGTCCATGCTTCGCCGATGGTGGGCGACGAGTCGGTCCCCCGCGTTTCCGGCCCGCGAGGTGCGGATGGGGTCGGGCCCTTCGCTCCACTCCGTGGGGTCCGTTCGGGCTCCGCCGGAGGGGACGCCGCTCCACCCCGGGCCGACGGAGCGCCACCCATCGCGCGGAGCAGCTCCTCGATGTCCACCGTGCGGTCCAGATAACTGAGCCGAAGCAGGAGCATTTCCACCAGGACGCGCGGATTCGCGCTCCGCCGCATGCTACCGCTGGTCTCGAGCTCGGCCGCTGCCGAGAGCATCCTCACGAGATCCCCCGGGGCGAACCGCTCGCCCCGCGCCGTGAACGCGGCCCGCAGGTCCTCACGCAGATCGAGAGGCGCGCCGGGCTCGAGCCGGAGACGGAGCACGACGCGCAGAACATCCATCAGGCCATGGTAGAACTCCGCGAGGTCGTACCCCTCGTCGAGCAGCCGCTCGACCAGGTTGAAGACCTCGGCGTGCCGGCCGTCGGCCAGCACGTCCAGGAGCTCGAGGTAGCGCTCCTCTTCGACCAGCCCCAGGACCCGACGCACGGCGGCGGCGTCCACCTCGCCGCCGGTGAGCGACAGGACCTGGTCCAGCAGCGACAGGGCGTCCCGCATACCTCCGTCGGCTTTGCGGGCAATGATCCGCAGCGCGTCCTCGGGCGCCTCGAGTCCCTCGCGCGACAAGATCGTCCGGAGCCGCTCCACGATGTCGGACACCCCGATGCGGCGGAAATCGAAGCGCTGGCACCGCGAGAGGATCGGCGAGGCCGACTGCTGGATCTTCTGCGGCTCGGTCGTGGCGAACACGAAGATCACGCGGGGAGGCGGCTCCTCGAGGATCTTCAGGAGGGCGTTCCACGCCTCCCGCGTGAGCATGTGCGCCTCGTCTACGATGTAGACCTTGTACCGCCCCTCCTCGGAGGGTGCGTACATCGCCCGCTCACGCAGATCCCGGGCGTCCTCCACACCGCGGTTGGACGCGGCGTCGATCTCGACCACGTCCAGCGCGGTGTGTCCACCCCAGATGCGCCGGCAGCTCTCGCACACGCCGCAGGGCTCTCCCTCGGGCGTACGCGCCGGGCAGTTGAGTGCCATGGCCAGCACGCGCGCGAGCGTCGTCTTGCCCACCCCGCGGGGTCCGCAGAACAGATAGGCGTGGCCCACCCTGCCTCCGACCACCGCGCGCCGGAGGGTCTCCGAAACATGCTGCTGGACGGCTACGTCGGCGAAGCTCCGCGGTCGGTACTTCCGGGCAAGAGCGGTGTGGGACAAGGTGTCGGACGGCTGTGGGTGGCGAGGTCACATGGGCAAAAAAAAGTGCCCCAGGCTACCCGGAGCAACGATCACCACACTTACCGCTGCTACCTGCGGGGTCCTGACGGGATTCGTGGGCTTTCGTCCTACGGACCTGGGGCACACCGCAAGCTACCGGGCCCCCGAAGCGCGGTCAACGCCGCTCAGGGCCATCCCGGGCGCCATGCGTCCTCCAGATGCTCGATCACCACCTCCGAGACGGCACCGCTGTCCTCGACGATGATGGCCACCGCGTCGAAGCGGACGCTCACGTCCTGGAGTCCGTGACGCGCCAGAAAGTGCGCCGCGACCGCTTCCACTTCCCGGCGCTTGCGCGCGGTGATCGACTCCTGAGGGACCCCGTATCCACGGCCCGCACGCGTCTTCACTTCCACGAAGGCGACGAGGTCGCCGCGCCTGACGACGAGGTCCACCTCCCGGCGCCCAAAGCGGTAGTTGCGGGCCAGGATCGTCCATCCACGCCGCTCGAGGAACCGGGCCGCCTTCCGCTCGCCCCAGCGGCCCAGCGCGTGTCCCGCATGCGAATGGGATTCCATGTCCGACGCTCGCGGATCCCACGGGGCGGCGGAATGACGCACGGGGTCGCAGGTCGTCCCACGGCCGACCGCCTCCCTCAGTAGCCGACGGGCTCCCTCAGCGGCTCGACGAGGCTCCGGCCGATCGCACGGGCGATGGTCCCGATCTGTTCCATGAGTTCAGCGAACTGGCTCGGATACAGGGATTGCGCTCCGTCGGAGAGCGCGCTGGGCGGATCCGGATGGACCTCGACGATGATCCCGTCAGCCCCGGCCGCCACCGCGGCGCGCGCCATGGGCGTGACCTTCGAGCGTATCCCGGTCCCGTGGCTCGGATCCGCGATGATCGGAAGATGCGAGAGGCCCTTCACCACGGGGATCGCCGTCAGATCGAGCACGTTCCGCGTATGCGTGTCGAAGCCCCGCACACCACGCTCACACAGAATGACGTCGTCGTTGCCCTCGGCGATCAGGTACTCCGCCGCGAGGAGCAGCTCGTCGATCGTCGCGGACATGCCGCGTTTGAGCAGCACGGGCTTGCCAAGCCGTCCCGCGCGCCTCAACAGCGGATAGTTCTGCATGTTGCGCGCGCCGATCTGGATGATGTCCGCATGCTCCGCAACGGCCCGCGCGCTCTCGGGGTCCACGGCCTCGGTAACGATCATCATTCCCGTCGCCTCGCGGGCTCTCGCCAGCAGCTCGAGCCCCTTCACCCCGAGCCCCTGGAACGAGTAGGGGGATGTCCTCGGCTTGAAGGCTCCTCCTCTCAGCACCGTGGCCCCCATGGAGCGGAGCTGGTGGGCGATGTCCATGATCTGGGCTTCGCTCTCCACGGCGCAGGGCCCCGCCATCACCACGACCTCTTCACCCCCGATGCACGACCCGTTGGGCAGGCATACGATGGTGTCCGACTCCTTCCACTCCCGCGAGACCTGTTTGTACGGCTGTGTGACAGGGATGACCTCGAGAACGCCCTCGAGCTCCTCGAGGCGGGCCGAGTCGACTCGGCCGTCGTTGCCGAGGAGCCCCACGGCGACCCGCTGGCCACCTGGGATCGGGCGGGCGTCGTAGCCCATGTCCGCGATCACCCGCACCACGGCCTCAACATCCTCGGGCCGTGCGCTTTGCTTCATTACCACCAACATGGAGAGACGAGCTCCAGAATAGGTCGTTCGGACCGCTTGCTCGCATGATGGGCGAGAGCTTAACGCTAAGCACGCGCGAGGCGCGGGGCTACTGGGCCGGGGCGTCCTCTCCCGCGTTGCCAGCCGCCTGCAGCGCCTCCTCGAGACGCACCCCCACGATCGTGCTCACCCCGGGCTCCTCCATCGTCACGCCATAGATCCAATCCGCGGCTTCGATGGTACGCGGATTATGGGTGATCACGACGAACTGCGTCTCCGCCTTGAAGTCCTGCAACAGCTTGATGAACCGCCCGATGTTATTCTCATCGAGTGGCGCATCCACCTCGTCGAGCACGCAGAAGGGACTCGGCTTCACGAGGTAGATGCCGAAGAGCAGCGAAAGCGCGGTCAATGCGCGCTCGCCGCCGGAGAGGAGATCGATACGCTGTGTCTTCTTGCCCCGCGGCGATGCGTGGATCTCCACGGGAGACTCGAGAGGGTCCTCGGGATCGAGGAGCCAGAGGTCCGCCTCGCCCCCCTCGAACAGCCGCACGAACGTGGATCGGAAATTGTCGCGGATCCCGGCGAACGTGGTCTGGAACAGGTCCGTGGCGGTCTTGTTGATCTCTCGGATCGCGTCGCGGAGGTCGTTGCGTGCGGTGACCAGGTCATCGCGTTGGGCAGTCAGGAAACCCAGGCGTTTGCTCTCCTCCTCGTGCTCCTCCACCGCGAGCATGTTCACCGGCCCGATCCGGTCCAGCGCCACCACGATCTCCCGAAGCTCGTCCTGCAAGAGGTCGGGATCCCCCTCGATCGGCTCCGCCTCCTCAAGGAGCGTCTCGAGCGCGCGCCCCCACTCGCCTTCGAGGCGCTCCCGGATCCGCTCGATGCGGCCGTCGAGCTCCTGGCGCTCGAGCTCGAGCGCATGGCGGTGATCGGACGCCTCACGCTCGGCGGCCCGGGCCTCGCGGACGCGCTTCTCGGCGGTCGCCAGTCGCTCCGCAATGGCCTGAACGGCCTCGTCCTTCCCGCGCACGTGCCCCTCAGCCACGGTGCGTTGTGAGAACAGGCGCTCCGTCGCCACCTCGCCCTCGGAGCGGACCCGCCGCGCTTCGTCCAGCTCGGCCTCGAGCTGGCCCTCCTCCGCGTCGAGGGCAGCGATGCGTTGGTACGCCTGGGCACGCGTCGCCAGCACCCCTTCGAGGCGCTCGGACAACCTCTTGACGTCACCCTCCAACCGCGCGAGGTCCACGGCGAGCCGGGCCTCCTCGGCCCGGGCCGTTTCCCATTCCTCCTGGACCGCGACGAGCGAATCGCGGGCGACCGAGCGCTCGGCCTGGATTCCCTGCTCCTCGGCCATCAGCACCTGCCGGTCCTCGCGGGCGTCGCGGGCCCGCTCGAGAGCGCGCGCGCGGGCCGCCCGCGTTCCTTCCACCTGGCGGGCCAGCTCGTCGCGGTGCCGGTCCATGCGGTTCTTTTCGTCGAACTGGGCCCGCAGCTCGGCCTCGGCGCGACGATGCTCGTCCTCCGCCGCGCGCAGCGCAGCCCGAGCGGCCTCGAGCCCGTCTTCCCCCCTCCGCAAGGCCTCTTCCCGCTCGGTACGATTCCGCTGCGCGCGTTCCGCGTCCGTGGCGGCCGATGCGTGCTCCTCGAGGATCGCGCGGAGCTGCTCCCTCCGCTCGAGGAGTCCGCTCGCGCCAACGGGATTGCCGAGGCGTACGACGCCGCGCTTCTCCACGACCACTCCGGACGGGGCCACGCGGTCGCCCGGGCCGGATTGGAGGATCTCGTCATCCGCCACCTCGACCCCACCCAGGAGCGCGCGTACCCACGGCGCACCCTCACCCACGGCGCGCACGCGAGCCAGAAGAGAGCCGTCGCTCCCGGCGGATTCGGGCACCCGGTCCAGAGCGAGCAAGATGAGCCCGCCGCCCCCGGTCCAGGTATCGCGGAACCAGCGACGCACGCGCTCGATGGTCTCTCCATCCCGTACGACGAGGGCTCTCGCCATGCTCCCCAGATACCACTCGACGACGCGAACGAGATCCGCCTCCGCGACGAGGAAATCCGAGAGAGTGCCCAGCACGCCGATGTCTCCGAGGGCGAGGGCCGCTTTCACGGGGGGCTCGATCCCTTCGCGGTCCCGCTCGAGCTGTTCCAAAGCCGCCCTACGCGCACCGAGCGAGCCCGCCCGGTCGGCGGCGAGCACCTCCTCCGCGCGGGCGGCATCGAGCTCGCGGCGCGCATCCGCCACTCGAGCCGCGGCCGCGCCGACGGCCTCACCGGCGGCCGCGACCTCGCGACCGAAGTCGGTCAGCCGCCCGGAGAAGAGGTCGCCCTGAGACTGGAGATCCGTTAGCGCCGTGGCGGCCTCGTCCATGTCGCGGCCCAGCCGTTCCAGGCGGCGCTCCAGCTCGGCTGCCTGCGCCTCCGCCGCCTCGGCGTCTCCCTCCAGCTGCGCTCCGCGCCGGGCCAGATCCCTCTCGCGCGACTCGACGCTCTCGAGACGCTCCCGCGCCGCCTCCAGGCGTTCGCGGACCTTCCGAACTTCACCTCGACGGGTCTCGGCCTCCCGGCGGAGGCCCTCCACCTCCTCCTCGACACGATGGCGGTCGGCCTCGAGCTCACCCGCGTCCGCGTCCAGCTTCTCCGCGAGGTTTCTCGCCTCGCTCCGTTCCGCATCGATGTGGGCGAGGCGGCGCACCGCGTACGACGCACGCTCGTCCGCGACGGCCAGGTCACGCTCCCACCTGACCAACTGCTCCCGGATTGCCTCCAGGTCCTTGGCCGCCTCCGCGCGCTCCCGTTCCGCGTCGACCTGTTGGAGGCGAAGCGTCTCGAACTCGGCCTCGGCCGCCCGCAACTCCGCCACCATTCCCTCGCCGCTCCGCAGGTCGCCCTGGAGTTCCTCTTCCACGCGGGTCCTGCGGTCGTGGAGCGTCTCGAGCTGGTGTCTCACAACCGTCAACTCGACGTCCAACCGGCGCTTCCGGAATTCCATATACCGTTCGGCCTTGCCCTTCTGGCGCGCGAGCGAACGGACCTTGGTCTGCACCTCCGCGATGACGTCCTCGAGGCGTTGCAGGTCCATCTCCGCGCGTTCGAGACGCCGGATCGCGGCCTTGCGTCGGTCCTTGTACTTCCCGATTCCCGCGGCCTCCTCGAACATCGCCCGCCGCTCGTCGGCGCGGTCCGACAGAATCGCGTCGATCATGCGGTTCTCGATCATCGCGTAAGCGTTGGCCCCCAGGCCCGTATCGCGACACACGTCCAGGATGTCGCGGAGCCGCACGGAGCTGCGATTGAGCGTGTACTCCGAGCCGCCGTCGCGGAATACCTGCCGTCCGATCTCCACCTCCTCGAAGGGCACCGGGAGCGCGCCGTCCTCGTTGCTCACTAGGAGGGACACGGCCCCCCTGTTGACGGGGCGCCGGGTCACCGTGCCCTGGAAGATGGCTTCCTCCATCCTGGCACCGCGGATCGCGGTGGGGCGCTGTTCGCCCAGCACCCAGCGGATGGCGTCGGAGATGTTGGACTTCCCGCAGCCGTTGGGGCCCACGATGGCTGTGATGCCCTCGTGGAAGTCGATCTTGGTGGCGTCGGCGAAAGACTTGAATCCGTGAACGCGGAGTGCGCGTAGCTTCATTCGGGCAGGCGACCGATGCGATCGGAAAGAGTGGCGCTGCTCAGGCCGCGCTCTTGGAGCAGGCCCGACAGGTAGGAGGCTTCGATCTCGTCGGCATAGGCGCCGGCGTAGACGCGGAATCGGACGGAGCCGTCGTCGTACGAGACGGCCAGCACATACGAGGGAATGCCGAGGCCCCGGAGGACTTCGGAGCGGCGCAGCGCGGCGTCGAGCTCGGGCATCTCACCCAGCTCGAATGCCCTCGGGGTCGCCCGAGCGACCCAGTCGGAGGGCGGCAGACCGGCGACCTCGGCGATGCGCGCCCCTAGCACGATCGCCTCGGTGGAGTCCGCCGCTGGCCCCGCGAGGACGCGATGGACCACTTCGCCCCCGACGGTGACGGGGACGATCGTGAAGAGCACGCCCGGAACCCGGGCGGCCAGCTCCGAGATTCTCGCCTCCGCCGTGCCTCGGTCGCGGTACGACCCCAACGAGACCGAAAAGCCCATCAGCGGCGACGTCTCGCGATCGGGTGCGGCCGCGGCGGTCCCCGCCGATGGCGCTTCCGAATGCACGGGAGGCACGCCGTTCCCGGCCGGCCGAGGGATCCCGGGAATGTCGAGATACCCCAGCCACCAGGCCCCTCCCGCCCCACCGAGGAGGACGACGACGGACAGGAGCGGCAGAAGCCGGCCGCGGCTCTTGCGCTCCTGCACATACTCGGGCACCTCGACGTCGTGTGCCACCGATGTTCCCGTCGGCTC
>CAYPMO010000062.1:0-9978 GCA_964412015.1 uncultured Gemmatimonadaceae bacterium | reverse complement strand
CTCGAACAGCCAGTCCAGCAGGAACTTGGCGAACTGGCTGTCGTCGGTGACCCGCTTGTAGAGCTCGAAGTTGGTGTCCACCATCTCCTGGAGCTGGTCCTTCACCACGTGGTCGAAGGTCAGCCGGGCGTTCTCCTTCGTGTTCGCCTTCAGGCTCGCGGAGAGGGCCTCGTTCCCGGCCAGGCGCTCCTCGAGGCCCTTGATGGAGACCTTGTCCTTGTCGGTGAAGTTCGTGCCGAACCGCTCGTTCAGCTCACGGATGATCTCGGAGAGGGGCTCGACAGGTTCGGGCGTGACCGGGTGAGTCCCCTTCTCCTTCTTAGGTTCCAAGACTCCGGTGCCCCGATCGAGCCGGATCTGCCCCCTGTACGTCTCCTGGATCCGGTAGGACTCCATGTCGATGTTCTGCTGGACCTCTCTGGGGAGGTATTCCGGATCCAGGGGCAGATACCTACGCAGGAGGCGGCAGAACACGTACATGCGCTCCAGGTCCGCGTCCTGGAATGTGAGGATCTGGGCGAGAAACGAGTACAGCCGCACGTAGTCGCCGACGGCATCGCGGAAGTCCCGCCGCTCGTCCTCGTCGCGCGCCAACGCCCGGTCGACGATGGGCTTGAGCAGGGCGTAGAGCTGGTCCTGCTTGACGCCGGGATGGAAGTACGCGTCGGCAAACGTCATGAGGTCCGCGTCGTCGAAGATCCCGAAGTCCAGCAGGCGCCGCTCCCCGTCGTAGAGGAGGTTGGGGTCGGTGCCCTCCGAGAGGATCGTGGTCTCATAGTAGGGGTCGAACGCCTCCTTGATGACGTCGGCCTCGTTGGCGAAGTCGAGCACCATCGTGTCGGCCTTCTCCGGATGGACCCGGTCCAGGCGCGAGAGCGTCTGCACGGCGTTCACGCCGCCCAGCTTCTTGTCCACGTACATGGTGTGGAGGAGCGGCTGATCGAACCCGGTCTGGAACTTGTTGGCCACCACGAGGAACCGGTACGCGCCGGTGCCGAACGTGCGCGCCGTCTGCTTCTCGGGGATGCCGTTCATCCCTTGCTCGGTGTAGTCCTTCCCGTTGTCGTGGACGGTCCCCGAGAACGCCACCAGCGCCTTGTAGGGATAGCCCCTCTCCGCGAGATAGGCGTCGAGGGCGAGCTTGTAGCGGACGGCGTGGAGCCGCGAGCGGGTGACGATCATGGCCTTGGCCTTCCCGCCGACGCGGTGAGCCACCTGGTCGTGGAAGTGCTCCACCATGATCCGGAGCTTCTGCCCGATGGCGTGCTCATGCAGGTCCACGAACGCCTTGAGCAGGTAGCTGGCCTTCCCCTTCTCGTAGCGAGGGTCCTCCTCGATGGTCTTGAGGAGGCTCCAGTACGTGTGGTAGGTGGTGTAGTGCGCCAGCACGTCGAGGATGAACCCCTCCTCGATGGCCTGACGCATGGAGTAGAGGCTGAACGGGGCGTAGGAGCCGTCCTGCTGCTTCACGCCGAACAGCTCCAGAGTCTTCGGCTTGGGCGTGGCCGTGAACGCGAACGTGGACACGTTGGGGAGCGGCCCACGCCTGGCCATCTCCTGGAGGATGCGGTCCTCCGTGTCCTCGGCCTCCGTGGCGTCGGCCTCCTCGGCCTCCTCCAGGCTCCCGACCGAGAGCGCGACGTTCAGGTGCTTCTTCCCCTCTCCGGACTGCGAGGAGTGGGCTTCGTCCACGATGACGGCGAACCGGCTCCCGGGAAGCTCACCGACTTCTTGCGCGATGACCGGGAACTTCTGGAGCGTGGTGACGATGATCGTCTTGCCGCCTTCCAGGGCCGCCTTCAGCTGGCGTGCCGTCTGGTCGATGTTCTCCACCACGCCGGCGGTCTGCTGGAACTGGAGCACGGTGGTCTGGAGCTGGCGGTCCAGCACGCGCCGGTCGGTGATGACGATGATGGAGTCGAACACACGCTCGTCGTGGTCGTCGTGGAGCACCGAGAGCTGGTGCGCGAGCCACGCGATGGAGTTCGATTTGCCGCTTCCCGCCGAGTGCTGGATGAGGTAGCGCTGCCCGGTGCCGTGCTCTCGCGCGTGATCGGCGAGACGGCGTACGGCGTCGAGCTGGTGGTAGCGGGGGAAGATCAGGAGGCGCTTCCCCGTCCTCTTCCCGTCCTCGTCGACCTCGTCGAAGCCATGAACGAAGTGCTGGATGAGGTTGAGGACGCTGTCCGGCGCCCACACGCGCTCCCACAGGTACGACGTGGGGTAGCCCCCCCTCGTGGGCGTCACCGGCGGGTTGCCGGCGCCCCCGTGCTTCCCCTGGTTGAACGGGAGGAAGTGTGTCTTGGGCCCCGCGACCTGCGTGGTGACGAACACCAGGTCCGGGTCTACCGCGAAGTGGGCCAGGCACCGGCCGAATGCGAAGAACGGCTCCTTCGGATCCCGGTCGTACCGGTACTGCTTGATGGCATCCTCGACGGTCTGGCCGGTGAGGGGCGTCTTCAGCTCCGCCGTGAAAAGCGGGATCCCATTCAGGAAGAGCGCCAGATCCAGGCTGTTCTCGTTCTTCTCGCTGTAATGGAGCTGGCGCACGACGGAGAAGAGGTTGCCCCGGTAGAGGGTCTGGAGCTCCTGGTTGAGCCCGGACGAAGGCCGGAAGTACGCCAGCTCGAACTTGCAGCCGTGGTCCTTCACGCCCTTCCGAAGCACGTCGAGGGCGCCTCGCTTCTCGATCTCCTTGGCGACCCTGAGGGCGAGCTGCTCCTTGGAGGCCGCCCCGTGGTGCTCCCGGTACTTCGTCCATGTCTTGGGCTGGGTGGCGAGCACGAAGTCGAGCAGATCGCGGGGGATGAGGCAGAGCTTGCGGTCGTATTCCTCGGGGAGGCGCCGATGATAGCCGCCCGGCGAGCCTTCGCCGTACGCCGGCGGGTGCTCCCGGGCCACCTTGGGCCACCCGGGGCATTCGTCCTCGCCTCCCGCCCGGAGCGCGCACTCGATGGCCTCCTCGAAGGCCTTCTCGGAGATGATGGGCGTCATAGCGGCTCGGTCCCCTCGCTCAGGATGGAGAGGTATCGGTCGTACACGAAAATGCGGTTCCTCCGTCTCCCCGTGATCTCACGCACGATCCCCAGCTCGATGAGCAGTTTGAGCGCGGAAGCGACCGCGGGAAAGGAGAGACCGGTCTCGTCGCTCACGTCCTGGACGACGCGGACGGGACGGCGCTTGAGGGCATCGTGGACGCGGAGCGCCGATCCCGCTCGCCGCCCCACCGGCTCGATCCGCCCGCGATCCTCCTGGAAGAGCGCGTCCAGACGCTGCGCCGTGCTGACCGCCCCGTCGGCAGCCTCACGGACGCCCTCGAGGAAGAACTGGAGCCATGCCTCCCAGTCCCCATCCTTCCGCACCGCGTCCAGCAGGTCGTAGTACCGCGCCCGGTTCTCTTTCAGGTAGAGGCTCAGGTAGAGGAGCGGCTCGCGCACGATCCCGCCGTGGACGAGGAGGAGGGTGATGAGAAGCCGGCCGATCCGTCCGTTCCCGTCCAGGAAGGGGTGGATGGTCTCGAACTGAACGTGGGCCAACCCGGCGCGGACCACGTCCGGGACACCCGGGGCCTCGGCTTGGACCCAGCGCTCCAGGTCGCTCATCGCCTCGGGCACGGCGTGAGGGGGAGGTGGCACGAAGGCCGCGTTGCCCGGCCGGCTCCCCCCGATCCAGTTCTGCGTCCGGCGGAACTCCCCCGGCGCGCGGTCCTTCCCCCGTCCCCGGGAGAGGAGGATCCCGTGCATCTCCCGGATGAGCCGGTTGGAGAGGGGGAACCCCTCCCGCAGGCGCGTCATCCCGTGATCCAGCGCCGCCACGTAGCTCGACACCTCGGCCACGTCGTCCACCGGGGCGCCCGGGGTCTGGTCCAGCTCGAAGAGGAGGAGGTCGGAGAGCGACGACTGGGTCCCCTCGATCTGGGAGGAGAGGACGGCCTCCTTGCGGACGTAAGCGTAGAGGAAGAGCCCACAGTCGGGGAGGAGGGTGGAGACGCCGTCCAGGCGGCCCAGGGCGAGGGTCGCCCGCTCCAGGGACCGTTGGAGCGCTCCGGCCAGCACCACCGGCGGCTCGGGCGGCAGAGGCCGGGGCAGGAACGCCCGAACCTCCTCCCCCCCGGCGCTCACCCGTTCGTACCGCCCCGTGGGACCCCGCTTCATCGCGCCCGTCCGTGAAGGAACCTTGAATAGCGACGACGCTTATTCAACAATAGGGGGCAAGATTTAACAATACTCCCGTTCACGCCGCGGGATCGGCGACCTCCCCCCGGACGTCGATCTTCCCCGTCACGGCCGCCGAGATCAGCGCCGTGCGGTACTCCTTCAGGAGCTCGATGGCCTTCTGGATCTTGGCCTTGAGAGCGTCGATGCGGGCGGTCTCGCGGTCGAGGAAGGCGGCGATGGCGCGTTGCTCGGGGAGGGGGGGGAGGGGGACGAGGAGTTCGCCGTACTTCTCAGCCGACACATTCTGTATCGTGGCCTGAATGAAGCTCGAGCCAAGCCACTGCCAATACTCCTCCGATTCAGTGAACCGCTTCAGGAAGGCCGGTGCCAAGCTGCGGCGGTCGCACCGCGCTCGAATCAGGTAGCCGGCGTACGCGCACGAGCCCCAGCTCTCGCGATAGACGAAACTCTTGCCCACGGTAGCCCCACTCCGGGCAAGTAGGATGTCACCCTCGGCAAGAAGGTATGGGTGAGCCACCTCAGGAGCGAGTGACTTGAAGATCTCCTCTCGTAGGTGACCGGCTGGATCGATGTCAGTGATTCGCACGTATCGGGGCCACGAACGGTCGTCGAACTCCGCCGCTTGGTTTGCCCCATACTCCAAGCGGCCATCAAGTAGCCTCTTCAGCGGCACCACCTTCCACCCCTCCGGCACCTCCCCCAACCACTCCACCCCCGAGTCGTTCATTGGCACGTCCGGGTCGAGCCCCTTGGTCACGGCCCGGGAGATGAGGGCGGTCCGCTTCTCGTCCAGCAGCTCGAGGAGCCGCTCCTTCTTCGCCACCAACGCGTCGATCTTCGCGGTCTCGCGGTCGAGGAAGGCAGCGATAGCGCGCTGCTCGGGTAGGGGGGGGAGGGGTGACTCCAGGGCTTGGATCACGCCAACCGCAAGTCCGGGTTGTGCCGCCGACATGGAGTACTGATTCAGGTCCATAGTCACCAACAGAAACCGCAACCAATCGGCGTCGACCTCCGGCGCGGGAGAGGCCACCACCGCATGTTCCGACGCCCAGAATCGCCCTTGCGCCATCGTCACGTTCCCGCAGAGCGCGCCTTGCCGGCCGATCAAAGGACGTCGCCCCTCATGGGTGAAACCGGTTCCGTACCCGCGGATGCCATTGCCTCCGTATACCGGATAAGGTCCTGTCTCATCGATCGAGTCTGAGGTGATTCCCATCCCAGCGCGCAGCGATGCAAGTCGCTTGAGACTCCGCACCTCCCACCCCTCCGGCACCTCCCCCAACCACTGCACCCCCGAGTCCCGGTAGGCGGCGTACGGCGACCACCTTCCAGCCTGCTGCTCAGGCTCGTTTGAGGCGACCGCCACCTTCATGCCGAACCCCTGCTCAATGTGATGTCCAACTCCCACCACCGGTTAGGGAAACACGGCATGCGTCGGTTTGTGCGACCCCTGCGCGCAGGCGCAAAACGACAGCGCCGTGGCAGTCCTGGGAGGCCAGCCACGGCGCGGACATGGTGCGGGACCCGGGTTTACGATCCGGAATGGTAGATGTAGCGGTCCGACCGGATCGCCTCGGCGACCAGCCTCATCTGGTTGATCGCGTCCATTTCCTCCAGCATCTCGAGACTCAGGCCCTCGGCCCGCGCCATGGCCTCGCTCTCCGCCAGCAGGAACCTGAACTCCGTCGCCTCGGGCAGCGCCGCGAGGGGAATCGCCTGGTTCGGGGCACTCTGGGAGTTCATGAGGGGATCACCTCTCGGCCAAGTTGCCGTTCCATCTCTCGCCGGGCGCTCGCCAGGTTAACCTGCCTCGAACAGTGAGGGCAAGCCAACGTATCTCCCTTCGGGTACGGGATCCGCCCTGGATTGTCCGGTACCCCGTCGGCGAGCTTCAGTTGCAGGGGGATGGGCCGGTGGCAAAGCGGGCACTCCACGTCCGCGTCTACCGTCTGCGCTTCGGCCAGATGCCGTCGAACCTGCTCCTGGACCGCCGCAGGCGCCACGTTGAGGAATCTCGCGACCAGACCCACCGGGGTCTCGAACAGCTTGTAGATGTTCGACTCGAAGGTCATCTGGAGCAGGGTGTAGTACCGGCGAATGGCATCCGCGAGATCCGGGGTCTCCCCGTAGTCCGTGATCTCGAGCCCGAGCTCACGGAGATCGCCGATCCGGATCGAGCGGCTGTGGGTGAGCCACCGTTGATGGCGGCATAGTTCCGTGGCGATGCGCTGCGCCGTTTCCTGCCGCTCCTGCTCCGAGACAGGCAAGCCTGAGCGGCGGTGTTGCACCCACGTCCTGAACTTGTACCGCTCCAGCCAATCGGCCACGAGTCGGCGTGCGAAGTCGAGGGCATTCTTCGCGTGCTGGATCTCCCCGGGTGAGATCTGCTGAAGGATGGGGATGTGCGCCCGGTTCAAGCCGACGGAGGGATCCGCGGCCTCCCGCTTCATGTCCGCCAGTCCCTCCAGAAAGGCCTCGGCCGAGAAGACCTTGTCCCTCCACTGGATCTGCGCATCGATGGGACCCAATGCCGAGGACGGCCCCATCAGGATCTCGTCACCCGCCATAGCCATGATGGTGCCGGCGCTCTTGGCCCACCCTGGAACGATAAAGGAGACCGTCTCGAAGCGCTCCCGGAGTGCCCGGACCATGTCCTCCGCCACTTCGGCGCTCCCCCCAGGTGTCTCCAGGATCACATCCACCGCTGCACCTTCCAGGCCGTCCAGGAGGTCGGTGAACGGCAGGATGTCCTCGTAGGAGATGGAGAGCGGCGCGGGCTTCGGGTGTCCCATGTCCGAGGCCATCACGATGACCGCCCGGCCGCGGAGCTTGGCGATCCGGGCGAGTTGGATCTTCCGTTCCCGGTCCAGCTCGGCGCGGGAGAACTGCCGGTCCAGGTACTCGGAGAAGACCCCCTTCCTCCTCACAGCCTCCGCTTCGTGCTCCCTGCGTCTCTTCGCCTCACCCATGCTGGCCTCCTGGTCCTCTCCCGCACGCGGCGCTACCTGACCGATCCCGGAACTTCCTCCGTCCATGGATCCCACGGAATGTCCCGATCGGCCTCTCTCACCCCGCCACCTCCTTCAGCATCGCCACCATTCCGCCTCCACCTCCCGGATGTCCGCCTCCGGCGCGTTGGAGCGGCGGTCCGTCGAATGCGAACGCGCCGGCGAGAGCCGAGATGTCGTGGCTCTCCCGCGAAGCGCGCGAGCGTCAGCTCGAATTCCTCGCCCGTCCCTCGCGCCTTGTTCAGGAGGCGGGCGCGCACGGAAGCCGCGACATCGGGGCTCATATCGCCCTCAGGTCGAGGGCGGCGGAGAGACGGCGCGCCGGCAGGACGTCGTTCACGCGCGAGAGCTCCGCGATGGTGAACTTCCGCCGCCGGAGTCCGTCCTGCAGCGCCTCCATCGCCGCCTCAGGCCCGACGAGACGCTCGAATCGGAAGCAGTCGACCACCGTGCGCGCCGGCGAGGTGATGCGCGCCCGCACACCCTCGAACTCGACCTCCTCCACGCCGAGGGTCCAGGCGGGACCGCGGAACCGCACGACGCGCAGCCGGGGCTCGCGCAGGCGCGGTGCGCGCGCCTTGTGCGGGATGGCGAGCCACACCGCTGCCGACGTTTGGGTTCCGATGCCGTGGACGCGCAGCGCCGAGAGCAGACAGACCACGCTGTTGGGCACCCGCGCGCACACCATGGCGAGCGAGTAGTCCTCGGTCGGCTCGACGTCCGCGAGGCGGTAGAGACCGCGGCCGATCCGCTCGACCTGCCCGGATCGGACGAGCGCCGGGAGCTGGTGGCGCGTCATCCCGGCCACCGCGACGTCGGTCGGGCGGAAGAACGCACCAAGGCCGGCGGCGCGGAACCGTTCCCGGAGGCTCCCGGAATCGGTTCCCCCATCCGTTCTGTCGGTACGATCGGCTGGCATGCCGACAATATGCGTCACCAGGCTGCCGCGTGCAACGCTAATTGTCGGCACAGTGACATGATGTGCCGACATTACGCGCACCCAGCCGTGGTTCGGAGGCCCAGGGCGCCGGGTTTCCCTCTCGCTCCACGCGACCCCCCGTCACCCCCCCACCTCCCTGAGCATCGCCACGATCTCCGCCTCCACCTCCCGGATATCCGCCTCGATCTCCTCCAGGGGCCGCGGCGGCTCGTAGACGTAGAAGTACCGGTT
Source organism: uncultured Gemmatimonadaceae bacterium (assembly GCA_964412015.1). Classification (GTDB taxonomy): domain Bacteria; phylum Gemmatimonadota; class Gemmatimonadetes; order Longimicrobiales; family Gaopeijiaceae; genus SZUA-318. Next base: position 1,621 of record CAYPMO010000062.1, on the reverse strand, counting down.
GAAGTTGATCTCGTAGCCGACGATGCCTACGTGGCCGTCCTTCGGATCGCGCTTGGAGGTGTCGATCCAGGCGTCGGGCACGTGGGGCGCCACCTCGCGCTGGAAGAACGCGTCCACGTCGTCGGACAGCGGCACGTTCTCCGTGTCCCGGAACTCCGGATCCGGCTCGGGGTTCCCCTCGCCGTCCCGGCAGATCTCCGCCGTCTCGTCCCGCTCCGACAGGGCGCTCAGGATCGCCTTCCTGATGGGCGCCGCGAGCCTCACTCCAGCCTTCCTCGCCGCAGCTGTCACCACCCGGGTGAACTCCTCCCGGTCCCTGTAGAGTGCGTCGGGGAGTGCCCGGAGAAGGGCCCGAACGGCTTCCTGCGTGGCACGCCCCTCCGCGATCTCCTCCGCTGCGGCTTCCCCCTTCTTCTTCGAGCGGGTCAGGTTCCGGAACGCCGTCTCCTCCTCCAGCCGGGCGATGCGCTCGGGCGAGGCCTGGAAGTTGAGCCGGAGCGGCCTCTCCACCGTGATCTTGCGGTACCCGAAGTGGCTCGTCGGGAAGACCTTGGTATGCGGGCCATCGGCGAACCGCTCCAGAAGATCCAGGATCTCGGCTGCCCGCTCCCGGGGGAGCTCTCGGCGCTTGTCGCCCAGGCTCTTCTTCATGGGCACCCAGAACGAGGTGCCGTCTACGAGGAGCACCTTCCCGCGCCGCTCCGGAGCCTTCCGGTTCGAGAGCACCCACACATAGGTGGCGATCCCGGTGTTGTAGAAGAGCTGCTCCGGGAGGGCCACCAGCGCTTCCAGGAGATCGCTCTCCAGGATCCAGCGCCGGATCTCGCTCTCGCCTCCGCCGGCGTCCCCCGTGAAGAGGGGCGAGCCGTTCATGATGATGGCCACCCGCGACCCGCCGTCCTCGGGCGGGCGCATGTGGCTGACCATGTGCTGGAGGAACAGGAGCTGCCCGTCGGAGATGCGGGGGAGTCCCGCATTGAACCTTCCGGCCGCGCCCTTCTCGAACTCGGCCCTCACCGCCGCCTCGTCTTTCTTCCACTCCTTCCCATACGGCGGGTTGGTGATGAGGTAGTCGAACGTGTGCTCCTGGTGCCCTGGATTGGAGAGCGTGCTCCCGAAGCGGATCCGATCGGCGTCCTGGCCGGTGGGGTCCTTCAGGAAGAGGTCGGACTTCGAGACCGCGTACGTCTCGGGGTTCACCTCCTGCCCGAAGAGGAAGACGTCGGCACCCGGAGCGATCCCCGGGGACTCCTCGCTGCCCTGGACGTGCTCCTTGGCGATGGTGAGCATGCCTCCGGATCCGCAACACGGATCGTACACGGTCACCGCCACGCCCGGCTTCCGGATGCGTTCCTGGTCCCTGGCGAGCATCAGGTCCACCATGAGGTGAACAACGTCCCGGGGCGTGAAGTGCTCGCCCGGGTTCTCGTTCATGGCCTCGTTGAACTTCCGGATCAACTCCTCGAAGATCGTCCCCATGGTGTGGTTGTCGATCTTCGAGGGATGGAGATCCACGTTCTTGAAGCGCTCCAGCACCAGGAAGAGGATCCCGGCCTCGTCCAACTTCGTGATGGTGCCGTCGAAGTCGAACTTCTCCAGCACCTCCCGCATGTTGGGGCTG
>CAYPMO010000061.1:0-10063 GCA_964412015.1 uncultured Gemmatimonadaceae bacterium | reverse complement strand
TCTCCTTGTACTCCTCGATGGAGATGTCCCGGTTGGGGATGGGCACGCTGAAGCGTGTAGACGCGACCAGATAGTCGGAGTTCGGCGTGATGAACGGCGAGCCGTGGTTCCCGGCGGAGTTGGGGATCTCGACGATCTCCGTGGTCTCGAACGTCGTGAGGTCGACGCGGGCCACCCGTGGCGTGTTGTTGCCGTTGATGAAGATCCAGCGCCCGTCCGGGACACCGTCCGTCATGGAGAGCTCGGGGTGGTGCGCGTCGTCCCAGGGCACGAAGCCGTGGGAGGTCTCCAGCATCGCCTTCGTCTCCTCGTTGTAGCCCCACCCGTTCTCGGGATACTGGCTGAAGACGGGCACCGTCTTGAGCAGACGCCCCGAAGGCAGCCCCATGACCGTCAGGTTCCCGCTGAACCCTCCGGACATGAACGCGTAGAACTCGTCGTAGGAGCCCGGCGCCACGTACACCGCCTGCGCGGCGGCGGCGAGGTCGCCCGCTCCCACCGCGGCTCCACCCCCTCCCTGACACGCGTAGGTTCCGACCGTACCGACGGCCAGGAGGCCGCCGAGCAGGTAAAGGCCACGGCTGGACATACGGCTCATCGTGCCATCCCTCCTCATGGATGTTTCGGTTGGTTCCCGGCTCGGGCCGCTCAATCGCCGGACCCGCCGGGAGACGACGAAGCACCGGTCTGCACGGACCGGAGGTATTCCAGGATGGCCCGGGCCTCCGCCTGGTCGGTCACCTGCACCGGCATGGGTGTGTAGTACTCGGCCAGCAATTGCTGGATGACGGGATGGCGTTGGGCCATCTCATTGGCGTTGAGGATCTGGTTCATGACGAACTCGGGGCGACGCCGGGACAGTACCTGGCCCAGCTCGGGGCCTACGTAGCGCTCGGCGAGCTTGTGGCAAGCGGAGCACTTCATGGTGAACGCGGTCTCTCCCGCCTCGGCCAGAGCCACGTCCACCGGCCCGAGCTCGAGGTCGCGGATCGGGCCGATCCCCTGCTCCAGCTCCACGGCGCTGAGCTCGGCGCCGGCGGCCGCGGCTCCCGGAGCGCCGGCCGCGGACGTTCCGGAGGCGTTGTCGGCACGAGGGCTCTCCCCACCGCATGCGGCCAGGGCCAGCAAGAAGGAGAGCGCGGCGAGACGGCGGATCATCGAGGGTTCTCCATGTCGTGGTTGGGCAGAGCCTCCTCGGGCTCCATCGAGGAGTCGTCGAGGAGGTCGGCGAGGGTGGTCTCTCCGAGGACCTTCAGCGCCGCCGCGTTCCAGTCGGCGCGCCGCAGGTGCGCGCTGCAGGGGTGGACGGGATTGCACGGCCCGCCCATCAGGCAGGTCTTCGGCACACGCAGATCCTCGAACAGCGCCACGGCCTTGGTCACCGTGAGCTGCCCGGGATCCGCGAGCAGGCGGTAGCCGCCGTGCGCGCCGCGGGCGGAGTCGAGGATGCCTTCCCGCGCCAGGCGCTGGAGCACTTTCGCGAGGTAGGTACCCGGGATGCCGAGCTCGCGAGCCATGACCCCCGCGGAAAGGCGCGCGCCGTTCTGCTGGCGCGCGAGACGCAGGAGAGCTTGCAGTGCGTACAGTCCGGTGTTGGAGAGCATCGAGTCCCTTATTTCGGTTATTCGGATGCTAATATCCGATTAAGCCACCCATGTGTAGGGAAAGTGCCGCGATGGAGTGTGGGGAAAAGCCCTACAGACCAACCAGCCGCGAGGCCCACGTGGCGTAGATCCGCCCGGCGGTCGCCCGGAGGCCGGCCAGCCAGAGATCGGCGCCCGCGACGATGTCCTCCGGCTTCTGCACGGCGGGGCTCCCGAGGCTTCGCTCGATCTGGGCGCGACCCTCGTCACACCAGGAGCGGATCAACTCGGCGGTCATCTCCACGTGGCACTGGAGCGCGAGGTGCGGACCGAGGGCGAATCCCTGGTTGTCGCACCAGCGACCCGTGAGCACCCTCTCGGCGCCCGCCGGAACGCTGAAGGTCTCTCCGTGCCAGTGGAACGCCATGAACTCGCTCCCAACGCCGAACCACGTCCGCGCGAGGGGTGAGGGAACGATCGCCACCGGCCCCCACCCGATCTCCGTGACCGGGGCCGGGCCCACGACACCGCCCAGCGCTTTGGCCATGAGCTGCCCGCCGAGGCAATGGCCCAGGACCGGGACATCGCGGGAGACCGCATCCCGGATGAGCCTCAGCACCGCGGGGATCCAGGGGAGGTCGTCATTCGCGCTCATGGGGCCTCCCATGAGCGCGAGGCCCGCCAGACCGGACGCGGTCGCGGGAATCGGATCGGACCGGTCCACGCGCACCTCGTCCCATGGGATCCCCGCCTCGTCGAGCCACTCGACGAGGTACCCCGGTCCTTCGAGATCACGAGGGCGAACGATGACGACGGCACCCATGGGACCCTCCGGCCGAACGGCTCAGACGTTGAAGCGCACGTAAAGGATGTCGCCGTCGGCGACCACGTAGTCCTTCCCCTCGATCTGCAGGAGCCCGGCTTCCTTCACCGCTTGCTCGGAGCCGTGGGCCAAGAACACCTCGTAGGGGATGACCTCGGCGCGGATGAACCCGCGCTCCAGGTCGGAGTGGATACGCCCGGCGGCCTGACGCGCCCGGGTCCCCTTCCGGATGGTCCAGGCATGGACCTCCCTGGGACCCACCGTGAAGAACGAGATCAGGTCGAGCAATCCGTAGGCCGTGCGGATGAAGCGGGTCAGCGCCGACTCGGAGACGCCGAGATCCGCCAGGAACGCGGCCTGGTCCGCGGGCTCGAGGGCGACGATCTCGGCCTCGACCGCCGCGGACATGACCATGCCCGCGGCACCGATCCGCTCCAGGCGTGCCGCGAGGTCCGCCGGCATCGGATCGCGCGCGCGCGCCTCGTCCCGGTTCAGCACCGCGAGGAGCGCTCGGTCCGTGAGGAGCCCGAGTCCCTGCGCGTGCGCGCGGTCGAGCTCGTCGTGCGGAAGCATGCGGAGCGGCCGGTCCGACTCGAGCGCCGCCATCATCTTCTCGAGGGACGCGATCTCCGCGAGATCCTTCTTCTCCCTCCTGAGCCGATCGAGCCTGCGCTCGACGATCTCCATGTCGGCGAAGCAGCACTCCGCGTGGAACGCCTCCAGGTCCGCCGCGGGGTCGGGCGCGCCCTCGACGGCGGGGTTGTCGAAGTCGCGCAGCACCAGGCAGAGGGCTTCCTGGTCGCGGATCTGGTGGAGGGCCTTGGCCGACAGCCCCTTCTTCTCGGCGCCGTGCTCGCCCGGGATGTCGCAGAAGCTCATCTCGGCGTAGGTGGTCTTCTTCGGCTGGTAGATCGCCGACAGCTTGTCGATGCGCTCGTCGGGCACCCGGACCACGCCCAGGCGGACCTCACCGCCGAACGCCGCGGGGACATGGAGCCCGGTCATCGTGTTGAATACCGTGGTCTTGCCGGAGCCGGCGAAACCGACGAGTCCGATCTTCATGGGAATCCCATCTCGTGAGGAGGGAGGGAGGGGCGCCGCCCTGCGGCGACTCCGGCGACCCGCGCGTTACTTCAACCTGATCATGAATCCGGCGTCGTCCAGATCCCGGTCCCACTCGGAGACGAATCGGGCAGCGTCGCCAGCCAGGAGCCGGCGGACCACGCCGGGCAGCACGGGGCGCCCTCCGGACCCTCTTCCCTTGCCCGTGATCACATGGACAACCTGGCCGCACGAGACCCGGGCGTGCGCAGCGATGAAGTCCCGGACCCTCCGCTCGGCGTCCAGCGCGCTGTCGCCGTGGAGGTCGAGCGTCGCCCGCGGGGTGGCATCCAGCAGGGGGTCGTGGGCGCCGTACTCCGGAAACTTGGCGCCCCTCCTCCGCTTCTTCGTCATGATCGATGGGAGAGCCCCCGCATCGGCTCGCCGGAAGGCCGTGGAATGATCGGGATAACTCGTTGTCATCATTATCTTATGCGGCACGGGTTGCCGCCACGCTGGGCCGGTGCGGCCTCGCGCTCCAGCGCCCACCCTTGACAGCCAGCGAGGCGTTGCGCGACTTTGCCGGCCATGACGCGCGAGACCCGCTACTACGCCTTCTACTCCTACGCGACCCGCACCGCGGGCCGTGGTGGAGGGCGCACGCGCGGCTGAGCGCGACGGCCCGAACGCACCAGGCGGCCCGCGGGGATCCCGCGGGCCGCCTCTTTTTTTGCCAGGAGAGCGGTCATGATCATCGTCACGGTACCGGGCGTCACCGAAGCCCAGTTGGACCACATCCGCGAGCGTGTCGAAGCGTTGGGCGCCCGCACGCACGTGTCGCGCGGAGAGCACCGCGTGATCGTCGGCTGCATCGGCGACGAGACCGCGCTCCGGGAGGCCGCCCTCCTCAGCCTCCCGGGCGTCGAGAGCGTGACCCCGGTGCTCAAGCCGTACAAGCTCGTCTCCCGGGAGTTCGTCGCGTCGCCCACGGTCATCCCGGTCGGCGACGCGGCCCGAGCGACCGTCGGTGGCGCCGCCCTCACGGTGATCGCGGGGCCCTGCTCGGTGGAGGGACGGGACATGCTGTTCGCCACCGCCCGGTCCGTGCGCGAGGCGGGTGCCGTCATGCTCCGCGGGGGCGCCTTCAAGCCGCGAACCTCACCCTATGCGTTCCAGGGGCTCGGCGACGAAGCGCTCCGCCTGCTGGTCGAGGCCCGCGCCGAGACCGGCCTCCCCGTCGTGACCGAGGTCATGGACACGCGCCAGGTCGAGAAGGTGGCGGCGCACGTGGACATGCTCCAGATCGGCGCCCGCAACATGCAGAACTTCCCGCTGCTCTCCGAGGTCGGACGGGTGGACCGGCCCGTGCTGCTCAAGCGCGGCATGTCCGCCACGGTGCGCGAGCTGCTCATGGCGGCCGAGTATGTCATGGTGCAGGGCAACCGCCAGGTGATCCTCTGCGAGCGAGGGATCCGCACCTTCGAGACCGCGACCCGCAACACCCTGGACGTGGCCGCGATCCCCGTCCTCAAGCGAGAGACGCACCTGCCCGTGATCGTGGATCCGAGCCACGCCGCGGGGCACACGGAGCTCGTGGCGCCGCTCGCGTTCGCCGCGGTGGCCGCCGGAGCCGACGGACTCATGGTCGAGGTACATCCCTGCCCCGAAGCGGCGCTGTCGGACGGCGACCAGTCCCTGACGCCCCAGGCGTTCGCCGCGCTGATGGGGAACCTCAGGCCCTTTGCCCGAGCGGTGGGACGGGACGTCTCGGGCGACACGGCCGGCGCGGAGACCGCGGCATGACGGGGGCTCAGGAGGGACGTCCCGACGAGGACGCGCTCCGCGCCGAGCTGGACCTTCTCCGGCGTTCGGTGGACGAGGTGGACCGCTCGATCCTCGAGGCCTTCGCGGAGCGCGTGCGGATCGTGCGCCGCATCGGGGACGTGAAGGAGGCGCTCGGCCAACCCGTGCTCGACCCAGCACGCGAGGCGGCCGTCGTCCGGGGCGCGGCGGAGAGCGCCAGGAGGTCCGGGCTCGACGACGAGGCGGTGCGGGACATCTTCTGGCGGCTCGTCGGCCTGTCTCGGAGAACCCAGCGCGAGGAGCGCGGAGGTGGGCATGGCTGAGCCGGTCGTGGCGATCCTCGGCCTCGGCCTCGTGGGGGGGTCGCTCGCGCGCGACCTCCATGCGCTGGGCCACCGGGTGCTCGCGCACGATCGGGACGCGGCGACGCTCACGGCGGCCGTGCGGCAAGGTGCCGTGCGCGTCGCGCTTGATCCGGATCTCTCCGGGATCGACGAGGCGGACATCGTCGTGCTCGCGGTCCCCGTGGGTACGGCCCCCGGGCTGCTCCGCGGCGTCGCCGCGCGGTCGGGCACCTCGCTGGTGACGGACGTCGGCAGCACGAAGCGGAGCGTCGTCGCGGCCGCCGAGGCGGCGGGGCTCGAGCGTCGCTTCGTGGGTGCTCATCCGCTCGCGGGTGACCACCGCAGTGGGTGGGGCGCGTCGCGGGCCGGACTCTTCCGCGGGGCCACCGTGTTCCTCTGTCCCGCGTCGGGCGTAGCTCCGGACGCCCTGCGGCGCGCCGAGGCACTCTGGAGGTCCGTGGGGGCGCACCCTCGCGTCATGGACGCCGCCGAGCACGACCGCCGCATGGCGTGGGTCAGCCACCTTCCGCAGGCCGCGGCGAGCGCGCTCGCCCTCGCGATCGCGCGGTCCGGACTGCCGACGGAGGCCCTCGGGGCCGGAGGTCGGGACACGACGCGGCTCGCCGCGAGCTCCCCGGACGTCTGGACGGACATCCTGCTCGACAACGCCGACGACTCAGGAGCGGCGCTGGCCGCGCTCGAGGCCGCCGTGGCCGACATCCGGCGAGCGCTCGAGCGTCGGGACCGCGAGGGGCTCGCCGCGGCGCTCGAGGAGGCGCGACGCTGGAAGGAAGCGGATTAGCGCGAGAGACTCGGAGCACACGGCCTCCGACGCCCACGCCCGGCCTTGTCCTCCGCCGTGCCGCGTCCTACCCTGCCTCTCGGCTCCTGCCCACAGCCTTGTCCTCTGCCATTCGGCCGCACCGGGGGCTGGTCCCACCCTGCGGCATGGAGTCCCGTCATGAAACCGGCGCAGCGTCCCGTCCGGCCTTCCTCCGGCCTTCTGGTTCTCCCTCTCGTCCTCTTCCTGGTAGGCTTCGCGCCGCCGCAGACATCTCCCGGCGGACGCGATCCTTCCTCCCCGGACAGTCCATGCACCGAGTGCTGCACGAGCCTCCTCGCGGGGAAGGACGCGACCGCGGACGGCTCCACCATGACCAGTCATTCCTGCGACTCCGGCTCGGACCGGACCTGGATGAACCTGGTCCCCCACCGGACCTATGGTCCCGACGCCCAGGACACGATCTGGATGGAGCCGAAGGAAACCAGGGGGCCCGACGACCCGGACCGCCTCTGGGCCGGGATCATCCCCCAGGCGGACCAAGGCTACAAGTTCCTGAACACCGCCTACCCCATCATGAACGAGCACCAACTCGCGATCGGGGAGACCACCACAGGTGGACGGCGTGAGCTCAGGAGCACCGAGGGGATGATCAACGCCCCGGAGCTCTACCGTCTGGTGCTCCAGCGCGCGCACACGGCGCGCGAGGCGATCCACGTGGCCGACGAGCTCACGAAGGAATACGGCTACAACGACTGGGGGGAGTGCTTCACGTTCGCGGATCCCGACGAGGTGTGGTTCTTCGAGATCCTCGGACCCGGTCAGGGAAAGGTAGGAGCGGTGTGGGCCGCGGTGCGCATTCCCGACGACGAGATCGCCGTGAGCGCCAACGCCCACCGGATCCTGGAGCTGGACCTGGATGACCCCGACCGGTACATGGCATCGGACAACGTCCACTCCCTGGCCGAGGAGATGGGGTGGTGGAGCCCGGAGAGCGCTGAGCCGTTCCGCTTCGCGTACGTGTACGCCAATCGGAACAGCCTCTACTCGCGGCGGCGGGAGTGGCGGGCGCTGAGCCTCCTGGCGCCCTCGCTGCAGCTCGACCCCAACGCGGAGAACTACCCGCTTTCCGTCAAGCCGGAACGGAAGGTCACGGTCGCCGACCTGCTGGCCATCTTCCGGGACACCTACGAGAACACGCCCTACGACATGACACGACGCCTCACAGTGGTGAGGCAGGACGGGACCGCGGTGAAGAGCCCGGTGGCCAACCCGTTCATGAACACCGACCTGCGAGAGCTGCTCGGGGTGGAACGGGAGCGGACCATCGCCTCCGGCGCCGCGACCTACCTGCAGATCACCCAGTCCCGGAGCTGGCTCCCGGATCCCATCGGAGGCGTGGTCTGGCTCGGCTACGACAACCCCGTCACCACCCCTCACATCCCGTTCTACATCGGTATCACCCAGATGCCCGCCTCCTACATGGTGGACGGGCGGCGGGAGTTCAGCCGCGATTGCGGCTGGTGGGCCTTCCGGAGGGCGAGCAAGCTCGCGTACATCCGCTGGCAGGACGCCAAGGGTGTGCTCGAGGCCGTGTGGCGCCCCATGGAGGACGAGGCGTTCTCCCGGCAGGCGGACGTGGAGGCGGAGGCGCTGAGGCTCTACCGTGAGGACCCTGCCCGGGCCGAGGCCTTCCTCACGGAGTACTCCCACCGCTTGGCCAACGCCGCGGTCGAACGGTACTGGAAGCTCGGGGACGAGCTCTGGGTGAGGTTCAACAACGTCTTCTGAGCGGCGAGCGGCCGCGGGCGCGCGGCCCGCGGTCCGGACACGTCGACCGGCTACGATTCCGCCTCGCGTGGGGACGCCGCGAACAGCTCCGAGGCCGCGTTCACCTCCTCGCTCAGGCCGAGGACGATGAGCGCGTCACCGGGGTGGAGGACCGCGTCGCCGCCCGGGTTGGCGATCATGGTCTCCCCCCTCCGGATCGCCACCACGGTGATCCCGTAGAGCTTGCGCAGGTCGGTCTCGTCGAGGCGGAGCCCCGAGACGGAGGATCCGTCGTCCACGGTGAGCGTAGACACCTCCATGTCGGAGAGCGTCAGTTGGAGGTCCGCCAGGCTCGGTCCGACCACGTGGGGCTTGCGCATCATCTCATAGCCCCCCGCCCGTACCTCGTCGAGGAACCCCTCGATGTCCCTCCGCGGCACCAGGTAGCTGCCCAGGACGCGCGCGACGATCTCGAGCGACGTCTCGAGCTCCTCGGGGATCACCAGGTGGGCTCCGGCGACCTGAAGAGGCTCGACCTCCCTGAGGTAGCGCGTGCGGGCGATGACATGGCACGCCGGGTTGAGCACGCGCACGAGCGCCACGACGCGCCGCGTGGCCGCGGCGTCCGAGATCGCGACGACGGCCACCCGGGCACGCTGAATGCCCGCATGCTCCAGGACGGCGGCCTGGGAGGCGTCTCCATAGTGGATGTCCACGCCCCTCGCCCGCTCGTCCTCGACCACGGCGGGGTTCATCTCGATGACGGTGAACGGGATCCCCGCCACCCCGGCCGCCCGGGCCACGTTGCGTCCGCTGACGCCGAAGCCCACGACCACCACGTGGTCGGAGAGCGCGACGTTCGACGTGGGAGCGGACACGGGAAGCGCGCCCGCCTTGAGGCGCGCGGGCAGCGGGAGGCGATCCACCGCGTCCGCGACGCGCGGGGCCGCGGCCATCACGAACGGCGTCACGCCAATGGATACCACGGCCGCGACCAGGAACCACTGGAAGCTGTCCGGACTCATGACGCCCCGAGCCACGCCACTCCCGGCCAGGATGAACGAGAACTCTCCCACCTGGCTGAGGGAGAGACCACCGAGCACCGCGGCACGCAGGGAGAGCCCGAGCGCGAGCGTCGCGAGCCCCGCGGCGAGAGCCTTCAGGACCAGCACGCCGATCACGAGCGCGACCAGCACGAGCGGTGAAGCCAGGGCCAGCGACACGTCCAGCAGCATGCCGATCGAGATGAAGAAGAACGAAGCGAACAGGTCCCGGAACGGGAGGATGTCGGACAAGGCCTGGTGGCTGTATTCGGACTCGGAGACGATCAGCCCGGCCAGGAACGCGCCCAGCGCGAGGGAGAGTCCGGCGGCGGCGCCCGCCCAGGCGACGACGAGACAGACGGTGACGACCGCGAGCAGGAACAATTCCCGACTGCGCGTCCCCACGATCCTCCCGAGCATCTGGGGAACGACGAAACGAGCCAGGACGAACACGCCCAGGAGGATTCCCGCGGCCTTGAGTCCGAAGCTCAGGAGCGGCGCGGCGACTCCCGTGCCTTCGCCGGCCAGCACCGGGATGAGGAGCATCATCGGCACGATCATGAGGTCCTGATAGACCAACACCGCCAGCGCCGTGCGCCCGTGCGGAGTGTCCACCTCCGCCCGCTGCTGGAGGATCCGGAGCACGACCGCCGTGCTCGAGAGCGAGGCGATCATCCCCAGGAAGAGCGCCTCGCGTCCCTCCATGCCCCCACCCGCCAGCACGGTGAACACCACCGCCAGGACACCGAACACCTGAAGGCTGCCGCCCAGGAGCACGGCCCTCCGCATGCGGAGGAGGTCCGAGAGAGAGAACTCGAGCCCGATGGCGAAGAGCACGAGGATGACCCCGATCTCGGCGAGCTGCTCCACGTCGT
>CAYPMO010000060.1:0-10306 GCA_964412015.1 uncultured Gemmatimonadaceae bacterium | reverse complement strand
TATGGTCGCGGTTTCGGCCAACCGGGTCTGGGGTCCGGGCGGCGGGCCCCCCCGGTTGGCTCCGGGGGGGGGCCGGGCTGCGCGGGGCCCCCCGCTCGTGTCTCGATGGTCCGGGGGCCGCGCGAATCCCGAGCAGCGAGGGTTCGGTCGCGAAGCGACCGCAGCGGAGCGAAGCGTAGCGGCCGAGTCGCGAGGGACGCCCGGCCCCCGACCCGCCGCGGCCTTCACGCGCCGAGTCGCGAGGGACCGGCGAGGCCCGGTCGTAACTTGACCCGCATGTGCGCGGGGGTAGATTCTCCGTTCACGCGGGCGTAGCTCAGTTGGTAGAGCATCAGCTTCCCAAGCTGAGGGTCGCCGGTTCGAACCCGGTCGCCCGCTCTGGGGGTAAACCGAAGCGCCGCAGGGACTTACGACCGAAGGTGCGCCCGCCGCGGAGCGCTACGGCTGCATGCCTCCACCCGTGCGTGTGTCCGTGTGCCTGGTCGCGATGGCCTCCGCCGGGCTCTCGAGACGCTCCGTGAGGCGCGCGGCCACATAGCCGACCGCCCCGTCGGGAAGGTGGACGCGATACCACTCACCGGAGCCGCCGTACACCCGCAACGGCGTCTCGGGCCCGAGTTCCTGTACGATGTCGGCGCGGAGCCCCGGAGCCGCACGGAGGCGGATACCCTCGTCCCGGATCCGCACCCAGGAGCCGAGACGATCCAGGTCGACCGTCATCTCCGCGAGCGTGCCGCGGGGCCGGCGAAGGAACGGCATGGGGTCCACGGGGCCCTCCCCCCGTCGGTAGAGCCCGAAATGGAGGTGGGGAGGTGTGGTGCGGGCGTTTCCCGTCTTGCCGACGAAGCCGATCGTGTCGCCGACCTCGATCTCCTGTCCCTGGCGGACCGCCTGACTGTCCAGGTGGGCGAAATAGAGGTTCGCGTTGCGCACCGGATCCCTCACCCACACGACCTTGCCGCCCAGGTTGGTGACCTGGACGCGGCTCACGGTCCCCGAGGCCGCCGCGAGCACGGGCGTTCCCCGCGGCGCCCAGATGTCCACGCCGTCGTGGCGCCGCCGTCCCCCGTCCCGCGGCACTCCGAAGACGCTCAGGATATCTCGCTCGTCCTGCCCCTCGACCGGGAAGGCGAGTTGCGCTTCCAGACGCAGGGAAACGCGGTACCGTCCTCCCCGAAGCAACTCGGGCTGCACGCGGAGGACGAACTCGCCTCCTCGCCAGGGCTCGTACCGGAACTCGCCCGGGACGCTGTCCACCGAGAGCACGGGACGGAGCGGATCGCTGGGCTGCTCCGGAAGGCGGAAGAGATCCACGAACACCCGGGTACCTTCCACGCTCCTCAGCTCGACGCGGCCGCTCAGCCGCTGGCCCCGGCCGATCCGGAGCCGGTAGGCCGTCGCCCCCGCTTCCTCGGGCGCGATGAACCCCTCCTCCTCGAAGGGGAGCTGGATCGCGGGAGCCGCCGCGACCGCCTCGAGGCTGGCCGCGATCCAGTCCTTCACCAGAGCGGTCTCGGCGAGCCCCGCCTGCGAGAGCGAGGCGAGGTAGGCCTCATGGGGAGTCAGATCGCGGAAGTGGTCGCCGACCTTCTCGATGCGTTCGCAGCCGGCCGTGGCCACGCACGCGACCAGGAGCAGAGCCGGAGCGGGAGAGCGTCGTCTCATGGGGGCTGGAGCGTGAGGGCGAACGGTCGATCCGGTTCGGTCCGGGCCAACGGATCAGCTGGATGCTCCTCAACGTCGGCCCGGAGTCGCGTTCCCGCAACACCGCGTTTTGTGGGGCGTTGAGCCTCCGTTAGCTTTTTTTGCTCTGCCAGAACCCTCCGCCGCCGTAGACCCGTGGTCCGCATCGCCGAGATCGAAGCCGGAAGCATCGCCGACGAGCTCAGCCTCGAGATCGGCACGCGCATCGTGCGCATCAACGGCGAGCGCGTGCGGGACGGGATCGATCTCACGTTCCTCCTCTCCGACACCGAGCTCGAGCTCGAGACGCTCACCCCTCGAGGAGAGACCGTCGTCTACGAGATCGAGCGCGATCCGGGTACGCCGGTCGGCATCGTCCCGGCTCCCGACACGGTCCGGGAGTGCGCCAACAAGTGCGTGTTCTGCTTCATCGACGGGAACCCCCCGGGCGCGCGGGACTCCCTCTGGCTGCGCGACGACGACTTCCGGTTGTCGTTCACGTACGGAAGTTACGTCACGCTCACGAACCTCGGGCCCAAGGGGATGCAGCGTCTGGTGGACCAGCGTCTGTCCCCCCTCTACGTCAGTGTGCACGCGACCGAGCCCGAGGTCCGCAGGCGCCTGCTCGTCAACGACCGGGCCGGGGAGATCATGGACCGGCTCCGGTTCCTCCTCGATGCGGGTCTGGAGGTCCACACGCAGGTGGTCCTCTGCCCGGAGTGGAACGACCGCGAGCACCTCGACCGCACGATCGAGGACCTCTGGGGGCTGGGCCATGGGATCCGGTCGCTGTCGCTCGTCCCCGTCGGGCTCACGCGCTACAACGTGAACCGGCCGGTCCGGCTGCTCCGTCGCGACGAGGCCGCGCACGTCATCGGACAGGCGGACCGAGCCCGCGAGCGCGCGGGCCGGAGCAGGGACCTGGGATGGTGCTATGCGGCCGACGAGCTCTACCTCATCGCGGGCCTGCCGATCCCGGAGGCCGACTACTACGACGACGGAGCCCTCCACGAGAACGGCGTGGGGGCGGTCCGACGCTTCGTGGACACCTTCGAGGCGGGGCTGGCGAGGGTGCCACGTCTCGACGGGCGGAGGATCAGGCTGGTGACGGGTCGTTCGATGGCGCCGTTCCTCCGGGAGCGCGCCGATGCCCTGTCCGGAGCCACGGGTGCTTCCGTCGAGGTGGTCGATATCGTGAACGAGTACTTCGGGGCGACCTGCACGGTCGCGGGGCTCCTGGGCGGCCGTGACATCCTCGCCACCCTGGGCGGGGCTGAACCCGGAGACATCGTCGTGCTCCCCGCGGAAGCGTTGAACGGAGACGACCTGTTCATCGACAGCGTCCCCCTCGCCGAGGTGTCTTCCACGCTCGCGCCTGCGACCGTGATCCGCGGCTACGAGGTCACGGAGGCCCTGGAGGAGCTGTGAGTCGCCGACTTCCCGTCGTCGCGGTCGTGGGTCGTCCCAACGTGGGGAAATCCACGTTCTTCAACCGCCTCCTCGGCAGACGCGTCGCCATCGTGGACGAGCGGCCCGGTGTCACGCGCGACCGGAACTTCGGTCGCACGGAGTGGGCTGGACGCTCGTTCTTCGTGGTGGACACCGGCGGCGTCATCGAGGGGAGCGACGAGCCCCTCGACCGCGCGATCCGCCAGCAGGCCTTGGCGGCGGTGACGGAAGCCGACCTGATCGTCTTCTTGGTGGACGGCAAGATCGGCGTCCACCCGCTCGACGAGAAGCTGGCCGACGTGCTCCGCAAGACGGACCGGCCGGTCGTGCTCGTGGTGAACAAGGTCGACAACCTTCCGAGCGAGCAGAGCCATCACGACTTCTGGGGCCTGGGGATCGGTGAGCCGATCCCGGTAAGCGCGATCTCGGGGAAGGGGACCGGCGACCTCCTGGACCGGGTGCTCGCGCTGCTCCCCGAGGCTGTGTCCGATACGCCCGAGGAGGGCACCATCCGCGTCGCCGTCGTCGGCAAGCCCAACGTCGGCAAGTCGAGTTTCGTGAATCGCCTGTTCGGCGAGGAACGGATGGTGGTGAGCGACATCGCCGGCACCACGCGCGACCCCGTGGATACACCGCTCAGGTATCACGGCAGAACCCTGATCTTCGTGGACACGGCGGGTCTCCGGCGGCAGGCCAGGGTGACCGACTCGCTGGAGTACTACGGCGCGCTCCGAACCGAGCGGGTCGTACGAGACGCGGATGTATGCGTGGTTCTGGTGGATGCGAGCGAGCGCGAGCTCCATCACCAGGACATCCGCATCGCGGAGCAGGCCTGGGAGGCCGGTGCCGGCGTCATCCTGGTCGCGAACAAGTGGGATCTGGTGGAGAAGGAGACCGGTACCGCGCCGGACTTCGAGAAGCAGGCGCGGGAGCGCTACCCGTTCCTGCGGTGGGTCCCGTTCGTGTTCGCGTCCGCGTTGACCGGGCTGAGAGTCCGCAGGACCCTGGATCTCATCCTCGAGGTCGCGGAACAACGGGAGCGCCGGATCGACACGCACGAGATCAACGACGCCCTGGCCGATCTCACCCGCCGCCAGCCACCACCTCATTACCGGGGCCGGCCGGTGAAGCTCAGGTACGGTACCCAGGTCGCCACGAACCCCCCGATGTTCGCGCTGTTCGCGAACTATCCGAAGGAGGTGCCGGAGCACTACATTCGTTACCTCCTGAACGGGTTCCGTGACCGCTGGTCGTTCATCGGAACGCCGGTGCGACTGCGCATCCGGGGAAGCCGCGAGCCGTGACCTACCTGTTACTCGCCCTCTCGTACCTCGTCGGGGCCATCCCGACGAGCTACTGGGTGGGACGGGTATTCCACGGCATCGATCTCCGCCGGCACGGCTCGGGCAACCTGGGTGCGACGAATGCGTTCCGCATCCTCGGATGGAAGTGGGCGGTCCCCGTCATCGTCGTGGACGTCCTGAAGGGCTTCGTTCCCGTCTGGTTCTTCCCCGCCTGGGTGGATGGCTCGTTCGCGTGGACCCTGGCCTTCGGCGCCGCCGCCGTCCTCGGGCACATGTTCTCGGTGTGGGTCGGCTTCCACGGAGGCAAGGGCGTGGCCACGAGCGCGGGCGTCTTCGTTGCGCTCGCTCCCTGGGCCACGCTCGGCGCGCTGCTCGTCTGGCTCGTGCTCACGTTCAGCACGCGGATGGTGTCCTTGGGGTCCCTGGGGGCGGCCGTGGCGCTTCCGATCCTCGTCGTGTTCCTGCCCCATCGCGGAGGCTCCGGTCTCGTCGCCTTCACGGTGGGCCTGGCGCTCATCGTGATCTGGGCGCATCGCGCCAACCTGCGTCGCCTGCTCACCGGAAAGGAGCACCGGTTCGGGCGCAAACGAGCCGAGTCGTCCCATGCGTGAGACCGTGCGGGCCGCCGTCGTGGGAGCGGGGGGCTGGGGTACGGCGCTCTCCGCGCTCATGGCCAAGCGGGGCCACGAGGTCGTCCTGTGGTCGTACGAGGCCCACGTGGTCGAGTCGGTACGACGCGACCGGGTGAACCCCTACCTGGACGGTGTGATTCTCCCCGAGTCGCTGCGCGTCACGACGGATGTCGAGGAGGCGGTAAGCGGCGCCGAGCTCGTGGTCTCGGTCAGCCCGTCGCAGTTCGTGGCGAGGGTCATGGCGGACGCGGCACCTTACATCCACCGCGACACGATCGTCGTCAGCGCCTCGAAGGGCATCGAGCTCGACACGCTGCGCACCATGGACGACGTCATGCGCACGATCCTCGCGCCCGAAGTCATGGGACGATTCTGCGTCCTGTCGGGACCCAGTTTCGCGGCCGAGGTCGCGCGTGAGGCGCCCACCGCCGTGGTCGTGGCGAGCCGGAGCGGCGCGGCGGCGCGGCGGGTGCAGGCGCTCCTCCAGACCGAGTACTTCCGCGTGTACACGAACCCCGACGTCGTGGGCGTCGAGGTGGCCGGCGCCGTCAAGAACGTCATCGCGCTGGGAGCGGGCGTGGCGGCGGGGCTGGGCTTCGGCCACAACACCATGGCCGCGCTCATCACGAGAGGCCTCGCAGAGATCACGCGCCTGGGCCTCGCCCTCGGGGCGGAGCGCGATACGTTTTCCGGGTTGGCGGGCATGGGCGATCTGGTGCTGACCTGTACGGGGAGCTTGAGCCGGAACCGCACGGTTGGGTACCGTTTGGGTAAGGGAGAGACGCTGGACGCGATCCTCGCCGACATGAAGGCGGTGGCGGAGGGCGTGAAGACCGCAGAGGCGGTCCACACCCTGGCTGTCCGCCATCGCGTCGAGATGCCGATCTCGCAGCAGGTGCACGCGATCCTGCACGAGGGAACGAAGCCTTCCGACGCGCTGCGCGCTCTCATGCTCCGCGACCCGAAGCCCGAGCAATGGTCATGAGCCCACAGGACGAACATCCGCAGCCGTCCGGAGCCGTCCGGACCAACGAATCGCTGCGGCCGGTGGCCGTCTGGGACCCCGGCACACGCGGGGTCCGTTGGCGCAGTCCGAGAGCGGGAGGAGACTGGATGAACGAGCCGATCGCCAAGAAGGCGTACTACTCCATCGGCGAGGTGTGCGACCTCACCGGCCTCAAGGACCATGTGCTGCGATACTGGGAGACCCAGTTCGACGTGCTGAATCCCACGAAGAACAGAGCGGGCAACCGGGTCTACAGGCCGAAGGAGATCGAGCTCGTCCTCCTCGTGAAACACCTCCTGTACGAGGAGAAATACACGATCGAAGGAGCCCGCAGGAAGCTCCAGGAGATGCGCAAGTCCGGGGAGTTGGCCGAGGAGCGCCAAGAGGTCGTCGAGCCCGAGGTGCTCGCCGGGATGAAGGCCGAGCTCAAGGAGCTCCTCAACGTACTGACACCGCCCACGCCCACTCCCCGCCCGTGACGCGATCGCCGCTCCCCGCAGCCTGTTTCGTTGTCCGGTGACCGGGCTTCCATGAACATCCTGTGCACGAACGACGACGGCTATCTCGCCGGCGGGCTCCGGCTCCTCGCGTCGGTGGCCCGGAGCCTGGGTACGGTTACCGTCGTCGCGCCCGACCGCGAACAGAGCGCCACCAGCCATTCCCTCACCATGCACCATCCCCTCCGGGCCCGGAATGCAGTAGATGGCGGGTGGGTGGTGGACGGAACGCCGACGGACTGCGTGATCCTCGCCGTCAACGAGCTCCTCGAGGAGCGGCCGGACGTGTGCGTCTCGGGCGTCAACCACGGCCCGAACATGGGCGAGGACGTCTTCTATTCGGGGACGGTGGCCGCGGCCATGGAGGCGACCGTCCTGGGCATTCCCGCTGTCGCGATCTCCCACACCGGTGACCGGTCCCAGCCTCTTCAGGAGGGATGGGAGGGCGTGGTGAGGACACTCCTGGAGCAGATCCTCGGACGACCGGCCTTTCCGGAGGAGACACTGTTCAACGTCAACCTCCCGGCGTGCGATCCCGGGGACGTGAAGGGCATCCGGGTCACATCGCTCGGGCGGCGGCGGTACTCGGAGGCGATCACGCGCGCGGTCGACCCGTCGGGACGCGAGTACTACTGGATCGGGGGCGGCTCCGTGCACTGGCAGGGTCCGGAGGACTCCGACTTCCAGGCGGCGCGGGACGGCTACGTCTCCGTGACGCCCCTTCACTTGGACCTCACGAGCTACCGACTCCTCGAGGAGATCCGCGGGTGGAACCTGGCCCTCTAGACGATACCACGTATGTCGGATACCGGCGCCGTCTGATCGAGGAGATCCGCGGCCACGGGATCGAGGATCTGGAGATCCTCCAACTCTTCGACCAGGTACCCCGTCACATCTTCCTGCCCGAGGGCGTATGGCCCAGGGCCTACGAGGACACGCCGATCCCCATCGGGTACCACCAGACCGCCTCCCAGCCGTCGCTGCAGGCATATTTCCTGACGCTGCTGCGGCCCGGACGAAACGAGAAGGTTCTCGAGATCGGCACGGGAAGCGGGTACCTGACCGCGCTGCTCGCTCTCATGGCCGACCGAGTCTACTCGGTGGAGCGGGTTCGCGAGCTGTCGCGGCGCGCACGCACGGCGCTCGACGCTCTGGCGCTGCAGAACGTCGCCCTGCTCGTGGGTGACGGGACCATCGGGTGGCGCAAGTATGCGCCGTTCGACGTGATCGTCGTCTCCGCGGCGGCACCGTCCATCCCGCCCGCCCTCGTGGATCAGCTGGACGACGGAGGGCGGATGTTGATCCCGCTCGGGTCCCATGACGCCCAGGAGCTCGTGCTCGTGCGCAAGGACGGGTTCCTCGTGACCCAGGAAGTGGTGAAGGGGGACTGCACGTTCGTGCCGCTGCTCGGCCGCTTCGCGTGGAAGGGGGAAAGCGGCCTGTGAGCGAAGCCCCGGAGACCCGCGCCGATCACGTGGGCGCGGCGGCGCACGGGCACGCCCGCCCCGGATGGATCCGCCGCCTCTACGATTGGGTGCTCCACTGGGCCGAGACCCCCTACGGACCGGCGGCGCTCTTCCTGCTCGCGCTCGCCGAGTCATCCTTCTTCCCGATCCCTCCCGACCCCCTCCTGGTGGCGCTCTGCCTCGGGGCGTCGAGGAAATCGCTGCGATTCGCCGTCCTGGCCATGACCGCCTCGATCCTGGGCGGCATCCTCGGCTACGCGATCGGCGCCGGCGCGTGGCACGTGGTTCAGGGCTGGTTCTTCGCCTACGTGCCGGGCGTGACCCCGGAGGCGTTCGAGCGGGTCCAGGGGCTCTACGACCAATACGACTTCTGGGCCGTGTTCATCGCCGGCCTCACGCCGATCCCCTACAAGGTGTTCACGCTCTCGGCCGGGGTGTTCGGGATCAACTTCGGGACGTTCATCCTGGCTTCGGCCCTGTCGCGCGGGCTCCGCTTCTTCGCGGTCGCAGGGCTCATCTACCGGTTCGGTGCCCCGATCGCCCGGTTCATCGACCGCTACTTCGACCTGCTGGCCTGGGCGTTCGCGATCCTGCTCGTTGGAGGGTTCGCCGTGGTCAAGTACCTGCTCTGAGCGGCCACGACATTTCGTTTCGCGAGCCGGCGGGCAATCGTATATTCGGGAATCATACGGTCGTGAGCCATCGCGGCCCTGTTCCACCCGGAGACGGATGCGCCGCCATGAGCGGACCCTTCGACCCCAACGGAGCCGATTCGGCAGCCTCACGCCCCTCGTCCGACGGGCGCGGTGGCCGGCACCTCCCGCCTCCGGCGTTCCCTCCCGGCGCGAGAAGGGTCGGCGTCCCGAAGCCCCAAGCGAGCTCCGACGACCTCGCCGCAGCGCTGATCCAGCCCGACGATCCGATCCCCGAGCGCGACGGAGGTGTTCCGGCCGAGGCGTTCATCTCGCCCGACGAGCAGATCCGCCGACGGGCCCCGCGCATGCCGGCGCTCGCGAAGGAGGAGGTCGATCCGGACGACGTGGTCGTGACCGGCATCGGCGACGACGCCCACATGACGCCGGACGAGCTGACGGCCGGGTTCGACCCCTACGTCCTAGAGGTGGTGGATGAAGTCTCGAAGCTGGCCGAGGCGCTGAAGCGGAAGGGGGAGGCCGGGCTCCGGATGACACCCGAGATGCCGCGCTTCGCGGCCACGCTCAGGTCCTACTGCGTCGGATATCTGGCCGGACGGAGAGCCGCGGACGAGGAGACTTGAGCGGGACGAAACGGTTCCCCCGTACACGGTGGAGCGGCTATCTTCCCGTCGCGTCCCCGTAGCTCAGGTGGATAGAGCGGCTGCCTCCTAAGCGCTTTTCTGGCGTCAGTGGGCGTCAACTACCGTTGGGATTCCTAGATTCCGCGTCCGCCTGAAACTGTGTCAAACAGCCAGCGTCGGCGCAGTGTTTGACACACTGGCCCGATTTTGGGGCGCATATCCTGCGTTCCGGGGCTCTAGGCAGATAGAGGCGACAGAGAGCCGCGCGGGAGAAGGCTTTCACGGACGCAGAACACCTGCCTCGGCCCGTAACTGTTCTACCATTTCGTGCGCTCGCAGAGCTGGCTTGCCCGGCGGCGCAGCGGGACGTATCCTCGGGCGGTGGGAAGAAAGGCCTGCGAGGCTGAGTGCCGGACGTTGTTGAGTGAAGCGGTTCCCCCATCTTGCGGTGAGAGGTGCCCCCGTGGTGGAACTGGTAGACACGTTCGATTGTCACTCGGATGAGCGAAAGCTCGTGAGGGTTCGACTCCCTCCGGGGGCACGCCTTTTTTCTTGACTTTCGGCCCCATCCGCCCGATACTCCTCTTACCGAGTGACAATCGGATGTGGTGGACCACCACCACGGACTGAGGGCCCGGCGGCGCAAGTTGCCGGGCCCTTTGTCGTGTCTCGACTGGACAGCCGTGTCGGCGCCGCCACGCTTTCGCCCCTGGCCCTCTCGCGCGCGGGTTGCAACCCACGTCCTCCCAATGGCGGGCGAGGGTGCGGTAGCGGGTAGCAGCCGGAGGTGAGACATCGAACCTTTCCACGCTTGGAAAGGTTAGGTCCGTCCGCTCCCCGGGCTCCACGTCGGGGTTGAGCAGCACGCCACGGCGGCGCTCCACGATGCGAAGGGCACCCGTTGTCGACAACGACTGCGCCAGTTGTTGCTCGCCCTGCATCTCGCGCGCACGCGCGAAGAGCGACTTGTGCGACGTCGCACAATTTCGATGC
>CAYPMO010000059.1:0-12028 GCA_964412015.1 uncultured Gemmatimonadaceae bacterium | reverse complement strand
CGAAGCGCGAGGAACGCTTGGAACTCGTTTCAATCCACGCCCCCCGTGCGGGGGGCGACACCAAGTGGGACGGCGCCGACAACACCGATATGGTTTCAATCCACGCCCCCCGTGCGGGGGGCGACGCTGTGATCGTAAGTCACGACAGGGCCGGTCGGTAGGCGGGAGTTCGCGCGAACCGCTCCTCCAGCGGTTGGTACATGCGTTTGCCGACACGTCCTGGTAATCATGAACCCAGTCGTTCCGGGCCTGTCACGTGTGCGCGAACCTCTCGCGCGGATACGGGGCACTTGGGGTTCGCGACCAGGCGTCAGGTGATCAGTGGACCCTCGAGATCCACGCTCCGGTCAAGGCCGTGATGCTCCACACGACGACGCCACTTGTTTCCCAGGAAGTAGAATCGAAGGCTGTCCTCCTCGGGCTCGATCTCCTTGAGGAGGCGGATTTTCAACCGCGTCCATTGCTCCCAATTCACGTTGCACTCGAACACCGAGTTCTGGACCCGTTGCCCGAAGTCGAGGCAGACGGCCGCGACCTTGCGAAGTCTCCGCCGCCCTTTGTCGGATGTTGTCGAGACGTCATAGGTGATAAGCACCACCACCGCTATCTCCAGATGAACGCGGGGTAACCGTCGAGGTCGCCTCGTAGCGTGCGCGCTAGAAGACGGGCTTGCAGGAGGGGGACGAGACCGAGCGTGATGCGGTCGCCCAAAAACGGATGACGGATCTCCTCGTCTTTCCTCTTCTGGTATTGCGTCAGGAAGGTCTTCCTCGTGTCCTCGTTCATTCTTACGGCGCCTCCGACCTCGACGTCGAACCCATCTGCGGTGATCTGTTGGCGGTTCAGGAGGGATAGGACCACGCGGTCGGCGAGTACTGGTCGTAGCTCCTCCGCAAGGTCCAGCGCGAGGCTCACGCGCCCAGGTCGGTCCGCGTGCAGGAAGCCTACTTGTGGATCCAGGCCGATCGACTCACACGCCGATCGCAGGTCGGACGCGAGCAGTGAGTACGCGAAGGAAAGGAGCGCGTTGACGCGGTCGCGAGGGGGTCTGCGAGTGCGGCCGACCATCCGCAGGCGCTCGTCGTCGGAGAGGACGAGACTCGGGAACGCCGTGAAATAATGACGAGCCGCCTCGCCCTCGATGCCGCGCAGCTCGTCGAGGTCGTGTGCGCCGCTCGTGCGACGGAGGCAGCCCGCGAGCGCTTCCGCGGTGGCCCCCACGGTCCCGGACGGATCGGCGTGGTCGCGAAGCGCGCGCGTGAGCAGCGTCCTGCAGTTGTGGATCTTCGCCTGGACGAACGCCCGCGCCAGGTCAACTGCATGAGCGCTGTCTTCCGCCGCCCTGAACTGGTCCTTGCGAAGCAGGACGTTGCCCGACTTTCGACCCTCGACGCGCGCCAGGAAGCGACCGCCGGCGCCAAGGAACGTGATCGCCACGCCGCGTTCGGCCGACAGCGCCATCAGGTAGGGGCTGACGCTCGTGGGGACCAGGCAGACGATGCTCTCAAGCATATGGATGGGCACGCGGAGCGCGGTTGTGTCGTCCTGCTTGACGAGGACTGCTTCGCCATCCTTCGCGAGGTACGAGCCCTCCGTCGTGATGAACAGCGTGTTGAGGTGGGTCTTCATCGTTTCACTCTTCGCCGCAGGCTCCATCCCTTATCGCGATCGCCCTCTCCAAGTAACCTCGCGCCGAAGGGCGACTCCGCTTCGGTGGCAGGCAGATGGGCTGCAGGGAGCACCGATCGCACTTCTTCTCCCATCGCCTGAGCGGCGTGACCCCGGCACGGATCAGGATACGGAGGCGTGCAGCAGTGTCTGCGGTCAGCTCTCGGAGCCCATGGTCGAACGAGACCTCCTGCCGTCGGCGGGTGCGGAGGTAGAAGAGCGCGCCGAACGGCACGGCGACTCCCAATTCCTCTTCGAGGCACATGGCCTGAGCACAGAGCTGCACCTGGTCGGCCCTGTGCTCCTTGGGGCGGCCGCGCTTGTACTCCACGGGGAAGGGTTGCCACCTGCCCTCCCGTCCGTTGAGTGTCACGCCAACGTCCGGGCGGGGGTCCGTGACGCGATGGAACTCGACGACGTCGGCCTTCCCCGTGAGGCCCAGGGTGCGGGACAGCAGGCTCACCCCCCGCCGGATGAGTATGTCTCGCCTCGCTTCGGATCCCATCTCGTCCACCACTCGATGGAGCTCGTGACCCTCGACCGTGAGCGCGTTGTCCAGCCAGATCCGCTCAATGTGGATGAGGGCTGCCTGCCGCTCGCAGAAGATCATGTGCTGCAGCGCCGAAAGCGGGAGGAGGTCGTCCTCTTCGAGCATGGGAGAGTCCAACGACACGTGGTATCCTCTCTCCTCATGGGCCTTGGACACGCACGTGGGCCGCACGTATGTTATACGTGTGCCAGGTGTATCCTTCGCCGCCGAGGCTCGAGATGCAGAAGAAGCTCACGATAACGGTCGAGGAATCCGTGTATCGGGGATTGTATGAGCGGATCGGACCGGGCCGCATCTCGCGGTTCATCGAGGACCTCGTCCGCCCGCATGTGTTGCCGAAGGAGCTGGAGGCAGCGTACGAGGCCATGTCCCGTGACCGGAGCCGGGAGGATGGAGCCCTCGAGTGGTCCGAAGGCCTTCTGGAGGACGCAGGGGATGACCCGCGGTGAGGTGTGGTGGGTCCGCTTTCCCACCGCGGAGGGTGGCGAGATCCGCAAGACCCGCCCGGCCGTCATCGTCAGCAACAACGCGTCGAATCGTCACTTGAACCGAGTCCAGGTCATTCCGCTTTCCACCAAGGTGGACCACGTGTACCCCTGCGAGGCTGTGGTGAGCGTCGGCGGCCGTCGGAGCAAGGCCATGGCCGACCAGATCACCACGGCCGCCAAGAGGCGCCTCGTGCGCATGGAGGGCAGGCTCTCCCCGTCCGACATGTCGGGAGTCGAGCGTGCCATCGCCGTACAGCTGGGCTTGTCACTCGTCAGCTCTCGCGAATGATCCCTCAGATGCGCTCGTGCACGGTCACCCGCTCCGGGATCCGGTCCCTCTTCACGGAAACCTCATAGTCGGCGAAGCTCCGCGGGGCCTCCACGCCGTCACGGCGACGCACCGACACGGCTTCGAGGAGCGCATGGGACGGCGCGTTCCCGAGCTGGCTACCGTGCTCGAAAACGATGAGCCTGCGCGCCGCCATGCTCCCGGCAGGTCGGGCTGCGGACTGATCGAACTGGAAAGCTGACTCGAGAGCTTGCCAGAACAACGCCAAGTCGTCATCCCCGAAGCCAGTCTGCTCGGCCAGGAACGGATTGATGAACCCGTGAGCGCGGTATAGTCCGTAGGGGATCGTGAACTTCCGTCCCATGGTCCTCGCCGCACCGCTCTCCTCATCCTCTCCCTCTCCTCTCTTCTCGACCGAACTCCGGGTGATCGCGTGTTCTAGGGTGACGATCGGATCCGTAGATCGCGCGAATGACATCTGCACCGGCCCGCGAACCTGTCCGCAGTTGACCTCCATGCTCATCACCGCGCCGAACGTCCGGATGTCGTAGAAGTTCCGGCACATGAACGCGGTCACTTCACGAGCTTTGGCGGCATCCTTGGGGAGCTTCTTGGCTACCGGCTTCACGCCCGCCGCTGCGTAGGCCTCCTCCTTCAGTTCTTTCAACACGGCTCCATCCGTGAAGTAGATGCGGTGGGGGCTCTTGTTCTTCTTCACAAGGGCGACATAGTTGCGGATCTTCCGCTTGAGACACACATCCGTGACGAGTCCGTGCCCGGTCTCGGGATCCAGGCGGGGCAGATTCCCGGCGTCGGGGTCACCGTTCGGGTTCGCGTCGGTGGCGTCGAAGAGGAAGACGAAGTCGTGGCGGTTCATCGGCTGCTCTCCTTGTTCTCACTCTCGGAAGTCTTGGGGTGCTTTGTGTAGAAGTCGCGGGTCTGGTGGTAGTAGCCGAGGGCGAAGAGACCCTGCGCAGGAAGCCCGAGATGGCTCGGTATGCTCCCGAGCGGCTCCAGGATATCCTGGACCAGTCGCTCGCGGTTCACGCGGCGCCCACCCTCCAGGTTCCGCAGGTGGTGCTGGTAGGTGCGTAGCAGTCTGGGGAAGATCGTTCCAGGCGTCGCCGATGCCGCGCTGTAGAACGCATCCCGAATCGTTGTGTTGAGGCCTTCCCCCAGGGCGTCCCGCTGGGTCTTCTCGAGCGCCGCGAACAGCCGGCCGAGTCGATAGGCGGGATTGGGGTTGTCGGGGTCCAGGGCCATGCTCAGCTCCATGCTTTGGTTTCGGGTGAGGTATCCCTTGATGACGCAGCAACGCAGGTAGTTGACTTCCCGATCGGCCCGGATGCGCCGGAGGACAGCCGAGACGAGAGCGCTGGGATAGGGGGCGCCCGTGATGACCGACGCCATCAACGGTGCTTCCAGGTTCGGCGGGATGTCCTTCGCCTCTCTTGCCGTCTCCGCCAGCAGCAGTCGAGCGCCTGGCAGGTCGGGATCACCACGCCAACGTCCGGCGGGTGGCGAGGGGGTGAGGCCGATGTCGGTGTGATGCTGGTGGAGGTTGTCGAGCAACGATCCGAGACTCCCTTGCCAGAAGAACCGGATCGCGATGCGGGCCGCGTTCGGGGCCAGGCCGAGGATCGAGAACGGCGTACCGTCCGGGTCGGGTGCAACCGCACCGTAGGCAGGGCGTCCCCGCCGCACCGCCTCGAGGAAGAACTGAATGCGTTGGCGTTGGGCCTCGTCCTGAGCCTGGGGGTTGTCGGCGATCGCAGAGCCCAGGCTCGCGAAGTTCAGGAAGATGTCTTCTGCCACCGTCGGCTGGACTGTCCAGAAGGCCACAGTGGTGTTACCGAGAACGACCCGGTGCTTCGTGCGTTTCGGTCCGTCCAGGAGCGCATTCAAGGCCGTCACATACCGGAAGGCCACGTCCGCGGCGACAGGCGCGTTGTAGCTCTGGGTCATGCCGTACGACTCGTAGGCGGTCGCGTTGAAGCCCACGATCGTGCCGCCCGCTCCCTGCGCGCCCTGCACTCCCCGGACCTTCTCATGCGTCCGAGCCAACACCGCCTCGCGACCGGTCACGAGACATTGGCCATGCGTGGCACCCTTTGTGGCCGCGATCTGGTGCTCCCACCACGTACGGATCGTCGGCTCGTCGTGGACGAAGCCCTCGCGACCCTGGATCCTGAAGACACCGAAGCCTGTCGTACCGGCTTCGTGCAGCACGGGGTGGTCGGGCGCCCTCGATGGATCCCAGGACTCGAGGAATCGGCAGACGGCGCTGAAGGCATCCGAGCCGATGTCGCCCTCTGCATCCAGGTGACGCCGGCGGAACGCCTCGAACGTCTGGCGGGTGCGCTCGGGCTTCTCGTCGTCGGCCCTCCAACCGAGCACGTAGCCTGTGTTGTCCCAGAGGAAGCCGGGATTCAGCCCGGAGCCAGGGGACTTCGTCGCTCCGGGGACCAGCACCTGCCGCGGCCGCAGTCGCTTTCCTTCCGGCTGCCTCGCGTCCTGGAACTCGACCAAGCGGCCGTCCGGCGTCACGACCACGACGAAGGTGATTTTCTGGAGACTGTAGCCGGGCCGGGCGAGGCCGTACTCGGGGTCCGAGGACAGGCGATCGTACAGATCGTTCAGGGCTCGGAGGATCATGGCTCAAGCGCTCCCTGTCGCGAGCGGCGGTACCCGGAGGACGCCGTCGCGCATGACGGCGAGGAAGAAGCGTGGCGTGGCCCGTACGCGGCGGCCCTCGTGCGCCTCAACGGCCGAACCCCGGGCGTCGTCGACGTACTCGATGTCGTGGAGCATGAAGCCGAGGTCTCGATCACCCAGGAGCTCCTCGGGTCCTCCAGGAAAGGCCTCCACGAGTCGGTAGCTCGCGGGGAACTCCCGTACGCCGAGATAGGGGTGGTGGAAGTGCTGGCCCTTCGACGCGCGTCGCTTGAACATCTCGAGGTGCTTCGCGGCCCCGGTTCCGTCGTTGTCGGAGAGCACGTCGATGTGCGCCTCGATTCCGTAGCGTACGTCCCGCAGGATCATCGCGGCCCGCTGCTGCCGAACATCGGAGACCGACACTCCGAGCCCCCCCGTTCCTCGTGACATGACCGTGGCGGCTCCCATTGCTCCTCTGACGGGGATCTTCTCGCTGACCTCGTTCCTGCGTACGTGTGTGAACCGGATAGGGCGGAGCACGTGGATGGCATCCACCACCCAGCGCATCTCCGGCTTCCAGTAGATCGCTTCCAGAATGCCCCTGGCCGCGCTGGGGGTCATCACGTCGTAGGAGACGCGCTCCACCTTCATTTCAGGACGGTTGAACGCCGCGAAGTCTCCCCAGACTTCGAGTCTGATGCCGAACGCCATGGTCGCCGCTTTGCTCCTCCGCTCAGACGATGAGCGCGTCGGTGTGATCACCGTCGAGAACGAGCCCGGTGTGCTTCGAGTAATGGAGCTTCGGCTCCACGAGCACCGGATACTGTTCGTGGACCATCGTGAAGACCCGCCCGCGGGCGCGCTCCCACAGGCGGACGGGAACCGAGACGGTGTACCGCTGCAGCTTCCGGCGCAGCTCCAGCGACGGCCCGTCCGGGGCGTGTCGCAGCCGCTCGCACAACGCCCTTCCCGTCTTGCCCCAGGGCACGATGATGGGTCGGCCCGAGTCCTCGATGAGCCGGAACCGGGACGCTGCCCGCTTGAACCCGAACAGGAAGGGCAGGCTCCGGTCCTGCTGGAGTCGGAATTCATCGAGGATCTGCTTCGCGTCCCACCGGGATGCCTGATTCCAGTAGTAGAGCCGGAAGTACTGGTGGACGGCCTCCAGGGACAACGGATCGGCGTGCAGGGAGAGTACCTCATTGGCCGTCTGCGCCGTGTCTCGGAGGAAAGCCTCGGACGCCGTGTGTTCGGATCGGAAGATCACGGTACGACCGTGCGGCAACCGACCGTTCCGATTGCAGCGGCCCGCGGCCTGCGCGATGGAATCGAGCCCCGCCATCGAACGGAATACGAGCGGGAAGTCGAGGTCCACGCCGGCCTCTACGAGCTGCGTGGACACCACGCGGCACACCCGGCCATCCTCGAGGCGATTGCGAATCTCCGAGAGGATCTCGCTCCGGTGTTCGGGACACATCAGGCCGCTCAGGTGGAAGTGACCGTCGCCGACCCCCAGGAGGGCCCACACTGCCCGCGCGTGCCGTCGGGTGTTCACCACCGCCAGAGCCTGCGGCGCTCCTCTCAGGGCGGCGGCGAGCGATTCGTCGGCCATCGTTCCCGCATGCTCTACCTTCACGCGCCTGAGGGCCTCGTAGAGCGGGCGGGGCTCTGGGATGATCTCGCTGCCTCCGTCCAGCGGAAGCCCGATGGGGAACCCATCGCGCCGTTGAACCGCGGGCTGCGTCGCCGTGCAGAGCAGGACCGACGCGCCGTAGTTGGCCGTGAGTTCTCGGAGCGCACGCAGGCAAGGGGACAGGAAGTCTACGGGAAGCGTCTGGGCCTCGTCGAGGATGACGACTGCCCGGGCGAGGTTGTGCAGCTTCCTGCAACGCGACGTTCGGTTGGTGAAGAGGGACTCGTAGAACTGGACCGACGTCGTCACCACCAGAGGCGCATCCCAGTTCTCGGCGGAAAGCCGGCTGGCGACCGTCTCCACCTCGGGATCGAGGTTGCTGTGGTGCTCGATGACCGGGTCGGGTAGCCCCGCCTCCACGAGGGGATGCATCGTGTCGCGGAACTCGCCTGCGTTCTGCTCGATGATGCTGGTGAAGGGGACGACGTAGACCACCCTGCGTAGAACGTGGCGTCGCGCGTGTTCGAGCGCGAAAGCCAGGGACGAGAGCGTCTTTCCCCCACCCGTCGGTACGGTCAGCGTGAACAGACCGGGGGGGCGCGTGGCGGCCTTCCGGCAGGCCTCCAGAACCTCGGCACGCCTCCGGTTCACCTCGGAGTCGGGTGGCGGGAAGGCCGCCAATCGCTGTTCGAGGGCTGCGAGCATCCGGTCCAGGATATCGGCGGGCCACGACGGACGGCTCGCCACCTTTTCCGGGCTCATGAATGCCTCGGTGTCGCGGAAGTCCGCGTCCACCAGGCATGAGAACACCATCCGGACAAAGAACTGGATCGCGAAATCGTCCTTCCGTGCAAACGCGTCCGCGAGGAAGGGAGGAACGGGGGGTTCGGGCTGTTCGAGGATATCTCGGTCGGCGTCGCTCCAGTCGGCCAAGCGCTTCGTGAGGCGCCCCTGGAGGGAGGCCCCATCGCTCAGGGTGTCGAGGAGCCCGCTATGGTGACCGGACACCATGAACGCGAGGAGATGACCCAACACGGGAAACCGGGCGACGGCATGCTGTGCCCCCGCCGAGGAATGATCCACGCGCTGGCTGACTTCGGCTTCGTGAAGGTCGCCAGCGGCCTGGCGCAGGTAGCTCTGAAACTCCGCCGAGTACTTCCCGAGGTCATGCCACAACCCGGCGAGGCGGGCCCACTCCGAAGCTCCGAACGGCGCTGCCAAACCAGCTGCCCCTTGGGCGACCGACTCCAGGTGATCACGAAGGCTCTGGACGCGCGTCCGGCCACCGGGAATCGGGAGGGCGTGCGCCAGGTGATGGTCGAACGGAGAGTCCGTTTCCTTCACACCGAGTTCCTCGGGCAGCAGCGTCGCGAAGCGAGATGCAACCGAAACAGCGTAGCGGGAGGGTGTGACAGCCGGCGCTTGCCGACCACGCCGCACGCGACCGGAAACGGGGGGCGGGGTCGCGTCTGAACGGCAATATGGGCTCACCGCGACTACGGTGCCAGCCTGACTCGCGCAGGGCGCGAAGGGTGTGGAGGGAGGGACGATTCGTGGCGGCTCAGCGGCCGGCTCGCGCGGTGCCCGTCAGGATCCGCGCCCCCGCGCCTCGACCCTACGCGGTCAGCAGATGGGGCCGTTCGTCCAGCAGCGTGAGGATCAGCTCTCCGAAGAGCGTGTTGGCCCACGCGAACCAAGGGCGGGTGAAGTCCGAGGGATCGTCCTTGTGGAAGGACTCGTGCATGAAGCCGGTTCCCGCGTGCGTGCGCTTCAGTGTATCGAGCACCCCGGCGATCTCCCGGTCGGACGTGCTCGTGAGCGCCTGCACGAGGAGTCCCAGGTGCCAGATGCGGTCCATGCCGGCGTGCGGTCCCCCGACGCCTGCGCCCACCGTGCCTCGGAAGAAGTACGGGTTGTGCTCGGAGAGCACGAAGCTCCGGGTCCGCAGGTAGAGCGGGTCGTCCTCGGCGCACGCGCCCAGGTACGGCAGGGACAGGAGCGACGGGACGTTCGCGTCGTCCATGTGGTGACGGTTCCCGAAGCCGTCCACCTCGTAGGCCCACACCTCGCCGAGCACCGGATGCGTCACGACCGCGTGCCGTCGGAGCGCCGAAGCCACCTCCGCCGCGAGCGAGCGACACTCGGCGGCGAAATCCCCACCGAGGCCCGTGGGCTCGGCCATTTCGGCGAGCCGGCGGAGCGACACCACCGCGAAGTGGTTCGACGGGACCAGGAACGGGAACGTGGCGGCGTCGTCGGAAGGGCGGAAGATGGACACGATAAGGCCCACGGGGCGGATGGGGTTCCCGTATCCGCCGCCCGCGACCGTGTCGGTCTGCCAGGCCGTGACGCGCTGGAACCGGTAGGGGCCGGGCCCGTCCTTCCGCTGCTGCTCACGGAACGTGCGCACGACGAGCCGCATGGCCTCGCGCCACGCTTCGTCGAAGGGCGAGGGGTCACCGGTGAGACGCCAGTACCGATGCGCCAGGCGGATCGGGTAGCAGAGCGAGTCCACCTCCCACTTCCGCTCGTGCAGCTCGGGCTTCATGTCCGTGAGGTCGTCCTTCCACGGACTCTCCCCGGGCCCCTTGTTGAACGCGTTGGCGTAAGGGTCCACGAGGATGCACCGGGTCTGCCGTCGGATCACGCCCTCGATCAGCCGGCGGAGCTCCGGGTCCTTCGCCATGAGCGCGAGGTAGGGCCACACCTGCGCCGAGGAGTCCCGGAGCCACATCGCCTCGATGTCCCCCGTGATGACGAACGTGTCGGGCTTACCGTCCACCTCGCCGACGTCCACCGTCGTGTCGAGAGTGTTGGGGAAGCAGTTCTCGAAGAGCAGCGCGAGCTCGGCGTCGACGAGCTCGTCCTTCACGCGCTCGATCGTGCGCTCCACCGCCGGGCTGGTGAATCGGCGCTCGCCGGGCGCGGGACGTCCGGTGAGTTGGCGAAGGCGATCGCGGACCGCGCGAGAGGCTCTCGTACCCGCCTCCTCGAGACTTCCCGCACGGCTCCCGGGCGCGAGGTAGGCTCCGGCGGCGAGGGCACCGGTACGCTTCAGGAACTCCCGACGGGTCGGCTGGATCATGGCGGTAACCCTCCTGGCGTGGGTTCGTCGCTCCGCGCCGGATGATCGTGGCCGATCGGCCCTGCGCGCCATCCCCGGGCCCGCCGGATGCCGCCGCGAATCGTCGCCCGCCGCGCGGGGGGGGCGGGAGCGTCGTCGCATGGCGATTCGGGCGGCGATGACGGCGTGGAGCTGAAGCCGGCCTCGACGAGCGCACGCCGCCGGGCGCAACCCGACTCCGACGTGGGCCCTGTTCATGCCTCAGGTACGGACCGCGACGCCCGTCCCCTCAACATCCTTCTTTCCTTCAGTGTCACGCGAGGTTGATATCCCTGTGTCGCGCGACATCGAGCTCGAGCCGGATCGAATTCCGATACGTGTACATGACTCTTTGTGAACCCGTGGCTGTTCGCCGAGCCGTCGCCCTCTTTCTCGGGATCCTCGTCGCGGCGCTCCCAGCGCCGGCGGTCGGCCAGCAGTCGGCAATTCAGGACGGCAGCGTCAGCCCCCCTCTTCCGACCGTGCGCGCGATGCGCCTGACCGCGCCCATCCACCTGGATGGGGTCCTGGACGAAGAGGCCTGGGCCCAGGCGGCCCCCGCCACGCAGTTCATCCAGATGGATCCCCTGGAGGGGCAGCCGGTCACCGAACGTACCGAGGTCCGGATCCTCTTCGACGACGACGCCATCTACGTGGGGGCCATGCTCTACGATCGGAGCCCGGTCTCCACGCGCCTGGGACGCAGAGACGGGTTCCTCATGGACTCGGACCAGTTCATCATCTCCTTCGACAGCTACAACGACAACCGCACGGGCTTCAAGTTCGAGGTCAACCCCTCGGGCGTGCGGGGCGACCAGGCCCTCTCGGGGGGCCAGGACCGGCACGGCGACAGCTCCTGGGACCCCGTCTGGGAGGCCGCCACCCACATCAGCGGCGAGGGGTGGAGCGTCGAGGCCCGCATCCCCCTCTCCCAGCTCCGCTTCCGCAACGCCGAGGAGCAGGTGTGGGGGGTACAGTTCACCCGTGAGATCGCCCGCAACCGCGAGAACGCCGTCCTGTCCTTCACCCCCAAGGACGAGCGCTCGGGGATCGCCCGCTACGGCGACCTGCTGGGCCTCCGGGGAATCAAGCAGTCGCGGGGCCTGGAGATCCTCCCTTACTTCCTGGGCCGGGCCGACTTCGTGCCCGTGGACCAGAGCGACGACGTGTCGTTCGGGAACCCCTACCGGGACGGGTCGGACTTCTTCTACGGGCTGGGCTTCGACCTCAAGTACCGTCTCAGCTCCAACCTCACCCTGAACGGCACCGTGAACCCCGACTTCGGCCAGGTGGAGGTGGACCCGGCCGTGGTGAACCTCACGGCCTACGAGACCCGATACCAGGAGAAGCGGCCCTTCTTCGTGGAGGGTGCCGACATCTTCTCCTTCGGCGGTGGGGGCGGTGGGGGCGGCGGCGGGATGTTCGGCGGGGGTGGAGGGGACGGGGGAGGAGGAGGCGGCGGCGCCCAGATCCTCTATTCCCGGCGCATCGGAGCCTCCCCCAAGGGGGGGCTCCCCGACGAGGCGATCTACGGGAACGAGCCCGACGCGGCCACGATCCTCGGCGCCACCAAGCTCACCGGGAAGACGGCCGGCGGCTGGTCCCTGGGGATCATGGAGGCCGTCACCCAGCGCGAGATGGC
>CAYPMO010000058.1:0-12232 GCA_964412015.1 uncultured Gemmatimonadaceae bacterium | reverse complement strand
GGTGATCGGAAAGGGGAGTACCGTGGCCCGCGGACGACCAGCGGGTTTCGCCGGGGCCCCGCGGCCTCCTACCTTGTCGGCCGAATCCACGCGCAGGTGTCACCCAGCGAGGCCGCCTCATGCCGCTCTTGCGCGCCCGAAGCTTCCAGGGGCGCATCTTCCTCGCGATCCTGCTCGTCGTGCTGATTCCGGCGGCCGCGACGGTCGGGGGCGGTGTGCTGTTGCTCCGAAGCATCGGCACGCGCTCGGGAACGCTCGGGGCGTGGGACACCGTCGCCACCTCCGGCCAGGAGCTCCTGGACGCCGTGGAGCGCGCGGGCGCGCCGGCTCCCGAGCTGAGCGCGGCGGCGGAGCGGCACCGTGAGGCCCTGTCCGAGTCCGTGCGAATGTCGCGTCTCTACTCGTTCGTCGCGCAGCGCGCGGTGGCCGCGCTCCCTCTGGTGGCCCTGTTCGCCGGCCTGGCGGTCGCCTCCCTCGCGTACCTCACGGCCCGCTGGCTCTCGCGGGATCTCGGGGGCCCGGTGGCCGAGCTGGCCGGGTGGACCGGCCGCATCGCCCACGGCGAGCCCCTTCCCCCCGAGTCCGCCGAGGCATCCACCGTGCTGGAGCTCGCCGCGCTCCGCGACGCGCTGCGGCGCTTGGCCGACGAGGTGCGGGAGGGCAGGCGCAAGGACGTGGAGAACGCGCGCATGCGGTCGTGGACGAACCTCGCGCGGCGCGTGGCCCACGAGATCAAGAACCCTCTCACCCCGATGCGCATGGCGGCCGCCTCCCTGGCACGGGGCCGGACCGGGGCCGAGGCCGAGGCCGCCAACGTCCTCCTCGAGGAGATCCAGCGCCTCGACGACCTCGCGCGGACGTTCTCTCAGTACGGCAGGATCCCGGAAGGGCCGCGCTCCCGCGTGGATCTGGGCGAGCTTCTGGCTTCGCTCGCCTCACAGCATGCCGCGGCCGACGTGCCGGTCCACGTCTCGGCTCCGGCCTCCCCCGTCCTGGTGGATGGCCACTACGACGCGCTCGAGCGCGCGTGCCGCAATCTGATCCTCAACGCCGTGGAGGCGCATGCGGGCGGCGCGGGCCGCGTGGACGTGGAAGTGGAGGTGAGCGGCGAGGACGGCATGGCCGTGGTGAGGGTGTCGGATCGAGGGCCCGGGATTCCGCCGGAGCTCCTCGAGGAGATCTGGCACCCCGACGTCACCACGAAGAGGCAAGGTACCGGCCTGGGCCTGGCCATCGTACGCCAGACCGCGATCCATCACGGCGGCCGGACCTCCGCGTGGAACCGGCCGGGGGGCGGAGCCTGCTTCGAGATACGCCTCCCGTTGCGAGACGATGGGCCCGAAGTCACTTCGCCGAGGGAAACGACGTAGGAAGAGCGGTCCATGGACATTCTGATCATCGATGACGAGGGGAACATCCGCCGGATGCTCCGCGCGCTCCTCGAGCCGGAGGGTTACCGCGTGCGGGAGGCGGGCTCCGCCGAGGAAGGACTGCAAGAGACGGAGCGCGCCGAACCGGACGTGGTGCTGCTCGACCTCATGCTGCCGGGCATGAACGGGCTCGAGGCCCTCGCGCGCTTCCGGGACGTCGCGCCCGGCGTTCCGGTCGTGATGATGAGCGGACGCGCCACCCTCTCCGACGCGGTGGAGGCCACGCGCACGGGCGCCTTCCACTTCTTCGAGAAGCCGCTCACTCCGGAGTCGGTGCTCGTGACCGTGCGCGCCGCGCTCGAGATCCGGCGGGCCCGCGACCTCACCCGGGCCCTGGCGGCGGAGCTGGGGCCCGCCGCGGAGCTCGTCGGCGCCACCCCGGCCATGAACCGCGTGCGCGAGCTCGTGCGTAAGCTGGCGTCCACGGACGCCCGCGTGCTCATCACCGGCGAGAGCGGCACGGGCAAGGAGCTCGCGGCCGCCGCGATCCACGCGCTCTCCAGGCGGGCGGACCGCCCGTTCATCCGGGTCAACTCGGCCGCGATCCCGAAGGACCTGGTGGAGAGCGAGATGTTCGGGCACGAGAAGGGCGCCTTCACGGGAGCTACCGAGCGACGACTGGGCCGCTTCGAGTTGGCCGACGGCGGTACGCTCTTCCTCGACGAGGTGGCGGACCTCGGCCCCGAGGCGCAGGCGAAGCTCCTGCGGGCCCTGGAGAGCGGCGAGGTCGAGCGTGTCGGCGGCAAGGGGCCCCGCACCGTGGACGTGCGGGTCATCGCGGCCACGAACCGCGATCTACGCGAGGAAGTGCGGGCCGGACGCTTCCGGGAGGACCTGTTCTTCCGCCTCGAGGTGGTGCCCCTGCGCATGCCGCCGCTCCGGGAGCGCCTGCCCGACGTCCCCCTGCTCGTGGAGCACGCGCTCGGGCGCCTACGCTCCCGCCAGGGCATGCGCGTTCCGCGGTTCTCGGCCGAGGCGATCGCCGGTTTGCAGGGCCACGCGTGGCCCGGGAACGTCCGGGAGCTGTTCAACCTGGTGGAGAGACTGGCCATCCTGGCCCCCACGCCCGAGGTGCAGGCCTCCGACGTCGCCGCGGTGCTCCCGCGCGAGCGTGCGGCCTCCTCGGCCGGGGCGGCGGAGCCCGTGTATCGCGAGGGGGATGCGCGCGGCCTCCGAGAGCGGCTCGAGGACTACGAGCGGGAGCTCATCCAGGGAGCTCTCGAGGCCGCCGCCGGCAACGTGGCCGAGGCCGGCCGGCGACTCCTGACGGATCGGGCGAACCTCTACCGGCGGATGCGGCGGCTCGGGATCCGGGAGTGAGGTGCGTGTCCAAGCGAAACGGCCGCGCCGGCCCGCAGGTTGGAGGGACACAGTAGGGCGGCGGCATCCGGCACCGTAAGAGCCGGTCCGACTTATGGTTGCGGCACTCGACGGGTTGGTACGCTCCGTGCGGGCAGGGCTGCGGAACGGATCGGTACTCAGGACGGAGGTCGAGGGCATGTTGCGGAAGACGGGATGGCTCTTGGCGTTGCTGGCGGCGGCCCCCGCGCTCGCCCAGGAACGGGTGGAGGAGGCGGATCTGCCGCGGAGCGTGGCCGAGGAGATCATCGATTTCTTCAACCGGCCGGAGACGGTGCGGTTCCGGGGCCAGTCCGACGTGCCCGCGGGCAGGGTGATCCACGCGGACGTCGCGGTGCTCAGGGGCCCGCTCGTCGTGGCCGGCGAGATCCAGGGCGACCTGGTCGTCGTCAACGGGGACCTTCAGGTGGTCGAGGGCGGCCTCATCACCGGGGACGTGATGGTGATCGCGGGCGAGGTGGTGGCCGAGCCGGGCGCCGTCGGAGGCCAACTCACGGTGTACGACGAGCCCCTCTCCTACGGGCGTCGGGGCGAGCGCATCACGTACCGGGAGCGGCCCTGGGCCGGCTGGGGTGGCCGGGAACGCCGAGGCAACGCCTACATCTCCGTGCGCACCGGCGGGAACTACAACCGCGTGGAAGGACTCCCGGTTCTCTTCGGGCCGGTGTTGCGATCCGACGGAGAGGACTTCTTCCGGGCCGATGTCCTGGGTGTCTGGAGGTCCGAGTCGGGCCTGCGTCTCGACGCCGACGAGATGGGGTACTTCATCCGTGCGGAGCAGCATCTCGGGCCGGGAGGCCGCGTGAGCGTCGGAGGTACGGCGCATTCGCTGATCACGCCGATCGAGGACGGAGGGCTCTCGGACACGGAGGCTTCGCTCGCGACCTTCTTCCTGCGGCGGGATTACCGGGACTACTACGAGCGGGAAGGGTTCTCCGCGTTCCTGCGCTACGCGGACGAAGACGTGGGACTCCGCCTCACGGCGGAATACCGGGACGAGGAGCACGCATATGCCCCGGTCGGAGATCCGTGGGCGCTCAAGGACGACGACGAGCTCTGGAGACCCCAGCCCCTGGTCGGCGAGGGTCGGTTGCGCACCGTCGGGGGCGAGCTCGTGGTGGACGACCGCAACGACAGGGACGACCCGAGCGACGGCTGGTACCTGGTCGCCTCGGCGTCCGTGGGCATCGACGGCGATCTGGAGTTGCCGGAGTATCGCTACGCGGAGCCGGCTCCTCCCACGATAGCGGCCCAGGCCCGGAGGCTCGACACGGACTTCGTGGCGGGCTCGGTCGACCTGCGCCGCTACGTGCGGGTCGGGCCCTCCGCCGACTTCCGTCTGAGGGGGTACGTCGCCGGTTCGGCGAACGGCCGCCCTCTGCCTCCTCAGCTCCAGCAGGCCCTGGGCGGGGAGGGATCCCTGCCGGGGTACCCGCTCATGACCGTGGACTGCGGCGCCCGCGAGAGGGAGTATTCGGTCTTTCTGGGAACGGAGGACCAAGCCACGCGCGTGCCGGTATACGCAGGATACGGGTGCGACCGCGTGGCCCTGTTCCAGGCCGAGTACCGGGGAAGCCTGTCCTTCGGCTGGGACCTGGGCGGGGACGACGATTGGGACGAGGGGTGGGGCTGGTATCCCGCAACGAGCATCAACCCGAGCTGGTCGCTGTTCTTCGACGCAGGCCGTGGGTGGTCGCTCTCCGACGAAGGCTCGGCCGGACGGCCGGGACGGGACACGGACACCCTTATGGATGTCGGCGCAGGCTTCTTCCTGGGCGGTCTCGGCTTCTACTGGGCCTGGCCGCTCACCGGTGACGACCGCAACGTGAACTTCTTCGTACGCATCGAACATCGCTTCTGACGGAGTCGTGATACCGCCGGGACGGGCGTCGCTCGGTCTTGTCCGTCCATCACCCCGGGCCCTCCGCGCTTGGGCCCTCGGGGCGTTCTTCGCGCTCGCCGCCGCGGCACCGGCCGCCTCCCAGGCTCGTCATCCCCTCTACCTGACCGCCGACCCGGAGGACGGGTCCCTCGAGATGCGCATCGGCAGCCTCCTCGACGACGAGGGGCTGGTGCGTGCGCTCCACTCCGGCCTTCCCCTGCGTCTGCACGTGAAGGTGGAGCTCTGGAAGGATGGGTTCTTCGACAGCCAACGCGGGAAGGCCGAGTGGCGGGCCAGCGTGCTCTTCGATCCCCTCGGACGGCGCTATCGCATTTCGATCGGTGGGGAAAGCGCAACGGAGATCGCCGCGGATACGCTTCCGGAGGCCGCTCGCGCCATCCAGGACGGGTTCGATCTCGCCCTGCGGCCCTTCGAGGCGGGACGCTACTACTATCTCGGCCAGGTCGAGGTGGAGACACTCTCCCTCTCGGATCTCGACGAGTTGCAGCGCTGGCTCCACGGCGATCTCGCCACCGCCGCCGCGGGGGAGGAGCAGGTGGGCACGGCCGTGGGCCGCGGGCTGCATCGCGTGCTCGTGCGCATGCTGGGCATTCCGACGCGGCGCTACCGCGTCCGGACGGAGCCCTTCACGTTCGAACCCCGCGACCCGCGCTGAGACCCGCTACGCGAACGTCGCGCGCCGGACGGCCATCGCCTCGATCCGCTCGCGGTCGGGTTCGACCCCGATGCCCACGCCTGTCGGCACGGCCATCCGGCCGTCGAGCACTTCGAACTCCGGGTGCACGATATCCCGCTCCCAGTAACGCTTCGACGCGGAGATATCACCGGGGAGAGTGAAGCCCTCGAGAGAAGCCAGGGCCACGTTGTGCGCACGCCCGATGCCGGACTCGAGCATCCCGCCACACCAGACCGGCAGGCCCCGCGCCCTCATCAGGTCGTGGATACGCTTCGCCGACGCGTGACCGCCCACCCGTCCCGGCTTGATGTTGACGACCCGGCAGCTCCCCAGCTCGAGCGCCAGCTCCAGGTCGCCCACGGACTCGATGGACTCGTCCAGGCAGATCGGCGTCTTCAGCGTCGCCTGCAGCCGCGCGTGATCGAGGAAGTCCTCGTGGGAGAGCG
Organism: uncultured Gemmatimonadaceae bacterium; assembly: GCA_964412015.1. Lineage (GTDB taxonomy): Bacteria > Gemmatimonadota > Gemmatimonadetes > Longimicrobiales > Gaopeijiaceae > SZUA-318. The sequence goes on along the minus strand of CAYPMO010000058.1, from coordinate 6,418 downwards.
GCTGCTCGATCATCAGGAGCCCGAACTCATCCATCGCCTGGAGCCGCGGGAGGTCCCTCAGGGTATACGCGGAGTTCGCGTCGGCCATGAACCCCACGCCCGGAAAGCGCTCCCTGAGTCCCGCGAGCATCTCGACATCCCGCCCGGGCTTGATCTTGACCTTGATACGCGCGTACCCCTCCGCGACGTAGCCCCCCACCTTCGCGTGAAGGGCCTCGTCGGTCCTCTGGAGCCCCACGCTCACCCCCACCGGCACCGAGGCTCGCGTGCCACCCAGCTCGGCCGAGAGCGAGAGGCCGTCCCTGCGCGCCGCGAGGTCCCAGGCCGCCATCTCGACGGCCGCCTTGGCCATGCGGTGGCCGCGGATCCACCGCACGGGCGACAGCACCCGCTCGGGCCCCTCGGCGTCCTTCCCCACGATCCTCGGAAGGATGAACTCCGTGAGGACGTGCCAGGCGGTGTCCGTGGTCTCGTAGGAGTAGCCGGGCTCCTCGCCCGCCACGCACTCACCCCACCCCTCCAGCCCCTCACCCTCGAGGGTCAAGAGGAGAATGCGGCGATCCTGCTGCCCGCCGCTGCTGGTCTCGAAGTACTCCTTGAGGCGGAGCGGGATCTCCCGTAGCTCGGCACGTTCGATTCTCATGGATACGGCCGGCCGTACAGCAGATAGTGGGATGCGTGGGTGCCGCGGACGAGCTCGCGAACCTCGTAGCCGCGCCCCAGATAGTGGGTGAGGACCGTGCGCGTGGCCTCCCTCCAGGCCACGGCGAGCTCGAGGGATTCCGCCATGAGGGCCAAGACGTCCGCGGGAATCGCCACGCTGACCACAGGGTCCTCCGCTCCCAGATGAACGCCGCCCGGACGCGCCGCGCCGGTGCCGGCGCCGGGAGTCGCGCCGAGCACCTCCCGACACTCTCGCAGCACTCCGGCGCCCGGTCCCTTCTCCTCGCCGGATACGCGCCGCCGTACGCGCTCGGAGTCCATCGGCCACACGGCGATCAGCCTGTCCGTGCCGATCCCGCGGTGCAGGGGGGAACCGCTCTCGCCGTATATGTCTCGCACGTACTCGCGCGCGACGATTCCGAGCTTCGCGAAATTCACGTACGCGTTACGTGACTGCAGGGGATCGAAGGTCCAGTTGGCCTCCGTGACGCCCCGCTCCAGCAACACGCTGCGCTGGTACGCCTTCAGCCGCGTGCCGAGTCCCGAATCGCGGATCCCTCGGCGCACCGCGAGCGTGTCGGACCAATGCACGACCTTTCCGTCCCGCACGCCGGTCATGCCGAAGATGAAGCCGCCCAACGACCCGTCCGGCGACCACGCGGCCGCGGCTACCCCTCCGAGGATCTGCGCGACCTTCATGATCGCCGGCGGGACGATCTCGGAGTAGCCGTGACCCCACGTCTCCTCCTGCAGGGCCACACATGCCCGGTATTCCTCCATGGTCGCGAGAGGACGGATCTCGTAGGCCCTCATCCCCCTCCCTCCGACGCGGGCTCCACGGGCGACGCGAGCAGCATCGCGAGCAACGCGCACCGCTCCAGCGTGGCGTCCACGAGGATGTGCTCGTGGCTCGCGTGCGCCCCGTCCCCGACGGCGCCGAGCCCGTCCAGGGTCGCGGTGTACAGGCTCGTCACACTCCCGTCCGAGGCCCCGCCGACCATGGTCTCGCCGAGCGTGATGCCGAGCGCGGCCGCCGCGGAGCGCGCTCGCTCGAACAGCCGCCGGTTTCTCGGCGTCCGCTCCAGTGGAGGGATCGTGTGTTCCACGTCCACCCGGAGCGTCACTCCCGGCGTCTCGGGCTCCAGGGCCCGGATGGCCCGTTCGACGCGCGCCGCCTCGTCGCCCGTCGCGGCCCGCACGTCCACCGCCGCGCGGGCCGTCGCCGCTACCACGTTCGCGCGCGTGCCACCCTCGACGACCCCCACGTTCACCGTCGTTCCCCGCTCGGGGTCGGCGAGCGCTCTGAGCTTCAGGATCACGAGGGCCAACTCGTGGATCGCGCTCGCCCCCGCGCCGGGGTCGAGCCCGGCGTGGGCCGCCCTGCCCTCGACTCGCACCGTGTAGCTCCCGACCCCCTTGCGCGCGGTCTTCAGGAGCCCGTCGGGCCCGAAGGACGGCTCGGCCACGAACGCCCGGCAGGCGCGCGCGGCGATCCGCCGCAGGGCTCGTCCGGACTCCGGGCTCCCGATCTCCTCGTCCGCGTTGAGTACCAGAACGGGAACCGCGGGCGGCTCGATCCCCAACTCGACGAGCGCGCGCACCGCAAAGAGCATCAACGTGACGCCGGCCTTCATGTCGAAGACGCCGGGCCCGTACAGCTTGCCGTTCTCGTGCCGGACGGGCATGGAGGAGAGCGTGCCGAGCGGCCACACCGTGTCCGTGTGCCCCACGAGCAGCTGGATCGGACGCCCGCGCGCCCGCTCCCGGGGCCGCGCCACGACGAAGCCTCCGGTCCTGCGACCCCGGTGATACCTCGCGCGGAACCCCGACCGTTGGAGCATGCCCCCGACGAGCTCCTGCGCCGCGCGCTGGCTCTGCGGCACGTCGGTGGGGGTTTCCGTCCCCACCAGGGTCGCGAGGAACTCGAGCATGGGCCCGCGCCGCGCGTCGACCCACGCGCGCAGCCGATCGGGGTCGACCGGAAGCCGAGCCTGGAGTGCGTTCATCGGACCCACGACGATAGAGCGACCGCGGCACCCCCGGCAACCTGCGGGATCGTCACGACGCTCACGCCTCTTCGATCACCCGGTGCGACCTCACGTACTCGACGAGGGCCTCGACGCTCCTGCGCGCCGCCCCTGCCACGGCCGACGGCAGCTCCGACCCGTATACGGCGACGACAAGTCCGTCCGGCGACGTGTCCGGGCGGCTTTCGAGGACGTCCGCGACCTGCCGGAGCCGCGCTCGCCGGTGGGCCTCGTACCGGTCGAGCGCCTCGTTCGGGTCGGTGATCGGGTCGCCGTGCGCCGGATAGAGAATCCGGGGCGCCGAGCGGCGCACCTTCCGGAGCGACTCCAGATAGTCCTCGACGCAGCCGGCGTACTCCCCCACCCAGGTGGTGTCGCCCGCACCCAGCATGAGATCGCCGACGAACATGGCTTCGCGCTCCGGCCAGGCGAAGCAGAGGTGATGCTCGGCGTGGCCCGGTGTCTCGAGCGCCACGAGGGTGCCCGCGTCGGTGCGGATCCGGTCGCCGTCTCCGAGCGGCGCGTCCACCCCCACCACGCCCTCGGGCCCCAGGACGGGCACGCCGAGCGCGTCGGCGACCGACCTGGCGCCACCCGCGTGGTCGCGGTGTCCGTGCGTCACCACCACACGGGCTTCGTCGGCGTCCTGGAGCCAGACGACGAGGGCCCGGACGTGCGCAGCCACGTCCGGGCCCGGATCCAGCACCACCGTCGAGCGATCCCCTACCCGATACGTCCGCGTTCCATCCAGCGTGAACGGGCCGGCGTTACCCGCGTTCCGGAACGGCGGGTGCTCGATCACCCCTCTCTCTGCTAACGCCTCTCGGCAGCGAGCTGTTCGGCGAGCTTGTCGGTGATACCCTGCAGCAGCAGTTCGTCGTCCGCGTTGAACGCGGCGGGGTCCTCCGAATCGATGTCGATCTGGCCGTAGATGTCCTCGCCGGCGCGAATCAGCACCACCAACTCCGACTGCACGTCGGGTGAGCAGGCGAGGTAATCGGACTCCTTGCTCACGTCGGGGATGTTGAGGTTGGTGTTTTCGGCCACGGCTCGGCCACAGACCCCGGTCCCGACGGGGATCTTGGCGTGCTCCGTCGGCGAACCCACGTAGTTGTGGAGCCAGAGCTCCTGGGTCTCGGGGTTCAGCAGGTACACGCCGACCCAGCTGAACCGCTCGTCGGACGATGCGATCGTGCGCACCGCATAACGCAGAAGCGCGTCGGAGAGGTACCCCTCGTCGCGCATGATCTGCAGATCCCTCACCAGCTTCCCGGCTTCGAGCATGCTCTTTCCAGTCCGTCCTCGCGGTTGCACCCACCCCGGCGCGGTCCCGTGCGGGCTTCCAGCTCTCCGGGGTCGGCCGCCCCTCCGAGTGAGGGGTACGCCGCGGTGCCGACGACGGAGCCCATAAGGCTAGAAGCGGCCCGAAGGGCCGTCAATCGCGCGTCGGCCCGGCCCGTTCCCCTACCGCGGCGTGAAGTCCGTGTCGGGCGTCAGACGACCGATGAACGCGGCCAGCAGGCGAGCCGTGTTCCTCAGGTCCGCGAGGCTCACGACCTCGTTGGGCGAGTGCATATAGCGGTTGGGGACCGACAGGAGGCCCGTGGGCACGCCGCTGCGCGTCAGGAAGATCCCGTCCGCGTCCGTGCGGGTGTATTTCGGGGAAGCCTGAATCGTGTACGGGATCCCCTCCGCGTCGGCGACGGCGGCGAGCATCTCGAACACCCGCTCGTGCGCGGCCGAGCCGCGGCTGAGCACGGGACCTCCTCCGATCTTGTGATCGCCCAGCTCCTTCTTCTCGATGTCCGGCACGTCCGTAGAGAATGTCACGTCCACGACGACGGCCACGTCGGGCTCCAGGCTGTAGGCGCTGGTGCGCGCGCCCCCGCCCGAGTACCCGATCTCCTCCTGGATCGTGGCCACCGCGGTGACCGACGCCTGTCCCGGGTTCTCCGCGACGAGCCGCGCCGCTTCCAGGACGACGTACGCCCCGATGCGGTCGTCCACCGCGCGGCTCGCGATCCGGTCGCCGGCGAGGCGGACCATCGTCGGCGCGAGGACCATGGGGTCTCCCACCCGCAGGCCCAGAGCGGCGACCTCCTCGGCGGACCGCACGCCCAGGTCCACCCACAGATCCTTGGTCTTCGAGGCCTTGGCCCGGTCCTCCTGGCTCATGAGGTGGACGGCCTTCTTCCCGATGACGCCGGGGACTTCCCCGTCGCGGCCGAGAACCAGGACGCGCTGGCCCACGAGCACCTGCGGATCCCACCCGCCGATCTCGTCGACGTAGACGAATCCCTTCTCGTCGATGTGCGTGATCTGGAGGCCGATCTCGTCGATGTGGCCCGCCAACATGACGCGAGGCCGTCCAGAGGGGTTCACGGTCGCGTACGAGTTGCCGCCGACGTCCACGCGGACGTCCGCGGCGAACGTCGCGGCCTCCTCGCGCCAGACGCGCGCCGCCTGGACTTCGAAGCCGGACGGTCCGGCGGCATCCAGGAGTTTCTCGAGGAATGCGATGTCGTTCGACATGCTCGTGGATTCGAGCGAAGGGAGCCTTCGGGAGCGGTAAGCTTAGACGCCCGAGTCCGGGTCGTCCACCCGGATCTCGTGGCGCGGGTCCAGGTCGGGCTTTCCTGCCCCCACCCCGAAGCCCCCCGGGCCCATCACGGTCACATTCAGGGCCCCGCTCCGGGCCTGCCGCTCGAGCCAGGCCAGCCCGCGCCGCTGGATCCAGCGCCGGGACGGCGGCAGGAGCAGCGCGAGGGCGGCGACGTCGGTGAGGATTCCCGGCGTCAGGAGCAACACGCCACCGACCAGGAGCGACATGCCGTCCAGCAGCGGCCGCGCCGGAGGTCGTCCCTCCGCCAGCTCGCGTTGGAGCTGGAGCACGACCCGGAGCCCCTCGGCGCGCGTCAGGGCCGCGCCCACGATTCCGGTCGCGAACACGAGACCGAGCGTCGGCCAGAGCCCGACCACTGCGCCCAGGCGGACGAGCAGCACGAGCTCCAGGAGGGGCACCACCACGAACAACAGCGTCAGCCGGGCGAGACAAGACATGGGCTCGTTACCCGTCCGGCCAGGCGGGGGTCCTGGGCATCCGCGTCGCGTCGCGCGTCGACGTCCAGGCCTCGATGCCTTCGGACCGGACCCCGCGGCCCACGACGGTGTACCTTGGGGCCCATCGTGAACCGTGCCACGCACAGCGACGAGCGTCATGGAGCAGACCTACTTCCGGAGGGGCTTCGGGCTCAAGAAGGAGCTGAAGCCGCTCATCGACGCCGAGTACCAGTCGGCGATCGTCGAGCGGATCCGCGCTCGCGGATACACCGATCGGTTCGGCGACGTCACGGTCGTCCTCGCCAAGGAATTCGGCTTCTGTTACGGCGTGGACCGGGCCGTGGATTACGCGTACGAGACCGTATACAAGTTCCCGGATCGCACGATCTACCTCGTCGGCGAGATCATCCACAATCCGCATGTGAACCAACGCATGACGGACATGGGAATCCGCTTCATCTATCCCGACGCGGACGGCCAATTCGACTTCGGCCACGTAACCGCCGACGACGTGGTCATCATCCCCGCGTTCGGCGTGACCACCGACGACTTCGAGACCCTCAAAGGTATCGGGTGCATCCTGGTGGATACGACGTGCGGCTCGGTGCTGCACGTGTGGAAGCGCGTCGAGAGCTACGCGCGCGACGGGTTCACCTCCGTGATCCACG
>CAYPMO010000057.1:0-12822 GCA_964412015.1 uncultured Gemmatimonadaceae bacterium | reverse complement strand
CGGCGGGGATCCAGGTGCCGCCGTTCGTGCCGGTGGAGAGGGGGGACTCGTCGAAGAGGCGAGCGAGACGGCTGGAGACCTCCTCCAGGTCCCGCCACGGAGAGAGTCCGGGGTTGCGCCAGGTGTACCGTGTGATGGCCATGTGACCTCCTCGTGTCTCGGGGCGGGCCGGATGCCCGCCGGTTCTCGATTCCGCGTGGACCATCAAGCAACCCGCGTGCCAGGCGCGAGGAAGCTGAAGTATGCCAATGTGAACGGGCACAATGCCTTAGGAGGCAATCCCTCTGCCTCTTCGACACGCGGGGGGCAGGCGATCTGCCAGAGTGGCAAGGCGCGGAGGCGCCGGGCTCAGCGCGCGGCGGCCAGTGCCAGGCGGGCCGCCCCCATCGCGGGATCGGGGGACCGGTCGAGGGGCTCGAGGCCGTGCGGGGCGAGGGCCGCTTCGAGCGGCTGCCGGAGCGCCCGCCCCGGTCGGATGAGGCCGCCCGTCAATGCGACGGGCGGCGGCTGCCGCCAGGGACCGAGCCGGTCCAGGAGCGTCAGGACGTGCGCCTCGAGATCGCGCACCGCCCGGGCGAGGATCTCCTGCGCGGCGGGGTCGCCCTCCGACGCCGACGCGGCGACCACCGGCGCGAGCCCCGCCACCTCGCCCTTCGACGCCGACGCGGCCCACGGAAGCAGATCCTGCGCGGTGTCCTTGCCGAGGAATCCGAGCACGGCGAGGGCGAACGGGGTGCGCGGCGCGCGCCCATCCGCCTGCCGGGCCACGCACTTCAGGCCTTCGGCGCCGATCGCGTATCCGCTTCCCTCGTCGCCCAGGTGCGGCCCCCACCCACCCACGCGGGCTTCCCACCCATCCTCTGCCCGGCCCCAGGCGATCGAGCCCGTTCCCGCGATCAGGAGGATCCCCGGCCCCGAGCCGAAAGCATCGTGGAACGCGGCCGCCACATCCGTGCCCACGCGCACCTCCCGCGCCACGCCGAGGCGCCGGAGCTCCCCCTCCACGGCGACCCGCGCCACCTCCCGTCCCGCCCCGGAGAGACCGGCCCATACGGCGTCCACGGGCAAGCGGCCGCCCGCGGCGGAGGCCGCCGCGGCGCACACCTCCGCTACCGCCTCCGCCGGGGCGCGCGGCTCGACCGCGTCCGCGATGGCGGACCGCCCCTCGGCGCGCCCCACCTCCCGTCCCTCTCCGTCCAGCGCTACGGCCCGGGTGCGCGTGCCCCCTGCGTCCACACCGACGACCACCGTGCTCACGCGGTCCTCCTCCGGAAGTAGCCGACCACGATTCCGACGGTCATCGTCACGAGCGTGCCGACGAGGGAATACCACGGCCACGCGAACGACCTCTGGAAGACGGTCACCACCAGGATCCCCACCGCCATGCCGACGATCGCCGCGATCTGCCCCGGACGCTTCGTGAGCACGCCGAGCGCGAAGGCACCCACCAGGCCCCCGTAGACGAGCGAGGCGACGCCCAGCGCGACCTCCACGGCCGCTGTCCGTCTCGAGAGCGGGATGAACGCGATCGCACCGCCGATGAGGAGCGCGGCCCACAGGAGCGAAAGGACGCGTCCGGCTCGAAGCGTGCGCTTCTCGTCACCCTCCGCGCCGACCAGGGGCGCCCAGAAGTCGTACGCCGACGTCGAGGCCAGGGAGTTGATCGAGGACGCGAGCGAGGACATCGCGGCCGCGAACACGCCCGCGATGAGGAGCCCTCTCAGCCCCTGGGGAAGCTCCTCGAGGATGAACCGGGCGAAGATCTCGTCGGAGCGCTCGAACGCCCGTCCCTGGTAGAACACCCACATGCCGACGCCCACGCCCAGGAACAGCACGAACTGGAACATGACGGCTACGCCGCTCCCGACGATGGCCTTCTGGCCGGCCTTCAGGTCCCGGCACGCCAACAGGCGCTGGACGGTCATCTGGTCCACCCCGTGCGATCCGATGGAGAGGAACATACCCCCCATGATCCCGGCCCAGAACGTGTAGGGCTCGGTGACGTGGAGCGAGAAGTCCAGGGTCTGGAGCTTCCCCGCGGCTCCAGCCGTAGAGAGGATCGCTCCCCACCCGCCCGGCACCAACCCCTGGAGCGCGACCGCGGCCGCGATCGCCCCGCCGAGGTAGAGCACCATCTGGAGCGTGTCCACCCACACGACGGCCTTCAGGCCCCCCAGATAGGTGTACACGACCGTGAGCACCGCGATGATCGCGATGGAGGCCGGGTACGGCCAGCCGGTGATGAGCGCCAGCGGGATGGCGGTCGCGAACAGGCGTACCGAGTCCGCCAGGAGGCGCGTGAGCATGAACGTGCCCGACGTGAACCGGCGCGCGCCGGTGCCGAAGCGCCCCTCGAGCAATGCGTAAGCAGTGTGGAGCCGACCCCGGTTGTAGAGGGGCAGCAGCACGATCGCGACGACCGTCCTCCCCACCACGTACCCCAGCGTGAGCTGGAGGAAGGTCATGCTCCCCATGTAGGCTACCCCGGGCACGCTCAGGAACGTGAGCGAGCTGGTCTCGGTCGCCACGATCGAGAGCATGACGGCCGCCCAGGGAAGCTGGCGGCTCCCCAGGAAGTAGTCCGTGCCTCCCCGCTGGCCACGCCCGAGCCAGATCCCCCAGACCGTGCTCCCCCCCAGGTAGGCGACCAGGATGAGGAGATCGAGCGTCGTGAACGGGCCCACCTACCCCTCCCCCAGGGAGGCGGTCGGCACTCGTCCGGGGACCAGGCGCTGGCCCTCCTCGAGCACCACGTACGCCTCCATCGCGTAGTAGGCCGGCAGGCCCAGGACCTGGAGCAACCGGGCGGTCCCCCGGTTCCGGTTCTCGACCCGCTGCCAGAACTCCCGCGGGTCGGGGCCGGGGAAGGGCGCCACGTCCTTCTGCGACTGGTGCTTGAAGATGGACAGGATCTTCCGCCGCAGCTCCTCGGCGGACATGGGGACCAGGACATCCGTCTCAGGCAGCGACCACTCCTGCCAGGCGCCCCGGTACAACCAGAGCTGCGGTCGTGGCCCCCGGTACGCGTGCAGGGCACGCGTCACGGCGTCGAGGCACATCCGATGGGTGCCGTGGGGATCCGACAGGTCGCCCGCCGCGAAGACGATCTCCGGGCGGACCTCGTCCAGCACCGAGCGGACGATCTCCACGTCGTGCTCGCCGATCGGATCCTTCCTCACCCGCCCCGTCTGGTAGAACGGGAGGTTGAGGAACCGGGCGTTCCGCTTGCCCAGCCCCACGGACTCGAGCGCACTCACCGCCTCGGTCTCCCGGATGATCCGCTTCAGATCGAGGATCACATCGGCGTCCACGTCCCCGACGACCTTGGCGGCGAGGGCATTCTCGACCTCGGCGATGTACCCGGACAGCCGCACGTCGTCGGTCAGGTTCATGCCGGGGCGCGCCCGTTGCACGAAGTCCAGGTACCGGCGCACCTCGTGGTCGAAGACCGCGATGTTGCCCGAGGTCTGGTACGCGACGGTAATATCGTTCCCGCTCTCGGTGAGCTTGCGAAGCGTCCCCCCCATCGAGATGACGTCGTCGTCGGGATGGGGAGAGAAGACCAGGACCCGCTTCCCCGCGGGCAGCTTGCTCTTCCCGCGGATCTTGGCGATGAGCCGGTTGAAGACCTCGCCGTTCAGGGGGCCGACCGAGCCGTAACGCGCCACGAGGGAGCTGAGGTAGTGGTCGCGGTAGTCGTTCGTGGCGAGGTGGAGAATGGGCTTGCCGACCTGCTGGCTCAGCCAGATGACCGCCGCGGTCTCCAGGTCCTCGTCCCAGGTCACCTCGTCCAGGATCCACGGGGTGCGGACGCGCGTGAGCTCCGCGGCGGCCGCCGGATCGAGGTAGATCGTGGCCGCGTCGTGCCCCTGGAGGAACGTGGCCGCCACGTCCGCGCTCACCTCGCCCTCCACGGCCCTCCGGATCACCGCGGCCTTGTGCTCGCCGGTCGCGATCAGGACGATCTCCCGGCCTTCGAGGATCGTCGCGACGCCCATCGTGATCGCCTCGGGCGGCACGTTGTCCTCTCCGAAGAAGTCCGCCGCGGCGTCGGCGCGCGTGATCGTATCGAGGTAGATCAGTCGCGTTCGGGAGTCGCGGCCCGAGCCGGGCTCGTTGAATCCCACGTGACCGCTGCGGCCGATTCCCAGGGTCAGGAAGTCGATCCCGCCGGTATTCCGGATCGCGGCCTCGAATCCGGCGCAATGGTCGTCCACGTTGTCCCGGGGCAGGTCCCCGCGAGGAATGTGGATCTGCCCGGCGGGCACGTTCACATGGTCGAAGAGGTGCTCCTTCATGAACCGGTGGTAGCTGTGGAAGCTGTCCGGCCGCATCGGGAAGTACTCGTCGAGGTTGAACGTCACCACGTTGGAGAAATCGAGTCCCTCCTCACGGTGGAGCCGGACCAGCTCGCGGTAGATCCCCACGGGCGTGGACCCGGTGGCCAGCCCGAGCACCGCCCGCCGGCCCTCCGAGGCGCGTCGTCGGATGAGAGCCGCCATGCGTCCGGCCACCTCCCGGGCGATGGCCTCATGGTCTTCCAGGATGCGTACCGGAATCCGCTCGAGCCGCGTGAAGGGATCCGGGGGGTTGGGACCGTTCACGGCGTCGGCTCCCGCCGACGAACGGCTTGGTCGGTGACGGCCAACGCGGCGGCATCGGCCACCGCGCGGCGCAAGGGAACGTGTTTCTGGTTGTCCCGCGTCGGGTGGACCCGGTTGGTCAGCAGGATGACCCAGAGATCGAGCCCGGGATCCATCCAGATCGAGGTACCCGTGTACCCCGTGTGGCCGAAGGCCGACGGCGTCAGGTAGTCGCCCGAGGAGGAGTTCGGCGCCGGCGTGTCCCAGCCGAGCCCGCGGGACGAGCTGTCGTCGAAGCGCCGCGTGAAGCTCTCCAGCACGCCGGTGTCCAGCAGCCGCACGTCGGAAGGCCGGGCCAGCGGACACGGTTCACCGGGCACCGCGCCCGGCACGCACGCGGGCGCGACCCCGCCGTTCAGCATCATGCGCGCGAAGACCGAGAGGTCCACCGCCGTGGAGAACAGACCCGCGTGCCCGGCCACTCCGCCCATCGCGTCGGCGTTCTCGTCGTGCACGCGCCCCCAGACCATCTCGTGGCGCCAGGTCGTGTCCAGCTCGGTGGTGGCGATCCGCGGCTTCAGGGACGGGTCGGGACGATAGTCCGTGTCCAGCATCCCCAGGGGCGACCACACGCGCTCCCGCAGGAATGCGTCATGGGGCCGGCCGGTGATTCCTTCCATGATCCACGCGAGCGTGATGATCCCGATGTCGGAGTATAGCGTGCGCGTTCCGGGGTCGGCCTCGAGCGGTTCGTCGGCCGCTGCCCGCTTGTAGGCCTCGACGCCCACGTGGTCCCGGAACCAGGGACGGAACGCCGGTAACCCCGTACGGTGGAGGAGGAGCTGGCGCACCGTGACCTGCGCCTTGCGGGGGTCGCCCCGGGACCACTCCGGAAGGTACTCCACCACCCGCCTGTCGAGGTCGAGCCGTCCCTCCTGTACCAGGATCAAGGCCGCGGTGGTGGTGCCGACCACCTTGGAGACCGAGGCCAGGTCGAAGATCGACGTCGGTGTCGCGGGCCGGCCGCTGCCCCACGCCAGCTCGCCGAACGCCTCGAGCTTCACGAGGCGCCCGTGGCGACCGATCGCCACGACGGCGGCGGACGCCGCCGAGTCCGCAACGGCCGCGCGCACGATGGAGTCGACGCGGGCCAGCCGGACGGGATCCATTCCCAGCGTCGCGGGGTCGGCCACCGTCTGCGCCCGCCGCGTCCCTTCGCCGCTCCGGGCCTCGCGCGTGGCGATCCCCGCGGCCACGAGCGGATCCTCCACCGCCACGCGCGGCGTGAACACCGCCACCTTCGGCCGGTCGAGACCGTCGCCGATCGTGTGGTACGGCGGAAGCGGAATCGGGAGCCGCCCGGTGATCGCCTCCTCGCCCAGGAGCGCCTTCACGGCCGCATTCTGGGAGACCTCGCGATCCCCCCAGGCGAGCAGGTACGTCCCCACGTCGGGGAACGCTGAGAGCACGTAGGGATTGCCGAACGACAGCACCACGATCGGACGCGACGCGACGGTCTCGGCCACGAGCGCGCGGAGCGGCTCGGGGACCGCGTCCGGACCCGACCCCGCGGACGCGGAAGCGTAGACGCTCACGAGCACCCGATCGGCCCTGGCGACCGCCTCCGCGGCGGCCGCGTAAGCGCGCTCGTCGCTCCGCTCGTCCAGGTTCAACGTGCGCACGGCCGCCAGGCGGTCCGAGAGCCCCGTCGCGAACGTCCTGCCCGCCCACAACCACGCGGACGACGCGTACCGCAGATGCACGACGCGGCCCGCGGCCTCCGCGCGCATCGGAACCAGGCCCTCCCGGTCGCGCGGGAGCGTGATCGAGCGCGCCGCCGCGCTGTCCGCGAACGCGAGATGTGGGCCGGATCCCACGACCTCGTCCACGGCGTCGAGCGACGTCGTGCGATGCCGGTGCAGCCCGAGGCGGGCCTTGAGCTCGAGGACCCGTCGCACCGACGCCTCGACGCGGGCGCGGCTCACGCGCCCCGACTCCACCGCCTCCACCACCGCCGAGATCGCGCCGGGCACGTCTTTCGGTGACAGCAGGATGTCCGCACCCGCCTCGAGGGCGCGGACCGAGGCCTCGCCCACCCCGTACCCATCGCTGATCGCGCCCATCGTGAGCGCGTCGGTGAGCAGGAGCCCGTCGAACCCCAGCTCGTCGCGCAGGAGGCCCGTGAGGATCTCGGCCGCGAGCGTGGCCGGCGGCGACCGGGGCCCGAGGAGCCCGGGCACCTGGACGTGGGCGGTCATGACCGCGTCCACCCCCTCCGCGATCGCGCGGCGGAAGGGCGCCAGCTCGAGCGTGTCCAGCCGTGAGCGGTCTCCGGCCACGACGGGGAGCCCGAGGTGCGAGTCCACGCTCGTGTCGCCGTGCCCGGGAAAGTGCTTGGCGGTCGTGAGGGCCCCTCCGTCCCGGGCACCGCGGATGAACGCGGCACCGAGCCGCGCCACCAGGCGCGGATCCGCTCCGAAGGAGCGCGTTGCGATCACGGGGTTGTCGGGGTTCGAGTTCACGTCCAGCACGGGCGCGAACAGCAGGTGGACCCCGACGGCCCTCGCCTCCCGCGCGGTGATGCGCCCGTACTCGTAGGCGAAGCGCTCGTCGCCGATCGCGCCGAACGCCATCGTCGGCGGAAACGCGGTGCCTCCTCCCTGGGACAGCAGCGACGGAAGCGCGTACGCGCCGCTCAGGCGCATCCCGGGGCCGCCGCTCTCGAAGTCCGCGCCCACGAGGAGGGGGACGGCGGAGCGCTCCTGGAGCGCGTTCAGCTTCGCCACGTAGCTGTGCGGGAGCCCGATGCTCGGCGACACGCCTCCGATGCGGTCCTCCTCGACCCAACGGCGCAGCGGCTCGAAGTCGGGCGCCGAGGGAGCCACGTACGCGCCGGGCATCCACTCGATCACGAGCTGAGCGACCCGGTCGCGGAGCGACAGCGACGCCAGCGTCTCGTCCACCCATCGGCGGGATGCCGCGTCCGGGCCGGGCGCGATCGGCCGAGGCTCCGGCACGCCCGGGGCCGCCGGGGTTCCCGCGCAGCCCGTGGCGACCAGCAGGGCTCCCAACAGGGAAGCGCAGCGCGACGCCCGACCGACGACCGCCGCTGCCCGCGCCCTATCGTCCATCGCCACTCTTCCTCTTCGGGATCCGGATCCCGTCGCCGATCTCCGCGAAGCCCGGAATGCGGGTGGCGGTCCGTCCGGTGATGTCGAACCGGCCCAGCAGCGCGTCCGCCGCCGCTGCCTGGCTCGAGGCGGATCCGCTCCAGGCCAACACATAAGAACCTACATCGGGGAACTCGGAAATGAGGTAAGGATTCCCGAACGAGATCACGACGTTGGGCACTCCCAACCGGGTCAGCCGGCGGATGAACGCCGCCGCGTCCTCCGGAAGGGCCACGGTACCCGAGTAGGACACGGCCTGCACGTACGTGCTCACGATCACGAGCGCGGATCTCCCGGCCTGGCGCACCAGGCCCTCGTAGAGGCCCGCTCCCGTGTCCGGACCCACGTCCGCGGTGACGAGCCGCGGATACGTGGCGCGCAGGCGCTCGTTGAACGCCCGCCCCGCGAGGATGTCGGACGTGCGCCGGTAGCTGACGGAGAGCACCCGCGCCGAGCGCGTGCCCAGGAGCGGCAGCAGGTCGCGCCGGTTGCGGATCACGGTGATCGAGCGCCGCGCGATCGAGTCCGCCACCTGTCCGTGCGCCGGGATTCCCACCTTTCCCGGAATCTCGTCGAGGGGAACCTCCCTGACGCGGTGGAGTCCGAGCGACTCCTTCGCGCGCAGCAGTCGGAGCACGGAACGGTCGAGGCGCTCTTCGGGAACCCGGCCCGAGCGCACCGCGTCGGTGATCCCGTCGATGGCCTCCTTCGCGGAGGCAGGCATCAAGACGACGTCCGCGCCGGCGAGCACGGCGCGGACGGCGGCTTCGGCCGAGCCCAGGCGTCCGGAGATGGCGCGCATGTCCATCGCATCGGTGAAGACGAGGCCCTCGAAGCCCATCTGCTCGCGGAGCAGACCCGTCAGGATATCGGAGGAGAGGGTCGCCGCGTCCCCTCCACCACCGCTGAGCGAGGGAACGGTGATGTGGGCGCTCATGATCGCGCCCATCCCGGCCCCGATCGCCTCCCGGAACGGCCGCAGCTCCACCGAGTCCATGCGCTCCCGCGAGACGCGGATGGTCGGGAGAGCCAGGTGCGAGTCCGTACCGGTGTCGCCGTGCCCGGGGAAGTGCTTGCCCGTCGCGATCGCGCCGTGCGCCTGGACGCCCCTGACGAACGCCGCGCCGAGCGTCGCGACCCGCGCTGGGTGCTCGCCGAACGAGCGCACGTTGATGATCGGGTTGTCCGGGTTGTTGTTCACGTCGAGCACGGGCGCGAAGGGCACGTGGATCCCGACGGCTCGGGCCTCCACGGCCGTGACGCGTCCCATCTCGTAGGCGAGCCCCACGTCGTCCGTGGCACCGATCGCCATGAGCGTCGGGAAGTTCGTGGCGCCACCGAGCCCGATCGGCCCGGGCACGTGCACGGTGCCGGACATGCGGAAGCCGGCTCCGGTCTCCAGGTCCGCCGCGACCAGGAGTGGATATCTCGCGCGCCTCTGGAGGTCGTTGATCCTGGCGGCCACTTCGGTCGGGGAGCCCACGGACATGATGATCCCGCCGACCCGCAGATCCTCCACATAGCCACGCGCACGCTCGTGGCCAGCCGACCCCACCGGCGCGAAGGCACCGCCGACGACCGGCATGACCATCTGGCCTACCTTCTCCTCGAGGCTCATCTCCCGGAGGGCTCGCTCCGCCCAGGATCCTTCCGGCTCGGGCGGCCCGGGCTCGGGCGATTCGGGCTCGGGTACCCCCGGCGCAGGTACCCCGGGCGCTTCAGCGGCCGGCGCGGGCACCTCCGGAGGTGGGCCCTGTCCGCGGCAGGAGACGAGCGCCAGGAGCGCGAGGAGCGCGCTCGATCCTCGACGGGCGCTCCACCCGGCGGATCGCGGAAGAAGGAAGCTCGCGGATCGCATCGAGGAACCTGGTCTCTTCGGGTCTGGAGGTAGGGAGGATAAGGTACGAAGAGGCGTTGCGAAGGAGAGCGCGAGGAGAGGAGTGACAGGCGGCGTGCGTTGACGAACGAACACGCGGCGCCGAAGCTTGGTGGACGTGACGTCCCGGAATGGCTCGCGGCGCCGAGCGCGGTCGGCGAAGCAAGCTATGCCGGGATCCGGGGGGTCACAACCTGCACGATCCCGCACCTCGGGCACCCATGACCATCTCTCGCACCGACCGTCGCCTCGCGGCCATCGCCGCCACCCTCGTAGCCTCCGCATGCGCGAGCGGGCCTTCCGCCTCCGCTCCCGCGGCGGCTCCCGCCCAGCCGGTCGCGGTCGCTCCGCCCGCGCCGCTCATCACGCCGGCGGAACTCGCGACCCTCCACGACGCCGTCCGGGTGCCAGGCCTTGAGGACCGGCGCTTCAACCACGCCACGCTCTGGCGAGTGATCGAGCCGTATCTGGGCGGTACGGTCTCCTGGAAGGTCGTGGGTCGGAGCGCCGAGGGGCGCGAGATCCGTCGGCTCACGTTCGGCTCCGGGCCCACCACCGTCCTGCTCTGGTCCCAGATGCACGGTGACGAGAGCACGGCGACCATGGCCCTCGTGGACATGGTGCGCTTCTTCCGCGAACAGCCGGATCACCCGCTCGCGCGCCGCATCGCCGACGGCTCCACGGTCCATCTCGTCCTGATGCTGAACCCCGACGGCGCCGAGCGCTTCCAGCGCCGCAACGCGCAGGGCATCGACGTGAACCGCGACGCGCGCCGGCTCGCGACGCCGGAGGGACAGCTCCTGAAGAAGATCACCGACGAGCTGAAGCCCGCGTTCGGATTCAACCTCCACGACCAGTCGCCGGGGACGCGCGTCGGGCGCTCGAACCGGGGCGCCGCGATCGCGCTCCTCGCGCCGGCCTTCAACGCCGCGCGGGACGTGGACGAGAAGCGGCACCGCGCGATGCAGGTCGCCGCGGTGCTCGTACATGCGATGCGGCCGCTGGTCACCGACCATATCACCAGATACGACGACACGTTCAACCCCCGCGCGTTCGGCGACCTGATCGGCGCGTGGGGTGCGAGCACGGTTCTCATCGAGTCGGGTGGATGGGACGACGATCCCGAGAAGCAATACCTGCGCAAGACGAACTTCGTGGGGATCCTCTCGGCGCTGGACGCCATCGCGACCGGGAGCTACGCCGCGTACGACCGGAAGATCTACGACTCGCTCGATCCCAACGGCAGGCGGATGCCCGATCTCCTGATCCTGGGTGGAACGCTGGCGGTGCCCGGGATCCCGACGCTCGTGGCGGACCTCCTCGTCAACTACGCGGATCCGCTGGCGAAGACGGGCGGCACGATCTCGGACATCGGGGATCTCGAGGGCACGGAGGCCCAGGACACGCTCGACGCGCGGGGACTCTATCTCGTGCCGTTACCCGACGCGCTCGACGAACAGGGTGGCATCAACACGGGCCGGCCCGCGCGTTTCATCGTGGCGGAGGACGCGCAGGGGCTCAGGGTGCGGTACCGGTTCGAGGGAGGGTTCCCGAAGCGGGAGGAGTGACGGGCCACGGGATCCCGCGCGGCGAGGGTTCGGTCGCGAACGTCATGCGGGTCCGGGGCCGGGCGATCCCGAGCAGCGAGGGTTCGGTCGCGAAGCGACCGCAGCGCAGCGCGCCCGTCGGGCGCGCGGAGCGGCCGAGTCGCGAGGGACGCCCGGCCCCGGACCCGACGCGGCCCGCTACCGCCCCGACACCGGGAACCGGAACTCGGTCCCCCGCTCCGGGAGCCAGCTCTCCCCGTCGAAGACCCGAGCCAGGCGCGAGCGGAAGTGGGGGACGTCGGTGAGCGCGAGCGAGCGGGTCTCCTCGTCCGCGGACGCGAAGAAGTTCTCCCAGTGCCCCAGTAGGACCCACCGGGGACGGAGATTCCGCACGAGCGCTTCCGGGTGCCAGTCCACCTGGTCGAACGTCGCGGGCACGAGGATCGCTACGTCCACGGGGCGCTCCCGTACGAGCGTCTCGGGCGCGAGGCCGGCGGGAGGGGCCGCCACCGCGTCCTGGTAGTATACGCGGAACGCCACGCGCCCCCCGGCGTCGAGGAAGTCCACGAGGAAGGCGTAGGTGGGGCCGTCCACCCACTCGTCCGCCCGGGTCGGCTCCACGGTAAGGGGCCGGTCGGTGGTACCCTGGTACAGAGTGCGCCCGTCGAAGTGTGCGGCGTGGTCGGAACGGAGGGCCATCACGCGGACGCGCGGAGACACCTCGATCCAGCGTCCGGGTCGCTCGACGTCGCCCGCGAGCGAGTCCACCTCGAGCACCCGGTCGGCCACGCCGCTCCACGTGCCGAGGGTGTTGGCCACGGTGCGACTCCCCAGAATCCGCGCTCGGGGCGCGTGGCGGCGCGCGAGCTGTGGAACATCCATGAGGTGGTCATAGTGCGCGTGGCCCACGAGGATCGCCGCCGTCCGGCTCAGGTCGTAGCCCGCCAGGTGCCGATTCACGACCGTCGTGTCGGAGTGGATCGTCCCCAGCCCCGCGCGCACGAGCGACGGGTTCGAGAACAGCGGGGCCGCGACCACTTGATCCTGCCCTCGCTCGAGGATCCAGCCTCCCACGCCCAGATAGACCAGGCGCACGGCGTCCGCCGCGGACGAAGCCCGATCCACGACGCCCGACGCGTCGGGAGCGACCGCATGGAAGCAGGCGGTAGCCCAGACGGCGGTCGCGAGCGTAAGGAGCCGCGCCATCTCCGGGCGGCGGGAGTACCTCAGGTGGGCTTGTCCTCCAGCCGGTCGAACTCGGCGAGGAGCTGGGCCTCCGGGATATGGTCCGCCTCGCCTTCCTTCGCCTCCTCCACCTCCGCCTCTTGGACCTTCCCGCCCGCGCCGAGCTGCTTGGGCTCCTCGGCGGACGAACCTCCCGCGGGAAGCAGCCCCATCTGCTGCTTGAGGGCCGCCAGCTTGGTCTCCACGTCGGCGCTCGCGTCTCCCTTCTCGAGCCTGAGGAACTCGGTCTCGAGCGTGTCGCCGCCTATCGCCTCCGTCACCTCTGCGTGGGCCAGGCTCCGGCGCTCCTCGTCTTCGATCTTCTCGGCCATGCGGTTGAACGCCTCGAACGCCGAGGTGTCCGACAGGCCGGACATCGTCTCGTGGATGCGGCGCTGGGCCTGGGCGCGCTTCTGCTTGGC
>CAYPMO010000056.1:0-13858 GCA_964412015.1 uncultured Gemmatimonadaceae bacterium | reverse complement strand
AGCGACCGCGACAAGAGCGGGGCCGCGCCTTCGGCGCGGCCCCGCGTTCATCGGGATCCCGGAGTCCGGCCGAAGAGGCGCCGGCCTTGGCTCGGTCCGGGGCCGCCCCGCGCTATCGGGTCCTGACCGGGACCGGATGGTTCGGGTCCTCGTAGGGGCGCAGATGCTCCTCGAGGAATGCCCAGGTACGGTTCCAGGAATCACGCTGGGCCGGCGAGTCGACCCGTTCCAGGGTCTCACGATCCACGCGCCGGCTGAACGAGTGCCCCACGCTGCCCCCCCACGGATCCGGGTCCACGTAGATCTTGGTCTCGGTGAGGTCCGGGTACATGGCGCGCAGCTTGTACACGAGCTGCTGGTCCTCGACGAAGTTCACGTCCTCGTCGTTGGTGGCGACGTGGACCAGAAGCGGCGTCTTCAGGTTGTCCACCGCGTAGACGGGCGACCGCTTGATGTACTCCTCCCGCTTCTCGAAGGGGAGGCCCTGGAGGCGCGCTTGCGTCGCGAAGCTCCTCTGGTAGCCGGGCCCCTTGTACGAGAGACGGAAGATGAGGTTGGTCACCGGCACGATGGCGGCGCCGGCCTTGAACGGGTGGTTGTCGCGAGTGACGGACAGAACGGTGATGTACCCGCCGTGGCTCCACCCCATCATGCCCACGCGGTCGGGATCCACGTGCGGGAGGTTTTGCGTCATGTAGTCGTAGGCGGTCATGACGTCGTCGATCTCGTATCCGCCGTAGTCGATGGCGTTGTGGTGCTCCTTGCCGTACCCTGTGCTGCCGCGGTACTCGGGGCAGATGATGACGTAGCCGCGCTCGACCGCCTCACGGACGAAGGGCCACATCGTCACGCCCCAGTTGCCGTGCACGCCGCCGTGCACCCAGATCATGGCCGCGTGACCGCGGGGACCGCGCTTCTCCAGCGGCTGGAAGAGATAGGCGGGAATGTCCATGTCCCCGATGCGGCTACGGTACGTGATCTTCTTGTAGTCCACCACGCCTTGGGTGACGGCAAGGTAGATCGAGTCCGTGCGGGCTTTCCCCTCGATCGCGCTCTCATAATTCGAGATCGGGTGGTCCTCCCACCGGTTGCTGACATACAGGAGCTCCGTGCGCGCGGAGTCCTTGGGCACGATCTGACGCGGGCGCTGGGTCTGCTGCGCCTGGGCCTCCGTCGTCAGAACCAGGAACAGCGGGAGCGCGCCGAGGCAAGCCAGCGCGCGGACTACTGCGAACCGGGTATTGTTCATCTTTCCAGTCCTCCGGAACCTCGTGGTGGGTGGTCGGGCTTGGCAGGTAAGACTACTGGGACGTTTTCCGCACCGGGCCCTCCTGTCAATGCCCGGTGGCGACGGGCGCCGAGTCGCCTTCGTCGCGCGCGCGCCCCGGCTTTCCCCGCCCCGTCCGCCAACCGACATTGGGAGGCGCACAGCCACGACCCTTCGGAAGGATCCGTCCATGCGTCCCCGTCTCCGCACCCGCCCCGCGCTCCGACACGCCTTCGTCCTGCTCGTCGTCCTAGGCGTAGCCCCCGCCGCGGCGGTCGCGCAGGCGCAGGATCCCTCCCTCCTCACGGTCGAGCGGATCTACGCGTCCCGCGAGTTCGCCTCGGACTTCTTCGGTCCCGCGGTCTGGCTCGCGGACGGTTCGGGCTACACGACGGTGGAGCTCTCACGGTCGGTGCGCGGCCTGGACATCGTGAAGTACGACCCCGCGAGCGGAAGCCGGCAGGTGCTCGTGCCCGCGACCCGACTCGTTCCGCCCGGCGCCTCCGCGCCCCTCATCCCCGAGGACTACGCCTGGTCCGAGGACGGGTCCAAGCTCCTCGTCTTCACAAACACCGTGCGCGTGTGGCGCACGAACACCAAAGGGGACTACTGGGTGCTGGACCTGGCGAGCGGCGAGCTCACGCAACTGGGCCCCGACTTCCCCGAGTCCACGCTCATGTTCGCCAAGTTCTCCCCCCAGGGAAACCGCGTGGCCTACGTACAGGCCAACGATATCCACGTGCAGAGCCTCGTCGACGGACGTATCACGCGACTCACCGAGGGGGGCTCCCCGACACTCATCAACGGCACGTTCGACTGGGTCTACGAGGAGGAGTTCTCCCTCCAGGACGGTTTCCGCTGGAGCCCGGACGGCACGAAGATCGCGTACTGGCAGCTCGACGCCTCCGGCGTGCGCGAGTTCGTGCTCGTGAACTACACGGACTCGCTCTACCCCCAGTTCAAGCGCATCCCCTACCCCAAGGTGGGCGAGGTGCTCTCGGCGGCCCGTCTGGGCGTGGTGGGCGCAGCCGGCGGCGAGACCGTGTGGATGGACGTCCCCGGTGATCCGAGGAACAACTACATCGCGCGCATGGACTGGGCGGACGGCTCGGACGAGGTGCTCTTCCAGCACATCAACCGACGCCAGAACGAGAACCGCGTGATGCTGGCCGACGCCCGTACCGGCGCCGTGCGGACCGTATATAACGATCGCGACGACGCGTGGGTGGAAACGGTGGACGACCTGCTGTGGCTCGACGGCGGACGGCGCTTCACGTGGGTGAGCGAGAGCGACGGCTGGCGCCACGTATACGCCGTCTCCCGGGAGGACGGGCGCGAGCGGCTTCTCACTCCCTGGCCGATGGATGTGATGGAGGTGAGTCTCATCGACGACGAAGGCGGCTGGCTCTACTTCATCGCCTCGCCGGACGAGCCCGCGCGGCGCTACCTGTACCGGAGCCGCCTCGACGGGAGCGGGGAGCCCGAGCGCCTGACCCCGGCCTCGACGGCCGGCTGGAACGACTACGACCTCTCGCCGGACGGGATGTGGGCGTTCCACACCCATTCCCGATTCGACGTGCCCACCACGTGGAGCCTCGTGCGCTTGCCCAACCACGACGTCGCGCGGATCATGACCGACAACGCGGACCTGAAGGCGAAGGTGGCGAAGCTCGCGCGCGGCGAGCTCGAGTTCTTCCGCATCGAGCGAGCGGACGGGCCGCCGCTCGACGCGTGGATGATGAAGCCGCCGGACTTCGATCCGTCGAAGACGTACCCCGTGCTGTTCTACGTCTACGGCGAGCCCGCGTCCCAGACGGTCGTGGACCGCTGGGGCGGGAACACGTACCTGTGGCACCTCATGCTCACCCAGAGGGGCTGGATCGTGGCCAGCGTGGACAACCGCGGCACACCCGCGCCCCGCGGTCGGGAGTGGCGCAAATCGGTGCACGGGGCCATCGGGGTCCTCGCGAGCCAGGATCAGGCCGCAGCGAATCGGGAGATCCGGAAACGGCCGTACGTGGACGGCGACCGCGTCGGCATCTGGGGATGGAGCGGCGGCGGATCCATGACGCTGAACATGATGTTCCGGTATCCGGACCTCTACGCCACGGGCATGAGCGTGGCGCCGGTTCCCGACCAACTGCTCTACGATGCGATCTACCAGGAGCGGTATTCTGGAACGCTGCCCGACTTCGCCGACGGGTATCGTGAAGCATCGCCGATCACGCACGCCGAGGGCCTGAAGGGCAATCTCCTGCTCGTGCACGGTACCGGCGACGACAACGTCCACTACCAGGGCTCCGAGCGGCTGATCAACCGGCTGATCGAGTTGAACAAACAGTTCACGATGTTCGCCTACCCGAACCGGACGCACGGCATCTTCGAGGGACCGGGCACCACGCTCCACCTGCGCACGCTCCTCACGAACTTCCTCGCGGAGCGTCTGCCGCCCGGAGGACGGTGGGCCGCGCGCCCCTACCCGGAAGCGCCGACGATGACTTCTGCGGGTCCCCAACGGCGTCGCGCGATCCGATGAGCCGGCGCCCCCGGGGTGCTCGCATTCCGGAACGGGCTGTCCGGAGGCCGATCGTCGGCGTGATGGGATCCGGCACGGAGCCCCACGCCGACCGCGCGGTCCCGCTCGGCCGCTGGCTCGCTAAGGAGGGCGTGCACCTGCTCACCGGAGGAGGCGCGGGCGTCATGGAGGAGGTGAGCCGAGCGTTCGCCCTGGTGCCCGGGCGGCAAGGGTTGGTCCTCGGCGTGCTGCCGGGCGATCCGTCCTCGGGGCTCGCGCCCGCAGGCTATCCGAACTGTTGGGTGGAGCTCGCCGTGCGGACGCACCTCTCCCACAGCGGCGCTCGAGGTACGGAGCCTCTCTCACGGAACCACATCAACGTCCTCACGGCCGACGTCATCGTCGCGCTGCCCGGCGGTGCGGGGACCGCGAGCGAGGTCGCGTTGGCCCTGGCGTACGGCCGCCCCGTGATCGCGTTCGTGGATGTACCCACCGACATCCCCGGCCTTCCCGGAGGCGTGCCGGTGGCGCGCGGACTCGAGGAAGTCGTGGCGTTCGTGAGGAGGGTGCTGTAGGGGGAGGCTACGCGGCGCCGCGGCCCATCCAGGTCCCATCCAGGTATCGAGTCGCCCCGCCGTCGCCGCAATCCTCTGTCTACACCGTGGGCCGGCCGACGGAGGCGGGAGCATGGAACGGGACGGCCGGGAGGCCGCGCGACGATCACCGGCGCAAGCGCCGGGCGCGGCGCGGATCCGTGTGACGCGCCGCGACGACGTCCTGGAGTTGAGGTTCCGCTACGCCGAGCGCGACGTCGCGGCCGTCAGGGCAATCCCCGGGCGTCGGTGGGAGCCGCAGCGCGGACTCTGGAGCCTCCCCGCGACGAACGGGACGATCGACGCGCTCACTCGCGCGTTCGGTCCACGGATCACATGGGAGGGTGGCCCCGGCCTGATCAAGGCACCCGAGCCGACAGGGCGGCACACCGAGACCCGGAGGGAGTCGGAAACCATCCTCGATCGCGGACCCGCGCATGTCCTGGAGCGCATACAGAAGGCCATCGGCGCGCGCGGATACTCCCCCAAGACCGAGTCCGCGTACCTCGGCTGGACCCGCCGTTTCCTCGCGTTCGACGCGTCCCATCGCGATGGCGCTGGCCGGCCCGTCGGGCACCGCGCGAGAGCGTTCCTGGAGCACCTCGCCCGGGAGCGACGTCTCTCCGCGCGGACCCGCAATCAGGCGGCATCGGCGCTGAGTTTCATGTTCCGGGAGGTATTCGGGAGCGACGAGCTGGCTGACGTCCCCCGCGCCAAGGGATCGCGCCGGATGCCGACCGTGTTGACGCATCGCGAGGTCCTCCGCGTTCTCCGGGAGCTGTCCGGAAGGCACCTGCTGATCGGCGCCCTCCTGTATTCCGCGGGCCTGAGGCTCGAAGAGTGCCTGCGGTTGCGGGTGAAAGACGTGGATTTCGAGCTACGCCAGATCGCCGTGCGCGACGGAAAAGGAAACAAGGACAGGTATGTCCCCCTCGCACGGCGTGCGACCGCCTTGCTGAAGACCCAGCTCGCCAGGATAGCCGAGCTCCACAAGAGGGACCGTGCGGCCGGAGGTGGCTGGGCCCCGTTGCCGGCCGCGCTCCATCGCAAGGACCCGACAGCGGGGTACCAAATCGCCTGGCAGTTCCTGTTCCCGGCCCGAACGCCCGGCCGGGATCCCGCTACCGGAAGATCGGGACGCCGCCCGGTGCATCCCACCGCCGTCCAGAAGGAGATCAAGCGCGCGGTGCGCCGGTCAGGCATCACGAAGCGCGCGTCCTCTCACACGCTACGGCACTCGTTCGCCACCGAGGCGCTGCGGGGCGGCTGCGACATCAGGACCCTCCAGCACGTCATGGGCCACAAGGACGTGCGCACTACGATGATCTACCTCCACGTCGTCGAGCACTCCGGGCTCCACATCCGCAGTCCCCTGGACCGCCCCGACGATTCCGAGGAGCTGGACGACGAGTTGTACGATGAACCGGTCGGAAGGCCGCGGCTCCCCGATCGCGATCCCGATCCCGCGCTGCGCCCCACCTCCCCCGCCACCGCACCCCGGTCCAGAAAATAAGCAGCCGGGACCGTGGACGGCCGCAGGGCGATTAGGCCGCCCCGGCGGCTTCCCCAATCGCGATGACTACCAACAGCCCCCGATCCCACCGGTCCCGGCGTCGCGCATGCGACGCGTTCGCATACAGGGGGAACCGACCTTGTGCGCCTCCCGGCCCGATGCCACGTTCGCCAGAGCCACCCGCCGCAGATGGCTCAGACCAATCAGGTGGGTGGAGGCAGCAGAGAGATGAGTTAGGAAGCACTGCAAACGATGGCGGAACGAAGAGAAGTGGTGGCAGCGGGCGTATCGGTTATCTGTCTGCCAGGGCACGAGGCAGCCGCAAGGGTGATGGCAGCGACGATCGCTGACACCGCCGAGTTGTTGTTCCGACGGTGGCAGCTTGCGGCGCCGCGAGACTACAAGGTCCACGTTCTGACCTCCTGGGAAGGGTTCGTGGACGACACCGCACCAGCGCGGCACCGCCTCTGGGTGCGGATCAGCAAGCCGCTCTGGCGTGGGCGTGCGGCGCGAGCGTTCGCCGTGGCTGGTGGCTGGATGCTGCCGTGGCCCGGCCGACCGGCGGTGGGCGTCAAGCCTCCGGAGCTGCTTGCTTCCTCGGGCACGCCGATGGGTGCACGGCTGTTCGAGCCTGTCTCTGATCCACTGGAGAAGGTGCGCCACATAGCGTGTCACGAATTCACGCATGCCTGCACGGCCTGGCTCCGCTTGCCAGTGTGGTTGAACGAAGGACTCGCGATGGTTGCGGTCGACCGTCTGGTGGGCCGACAAACGGTGCGGGAAGACACGCGCGGTCTGGTCGTGGCCGACGCATGTGCCCTTGATCCTCGTGCGTATCGACGAGTGAGGGCGGGCGACGAAGGCGCGCTCCTTGCGCTGTACGCGACAGGCTATTGGGCCACGCGTCGGCTCGATGAGAGTGGGGCACCGATGCTCCGGGAACTCCTTGCACGGCGGCGTCCGCTCCGAGAGGTGAGGCGCATGGCAGCACACGCGGTTGGAGCAGCGCTCACGCCGGCGAGTGCTTCCTAACCAGGCGTTGGTTCTGCACGGTAAGCTGCGGGGCCGGAGCACTCGCCTGGCGGCTCGCGCTCCGGGTCAGCATGTTGCGCGTGCAGCACAACGCCAAAGTCGTTAGGCCTCACCAAGCGTGGACCGGCTATTACGGGAGCGTGTATCGCGGGTAGCCCCAACTCGCGACGTCCAACAGGTTAGGGCAGAGGGTCGCCCCGGGGTGGGTGTGGCACCGCGCTCGCTCCGCGGGGGTAGTAACATGTGTACATCCAGGGTTGTCGGTGGAGCGGATTAGGTCCGGCCGTCTCTGCCGGCCATCCGATATCCGTGGAGGTCCGCCATGGACCTGGGTTTCTCCACAGACGGCGTGAACTACCTGGCCGTCCTCGTCGCAGCCGTCTCAAGCTACATCCTTCGAACCCTCTGGTACTCCCCCTCCGTTTTCGGCCGGCTTTGGATGGCAGCCTCAGGGATGACGGATGATCAGACCAAACAGGGCAACCCGGGACTGATCTTCGGGGCGTCTTTCCTTCTGCAGCTGGTGGCGGCCTTCATTCTGGCCATGGTCATCGGGGCTGAGGCGTCCTTCTACGGCGGCCTGCAGGCCGGTGTCCAAGTTGGACTGTTCTGGGTAGGTACCGCGTTGGGGGTCATCTACCTCTTCGAGCGGCGCTCGCTAAGGCTCTGGCTGCTGGACGCAGGCTACATGACGCTCGCCTTTGCCGTCATGGGCGGTATCCTGGGGGTGTGGCATTAGGACGGGCCCGTGTGAGGCCTAACCAGGGGTTCGTACTGCGCGGTAAGCTGCGGGGTCCGGAGCACTCGCCTTACAGCTCGCGCTCCGGGTGAGTACTGTGCACGCGCAGCACAACCCCAAAGTCGTTAGGGTGCAGGACGCGTGGAGAAGGAGGACATGCCATGGATTCCCGGCGGAGTTGCCCCCTGATCTCGTTCACGCTGTGCCTAGTGGTCTCGGCTTCGGGTTGTATCGACTCGGACTCTGCCCCCGCCGCCGCGGGCCCTGATGTCTGGGCTGTTGGCCCCGATCCATCGCTGATACTCGGCGAGGTCGAGGGCGACCCGCGCTATCTCTTCTCCGGCATTTCCCAGATCCGGGTGCTTCCTGACGGCGGGCTGTTGGTCGGGGATGGAGGTTCAGGCACTATCCGCCTCTACGACCGCACGGGTTCGTTTCGAACCCAGATGGGTGGGCGCGGAGACGGGCCTGGCGAGTTCGCGTTCCTGAGCACGGTGCTGCTTGCTCCTCCCGATACGCTGGTGGCTTACGACGGCGAAGCCTATCGAGTGACGCGGTTCCTAACGTCGGGAGAGCTGTTGGGCACCATTCCGATCCAGCCGACCGGAGGATTCCCAGAGGTGTACCTCGGGCAGAGTTCCGCCGGCGACCACGTGATCGCTTGGATCAAACAGATCCCGCGAGACCCTACCAGGGTGACCATCGACGAAATGGAGGTGGAGCGGTTTGGGTCGGATGGGCGTCTGATCGCTTCGGTGCTCACCGCGCCGGGCATCCGCCGCTTCGGCTCGCCTATCGCCTTTTCACCGCATTTCCTTGCGGCACGGATTCACGATACGCTGTTCGTGGCCGACGGACTCGGCGGAACCATCACGGTCTGGAGCGTGACCGGAGAGATGGTGCGTACAATCCGGGTTCCAGGCGAGCCCCTGCCAGGGGCGGACGCACGGCGACTCCTCGAGCAGCGCCTCACGTCGCCGTCCGACTCTTTTTGGCTTCGCATCATGCGCGAGTCTCCGCGCGTCGACTCCATCCCGACGTTCTCCGACATGCTCACGGATGACGCGGGCCGTCTGTGGGTGAAGAGATACGCTCCGGCAACGGACAGCCACCTGGTCCGCCGGGAACGGACTGGAGGAACTTGGGTCGTGCTCGATGCTGCGGGAACGCTCATCGCCACCGTCACGATGCCGGCAGGCGTCCGTCTCATGGATGCGCACCATGATCGCGTAGCTGCCTTATCGCGGGACTCACTGGGAGTGGAACGCGCATTCATGTACGAAGTGCACCGCAATATACCTGCACCCTAACCAGCGTTTGCTGCTGCACGGTAAGCTGCGGGGTCCGGAGCACTCGCCTGGCAGCTCGCGCTCCAGCTCGATATCATGCGCGGTGCAGTAGAAACGCAAATCGTTAGAACGCTGCAATTACTTCCCGCGCTCCGCAGCCTTCCTTGCGGGCGTCGTGCGGCGGCGCCGAGGCGACACGTTAGACATGCGCGCATTCCCAGGTGTCCGCGCAGCCTCCTCTACGATCCGGGCTAGCCAGGTGTTGAGGCTTTCCCCACGCGCGGCCGCCGCAACGGCCGCTGCCCGGTGAACGTCCGAGCCCAGCCGGAGGTTCAGTTTCCCGGAGAAGGGGCGCTCCGGTTCATCGCCTCGGGTTGCGCAGACTTCGAGGTAATGATCAACAGCCCGGTGCATCGAAGCCTCGATGGCCTTGACTGAATCCCCCTCGAAGTAGATCTCGTCGCGGAGATCCACAACGTGGCCAGTGAACAGCCGCAGGTCCGGGTCAAACTCGAAGACCCCGGTGTATCCCTTGTAGTCGATCATATCCATACCTCCTGGCTGTTCACCTCAGATGTGCCCGAGGCCCTCCAAGAAGCCTCGGACTCGCTTCACGAGACCGAGCCCGCACTCTCGTCGCGGGTGAGGTCGGTCTACGGTGAGCTTGCGTCCACCCAGAACGAACGTGACGGTGGAGCCACCCCCCTCGTACACCTCAGCGCCGAGCTGCGTGAGGAGCTTCTCCACTTCTTCCAGTGGAGTCCTGGGTTCAGGCGCCGGAGTTGATCGAGAGTCTTGGGATCTGGCGGCATGGTACCATATTGTAGTACCACAACCCTGAAATCAAGTGCCGAACTCGGCGATCAGCGTTCTAACCCGGACTTGGTCCCGCCCGCTTCGTTCCTGCCCGCCGCAACCGTACTGGACCTGCAAGTAGCATAGGTGCACGCAGGGGCGTAGTGTGAAGGCGGGACAAGTCCAAGCCCGTTAGAGCGTGCTCTGGCGTGGGCGGCTCCCCCTCCGTCTTGCGGGCAATAGAGGCGTGTAGTACATTGTACTACATGAAGACCGCCGCCGTCACCATCCGCCTGGATCCGAAACTCGAGGAACTCCTCGACCGCGTCTGCAGCGACTCAGGCCGTTCCAGGAGTGAAGTGGTCCGCGACGCCCTGCGGCGTCAGTTGACCCTGCAACTCTTCGAAGAGGCCCGGCGCAAAATCATCCCCTATGCCGAGGCCCAGGGCATCTTCACGGACGAAGACGTTTTCAAGATCGTTTCGTGACCAGGATCTGCCTCGACTCCAACGTCCTCGTTGCAGCATTCGCCTCGAGGGGTCTCTGCGCTGACCTAGTTCGATTGGTCATCACCGAGCACGAGCTCGTGCTCCCTGCCCAGGTGGTGCAGGAAGTGCGCCGCGTCCTCGGTGCGAAGTTGAGGCTTTCTCCTGAGGCCATGACCGGGGTTGAGGCAGTCTTCGAGCGGTGCGAGATCGTGCCGCCAGGCTCGGGGCCGCCACCCGTCAAGGTCCGAGATCCTGACGACGAGCGCATCCTAGCAGACGCCGCAGCGGGTGGCTGCGAGCTTGTCGTCACCGGGGACCTCGACCTGCTCTCTGCAGCCAAGTCTTCGCCGATCCCAATCCTCTCACCCCGCGAGTTCATGACCCTGGCTCGCGGAGGCACGCTCTAACCAGGGCGTGGTGCTGCCCGTTCCATGTGTGCCCGCTGCGGCCACAGTGCTCCAACCGAGTGGCGCATAGCTACGCAGGACCATAGTGTCGGGAGCAGCACACGCCCGAGTCGTTAGGCTTCCGTTCACCCCCTAGGCGATGTCAAACGTTCTCCGACTGCATATCCGTCCACGTGGAGGTCTGGCCGATCACGAGCTGTCCTTCGGCTTTTGCCGAGAGCGGTCGGTCCTGGGCCTCGGTTGGGCCGCGCCCCAGTCAACGGATGTCCGGACCTGGGAGGACTACCTCGCCGCGGCCGTGCCGCTCTATGGCGAGTCTGGAGTCACTCGAGTGAGAGATTTGCACGACGGGGCTGTGAAGGATTCGCTCATTTGGACGCGGTCACCGGACGCGAAGTACTACCTGGGGCGGGTGCTGTCTCCATGGCGCTACATCGGAGATGACCCCGCTGCCCGGGACGCCGACATCGCAAACGTCGTTGACGTGGACCTTCGTCGCGTTGCTGATGACGCCGTGCCCGGTGGAATCCAGGCCGCTTTCCGGCCTAACCGTACCATTCAACGGGTGGCCCAGGCTCCGTTGTGCGAGTATTCGAAGGCTCTGTGGAACGGCATTGAGGAGGTAAGCCGCTACGCTGTCGCGCAACTCGGCGCCGAGGCCTTCTATGACCTGATTGATGATCAGACTGCCGAGGATGTGGCAGCTCTGTGGCTTCAGACTATCGGGTGGCTCATCGTCCCAAGCAGTGCCAAGCGGTCCACAATGCGCTTTGAGTTTTTCATGGTCTCACCGGACCGATCCGAAGTTGGACGTCTCCAAGTCAAGACAGGCAATGTGCCGCTAGATCCCTCCGACTACGAGGAGGAGGGGTATGTGACGTTTCTCTTCCAGACCCGCGGGCGCTGCCTGGAGCCTACGTCTCCGAACGTAGTGCGCATCGACCCCGGTGCACTCTTGGACTTCGCTCTCACCAATCGGCATTGGCTTCCAACGAGCGCCCGGATTTGGCTGGACCGCCTAGTGTCGCCGACGGAAGCCTAACTAGGGTTTGCTGCTGACAGGGTAGGCTGCAGGGGCCGGAGCCGTTCGGCTTGCACCTCACGGCTCCGGGTCCGCATTGTGCTCCTGCAGCAGAAACCCAGAGTCGTTAGACCGTCGGCCCTCGGTCGCTGTGCTGCGCTCGTTCCATGAGAACAGGACGGCCATATGAAAACTTTCATCTCGATCGTGACCGCTCTTCATCTCGCGGCGTGCGTACCGCAGGCGGAGAGGTCGATCGCGGGAGCACACGGGACCTCCCGTGTCGCGTCCGTCGCCGCGACGCTCGAAACCGAGATTCCGCGGCTGATTTCGGAGCACAAGGTGGCGGGTGTCGGCATGGCGCTGATCGAGAACGGAGAGGTGGTTTGGTCCGGTTCGTTCGGCGAGCGCGCGCCGGGACAGCCGGTTTCGGAGCGGACGATGTTCAACACGGCCTCGCTCGCCAAGACCGTTACGGCCGAAACGGTTCTGCGCCTCGTCGAGGCGGACCGGATTTCGCTTGATGAGCCGATCGCGGCCCACTGGAGCGAGCCGGATCTCGTCGACGATCCTCGCTACGGCATGTTGACGCCGCGCCTCATTCTCAGCCACCGGTCCGGCCTGCTGAACTGGCCCTACGCATACGACGACGGCAAGCTCGCGTTCGTCGCCGAGCCGGGAGAGCGGCTCACCTACTCGGGCGCGGCGTACGAGATGCTCGTGCACTTCGTCGAGGCGAACCTCGGCCGGGACTTCGAAGCGCTTGTGCGCACCTACGTGTACGAGCCGATGGGGCTCGAGAGCATCTCGCTGAGCCGACAGGCCTGGATCGATTCCTACATCGCGCACTCCATGGATGCCGAGGGCATTTACCACGAGCCGTACACCTACCCGGGCACCAAGTGGGTGAAGCCGGTGGGCTACCTGGACGGGGCCGACGATCTGTACGTCAGCGTGCGCGACTACGCCCGGTTCCTCATCGGCGTGATGGACGGCGAGGGGCTCGGCCCTGCTCTCACCGCCGAGCGCTTCCGGGTCGTAAGCGACGCTTCGGCGGCACCGAACTGGGCGTGCATGATCGAGCCCGTCGAGCGCTGCCCCGATCCGTATGGTTACGGGCTGGGCTGGACGGTGTTCGGCTACGGCGACCGCACCTTCATCCAGCACGGTGGCACCGACTTCGGGGAGCACGCCATGGCGTACTTCATCCCGGAGACGCGCCAAGCGGTGGTGATTTTCGTGAACGGCGGCAACGGCACGTTCGTCGCACTCGACATCCTCGACCTGCTCGAGGAGCGCCATCCGCTTGCCGAACACTTTCGGGCACGGATCGCCCACGCGCACCCCTCGTAGTGGGCCGGTGGCGAGTCGCGGGGACTGGACCGCCGCCGGATGCATCGATGCTGCCGTGATGCCCGAGCGGGAACACCGTCGTGGTCTGCGGTGGGGCGTTGACTTCCGCGGCCTAACGTAGGGATGAAGTTGACGCGGGCAGGCGTCCGGACCTGACCTCAGAAGCATGGGCCGCGCAGCTTATCCCCGTGGGCGTTAGAACGCTTCGTCTACTTCGAGCGCTTGCCGACCTTGGGAGCTGGGGATTTCCGGCGTCGTGAGGTCTGTGGCTTGGTGGCCAGCCTTCGCCGCATCTCGGGGCTCTGCGCTGCCTCCTCGACGACGCGGGCGAGCCAAGCATTGAGGCTCTCCCCCTCTGCGGCCGCAGCAACTGTGGCTGCCCGGTGCAACTCTGAGCCCAGTCGGACGTTCAACTTCCCGGAGAACGGCCGTTCCGGTTCTTCGCCACGGGTCTCGCAGACCTCGAGATAGTGGTCGACCGCACGGCCCATGGAGGCCTCAAGTGCCTCGACGGAGTCCCCTTCGAAGTAGAGCTCGTCCCGAAGGTCGACCACATGTCCAGTGAACAGCCGGAGTTCCGGGTCGAACTCGAAGACCCCGGTGGTGGCCACGCGGATCGGATCGGTGTCGCCCGAGCGGCTCCGCTGCATGGCCACGCCCAGAAAGGTGTCGGCCAACAACGCCTGATTCGTTTCCTCCGAGCCTTGATCCGTCTGGTCCGACGCCGGCTTGGCGTCGTCCGTGTCCTGGTAGACCAGGTCGCCGATTTCGATCACCGTCGCGGCGTCCACCGCGGCGACCACGGGGTTCGTGTCCCCGTATCTCCAACGCATTCTGTCGGACATC
>CAYPMO010000055.1:0-15043 GCA_964412015.1 uncultured Gemmatimonadaceae bacterium | reverse complement strand
GACTCGATCGTGTTCGTGAACCGTATCGCCGGCCTCGCCGACGCCACCGACCACCACCCGGACATCGACATCCGATACGACCGCGTGCTGGTCACATTGAGCACGCACAGCGCGGGCGGCATCACCGAGAAGGACCTGTCGCTGGCCGAGCAGCTCGACTTCGCCACCTCCGCCGGTTGAGGGCAGTCACGGCCTGAGAGTCAGCACCTCATCCAGCCGGGACACGAGCCAGTCGGGCGCCTCCGCCTCCAACACGCCGCGGGGATTCGGCCCCCAGAGAGCGGCCGCGGTGCGCGTGCCTGCGCCCCTTCCGGCGCGGATGTCGAAGGGTGAGTCCCCCACGAAGAGCGTCCGGTGGCCCCGCCCACCCAGGCCCAACCGGTCGAGCGCCTCCAGGACCGGCTCCGGATCGGGCTTCGGCCGCACGACGTCGTCCGCCGTCACCAGGACGTCCCATGCCTCGCCCAGACCGCATCGCTCGAGCGTACGCTGCGCCATCGGCGACCGCCTGCTCGTCACGACTCCGACCGCCGTCCCGGCCTCCCTCAGGGCCCTGGTCACCTCGACCGCGCCGGGGTAGGGCGCGACGAAGCCGTCGTGGATGGACCTCTGATAGGCCGAGTACGTCTCCTCCATGCGAGCCGCCTCGTCGGGGTCGCGCGCGAACGCCTTGAGCTGCTCCCGGAGCGGTGTCCCCATCCCTTCCAGCCAGCGCTCGTCCGGCGGGGCCTTGCCCAGGTGAACTTCCATCGTATGACGGTAGCAGCGCAGGATCATCGCGACCGTGTCGGCCAGCGTGCCGTCCAGGTCGAAGAGCACCGCCAGCCAGGGGGATGCCCCGTCGCTGGAGGATGGGGCGTGCGCCGGGCCCCGTCCGTCGCTCTTCCGAGTCCCGCGTGGAGGAGGGCTCACGGCTTCGGGTCCCTTCGCAGGTACCCGGCTACGACGTCGAACACCTCCGGGTCCCTGGAGATCGCCTCGTGGGTGGGACAGCACACCACCACGTCCGGCACGCCGGAAAGCGTGCCCGATTCGCCCGGCACGATGTGCGTGTCCAGGAGCGTCCTGATCGTCATCGCCCCCACGCCGGCAGGAACGGCGGAGGCCGCGTTCAGGGAGTCCAGGAAAGGATTCTCGGGGATCATCTCGTCGCGTCCCTCGCCGAACGCCAGGTACGCCGAGTACGTCCCTCGGTGCGGTGTGGCGAGGAAGACCACGCGGCGGACCTTTCCCGGATGATCCCGCATGTACCATCGAGCGGCGAGACCCCCCATCGAATGGGCGATGATGTCCACCTCCTCCGAGCCCGTGCATGCGAGCAGCTCGTCCACGGCCGCGGCGATCTCGCGGGCGTGCTCGTGGTTGCTGCCGGTAGGGTCCCGGAATGTGATCGCGACGACGTGATCCTCCGGCCAGCCCGCGCTCACCAAGCGTGCCCGGAGCACCGCGAACGCCGCGCCCGTCCTGAACCAGCCGGGAACCATGAGGATCGGATGGGGCGCGACGGCGGGGGCGGGAAGGGCGGGGACCTGCGGCGTGTCGGGTGCCGGGCGCTGACCCGTGGGCGTCGCCGGCGGGAAGGCGAGCACGAGCATCGCGGCGCCCGCGCAAGCGGCGCCCATGACCACCGGTGCCCACATGCCGGAGCGCGTCCGATGGCCCATCATGTGAGCGCCTCGCCGACTGACCGGACGACGGCGGCTACACCGAATGCCGCCTGCTCCTCGCTCAACCCGACCGAGGGTGTGAGCTCGAGCACATGGGCGTGCTGCCCGGCGGGGAGCACGAGCACGCCCTGGGCGAGCGCCGCGCGGGCCGCGCGCGCGCCCGCGCCCGCCACGGGCTCCAAGGCCGCGCCGCGCGCAAGCTCGATGCCGATCATGAGGCCGAGCCCGCGCACTTCCGCCACTCCGTCGGTTCCCCGGAGAGCAGCGCGGAGCTCGGTGACGAGATGCTCTCCGAGCGAGCGGGAGCGCGCCGCGACGTCCTCGCGCTCGAGCGCGTCCAGCACGGCCAGCCCGGCGGCGCAGGAGAGCGGATGGCCGAGGAACGTACTCGTGTGGACGGCCTCACCCGTGCTCTCGGGCCAGGCGTCCATGACCTCCGCGCGGCCTACGCACGCGCTCAGCGGGAGTCCTCCGCCGAGGGCCTTCCCGAGGCAAACCAGGTCGGGCTCGAGGCCAACACGCACGGACGCATACAGGGCGCCGCAACGGCCCATCCCCGTGAAGACCTCGTCGGCGATCACGACCGCGCCAGCCCGCCGCGCGAGCGCGGACAGCTCGGCCATGAACCCGTCCGGGGGCACCCGCAGGCCCCCACGTCCCTGAACCGGCTCGACGATCACGGCGCCGATCGCGTCCCCGTTCGGGGCGCCGCTTCCCAGGATGGCTTGCACCCGATCGAGGACGATCCGCCCCGCATCGGCGCCGTGCCGGAGGGGATCGGGGAACGGCGCGAACGCTACGCCCCCGTACAGCCGTCGCGCGAACG
Source organism: uncultured Gemmatimonadaceae bacterium (assembly GCA_964412015.1). Taxonomy (GTDB): domain Bacteria; phylum Gemmatimonadota; class Gemmatimonadetes; order Longimicrobiales; family Gaopeijiaceae; genus SZUA-318. The sequence continues at coordinate 12,550 of CAYPMO010000055.1, read as the reverse complement.
GCGCCCGGAAGTGCTCGCGATCCGTGGCCGCGAGCGCCCCGAGCGTCAGTCCGTGGTAGGCGCCCTCGAACGCCAGGATCCCCGGTCGGCCGGTCGCCAGGAGCGCGGTCTTGAGCGCCGCCTCCACCGCCTCGGAGCCCGTGGACGAGAGCACCACCTTCGCGCCGGGCCACAAGGCCAGCGCGGCGAGGCGCTCCAGGAACGCGAGCTTCACCGAAGGCGGATGCACGTCCCCCATGCCGTGCACGAGCCGTCGCGCCTGCGCCGCGACCGCGGCCGCCACGCCGGCATGGCCGTGCCCGAGGAGAGCCACGGCGAACGCGCCCGTGAGATCCAGATACGTGTTCCCGTCCGCGTCCACGACATTGGCGCCCCGGGCTTCCTCCCAGAACACCGGCCACTCCGGCGACAAATGGGTGACGTCGCGCGACTCCACCGCGCGTAGACGCTCGGCCAGCGAGCGCGACGCCGGGCCCGGGGGAGGAACCCGGACTTCCGGAAGTCGTTGGCCCATCACCTGCTCTCCCATCGTTCCCTCGATGTCGCGGAGGCGGTCATGGCCGGACGCGCGCGGCTGCCGGCACCACCGCTCGCCGCGGCGCCCCGCTAGGGCTCCCGTCCCTGGATGGGAAGCGGCTCGCCCACCGTGAGCCCCATCGCGTGGTACCCCTTGTCCACGTAGAGCGTCACACCGCTGATACCCGCCGCGAGAGGAGACGACAGGAACGCGGCGGTGTTGCCCACGTCGTCCGCGGTCTGCACCTGCCGGAGTGGAGAGTTGGCGCGGTAGTAATCCACCATGATGTCCACCGTGCCGATGGCCTTGGCCGCGCGGCTGGCCAGCGGCCCCGCGCTGATCGCGTTCACGCGGAGTCCCCAACGATAGCCCGCCTCGAACGCGAGCGTGCGCGTGTCCCCTTCCAGAGCGGCCTTGGCCGAGCTCATCCCACCCCCGTAGCCGGGCGTCGCGCGGACGGCGGCGAGGTAGGAGAGCGACAGCACGGAGCCACCCCGGTTCATGAGCGGCCCGAAGCGGCCGACCATGCTCACCAGCGAGTAGGCACTCGCGCTCAGCGCCGTCAAGTAGCCGTAGCGGCTGGTGTCCACGAGCAGCTTCTGCACCTCCGGTCCGTTCGCAAGCGAGTGCACCAGCACGTCCAGGCACTTCTCGCCGAACTCGGCCCGCATCCGGTCCGCGACCTCCTGGATGGTATAGGCCGAGAGCTCCGCGTACCGCTTGTCCCGCTTGATGTCCTCGGGAACGTCCTCGGGCGTGTCGAACATCGCGTCGAACGGATAGATCCTCTCGATCTCGATGCGGCCGCCGTCCGGACGGGTCGTGTCGAGCTTCCCGCGCTCGAGGCTCTTGGTGAAGATCTTGAGCGCCGGAGGCCACGTGCCCACGCACACCTTGGCGCCCGCGGCGGAGAGCGCACGGACGATGGCCCATCCGTAGCCCTTGTCGTCGGCGACGCCGGCCACGAAGGCGCGTTTTCCCGTGAGGTCGATCGGCAGCATGAAGGGCATGCTCCTGGTCTGCGAGTCGCTGAGCGGGGAGACAGTCCCGTATCTCGGGGTTCATGGCCGGAGCCCGCTCGAGCACGGCTCCGGCGAGGCAGAAAGGTATTTCCGGAGCGCGGGATCTCCTATCCCCCTCCCCCCGCGAGGGACGGGCTCCGGGGCGGGGAGCGGTCCCGGGGACGAGCACGGGCGACGCGGCTTCACTACCTTAAGGAGGATAGTCGCCCAGCAACCCGAAGCCCCGGTCGTTCAGGCCGTCGCGACCGCGGGCGTCCGTCACGCGCCCGGCTACCCTGGAGCGGTCCCCATGTGGGACAAGGAGAGGAAGAAGCACATCGGTGATCACGAGCTGAAGCCCGAGAGCCTCATGATGAGCTACGGGTACCGGCCCGAATGGTCCGAGGGTGCCGCCAAGCCCCCGATCTTCCAGACTTCCACGTTCGTGTTCGAGTCCGCGGAAGCGGGAAAGGCCTTCTTCGAGGTTGCCTACGGACTCCGCGAGCGGGGCCACGGCGAGACGCCGGGCCTCATATACTCCCGCCTCAACAACCCCGGCCTCGAGATCCTCGAGGACCGCGTCACGCTCTGGGACGGCGCCCAGACGGCCGCCGTGTTCGAGAGCGGAATGTCGGCGATCTCCACGACGATCTTCACGTTCCTCCGGCCCGGCGACGTCGTGGCGTTCCCCGAGCCGATCTACGGGGGCACCGAATACCTCTTCCACAAGGTGCTCCCCGAGTTCGGTATCGAGACCGTGTATTTCCCGGCGATGGAAGGGATGGCGGGACTGGAGCGGGTGCTGGCCGAGGGAGACCGGAAGAAGCGCCTCCGCATGATCTACGTGGAGACGCCCTCCAACCCCACCAACGCCCTCATGGACATCGAGGCTTGCGCCGCGCTCGCGCGGAACCTGAGCACGGAGGACCGCCGGGTGCTGGTGGCCGTGGACAACACGTTCCTGGGGCCCCTGTACCAGCAGCCGATCCGGCAGGGGGCGGACCTCGTCCTGTACTCGCTCACGAAGTACGTCGGGGGCCACTCCGACCTGATCGCCGGAGGGTGTTTGGGCCCGTCCGAGCTGATCGCTCAGGTCAAGGTCACGAGGACCATCTTCGGGACGATGGCCGGACCGTGGACGAGTTGGCTCCTCATGCGGAGCCTGGAGACGCTCAAGCTCCGCATGACCAGCCAGATGAAGAACGCGCGCCACGTCGCCGACTTCCTCGCGAGCCACCCCAAGGTGTCGAGGGTCTACTACCTCGGGCATCTCGAGCCGGGCGATCCCCAGTACGACATCTACGAGAAGCAGTGCTCGGGCGCCGGCGGCATGATCTCGTTCGAGGTGAAGGGCGGCGAAGCCGAAGCGTTCCGGTTCCTCAACGCCCTGAAGCTCATCAAGCTGGCCGTGAGCCTGGGCGGGACCGAGAGCCTTGTCGAGCACCCGGGCACCATGACCCACTCGGACATCCCACCGGACGACCGGATCCGCATGGGGATCACTCCCTCCCTCGTGCGCATCAGCGTGGGCGTCGAGCACTACGAGGACCTGATCGCGGATCTCGACCAGGCGCTGGAAGCGGTGTAACAGCCTACAGGTGTATGAACCGGTCGGCGAGCGTCCGTAGACCGGCGGGTTCCCCGATGATCGTCAGGCGGTCTCCGTCCTCCAGCACGGTGCCGCCGCGCGGCACCAGTGACCCGTCCCCCCGCCGGATCAGAGCAATCAGGCTTCCCTCGGGCATCTCGAGGTCCCGGAGCGCACAGCCATCGAGTGCTTCGGTCGGCGTCCCCTCGCGGACCTCGAGCGTCAGGAAGCGCTCATCCCGCAGCAGCGTCTCCTTGAGCTCGGCTTCGTGCTCCGCGGCAAGCCATTCCACCCCGAACGTGTCGTCCTCGACACGGCCCGTGATCTGCGCGAGGATGCGGAGGTGCCGCGCCGGGTTACCCTCACCGCTCACGAGGAAGAAGACCGCGCGGACGGGAGCGGCGTCCGGCGGACCAGGAACCTCGCACCCGTCCATATCGAACCGCATCCCGGCGCGGCAGCGCGCCATCACCATCTCGCAGTCATCCAGCCCCGGGAGGCGGGTGTGCAACAGGGCGGCACCGTGGGCGATCGGTGCTTCGCTCATCCGCACGCCGCGACCGAATGCCTCTGCCAGCACCTCGGGCCGGACCCTCAACCTCTCCGCCAGCAGTCCGGCGGCCTCCTTCACCACCGCGCCGAGCCCGACCGGCGATCCGTGATCCAGCACGAAGCTCCTGGCCACGAGCTGATCGAACGGGTCCTCCGCCCGCAGCCCCTTCTCTTTCATGAGATCGCGGAGCTCGCGATCCAAACCCTGGAACCGGCGTCGGCCCAGGCGCTCGAAGACATGGAAGATCGCTCCATCCCGGGCGATCCGATCGCGGCCGTAGTACTGATACCACCCGAAGCAGACTGCCGTCACCCCCGCGGTGAACAGCACCGAAAGCCATCCCATCTCGGCGACGAGCACCAAGGTCACGAAGATGCCGACGAGCTGGAGCCACGGATAGAAGGGGGCGCGGAAGCCGGGATCATACGACTCGATGCCACTCTCCCGCATGACGATCACGGCCACATTGATCAGACCGAACAGGAGTAGCTGCAGGGCACTCGCGAGCTTGGCTACGCTCTCCACCGGGAGCGTGAGCAGAACGATGATGAGCAGGCCGCACGTGAGCAGGACCGAGCCAACGGGTGTGCCGCGCCCACCGGTGGCGGCAAAGCGCTCGGGGAACAATCGATCGCGCGCCATCGCCAGCGGATACCGTGATGCCGCCAGGATACCGGCGTTCGCCATGGACGCGAACGCTACGATACCGGCCCCGATCATCAGCCATACCCCGACGCGCGCAGGAAGCCACGTGGTGAACGCTGCCGCTGCGTCCGCGACGGGCGTGAGGCTCTCGCTCATCCGGTCGGCGCCGAGCACCGCGACCATCACGAGGACACCAGCGACGTAGACGAAGGTGACCGTGCCGAGCGCCAGACCCATGCCCAAGGGGAAATTCCGGTCCGGGTTCTTCACCTCCTCGGCGAGACTGGCGACTTTCGTGAGTCCGATGAACGAGACAAACACGAGACCGACCGCTTCGAGGATCCCCTCGAAGCCTCGCGGGAACAACGGGCTGAAGCGGAGCCGCACGGTCGGGCGGACGTCCGGGGCGAGAACATCAGAGAGCCCATGCACTATGAAGAACGCGAGCAGCGTCAACAACACGACGACGAATGCCCGCAGTAGCCCGCTCGATTCCCTGACCCCGACCACGTTGAGCGCCGCGAAGGCGAGCGTACACAGAATGGCCGTACCGAGGACGGGAAAATCCAGGACCAGGGCAACGTACGCGCCCATACCGATGAGAGCGAAGCCGCTCTTGAGCACCATGGCGAGCCACGTCCCGACGCCCCCGATGGTGCCGACGAGCGGTCCCAGCGTACGGTCGAGAAAGTAGTACGCGCCGCCCGCCCGCGGCATCGCGGTCGCCAGCTCCGCCTGGCTCAACATCGCAGGGATGATGAGGAGGCCGGCAAGCAAATACGCGAGGACCACCCCGGGGCCGGCATACTCGGCCGCGAGGCCGGGTAGCAGAAAGAACCCCGAGCTGATCATCGCGCCCACGCAGATGACGTAGACGTCGAACAGGCCGAGCTCTTTGTCCAGGCGCTTGAAGTCGAGCAGTCGCATCGGCCAAGCGTAGCGCGGTGTTCCGGCATGGTCCAGAAGGCCGGCAATTCTCGGCGCTCGCTCCGCCTACCTCCTTCCCCTCCTCAACCACCGCTCGAGCTCCTCCAGCGGCATCGCGTTCAGCACGTCGCCGGCCTCGAGCCACCCCCGACGCGCCTGGTCCACCCCGAATCGCATGTGGTCGAGCGCCCTGGGCGCGTGCGCGTCGGTCGAGATCACGACCTTCACGCCCAGCTCCTTCGCGCGGCGCACGTGGACGTCCGACAGATCGAGCCGGTTCGGGTTCGCGTTCAGCTCCACCGCCACGTCCAGCTCGGCGCACGCCGCCAGCACCGCCTCCAGGTCCATCTCGAACGGCTCGCGCCGGTTCAGGATCCGCCCCGTGGGGTGCGCCAGGATGTCCACTTCGGGGTGGCGCACCGCACGGAGGACCCGCTCGGTCATCGTGTCCTTATCCAGGTCCATGAACGAGTGGACCGAGACGACCACCACGTCGAGCTCCGCGAGGATCTCGTCGGGCAGGTCGAGGCTTCCGTCCTTGAGGATGTCCACCTCCGCGCTCCGGAGGATCCGGATTCCCGGGACGCGCGCCTGCACCTCGCCGATCTCCTCCCATTGGGCGCGCGCCCGCTCGGGCGTGAGCCCACCCACCATCGCCATCGCCTGGCTGTGGTCGGTGATGGCGAAGTAGGCGTAACCGCGCTCGGCGCACGCGCGTGCCATCTCCTCGAGCGAGGCCTTCCCGTCGCTCCACGTGGAGTGCATCTGGAAGTCGCCGCGGATGTCACCCAGCGTCACGAGGTCCGGGAGGGCCCCTTCGAGCGAGGCCTCCACCTCGCCGCGATTCTCGCGGAGCTCGGCCGGCATCCACGCCATCCCGAGGGCCTCGTAGACGCCCTCCTCGGTCTGGCCCGCGATCCGCTCGCCGTCCTCCTTGCCGAGCGACTCGGGATCCACACCCTCCGGCACGCGGAACACGCCCCACTCGTTCACGCGGAGCCCCCGGCGGACCGCACGCGAGCGCATCGCGACGTTGTGCTCCTTCGAGCCGCTGAAGTACTGCAGGGCGGCCCCGAACGAGCGTCTCGGGATCACCCTCAGGTCGATGGACAGCCCGGACGGCAGCACGATGTTCCCCTTCGTGCCCCCAGCGGCCTCCACGCGGGCGGCGCCCGGATAGGCCACGAAGTGCTCCACCGCCGGCGTCCCGTCACCGTCCGAGAGCGCCAGCAGATCCACGTCGCCCACGGTCTCCTTACGGCGCCGGTAGCTCCCCGCCACCTCCACCCGCTCCACGCCGGGCGCCGCCCGGACGTGCTCGACCACGGGCTCGAGGAGCTGCTCCACGTCGTCCAGGAGGAATCTCCCGACGTGCCTCCGGTGCTCCTCGATGGCGCGCAGGATCTTCTCGCTGCTCTTCTTGCCGAATCCCTCGAGCGTCTCGACCCTGCCCGCCCTCAGTGCGGCCTCGAGGTCGGCCACGGTGCGGACGTCCAGATGGTCGAACAGGTTACGAGCCTTCTTGGGGCCGACGCCCTCCAGGCGCATCAGCTCGACCAGCGTACGGGGGAACCGCGCGGAGAGCTCTTCCAGACGACTCATGCGGCCCGTAGTCACCAGCTCGCGGATATGATCGGCCAGGTCGTTGCCGATCGCCGGCAGCTCGGTGAGGTCCTCTCCGGCCTCCACCATCGCCCGGAGCGGACGCGTCAGCCCCTCGACCGTGCGCACCGCGTTCTGGTAGGCCCGGATACGGAACGGGTTGGCGCCCTGGATCTCGAGGAGGTCGGCCAGGTCCTGGAGCGCGCGCGCAACGTCGAGGTTCTCCATCAGCCGAGCCCCCCGCCGAGCGCCTTCACCTTCTTCACGAACTCCTCGTACGTGAGGACCGCGACCCCGAGCTTCCGCGCCTTTTCGAGCTTGGAGCCCGCGTCGTCACCCGCGACCACGAAGTCGGTCTTGCCGCTCACGGACCCCACCACACGGCCACCCACCGCCTGCCACGCGGCCTCGGCCACGTTCCGCGCGACCGGGAGCGTCCCCGTGAAGACCGCCGCGCCCGCGTCCTCCACCGCCGCGGCCGGCGCGGCCTCACCCTCCACCGGGCGCACGCCCCGATCCAGGATCGCCTGGATGGCGGCGTCGTTCCTCGGGTCGGCGAAGAACGACGTGATCGCCTCGCTCATGCGCGGCCCCACGCCATGCACGGTCTCGAGCTGCTCACGCGTGGCGCGCCGGATCGCGTCGAAGCTCCCGAAGTCCCGCGCCAGGTCGCGCGCGACGGCCACGCCCACCTCGGGGATGCCGAGTGCGGTGAGGAACCGGCGGAGCTCGGGCCCCTTCCGGGCCGCGATCGCCTCCACGAGGTTCGTCGCCGACTTCTCGGCGAACCCCTCCAGCGGCAGGAGCTGCTCCACCGTGAGGTCGAAGAGATCGGCGAGGCCCTTCACCAGACCGGTGTCCACGAGCTGGTTGGCCGTCTCCTCACCCAGCCCCTCGATGTCCAGCGCCTCCCGCGCGGCGAAGTGGACGATACGCCCCTTGAGTTGCGCCGGGCACCCGAAGCGGTTTGGGCAGATCGTGCGGGGGCCGTCCCGGTAGACCTCGGCGCCGCACGCGGGGCAGTGCGTCGGCATGACGAACGGCGGATGCCGCTCGGCCTCCTGCGCGATGACCTCCACGACCTGCGGGATGACATCCCCGGCGCGCTGGATGCGCACGGTGTCCCCCTCGCGGATGTCCTTCCGCTTGAGCTCCTCCCGGTTGTGGAGCGACGCGCGGGCGATCGTGACACCTCCTACGTTCACCGGACGCAGGAACGCCACCGGCGTGAGCACGCCGGTGCGCCCCACCTGGATCCCGATCCGCTCGATCCGCGTGATCTCCTTCCTCGGCTCGAACTTGAACGCCAACGCCCACCGGGGATGGTGGGACGTCGTGCCCATGCGCGCGCGCGCCGCCAGGTCGTCCAGCTTGACCACGACGCCGTCGATCTCGTAGTCGAGGCGGTCGCGGTCGGCCCGAAACGCCGCGTGGTAGTCCAGGATCTCCTCCAGGGATGTGGCCGCACGCACCCGCGGCGGGATCTTGAAGCCCCACTGACGCACCGCCTCCAGGCCGCCCGCGTCGGAGCCGATCGTCTCCCCCTCGACGTGGAGGATGTCGTAGACCAGGACCTCCAGCTTTCGGGAGGCGGTGACGCGCGGATCCAGCTGACGGATCGACCCGGCCGCCGAGTTCCTGGGGGACGCATAAGGCTCCTGGCCGCTCGCGACCAGGCGCTCGTTGAACGCCTCGAACTCGGAGATGTACATCATGACCTCGCCGCGCACGGCCAGGAACGGCGGCGCGGGCCGTTCCTCCGTGCGGAGGCGGAGCGGCACCGAGGGGATCGTGCGGACGTTCCCGGTGACGCGCTCCCCCTCGCGGCCGTTCCCGCGCGTCACCGCGCGGGTCAGGATCCCGGCCTCGTAGACCAGCTCGAGGGAGGCCCCGTCGAGCTTGGGCTCCAGCAGGTACGTCGGGGCGGACTCGCCCAGCGCCTTCCGGACGCGCTCGTCGAAGCGGGACAGCTCGTCCGGATCGGTCGTCGAGTCCAACGAGAGCATGGGCGCCACGTGCGCGATCGTCTCGAACTTCTCCTGCGGCTCGATCCCGACGCGCTGGGTCGGCGAGTCGGGGGTGAGAAGCGCGGGCCAGGCCTGCTCCAGCGCCTGGAGCCTCCCGAAGAGCCGGTCGTACTCCTCGTCGGAGACGACCGGACGGGCCTCCACGTAGTATAGGTGCGCATGGCGGCGCAGCTCGACGCGCAGCGCGTCGGCCTCCCGGCGGGCCTCTTCGAGCCCCAGGGACGTAGGATCGTCGGACGGGTCCATGCCTCACCGCCTGCGTGGCGTGGAGCGATCGCAACTCGAATAATAACGTCCCCTTCGCGCCGCCGACCGGGGGAGGCAGCGCCGGGCGGCCCCCGCCGTAGACCGTCACCCGCCCTTTTCGGTAGCTTGGAGAGCATTTCGGCCTCGTGGCCGCCCAGCCTCACGTGCCGCCCCGCCATGGATCATCTCCCCATCTGGGCAAACAGCCTGATCGTGATGGCGACGTTCTTCGCGATCGGGATCGGCGCGAAGTACACCGTGGATTCCGCCGCGGCCCTCGCCCAACGTTTCGGCGTGTCCCCGCTCGTCGTGGGGCTCACCGTGGTCGCGTTGGGCACCTCGCTCCCGGAGTTCAGCGTCACGTTGATAGCGGCGTTCAGGGGAGAGAGCTCGATCTCCGTCGGCAACATCGTCGGCTCGAACATCTTCAACCTCGGCTTCATCCTCGGGAGCGCCGCGCTGGTCGTCGCGATCCCCACCGACGCGCTTCTGGTGTGGCGTGACGCTGCCATCCTCGCCGCCTCCACGATGCTGCTCTACCTCCTCGTGGGCACGGACCTGCGGCTCGGAGCCATGGACGGAGCCATTCTCCTGATCCTCTTCGCGGGCTACCTGAGCCTGCTGTGGACGAAGCGGCGTGTGGGGGTCATCGTGCCCGCCGCGCCCGTCGCGGAGGACCTTCCGGCGCCGACCACGCGCCCATGGCGCGAGGCCGGCCTGCTCCTCTTCGGCCTCGCGTCGGTGGCGGTGGCGTCGCACTTCCTCATCGGGGCGGCGACGTCGCTGGCTCGCGGTTTCGGCGTCAGCGAGTGGGCCATCGGCGTGACGCTCGTGGCGGCCGGAACCTCCGTGCCCGAGCTGGCCACCACGCTCGCGGCGGCCGTCCGCGGTCAGATGGCGATCGGCGCGGGCAACGTGATCGGAAGCGACATCTTCAACATGCTCGGGGTGTTGGGCCTGGCCGGAGTGGTCCAGCCGATGTCGCTCGACCCCGCAGCCCGTCCTTCGCTGCTCGCTCTCAGCGGGATGGTGATCGTCGTCCTCGTCATGATGCGCTCCGGCTGGCGTGTCTCGCGCGTCGAAGGTGCCACCTTGCTGGTCCTCGCCACCCTGCGCTGGGTCCTGGACTTCGCGGCCCGGCAGTAGCGATTACCCGCGTGCCGCCGTGGACCTGATCCGCCTGAGGGCCGACACACCCGGGTGTGCACACCGCGTGCACCTCGACAGCGCCGGCGCGTCGCTCATGCCCGCGCCCGTCCTGGGAGCGATCCAGGATCACCTCGAGCTCGAGGCGCGCATCGGAGGCTACGAGGCCGCGGTCGAGGCGGCTCCCCGCATCGAAGAGGCATACGCGGCCGTCGCGGACCTGCTGGGCACGTCGTCCGGCAACGTGGCGTTCACCGAGCATGCCACGGCCGCCTTCGTACAGGCACTCTCGTCAGTACCGATGCGGCGGGGCGACGTCGTCCTCACCACACGCAACGACTACGTCTCGAACCAGATCCAGTACCTCTCCCTGGCGGAGCGGTTGGGCGTGGAGGTCGTGCGGGCCCCGGACGCGCCCGAAGGCGGGGTGGACCTCCAGGCCATGGAGGAGCTCATCCATCGACGTAGGCCGAAGCTGGTCGCGGTGACGCACGTGCCCACGAGCTCCGGTCTCGTCCAGGACGTGGCGGCCATCGGCAGGATGTGCCGCGCGCGCGACATCCTCTACCTCGTGGACGCCTGCCAGTCCGTGGGCCAGATGCCCGTCCACCCGGACTCCCTCGGCTGCGACTTCCTCTCGGTCACGGCGCGCAAGTTCCTCCGGGGGCCGCGGGGCGCGGGCTTCCTCTGGGTCTCGGACCGGGCGCTCGACGCGGGCCTCTCACCCCTGTTCCCGGACCTGAGGGGAGCCGACTGGGTCGAGGGCGACCTGTTCCAGCCGGCCCCGGACGCGCGCCGCTTCGAGACCTGGGAGTTCGCCTGGGCCCTCGTCATCGGAACGGGCGTGGCCGCGCGCTACGCGCTCGAGGTCGGGCTCGACGAGACCCGTGAGCGGGTGCGCGCCCTGGCAGCCGGGCTCCGGGAGCGGCTTCCGGCGATCCCGGGTGTCCGGGTGCTGGACCGTGGGACGGATCTCTGCGCCATCGTCACCGTGGCCGTCGAGGGGTGGACTCCCAAAGATCTGGTGGCCGAGCTTCGCGACCGCGGCATCAACACCACCGGCCAGGCACGCGTGGATGCGGTCCTGGACTACGACCTGAAGGGCGTCGAAGGGGCCCTCCGGATCTCGCCCCACTACTTCAACACGGAGGGCGAGCTGGACGACCTCCTGCACGCGCTCGGGGAGCTCGCGGGCCGGCGGCCACGAAAACGTGGACTTCCCGGGGCCGGGTGAAGAAATTGCCTGCGCTTCCCGTATCCCTCCTCACAGGAAGGAGTCTCGTTGCAGCCTGACCTGGAGCGGGAGCTGATACGCAAGTGCAAAGCCGGCGACGCCCGGTTCTACGAGCCTTTGGTCCGGGCCTACGAGCCCTCCGGGCTGCGCCTCGCCACGGGCATGCTGGGCAATCTCGACGACGCGCGCGACGCCCTCCAGGACGCCTTCGTCAAGGCGTACGAGGCGTTGAACCGGTTCGACCTGAGACGCCCGTTCGGGCCGTGGTTCTTCCAGATCCTGCGCAACCACTGCCGCGACATGCTCCGCAGCCGGCAGGCACGGTTCAAGCTCGAGGCCCTGGACGAGCGCCTCGAGATGCGCCCCGCGGACGCGGAGGACGGTCCCGAGCGCAGGCGGCAGCGTGCCGCGGCGCGCGACCTCCTCTGGCGTGCGCTGGAGCGCGTGGGAGATGAACATCGCGAGATCCTGGTTCTCAAGGAGCTCCAGGGTCTCCGCTACACCGAGATCGCGCAGATCCTGGACATCCCCGAGGGGACCGTGGCGAGCCGTCTCTTCCACGCGCGGCGGGCCCTGAGGGCGGCGCTCGAGGGGATGGGCGCCGAGTTCGCGGAGGTGGATACCGGTGCCTGAGAGGATCACGCACGACGACCTGATGCGCTTCCTGGACGGCGAGCTGTCGCCCGAGGAGCACGCGCGCGTGCAGGCGGCCTTGGCCGACTCGACGGAGCTCGGCCGCGAGCTCGCGATCTTCCGTGCGATGAAGGGCCGCTTCCAGGACCTGACCTTCCACCCCGGGAGCTATCACCAGTCGGTCTGGGACGAGGTGAACGAGCATCTCACCCGTCCGGTCGGCTGGATACTCGTGGTCGCGGGCGTCGTCGTCTGGGTGGCATACGGCGTGTACGTGTTCGTGGCCTCCCCGACCGAGCTGTGGGAGAAGCTCGCCGCCGGGGCCGTCGCGATCGGGATGCTCGTGCTGTTGGCGAGCGTGCTGTGGGAGCGCTATCGCGAGTGGCTCACCGACCCCTACCGGGACATCCAGCGATGATCGTCGTCACCAC
>CAYPMO010000054.1:0-15434 GCA_964412015.1 uncultured Gemmatimonadaceae bacterium | reverse complement strand
CTGAGGGGCACGCCTCAGCCAACCCCTATCCCCCATCCAACTCGGGCCCGCCTCGAGCACCTGGCCCGATGCCTCAACGCGCCCATCCATCCCCACAAGACCCTTGCTTCCGCTCCTATAGCATCTTGATACTGATACAGGCCCCTCCTGGACCTCCCGACCTTCGGGAGGAACGATGAGAGCGCGACCAACTCATCTTTCCCAGGAGGGGACCCATGCGCTTCTACACCGGCCAGCATCGATACTACTGCGGAGTCGACCTCCACGCCCGCACCATGTACCTCTGCATCCTCGAGCACGAGAGCGGCGAGGTCGTCCTGCACCGCAACCTGCGCTGCGAGCCCGATCTCTTCCTTCGCAGCATCGAGCCCTTCCGTGACGACCTGGTCGTCTCCGCCGAGTGCATCTTCTGCTGGTACTGGCTTGCCGATCTCTGCCTGCGCGAGAACATCCCCTTCGTTCTCGGTCATGCTCTCTACATGAAGGCCATCCACGGCGGCAAGGCCAAGAACGACCGCATCGACTCCCGCAAGATCGCCGTCCTGCTCCGCGGCGGCGCGATCCCCATGGCCTACGTCTACCCCCAGGGCATGCGCGCCACCCGCGACCTCCTGCGCCGCCGCCTCTTCTTCGTTCGAAAGCGCAGCGAGCTCTTCTCCCACGTCCGGACCACCTTCCACCAGCTCAACCTGCCCGCTCCGGCGGGCAAGCTCCGGGAGAAGCGCAACCGAACCGGCGTCGCCGAGACCATTCCCGATCCCGTCGTGCGCGCCAGCGTTGAAGCCGACCTCGCCGTGGCTGCCGGGCTCGACGTGACCATCCACTTCATCGAAGACGAGATCGGCCGTCAGGCCAGGACCGAGAACCTCGACACCCTTGAGCTCCTTCAGAGCATCCCGGGCGTCGGGCCCATCCTCTCTCTCACGCTCCTGTACGAACTCCATGACGTCGCCCGCTTCGCACGCGTCCAGGACTTCCTTTCCTATGCACGCCTCGTCAAGAGCCAGAAGGCCTCGGCCGGCAAGATCCTCGCCACCTCTCGTGACAAGATCGGCAACGCCCATCTCAAGTGGGCCTTCAGCGAGGCCGCCGTCGGCTTCCTGCAGAAGAACCCGCGCGGCCAGAAGTTCATCCAACGGCTTCGCTCCAAGCACGGCAAGGGAAAGGCTCTGAGCATCCTGGCCGCTCGCCTCGGCCGCGCCTCCTACTTCATGCTCCGCCGCTCCACCCCGTTCGACATGGATCGCTTCATGAACTGATGCTCTCGGAGGGGAGGGGGTGAGCCCGGCGCATAACTCGAGCCGCCTCGTTGCGGCAGCCGTTCGTTTGATTGGACACCTCCTCCCGCTCCAGCTCGCCATACGTCGGATCTCGTCGGTACGCTCTGCCCCTCACCCGAGCCTGCAGATAACTGGCCTCTCTCTGAGCCTACATCCTTTGAATCGGACGGTACGAGGGCACAGATCGATTTCCAGGGCTGCCGGTAACCCCCGGCTCCGACATCCACCCGATGCCGGTCGACCCTCGATAGGTGTTTGGTGCAGAGCCCCTTCGGCTCTGTAACCCGCTGATCGAAATGAAGTCAGAGATCCGAGGATCCGATCGATCCACCACACCGCGCTGCTCCGCAGCGCGGCAGGGGATTTCTATGCGCTCTTGACCAGCGGGGGCCTGATAGGTGTTATGTGGTGTGCGCCAATCGCCAAGGAAGCTACGCCACGAAGCTCACAGCGAAGGTCAAGCACTGAGCCTGGTCGACGCCGAGCTACGCGGCCAGGCACCTCCTAACAGCCATTCCTCCCTAGTGCTTTGGCTTCTTCTTCACCCCTGCCTTTCGTGTACCACCCTTCTTCGTGGCGCGGCGCTGTGCGTACAGCTGTTGGTTGATCACCTGCGCCGTTGTGCCAAGGAGAGCCGCGATCTCGGTGTTCGTCATACCCGCGCGGCTGAGCTGAAGGGCCTTTTCGCCCTGAGGCGCATCGCGCATGTCATGAATGAGAATTGCCGCCAGCAACCGCTCCAAACGCTCTAAGCCCTCCATGCCACCTCCACGATGTCAGGAGAAACGGGAAGGATACGCCTCAATCAGCCGTCGCGAATCAACACCGTCTATGACCATCCAATACACGGGCCCTTCGTGGAAGTAGGACCGCAGCTGTGCAAAGGTCTGCAGCTGCTCGTAGACCGAATCGTCGACTTCACCCTGGTATTGCACCACGAAGACTTCAGCAGGGCACTTAAACAGCCGCTGAATCTGGTCACCGTTCTTCCCCATCTTGCGCGGTGTCAGCTTCCCCGTGGTGGCAGGGCCCTTGAAGGCAAAGGCCGTCAACCGTCGCTGGCCATGAAGTCGTAGGCGGGTGCTCGCAAGATCCCGCAGCTCACCACCCCAGTCAGCGAAGTGGCCCTTCTCGCCTAGCAACGCAGCCATACCATCACGAAACCGAGACTCAGGTATCTTCTCAGAGGCTTCGGGCCGATCCACCTGTTGGACCGCGGCAAACGAGTCGACTTCATCGACCGTGAGCCGTACCGCCTTCAATGCCTTCTTGGGCAGTCGGACCCCTACCGCGACGGTGGCGTTCGCCCGTGCGGGGCCGCTTCTCTTGGTTCGCACAGCTGCTCGCTTCTTCCGGTCGGTTGCCATTCCGAGGATCTTGTCTCGGTACTTCTGGAAGAAGGCGACCTTCTCGTAGTGCGTTTCACGCCCGGTCCGGCGCGCGGTGATGAGATCGTTGTTCGCCAATGTGAGAGCCGCGTCCAACACCCGGTTCCGCTTCAAGTGAGTGATCGTCATGAGTTCAGTGACGGACTTGCTGCGCTTCTTTCCGGTGTAAATCGCCTTGAATACTGCAGCGCGATGCGCAGAGCGTCCGATCACCTCCGCCGCATGGACGAGTTGCTCGTTCTTGTTCGAAGAGCGGTCAGCGACTGGAACAGGCACGCTATTCCTCTTCTGCCTTAGACGTGAGGTTGATCACCCCAACCTGCCGGAATGAGAACGTGTTGCGCACCGTGCTGGGCGACACTCCCAAGGCCATGCCGATTTCCTTTGAGTCAGCGCCCAACTTGGCGAGTAGGAGTGTAAGAAGCTGCCGAATCGCACGAAGCTCAGCCTGTAGTTCAGCCACGGAGGCGCCGGGCTCTGCGACGGCGCGCTGGTTCTTCTTCATCGTCTCCCCTTTTGTGAGACTCTGCCAGGTGAAAGGGTGGGTGGCGCATGCCACATAACGTTCAAGAGTCCCGAACCGGCGCGGCCTCGCGCTCCCAGGTTCAGATCTCGGCGATGATCTCATGCACGCGTCCATGCTCACTGTGGGTCACGCCGGTTTCTCCGGAGCGGCGCAAGCCGCGTAGGCGGGACTCGCATGTTATCGGCCGGCGCTGTCGGCCGAACTATCGGTGCCGGAGAAACTCTTCCGGGGTGACGCGAATGTCCTTGATGATCTGACGGAGCAAGAGGGGGGCGATGTCGCGTCCGCCGTGTACCGGAACGGTAGTTCTTCGACCGTCGGGATGTCTGAACTGCTTGTGCGAACCCCGCTGCCGCACTGCTGCGAATCCGAGCGCGTTCAGGATGGTGATCACCTCTCGCGCGTTCAGGATCGGTAGCTGACCCATGGATCTCAGGCCAAGATCGTCTGAATCCCTACGAACTCGGCCTCCAGCTTCGGCTCGCCATCCTCAAGGAGCATGGCGACGACCTCGCTCAGGTTCTTGTTCAGCTCGTCAAGCGTGGCGCCTTGGGAGTGAGCACCGGCGAAGCCCGGCACATACCCCACATATAGGCCCGTATCCGAGTCTCTCTCCACTACCGCCGTAAAGGTCCTCATCACTACTCCCGTCTCGGGCCGCTCCGGTACTTCGATGATACCCCCTCTCCCTCATCTCGAGCCAGCGGAGCTCTGGACAGCGAGCGCTGGCCGATAACGTTCTAAGTCTCTGACGTCCGCCGGAGGGCGCGACGCTTGCGACAGCAAGCGGCGTGACCGCAGAGCGGATGTCCCGAAGGGCCGAGACCGCGCAGCGGGCTCGAGCAGAGACTGTTTGTTACGAGACGTGCCGTCACCCACCTGGCTGAGCCGTTCCATCGGACTCGGCCAGACTCCACCGTGAGCCCCGGCCCTCCCGCCCGGCACCGTCTATGTGCCCGAAAAGAGGGCAATGAAGCAGTACGCCATCGCACCTACAATGAGGCCGGGCCAGGATGTGAGCCGGGCCCCTCCCCCCGCATCGACGCCTTCCCGATCTGCATGGGCGTGGGCGGTGGCCCCAAACCAAGGCCCTGCCACTAGAGTCACATCAATCGTCGCACGGATCCGTTCGGGCTCGTCCACCCCGCCCAGGTAGGCAAACCCAGTTCCCAGCTCGACCGCCGCGTCCTGCTCACCGAACCATCTTCGTCCTCGGATCTGGGCACCCCAGTGGCCGTCCTCTGGCCTCCCGAAGCTGAGTGAGGCGCCGACGGCGTAACGATCACTCAGATTGACCATGGCACCGAGGTCCCATTGAAGATGCTCCCCTGCGCGGTACCCAGTCCCATAAGCCGCTGAATTCAGAGCCAACTCGGTGATAGGGAAGCTCCGACATATGGACGGGGCGGGACGAAGGCAGAGCAGGCGAGGCTCGGTCTTGGCGGGAACCTCTTGGCATGCAAGCCCTGCCTGCCACGCCAGGCTACCGAGGCCAGCGATGAGGAGCATCGCCAGGCGCGGAAGCGCCTTAGTCTCTTGCATGCTCTATCCACTCTCTGGAGGCATGTCTCGTAACTCCTGGTTTCCGTCGTTCGCGTTACCCCCCAGGCACGGTCGGTCTGCGCCCGTGCGGAGAGGAGGGCCGAGCCTGGGGGTTTGCGAGTGTGGTCGGATAAGAACCTAGGGTTCTTCCTGGATCTCTGTTCGTGATTCGTAGCCAGAGGTGACTAGTCGCCGTCGACCTGCGAGGGGGGTGCGCAGGCCGCTGCCGCCGCCCGGGAGGGTCGGTTCGGCGGCGGCGGGCACCCTGTGGGCCCGTCGGCTATGCCAATATGCCGCGGCGTTTCGCGAAGTGCCACAGGCCTCCGCGGGAAAAGGCTGCCAGGGCAAGCCCACGACGGTGGGGGCGTCCCGGGGATCTGCGCTCACGGCCAGCCACGATGCACATCGCCATCGGCCGCGGAACTCGTGGTGCGTGCGGGGGAAGTGACGTGGCCGTTCGAGGGACTCGAAGGCGATGGGAGGCGCGACCTCGCCCAACCTCGGACGCAGCGAGGCCCGGCAGTGTGAATCACCGCCGGGCCTCGTCTTGCGTAGCTCCGGGGGTGGGACTCGAACCCACGACCCTCTGATTAACAGTCAGATGCTCTAACCGACTGAGCTACCCCGGAAGGGGCTCGGTCGGGTGACCGGCCGAGACTTGAAATAGGGAAACCGCGCGTGGAACTGTCAACGGCCGGATGCAGTACCCTGGGCCCCTAACCCACCCGCGGAACCCGACCCGACCTCGCGAGCAGCGTCCAGAGCGTGGGGCCCACGTCGTGCGCTTCGGCCCATAGCTCGTCGTGGCGGCGGGCCGCGAGGCGCGCTCCGTCCTCTCCGTGGAGTGAGGCGAGCGCGGGACCGCGGTGCGGATAGGGCCGCTCGAACGCGTGGAAGCCGGCCAGGACCGCCCAGGGTCCGGCCTCCGCGGAGAACACCGTGAAGTCGGGGGACCAACCGCCGAGCGGGGCCGCGCGCACCTGGAGGCGTCCTTGCTCGAGGAGCTCCACCAGGAGGTGGAGGTTGGGCGCGCGCCGCTGCAGGTGCGAGAGCGCGTGCGCCTCGGCCTCGAGCCGGAGCGCGGAGAGCTCGCAGAGGAGCACGCGGAGCGTGCGGAGCGACGCCACCTCCTGCCGGCGCAGGTCCACGGTGGTGAGGCGGACGCGCGTGACGGCGACGCGGATCTCCGTGGAGCGGCGCGCGAGCGCGCCGAAGACATCGCGGAAGTCGGGGCGGTGGCGCTCGTCGAACAGGAACGCGGGCGCGGGGGCGAGTCCGGCAAGGAGTGGCAGCATGATCGGCGGCTGGAGGGAAGCTGCCGTAAGCATGCGGCGCGGGTCGGGGCGGGGGGATGGCCGGGTGGGCCGGGCGCCTCAGTGCCCGGGCGACGTCACGGCGATATCGTGGGCCCCTCCGCCGGGGCCGGCCTGCCGTCGATCAGGCGCTGGTTCCGGGTCGCGAGGTCGCCGCACACGGCGCAGATGGCGGTAGTGTCCTAATTTGGGAGGCGGTAAGATCCGCGTACCGCCCCCGGCACCACGCGTCCCTCTCGCGTAAGCGTCGTCAGGCAGCGCCGTACCGCGCACTCATAGCGAGGCTGGCCGCCTGGCTCCCAGGGCTCCAGGTGGTTCGGGGTGATGAAAGGTGCCCGCCTTACCATCCTGTAGATCCACGCGAGGGGAGCATCCGTAGTGGGGCTCGCCTCGATAGCCTCGACGATGGTCTCCTTCCAGACCGATCTACTTTTTGCCACGGTACTCGCTCACAATGGCCGCCCGCACTGCCTTCTCGGGGGAGTCTACGGGCCCTTGGTGCAGCACTGCGTAGAAACGGCGACGGTCCGACCCTGGAACAGGATCGGACCAGCCGTAGGCAACCTTCGCGGTAGAATGGTCCAGTAGGTCGAAGACCAGGACCTCGCCGTCCCATACCGGCTTGCCTTCGTGTTCCTCCCTGACGCGCACGGAGCTCCGGTAGATGGCGCGGCAACCGTGCTGCGCCTCCACGGCCGCATGGACGGCTGGGAGACCAGCCGCGTCGGGGCCGGATCCCTCTAGGCTATCCCTCATCCTCCTCCGCTCCATCGCCATCCGCTGGCGCCTCCTGCGGCCTGGTGATGGTGGGCCGGTAGAGCTTGAGGGTCATGGTGAGCGCCTCGGTCAAGAGGTCGTAGGACTCGGCGCTCATCGGCATGGGGATACGCAGGGTGGCCGTTCCCTCGCTCAGCGGGATCGGTAGATCAAATGGCTGGGCACCCTCGGTGCGGAGGCTGGGCATTTGGTGTCCCCCTTGGACGCCCTTGTCCCCCGGCGGGGGCGGCGGCGTCCGCTCACGTTCCTTGGCGGCCGTCCTGGTTTGGTCGCCATCCTTGTGCTCAGAATAGCGCCGCGGCGTGGCGTCAACAAGGGTCATGGTATTCCGTAGAACCGCGACAAGCTTCTCGGCACCTGAATGAGCAAAATCCTCCTGCCTGACGAGGTAGGATACCAGACCCTCATCGGTCGGTAGACCATCCTGGAACGCGTCCAACAGTTCTGAGAAGATGGCGGGCTCCCGGGCCGCAGCACAGATCTCCGTCGCTCGTTCAGCGCTTCCGTCCGGCTCAAGGAGAATGGTCAAGGAGCGTTGGGACAGAGCGTCCATGTTGCCGTCACGGCTGTCAAGAAGCCCATACTGGCGCAAGGCAGACAGCCGACGGGCCGACGACCCGTTGATGCCCTTGTATCCCAAGATCTTCACGATCCCTTCGCCTGTGTTCGGCGCCTTGCCCATTTTGTCATAGAGCTTCCGGGCTAGCTCTACGGCCTCACCCAAGCCAACGGCCGGATAGCTTCTGCTTCTGCCTGCCATCTCAAAGCCTCCTTCAAGGGTCCATCACCATCCCGCGCCATCTAGTTTAAGGTGTCCGCCAAAACCGCGCAAGCATGTCGTCGCCAAAACTCTTGCATTATGGCGTGTGCATCGCGATATTTGGGTATCGGTAAACGTCATTTGGTGAGGTGCGTGATGGCCAACGTGCTGAAGCGGGAGAAGCAGGAGCAGGTGATCGGGGCCCTGGTCGAGGGTTCCAGCGTCCGCTCCGTCGAGCGCATGACCGGCGTCCACCGGGACATCGTCATCCGGCTCATGGTCCGTGTGGGTCAGGGGTGCGAGGCCCTGATGGACAGCGAGCTTCGGGACCTCGGGTGCCGCCGGATTCAGGTGGACGAGCTTTGGGGTTACGTCCAGAAGAAGCAGCGGCACGTCCGCCCGGAGGATGATCACCGCCAGGTTGGAGATTTCTGGACGTTCGTGGCCATCGACGCCGACAGCAAGCTCGTCCCCACCTTCAAGGTCGGGAAGCGCGACGTAGCCACCGCCAACGCCTTTATGATTGACCTCGCCTCTCGCCTCTCCGGCAGGGTGCAGGTGTCCGCCGACGCACTCCGCGCCTACGTGGATGCCGTTGACCTTGCCTTCGGTACCGATGTCGACTTCGGGCAGATCGTCAAATCATACGAGGCCGAACCGATCGGTCCCGGACGCTACAGCCCCCCAAAGGTCACGGCCGTGGATCGTCGGGCCGTGTGGGGCAATCCGGACCCCGACCACATCTCCACGAGCTACATCGAAAGGCTGAACCTCACCACGAGGATGCAGGTCCGGAGGCTTACGCGGCTGACCAACGCCTTCAGCAAGAAGCCCGAGAATCTCCGGGCCGCTGTGGCGCTCCACTTCGCCCACTACGATTTCGTCCGGCACCATCGGACGCTCACGAAGGAGAACAGCGGCTTTCACACGACGCCTTGCATGGCCAGTGGCGTCACGGAGCGTCCTTGGACGCTCTCGGAGCTTATGGAGGGCGCCATGTAGTCAGAAAGACGAGAACCCCGAGGGGCGGAATCCCTCGGGGTCCTCTTGCCCGGCCCCGTGAAGGGCGGGTCGTGTGCCAGGCGTGTGACGTGTTAGCCTAGCTTGATCTGCATTGTAAGCTAGCGCCTCGCGCCTTGGCCGTGCAAGAGCCTTGTTCCACAAGGCCCTTCATGGGAGACGAATGCCCATGGCCAGGAAAAAAGGCCGTGGTCGTTGGATCTTCGTGGCATACATCACGCGGCTTGACGGCACGCGTGACTACGCGCGAGACCACGGCCTGAGAGCGTGGCGAATCTGGGTCGACGACTGACCCTAGCCTAGCGTAAGACGGCGCTCGGGGGATGGACCTTCCGAGGCTAACCAGGGGGGGGGTCCTCCGAGCCCCGCAGTCTCAAATTAGGACACTACCCAGATGGCGTGGAGCTTGTCCACGCGCTCGGCGATCGCCATGAGCCGCGGCATGGGCCCGAACGGCTCGCCGCGGAAGTCCATGTCGGTCCCGGCGATGATCACGCGCACGCCCCGGTCCGCCAGATCGTTGGCGACCCGCACGATGCCCTCGTCCAGGAACTGGGCCTCGTCGATGGCCACCACCCGCGTGTCGGCGCGCACCAGCTCGGCGATCTGGACCGAGCTCGAGACGGGATGCGCCTCGATCCGCGTGCCGTCGTGGGAGCTGATGTGGAAGAGCCCGCCGTAGCGGTCGTCCAGGTGGGACTTGAACACCTGTACCCGCCTCTTCGCGATCACGGCGCGACGCACGCGGCGCAGCAGCTCCTCGGACTTGCCGCTGAACATCACGCCCGACACCACCTCCACCCACCCCTCATGGGTGCCGTGGTACATCGGGCTATCTGTAGATGATGAGGACGACGAGGCCGGCGACGCTCGTCACGAACGACAGCACGCTGCCCCAGAAGAGGACCTGGTCGCGCACGGCCGTCTTGTCCTCGGCCGGGACGTGCAGCCAGTCGCCCGAGCGGACCCGCATCCCGAGCGTCTCCTCGGTGATCTCGCCGGGGCGGAAGTTGAGCACGTGGCGCACGCCGTCGCGCACGAGCTGGACCTCGCGCGGATCGCTGGGGATCTGGTTGCCGACGACCGCGTATTCCGGGTTGACGCCGCCCGCCTGGGACAGCGCGTCCAGGAGCGTGGCGGTGGGGTCCATGAAGTACTGGCCCGGCCTCGGCACGGCACCCGTCACGCTGACGCGCAGCTCCACCTTCACGTTCACCACGGGCTCGGAGTAGAACGCCTCGTAGGCCGTGACGAGCGTCTCGCGCAGCGTGGTCTGGTCCAGACCCGTCGCGTGGATCGTCCCGACGAACGGGAGGTACACGTCCCCGTTGCGATCCAGGATGCGCTCGCCGGCCACGACGTCCACCTTCTGGCCCGCGGCCGTGAAGACCTCGACCGTGACGCGGTCGCCCGGGCGGAGCGAGTAGGTGACGTCCTGCCGAGCGGCGACGAGCGTCGGGAGCAGGGCGAAGAGCCCAGCCAGCGCAAGGCTTCTCGATCGTCTCGATGACATGGGGCAAGTTTAGCCGGGCCGCCCCGGGATTGCCAGAAAGAGGGTGCGCCGACAGGGTATCCGGCCCGTGATCGGCCGGATCCACCGAGGGGGGGAAGCACGATGAGATCGATTCCGAGAGCCGTGACCCTGGTCCTGGCCCTGTCGCTCGCGGCCGGAGCCTTCGCGGCGAAGCGGCCGGAGGGCGCCCAGGAGCCGCCTCGGCTCGTCGTGCTCCTCGTCGTGGATCAGATGCGGGACGACCTCCTGGACCGCTACGCCGACCGCTATACGGGGGGCTTCCGCCGCTTCCTGGACCGGGGCTTCCGGGTCACGGTGGCTTCGCACGCGCACGCCCACACGGAGACGGCCGCGGGCCACGCCACGATCTCCACCGGGGTGTTCCCTTCGCGCTCGGGGATCGTGGCGAACGACTGGGACGAGCGCACGGGAGACACGTGGGCTCCGATGTACGCGCTCGGGGACTCGACGTCGCCGATCGTGGGCGCGCCGGAGATGGAGGGGCGCTCCCCGAACAACCTGCTGCGCTCGGGCCTGGCCGACTGGATCCTCGCCGCCGACCCTGCGTCGCGCGCCGCGGCGATCTCGGGCAAGGACCGCGCGGCCATCACGCTCGCGGGGCTCTCGCGGGCCGAGACGTACTGGCTCACCCCCGCCCTCGACCGCTTCGTCACGTCCACCTACTACCGCTCGGACTACCCGGAGTGGGTCACGCGTTTCAACGAGGGCCGGATGAAGAAGATCCTGGCCGACTCGGTGTCGGCGCGCGCGGTGAACGAGGAGCAAGGCCGGCTCTCGTTCTCGGCCACCGACTACGTCGGGCACGCGTTCGGACCCGAGAGCGAGGAGCAGCTCGAGAACCTCGTGCACCTGGACCGCGAGCTCGGCGAGCTGTTCGCGTTCCTCGACCGCGAGGTGGGCGAGGGTCGCTGGGTCGCGGGCCTGTCGGCCGACCACGGCGTGATGACGATGCCCGAGCGCCTGGCGCGCCTGGTCGAGCGGCGCGGGCTCGTGGCGAAAGCCTACACGCACCGGCAGCTCACGCTCGGCGAGTACCCGGACACGTTCGCCGTCTTGTTCCGCAACTCCTACTACCCGGGACGCGCCGCCGGCCCCCTGTCCCACCTGGGCGTCGAGGTGCGCTTCGGCCACCACACGCTCGTGTCGCG
This sequence comes from uncultured Gemmatimonadaceae bacterium, assembly GCA_964412015.1. GTDB lineage: Bacteria > Gemmatimonadota > Gemmatimonadetes > Longimicrobiales > Gaopeijiaceae > SZUA-318. The sequence continues at coordinate 4,146 of CAYPMO010000054.1, read as the reverse complement.
CGGCACCGGCACCACGCACGGCTCGGCGTATGGGTACGACCGGTTCGTCCCCTTCCTCCTGCTCGGACCCGGCGTGCGCCCCGGGGCTTCCACCACGGCCGTACGCACCGTGGATCTGGCTCCGACGCTGGCGCGCCTGGCGGGAGTCCCGACCCCGGCCGATCTCGATGGGAGATCCGTGTACCGATAGCAGGTTTTTTGCAAATCTCCTTTCAAATCGGTACGCCCCCCAACCCCCAGGGTGCAAGCGGACTAGGCCCTTCCTGCCTGGCTCTTGACAGGGGGCGTCCCGGACGCGCATATGTACGCGGAAGGGCTGTAAACATCTGGAATCACCACCCTCCCAGCAGGCTGTGACGCGGTGTCGGGGGGCCCCGCGTGGCGTACGTCACGGAGAGGGCGAACGCGCCGCCGATGCGCGTCCGCCGGGCAGCGGATCAGGCAGAGGCATGGCGCGTTGTTGTGTGCATGCGCCGCGACGAGGGGAGACCACTTGACGGCGCCAAGCGAGAAACCGGCTGGCTGGAGCATCGAAGACGCCGAACGACTGCTGCTCTCGCTCAAGGGGGTCGTGTCGGCCCGTCTGGTGGCCCGGCCCGGCGGGGATGTGGAGGAGATCCACTTGCTGACCACGGACGAGGTCTCCGCCAAGCAGACGGTCCGCAACGTCGAGTCGGCGCTGCTCGCCCAACTCGGCCTGGAGGTGGATCACCGGGTCATCTCCGTCGCGCAGACCAAGGACCACCCCGAACCCATCGAGGAGGCCGCCGTGCGCCTCCTGCCCGAGCCCCCGGCGGGCCAGCAGCGGCTCCTGTTCAGCGCCCACCAGGTCGAGACCGAGCGCTCGCACCAGGTCAAGCACCGGGTGGAGATCGAGTGGAAGGGCGCGCGGTACTCCGGATCCGCCAGCGGGGCTGATCTCCCGAGGCCCCGGCTCGAGGCGGTGAGCCGCGCGACGCTCGCCGCGGTGGAGCAGGCCCTGGTGACCGAGCTCGAGGGCGGCGCCGCGCCGAGCGTGACGCTCGCGCTCGACGGCGTGAAGGTCGTGGACGCGTTCGATCGCACGTTCGTGCTCGTCGCGGTCAACGCCTTGTGCGGGCGGGACGTCACGCCCCTGGCCGGCGCGACCGTGGCGGAGGTGTCCACGGACCGCGCCGCGATCCTGGCAACGTTGCAGGCCACGGACCGCTGGGTCCGCGGCCGCGTGTGATAGGAGTCAACCGGGCTCGAGAGCCCTCGAATCACCTGAGAAGCGGAGAAAGGAGAACCCCCTCGGTCTGCCACCTAGAGCGAAGCTGAGCGAAAGAGCGAAGCGCCGCGGTTTCCAGAGCGAAACACCGGGAGCCGACACCACTGAAAAGGAGGTGGGCGTATGTTCAGCGCTCTTTTCGACTTCATCGGGACGCTGCTTTCCCTGCTGGGAAATGGCGTAGCCAGCTGGTGAGAGGTCGTGTGGGCCGAGGGGGTTGTTTTCATGAGGAACCGGGCGACAACCCTTTACGTTTTGGGAATCTGTGTCTCCGCGGCGGGTCTCGTCCTAGCAATGGATTGGTCTCCACTCTGGACGTTGAGCCGCGCGCACGCGGGAGGCCTAACAACTCTGATCGTCCTCGCCCTGATTGCTGAAGGGCAGGCCGTCACCATCCGTGTCGGCCGTCAGTCCGGTGGCTCGTCTATCTCGTTCCTGCCGTTGCTGACGATCGTGCTTCTATTTGGCCCGGCAGCGACGGTGCTAGCGATGCTGATCAACGGACTGGTCGCTGAGTACCTGATACGTCGTAAAGAGTCTCTGCGTGCGAATTTCAATGTTGCCCAATACGTGTTGTCGACGGCGCTTGCAGGATTTACGTATGAAGGTTCGGGTGGCGACGCGCTAGTATTGCTACAGCCCGGCTCGGGTCATCCGGGCATGATGGGTGAGTTCGGCCCCTTCGTGCTGTTTGGTGTCGTTTTCTTGGTTGTTAACAATACTGCTGTTGCTGGTGCAATAGCGCTCAGCCAGGGCCTGCGGTTACGCGACGTGTGGGGGCGTCTTGTGGGGCGCACCGGAACGAATATTCTCTCGGACTTGTTGATCGGTCCGATCGCGATAGCGGTGGCGGCACTCTACATGCAGATCGGGACCTTGGGTCTCGTCGTGGCGATCCTGCCCCTTTTCTTCATTAGGAAATCATACCTAACCACGCTCCAACTTCAGCAGGCGAACCACGACCTCCTGAAAGCTCTCGTCAAAGCGATTGAGACTCGTGATCCTTACACATCTGGGCATTCCCTTCGTGTCTCGCGTCTTGCGCGTCGCATCGCGCGGGAATTGGGCCTTACGGAGGCTCTGGTTGAAGAGGTTGAGAGCGCCGCGTTGCTGCATGATGTAGGTAAGATCGAGGCCTCATACATTGGGATCCTCGCCAAGCCTGACGGTTTGACCCCGGACGAACGACGGCTTATTCAGTCTCATGTGACCAAGGGCGAGGAATTACTACGAAACCTCTCGTCCGTTCCTGAGTCGGTCATTCTTGCGGTGCGGCACCACCATGAACGCGAAGACGGCACTGGCTATCCCGATGGTCTGAAGGGGGGGAGAATTCCCATTAGTGCTCGGATTATTGGTGTCTCGGATGCCATAGATGCGATGCTCTCCGACCGGCCGTACCGGAAGGCACTCACCGTGACAGCAGTGCACCAGCAGCTTGAGGAGCACTGCGGCGAGCAGTTCAGCCCTGAAGTCGTACGTGCTGTGCTGAGGTCAGATCTGATTGCCGAATACGCTGCCATCATGCGAGTCTCACGCGAACCGAACGCATTGGATGTCGCCATAAAGCTGGACGGGCGGTCGGCCTTGGTAGGTCGTTCGCATTCAGGAGCACCTCCGACGACTCGGTTCGGATTGTGGCGGGCGCGGCAGCGAGCGTTGCAGTGATTATCGGTTTGCGACGAGGAATTGGCGGAGTAAGAAGCGCTTCGTGCGAAGCATAGGAGCCAGAGGAGTCCCTCTCTGCCAACATTCGGTGAGACAGGATAGACTCGGGGTTTTGTGAGGCACGAGGGCGAGGGAGAGGTCATCGGGTGTTGGAGTGGAAGAGGAACGGAACGGGAGGACAGGAGGAGGTCGCGGGTCGCGTCGGGCCGGACCCCGAATTGGTGGAACGCCCCCGGCGGCGGACGTTCACGGCGGCGTACAAGCTCAAGGTACTCCGGGAGGTCGACGCCTGCACGAAGCCGGGGCAGATCGGCGCCCTGCTGCGACGTGAGGGGCTGTACACGTCGCATCTGTCGGCGTGGCGCAAGCAGCGCGCGATGATCGAGCAGACCGTGGAGGAGCTCACGCCCTTGGTGGGCACGTACCCGGCGTGCCAGGCGCTGGGCGTGGCGCCGGCGACGATCTACCGGCGGCGGCGCCCACCGGAGCCACGGCCCCCGAAGCCTCGACCGAAGCCGGCACGCGCCCTCTCGGTCCCGGAGCGCGAGGCGGTGCTCGAGCAACTGCACTCCGAGCGCTTCCTCGACTGCTCGCCCGCCCAGGTGTGGGCCACGCTGCTTCGACGAGGGCCGCTACCTGGCCTCGGAGCGCACGATGTACCGCATCCTGGCCGAGCAGGGCGAGAGCCGGGAGCGGCGCGACCAGCTCGTTCACCCGGCCTACGCCAAGTCGGAGTTGCTGGCTGTGATCGTGCAAGAAACGTGACCCCGGTAGCGAGCATGAAACGTGACCCCCCTGGGGAGGCCCTCACGACGAGAAGACGTGGGTTGCGTTCCTTCGAGGTGGGATAGAGAAGTCGGGGACGACTTCCACCACCTGGGAGGAGGCAGAGGGGTGATCTCCATGGGTGTGTTCTTAGGTGTTCGGGCGCTGTTGGACGAAGGGGTACCGAAGAAAGCGGTGGCGCGGCAGTTGGGCATTGACGTCCGGACGGTGCGCAGCTACGCGCGGCGGATCGCAGCGGGAGCGAGCGAGCCGCGGCGGACCAAGGGAGCGAGCAAGCTGGACGACTTCACGGAGGCGATCGAGGCCAAAGTGACCCAAGGGCTGTCGGCGGTGCAGATCTACCAGGATCTGAGCGAGGAGCCGGACTTCGATGCGTCGTACCACACGGTCCAACGCAGGGTGCGGGGGCTGCGGCGCAGGGAGCCGGAGGTGTATTGCCGGAT
>CAYPMO010000053.1:0-15515 GCA_964412015.1 uncultured Gemmatimonadaceae bacterium | reverse complement strand
TCGGCGGCCAGCGCCACCCGCTCGATCGGCCGGTTGGTGGGAAGCGCCGGAGCTGCGCCCCCGGGGCCGCTCGACATCGAGACCGCCATGTTCCCGCCACCGCTGAAGATCGCGCCGCCCCGGGGATCGGGACTCACGTCGCCGAGGCGGATGGGGCCGCCGTCTCCCCCGAATGACACCATCCGTTGGAACCGGCCGTCCGGAGCGAACAACTGGTACGCCCGGTGCCCCATGTCGGCGATCACGAGCGTCCCGTCACGGAGCACGGTGAACGCCACGGGCATGCGAAGCTCACCCGGCCCCTCGCCGGCCCTGCCGACCTCCCGGATGAACTTTCCCGAAGCGTCCGTGATCACGACGCGCGAGCTCTGCCGGTCGAATACGTACAGACGACCCTGGGCGTCGAAACCCACGCCGCCGACCTCGCCGAAGGTCTCCCAGTCCGCCCCGGCCAAGGACCCGACGCGGAAGACCTCCTCCAGCGCGGCGGGGAGCTCCTTGTCCTGCCCGGGTAGGTCCACGACCTCCTGTGCCATCGAGGGAACGGCGGCGGCCACGGCCACGAGCAGTGGCCACACGGGACGAACACGAGCTGAATTCACGGCACTCCTCCTCCACGGATCCTCCGCGCCACCTCCATCATCGCACCGAGCGCCCCCTGAGACGAGCCACCGACTCCGAGGGGTTGCCTCGATACCGGCCCCGAACGTCACGGCCAAGGACTACATGCTGGAGATCCTTCGGCATCCCTATATCCGCGACGGCCACGCGATCGGCCAGATCATCGCCGTGCGCCCAGCGCCCGTCCTGCCGTCGCGCGGCCGACGACACGGCCATGCATCAGACGGCCGTCCCCTCCGGGCCGGAGTCGCGGGGCAGGACGGGTGCCTTGTCGCTCCTCTTCACCTCGAAGGCCCGGACGACCACATAGGCCACCAGGGCGAAGACGAAGAACACCAGGAGCATCCAGGCGATGGCGCCCAGGGTCCCGATGATCGTGGAGTAAACCTCGATGACCCACCGCTCGGGTGTGAGCGCCAGGACTCCGATGTCCTTGTCGTGCGGCGTGACATACCGCTCGATCTCGTGGATCCGGACCCCGCCCCCGACACCCACCACGAAGATCGCGAACGTCAGGTAGCGCACCCACGCCGCGCTGATGTCGTCGGGGACGATCCGGTTCATGATTCGGTCGACAGGCCTGGCGAACAGGACAGCGATCGTGGCGCTCACCGCCAAGGCGATGAGGAAGGTGACCGCGAGCAGCCCGATGAACATGGCGACCTCCTGCGGACAAGGTGCACTTCGCGGCCCTGCGGCGACGGGGTGATCTCCCGAGCTACCCGGCCCTTGCGCGGGCCCTGATGTTCCCGAGAGTGGACGAGAGACCCCTCCACTCGGCGGGTTCGAGCACGCTCATGATCCGATGGATGCGGTCGAGGTAGATCTCTTCCGCCCGCCTGGCCGTGTTCCTTCCCGCCTCGGTGAGGGCGACCCGGTTCACCCGCCGATCGCTGAGGTCGTCCTGGCGCTGGACCAGGCCCTGCGCCTCCAGGCGATCCACGAGGCCCGTGACGTTGGAGCGGTGGACGGTGAGCAGGCGGCCGAGATCGCTCTGACTCATGGTCCCGTCCTCGGACTGGGCATACAGGAGAATCAGAACGTTGAACTGCGCTGCCGTGATACCGAGGGGTGCGAAGAGCCGCGTGGACTCCTTCTTCAGGACGTCCGCGGTGACGAGGACGCCCAGCAGGGCCTCGTGGTCCTCGTTGACGAGCCGCTTCGGGAAGCCCAGCTCCTCGCTCAGGCCCATGGAAATCCCGGTGTTGGTTAGCAGTGGGACTGTTGTGATATAAACAATCTATTTAACGCAACAAACCTTCCCGCAAGCGCGCCGAGAGGACTCAGAGGTCGTCCGCCTCTTCGAACCCGATCCCCAGGTGGTCGAGCATCCGGTCCTCGACCGCGTCGCGGAGCTCGGGATCGTTGAGCGAGCCCAGGGTTCCCGTGATCCGGGAGCGCGCCACCGTACGGATCTGGTGCGGCATCACCACGCTGTCCCGTGGGTTGCCGGCAGCCCCCGCGGGAAGCAGCACCTCGAACGCGTACACACGTCGGCGCTTTCGCTGGAGGCCCGTCAGCGGCAGGACGGTCACGAGCGGGAAGTGGCGGTTGAAGCCGTCGTTGGACACGACGAGCGCCGGGCGGGCGCCGCCCTGCTCGCTTCCCTCGTGCGGCTCGAGATTCACGCGGACCACATCCCAGCGACGTGGAGGCCCCGCCGGTGTCACCGCGGCTCCTCGCTCAGCCCGTCCGCGGTCGCGGCGTCCCAGGCCTCGATTTCCTCGACCATCGCCTTCATGAAGGAGGGATCGGCTGCGGCCCGTCCGTACGTCTCGTACAGGCGTCGCTGCCGGATCGCGCGCAGCTCCCTGCGAAGCGCGCGCTCCACGAGCTCGTTCTGCGACCGGGCCTCGCCGGCATCCACGGCTTCCCGCACCATGGCCACCACCGAGCGCGGGATGCGGTAGCCGGTCTTCTCCAGGGGATCGTTTCGGCGTGACGATAACTGGTGACTCATGCCACCCAAGATGCCACCCAGTATGGGTGGCGTCAACGCCTCATCCAACTCGACGCACCCGCTTGCTGGCTCCGTCCGCCCTACCTACCGTGCCTCGGTTCCTCACCGGCCCCCAACCCTCCTCGGAGCACCTCCCATGTCGAGCCGACGCCGCATCGCTCGCCCTCTCCTCGTCGTCTGCCTCGCGTACCTCGCGGGCTTCCCTCATCCGGCGCGGACCCAGCAGGTCACGCTGGAGGGACTCATGAGCGCGCCCTTCCCATCCGGTGTCACGGCGGCGCGGACCGGTGGGTGGGTGGCGTGGATCCGGAACGACCGCGGCGCACGCAACATCTGGGTGGCGGGTCCTCCCGAGTACCGTGGGCGCCAGCTCACCTCGTACGCCGACGACGACGGCCAGGAGATCGGAGACCTCACGTGGACGCCGGACGGCACCACGCTCGTCTACCTCCGGGGCGGTGCTCCCAATCGCCAGGGCGAGATCCCCAACCCCACGTCCGATCCCGCCGGCGTCGAGCGGGCTCTCTGGCGGATCTCACGCGACGGGGGCGACCCGGTGAAGATCGGCGCGGGCACGAACCCCGCGATGGCGCCGGACGGCAGCGGGTTCGCGTACCTCCAGGCCGGGCAGATCCGATTCGCGCCCCTGGGCGCGATGAACCAGCGCGCCGCGGCCGCGACGCCTTCCGGGGACACGGGCGCCGAGGCCCCCGACTCCGCGCCGCGCGTGCTGGTCCGCGCCCGCGGCAGCCTCGGATCCCTCGCGTGGTCGCCCGACGCTTCCAGGCTGGCGTTCGTGAGCAATCGGGGCACCCACTCCTTCGTGGGTGTCTACGAGCACGCCACGGGCTCGCTCCGCTGGATGGATCCTTCGGTGGACCGGGACATGAGCCCCGCGTGGTCGCCCTCCGGCGACCGGATCGCGTTCGTCCGTGTCCCCTCCTCGGTCCACTGGACGATGTTCGCGCCGGTTCGCGAGGCCCCGCCCTGGGCCATCCGTGTGGCCGATCCGAACACGGGGAAGTCCACCGCGATCTGGACGGCCGACGAGGGACCGGGGAGCGTGCCGCAGGGCGTGGAGGGCTCGGCCCACCTGCTGTGGGGAGCCGGAGACCGGATCGTCTTCCCCTGGGAGAAGACCGGCTGGAAGCTCCTGTGGTCGGTGAGCGCGTCCGGCGGAGAGCCCACGCTCCTCACCCCGGGGACGTTCGAGGTCGAGTACGTGCGGCTCGCTCCGGACCGCCGCACGGTGTGGTTCAACTCGAACCAGGACGACATGCACCGGCGCGATCTCTGGAAGGTCGCCGTCACCGGAGGCCCTCCCGTCGCGGTCACGCGCACCACCGATATCGAGTGGGAGCCCACCCCGCTCGACGCGGGGGACGATCCACCGCTGGCCTACCTGCGCTCGGGCGCCCGCACTCCCGCGCACGCGGTGATCCGCGTAGGCGGAGAGATGCGCGAGCTGGTGCCGGGAGCGATCCCCGCGACGTTCCCGACGCCCGCGCTCGTGGAGCCCCGGGCAGTCACGTTCACGGCGGCGGACGGGATGCGGATCCCCGCGCAGCTCTTCCTCCCCGACGACATCCGCACCGGTGAGCGGCGTCCCGCCGCGGTGTTCTTCCACGGCGGCTCGCGGCGGCAGATGCTCCTCGGATTCCACTACCGATCGTACTACCACAACGCCTACGCGATGAATCAATACCTGGCGTCGCAGGGGTACGTGGTGCTCTCCGTGAACTACCGGAGCGGAATCGGTTTCGGCCTCGAGTTCCGCGAGGCGCCGGGCTACGGTGCCACCGGCGGGAGCGAGTTCAACGACGTCGTCGGCGCCGGCCTCTACCTCCAGGGTAGGCCCGACGTGGACCCCGCGCGGATCGGCCTGTGGGGCGGTTCGTACGGAGGCTACCTCACGGCGATGGGGCTCTCGCGCGCTTCGGATCTCTTCGCGGCCGGCGTGGACCTGCACGGCGTGCACGACTGGAACGTGGGGATCGCCACCTTCCGGCCCGACTACGATCCGCTCGCGGACCCCGACCGAACCCGGACCGCCTTAGAGGCTTCGCCGATGTCCTCCCTGGACGGATGGCGCTCGCCGGTGCTGGTGATTCACGGCGACGACGACCGCAACGTCCGCTTCGTGGAGACGGTCGCGCTGGTCGAGGAGCTGAGACGACGGAACGTCCACGTGGAGCAGCTCGTCTTTCCGGACGAGGTGCACGGCTTCCTGCGCCACACGAACTGGCTGGCGGCGTACGAAGCCGCGGCCGACTTCTTCCGGCGGATGCTGAAGGAGACGGGCGACGCCCCGGGAGGACGATGAACACGGTGACGCACCACCGGGGACCGCCGCGGGCCAAACGATCCCCTTTCCGCTCCGCGCCCGTTCCGGCATCCTAACCGGAGACGTCGTTTGAACTCGAGAGCCGCGCCGTGGCCCACATCCCCCCATTCGACCCCGACCGCCGTCTCTTCCCCTTCGACTCGAAGTGGTACGAGAGCGCGGTAGGCCCCGTGCACTACATCGACGAGGGCTCGGGGCCGCCCATCCTGTTCCTCCACGGCAACCCCACGTGGAGCTTCGTGTACCGCGGCGTCGTCATCCGACTGCGGAAGCGGTTCCGGTGCGTCGCCCCGGACTATCCCGGCTTCGGGCTCTCCGTCCGCCCCGAGGACTATGGCTACACTCCCGCCGAGCACGCCGACGTCGTCTCCGCGCTGGTCCGCCACCTGGACCTGAACGACCTCACGATCATGGGACACGAGTGGGGTGGACCCATCGGACTCCGGGTTGCGCTCGACAATGTCTCGCGCCTCCGAGCGCTGGTGATGGGCAACACGTTCTACTGGCCGCTCGACGCATGGCACGTGAAGGCGGCGTCCTACGTCCTGAGCTCGGCGCCCATGCAGACCCAGATCCTCCGCCACAACTTCTACGTGGAGAAGGTGATGCCGGCGGCGGTGAAATACCCGTTCGCCGAAGAGGTGCTGCACCATTACCGCGAGGCCCTGCCGACCCCGAAGAGCCGGATCGGGGTAGCCGAGTTGCCGCGTCAGCTCACGGAAGCCGCTCCCTGGCTCGCCGACCTGGCCGACGAGATCCGGGACCGCCTGGCCAACGTTCCCGTCCTCCTCGCCTGGGGGATCGACGACGTGGGCTTCCCCCGTCACTTCATGGAGCGGTTCCGGGACGACTTCAACCTCGTCACCGTGCGTCGCCTGGACGCGAAGCACTACATCCAGGAGGACGCGCCCGGGGAGATCGCCGAGGCCATCGAGGAATTCCTGGGCGCGGCGCCCCACCAGACGCCGGTATGAACTCGATCCTCGTCGTGGCCGCCGGCGGAGCGGTCGGTGCGGTGGCCCGATACGTGGCCGGCGGGTGGGTCCAGGACCTCTCGGGCGGTTTCTTCCCATGGAGTACGTTCGTCGTGAACGCGGTCGGATGCTTCCTCCTGGGCTTCTCGATGGTGTGGCTGCAGAGCACGACCGCGTCGGCCGAGTTGCGCCAGCTCGTCACGATCGGCGTCCTCGGCTCCTTCACCACGTTCAGCACGTTCAGCTACGAGGCTGTGGCCATGCTTCGGGACGGCGAGTGGTGGCGTGCCGGCGGATACGTGGCCGGCAGTGTGACGGTGGGGCTGGCCGCCGTGGTCGCGGGTGCGGCTCTGGCGGGATTGGTCCTCGGACACGGAGGCAAGTCATGACCCAGCGCTTCGAGGGCGAGCGCACGCTCATGCGGATCTTTCTGGGCGAGAGCGACCGTTGCCCCGCCGGTCGGCACAAGGGGAAGCCCCTCTACGAGGCCATCCTCCTCACCCTCCGGGAGGAGGGATGCGCCGGCGCGACCGTGGTGCGGGCGATCGCGGGATTCGGCGCGAGCGCCCGGCTACGTACGGACAAGGTGCTCCGTCTCTCCACCGACCTGCCGGTGATCGTGGAGGTCGTCGAGGACGAGGCCGCGCTCCAGCGCATCCTCCCGCTCCTGGACGAGCTCATGGGAGGCGGCCTGATCACCCTCGAAAAGGCCCACGTGGTCATGTATCGTGCGGGCGGGGGACCGGCCGAAGGCCCGGAACGGGCCAACGGCCCCCCATCCGCTTGACGCCCCCTCCTCGCAGGAGTCAGTTGACACCATGAGTCCATCCACCGAAGTGTCGCGCACGATCGTGGCGCTGGTCATGATCCGCTGTGAGCGGGACCGGATCCCCGAGGCGGCGCGGAGCATCGTCGAGTTCCCCGGCGTCGAGGAGGTATACTCGGTCACCGGCGAGTGGGACCTCATCGTCAAGGTGAAGGTGCTCCACTGGGAGGAGATCGCCGAGGTGGTCACCGAGCGCATCGCGAAGGTCGAGGGGATCCAGCGCACGGACACCCACATGGCGTTCCGCGTCCTGTCGAAGGACGACCTGTCCGCCACGTACGAAGGTTTCGAGTAGTCGCAAAAGAAGCACACGCACGCGCGTGGAAACCCACGTCGCCTATCCGCCTCAACGGAGGATCTCATGACCCGCCCGCGTCGCATCGGCGCATCGGCCGTCCTCGTCCTCCTGACCGCCTGCGCCGGCAACCCCGGCCCCGGCGAGCCGGGATACCCATTCAATCTCTCCGGAGACTACGCCGGGGAGTTCACCGTGGACGGCATGGCCCTTCCCGCGATCATGACCCTCGCGACCGGCGTCGGTGGAGCGGTCACCGGCTCCTTTACCGTCAGCGCCATGGGGATCACGGGCGAGGTAGAGGGAACCCTGGTGGGGGATCAACTCACGTTCCGGGCCTCGTACTACAACCCCGAAACGAGCTGTCCCGGAACCGCCGAGTCCGCGGTCACGGTGGGCGAGGAAGGCGGCAGCCTCTCGGGGCCCCTGACCGTGAACGAGTGCGGCCAGATCCTCTCGGGGTCACTCAGCTTCCGGCGCTGAAGCGCCGGCCCGGCGGGATGGTCAGCGGCCTCCGCCCCGGCCTTCGAACCCACGCCTGAAGCGGTTGTTGACCACGTTGTTGAAGATCGAGCCGAACTGATAGGAGAAGCCCACGGAGGCGCCGATCGTGAAGTCGGTGCTCCGTTGCCGGAGGCTGAGGAGGATCTCCTCGTCGGTCTCCCCCTCCGCCGAGAGATAGATCTGATCCCTGACCCACGACGCGTTGGCGTTGACGTCCAGGCTCAGCCCCCGCGTGATCCGTAGGCTCAAGCCCCCGCGCAGCGACACGTTGTGCTGGTCCACGTCGTCGAGGAAGTGGGACCCCTCGAGCGCCACCGACGCGTCGCCCCAGGTCTCACGCTGGGAATAGCGCACCTGGACGGATTGCTCCCAGCGGGTTTCCGCCATCTTGTCGTAGATCGTCTCGTCGATGTAGTTGCGGTACGCCGGCCCGACCTCGTAGTAGACCGTGAGCGAGCGCCGCGTCGCCTCCTCGTAGGGAAAGACGCTGAACTCCACCGCGGGCACGACGTTGGCACGCAGGTCCTGGTTGTATCGCGTGAGTCGCGCTGCGGTGGAGTGGATTCCGAACGACCAGTGGTCGGCCACGGAGTAGACCATGAGTGCATCCAGGTTCCAGTCCGTGCGCCTCACGACGAGCCGCGTCGAGTCGCTGCGCTCGTATTCCTGCCGCTGGAGGTTCACCCGTCCGCTGTAGTTGAGCTTCCAGGTCGGTGTCACTCGGGACGCCGACACGTTGCCGTTGAGCCGTAGGCTCTCGGTCGTCGCCTCCTCCTCGACGTTCCCGTTTCCGCCGATCCGGAACGCCCACAGGTCCCACGGGTCCTCGACCTCCTCCGCGGAGACCAGGCCCGCCTCCAGTTCCGTCTCTCCCGCGCCAGCTCCCTCGAGACGTACGATCCCACGGAACCCGGCGGCGTTCGCGAAACGCGCCATCCCCAGGCCGAGGGCGTGCGTCATGCCGTCCAGCGTCTCCCGCTCCGTGTCGGTAGGTGCCGACGAATAGACGATGTGGTCCCGGTAGGCCGTGAAGCCGTTGCGTCCCTGGAAGTCCATCTCGTACGCGCGCCCGCCCGCGCCCGTGTCGGTGCTGACCACGATGACGTGGACCTGGGCGTCGGCCGCGTCGCGGACCCACGTGACCCAGGCGATCTCGGTGCGGTAGTAATCCAGGTCGCACCGGGGCCCCTGGCAGTCGAAGTAGACCCGGGGGCGGCTGCCGTTGGGCGCGGGCGCCTGCTGGGCGTGCGCGGGTCCCGCCAGACAGAGCGCGAGGGCGGCGATCAACGCAACAGAGCGAGGCAGTCTCGGGGGCTTCATATGTCGAAAACGTCGCGGGAACGTGAGGCCCAACGGTCACCGCGCCCGACGGTTCTGGCAAGGGGCGCCGCAGGAGCCACCATCGAAGACACCCCAACTCGACGAAAGGATGGCGCGCGCGCGATCGGGCTTCCCTTCCTCGCCGTCGTCGTCGCGACGAAGCGCGAGGCGACGGCAGGCCGCCTATCCGCCCCGCGCCACCACCACCGCGAACCAGAGGAGAACCAGGCCCGCGAGCGCGGTGACGCGCGCGAGCCTCGCCGCGGACGTGCGGGCCGAGCGAGCCTCCTCGCTCCCGGCGGGCAGCCTCCCCGCGAGCGGACCGAGCCAGAAGTCGTGGAGCGCCTGGAGCACGATCATGAGCGCCACCATCGCGCACTTCCCGAGGAGCGCGCGCCCGAGCGGCGAGCTCCAGAGCCCCGGCGCTCCCCAGAACGCCCAGCCCCACCACCCCCGCGCCCGGAGCTGCTCCGTGCCGGTCACGAGGAGAGCCACGAGGCAGATCCACCCCACGATCCGGAAGCGCCGCCCCAGGCGCTCGAACAGCCGCTGGCGCGCCGCCGCGTCGGGCGTGTCGCGAAGGATCGGCGCGAACAGCGCGAGCGCGATCATGCCCCCCAGCCACACGACGGCCGCGAGGACGTGGACGAAGATCGTGACGTGGTAGGCGAAGGCCATGGAGTCGCGGCGGGGCGGAAGTGGAAGCGGTCCGAGGGTCGGCTATCGCTCCCGAACCTCGAGCCGGCGGCCGCTCGTGTCCAGCGTGACGAGTGCGACGTCGCGCCCCCCCGCGCGTTCGGCGGGCAGTCCGCGCGCGCCCCCGGGGGCTCGATGGTGTCCCGAGCGATCGGAGCGCCGCCCACGACCGCGGCCAGGCGGGCCGACGCGTCACTCGCTCCGCAGCGCCTCCACCGGATCCACGCGGCTTACCTGCCGAGCGGGGAGCCAGGCCGCCAGAACGGCCAGGACCAGAAGGGCCGTCGGCGCCAGGACCAGCGCCGCCGGATCCAGCCCCGCCACGCCGATGAGGAACCGCTCGAGCACCGAGCCCACCCCCACCGCGACCAGGAGTCCCAGCCCCCCACCGACGGCCACCACGGTGAGCCCGCCCCGGACCACCAGGGCGACCACCGAGCCCCGCTCCGCGCCCAACGCCATGCGGATCCCCACCTCCCGCGTCCGGCGGGCCACCGCGTAGCTCACCATCCCGTAGAGGCCGACGCACGCCAACACCAGAGCCAGCACCCCCACCAGGGAGATGAGGAGCGCCGCCATGCGGGGGAGGAAATAGATGTAGGCCAGGTGGTCGTTCATCGTCTCGGCCTCCGAGACCAGCACGTCGGGGCGGAGGCGCCGGACCTGCTCGCGGATGCGTCCCGCCAGCTCCTGCGGCGGCCTCGCCCCCCGGGCCACGACGTGGAAGCGGCCGAAGCCGCTCTGGCTCGAGGGAAGGTAGAGGTACGGCCTCGGCGCCTCGGTGAGGCTCCAGATCTTGGTGTCGTCGGCCACGCCCACCACCGTCATCGGCCGCTCGGTGCCGCCGTCCCGGTACATCACCCGTCCGAGCGCGCTCTCTCCGGGCCAGAAGCGCTCCGCCGCGGCCCGGGAGAGAATGGCCGGCAAGGATCCGTCTTCCGCCTCGCCGTCCAGCTCGGTGAAGCCCCGTCCTTCGAGGATGGGAATCCCCATGACCTTGAGGTACCCATGCGAGATCGCCGCGAACTCGAGGACGTGCCGGTCCTGGTCGGGAGGCGGCTCCACCCCGGGGACGTCGAAGCTGGTGTTGGTGGTTCCCAGGTCGAGGGGCAGACGGGTGGTGACGCCTGAGCGCGTCACGCCGGGGAGGGCGGCCACCGCCCGCTGGAGGTCGGCGGCGAAGACGTCCTGCTCTTCGTCGCTCATCCCGGTGACCCACGGCTCCACGGTCACCACGGCGGCGGGGCCGGTGTCGAAGCCCACGTCCAGCGCCGTCGCCTCCTGGAGGCTTCGCAGGAAGAGGGCCGAGCCGAAGAGGAGGACGGTGGAGAGGGCCATCTGAGCCGCCACCAGGACGCTCCTCGCCCGTCCCTTGTGGCGCCCGCCGGCGCTCCCGCTCTCGTCGCGCAGCGTAACCGCCGTGGGCGCCCGGGTAGCCTCCAGGGCCGGCGCGAGGCCGAAGAGGGCGGCGGCCAGCGCACTCACCACGCCGGTGAAGAGGAGCACCCGGCCGTCCAGGGAGATGTCCAGGTTCAGGGGGATGTCCACGGGCGGGTCGATCCCCATGAGGAGGCGCGACGCCCCCGCGCCCAGGGCGAGACCCACCCCTCCGCCCAGGAGGGCCAGCACCGCCGATTCCACCAGGAGCTGGCGCACGATGGCGGCCCGGCCCGCGCCCATGGCGATGCGCACGGCCATCTCCTTGCGGCGGTCGGTGGCCCGGGCCAGGAGGAAACCCGCCAGGTTCACGCACGCCACCAGAAGGACCAGCCCCACAGCGCCCAGGAGCAGGGCGGCCATGGCGGTGACCACGCCGTCGAAGTTCGGGTTGAGGCGCACCTGGGCCAGGTTCACCGCGCCCAACGCCAGCTTGTTGCGCGACTCGGGGCGCTCGTCGTTGTACCGCCGGGCGACCGCGTCGAGGATGGACCGGGCCTGGAAGGTGGTGACCCCCGGCCGGAGTCGTCCCATGAAGAACATGTCCCCCACCCCGCTCATCTGCCCCGGAGAGAGATGGGGGTACATCTGCACCGGCACCCACAGGTCCGTCCCCACCCCCGGGGCCGTCCGCCCCTTGAAGGAGGCGGGGGCGATCCCCACCACGGTGTAGGGACGTCCGTTCACCCGGATCTCGCTTCCCACCAGGCCGGGGTCGGCGCCGAAGCGGCTCCGCCAGTAGCGGTCGGACAGGACCACCACGGGGTGGGTCCCCGGCGTGGCGTCTTCCTCGGGGAGGAACGTGCGCCCCCGGGCCGCGGTGACGCCCAGGACGTCGAAGTAGTTCCCCGTCACCATCTCGGAGAGGACCAGCTCCGCCTCGCCCTCCACCTCGACGTTGTAGCTCTTCAGCGCCGAAGCGGCCACGCCGCTGAAGGCGTCCTCCGAGCCGTCACGGACGAGCTCGTAGACCCGATAACGGGTGAAGAAGTACCGGCCGTCGTCGGTGAGGGAGTAGATGTCCACCACCCCCTCGGGCTCGGGGACGCCCCAGTCCTGCAGGAGCACCGAGTTGACCACCGAGAAGATCGCCGTGTTGGGCCCGATCCCCAGGGCCAGCGAGAGGACGGCCACGGCGGTGAACCCGGGCGACTTGCGGAGCATTCGCAGAGCGAACTTCAGGTCGGCCATGAGGGCAGTCATGGTTCCGTCTCCTCGTCCGGCCCCGGGCGGCGTGCCCGGGGCAGGGGCATCCCCCGCACCTCCCGCCGGAGGCGGAGGACCGTGGGTGAGAGCACGTCCTTCCAGTAGGTGCGGCGAGCTCCCCGCGGGTCGCGGGCGGCTTCGCGCTCGAAGCGTTCCAGCAGATCCCCGGCGAAGGCCTCCCGCACGCCTCCGGGGAGGAGCCGGTCCACGAGCCAGCGGGCCAGGGCGGGGGGACGGGGCGTCCCCGGGTCGCGGTGCACGGGACGCTACGTCCGGTCCGCGAGGGCGCCGCCGGCTTCCGGGAGCCCCTCCCAGAGGCGATCCATGAGGCGGCGGGCCCGTTCCAGCCCCACCCGCCCGTCGACGGTGAGGGCGAAGAGGCGCTTGGCCTTCCCGCCCCGCACCGGGGTGGGGTCGGAGAGGCGGGAGCGGAGGAGCCCCTTCTTCTCCAGGCGGAGGAGCGTGGTGTAGACCGCCCCCTGCGCCACCGGGCTCCCCGTGCGGGCCTCCAACTCCTCGCGTACGGAAGCGCCATAGGCCTCCTCGCCCAGGCGCCAGACGGCCAGAAGGACCTGCTGCTCGAAATCGCTGGGAAGATCCGGGGGCATGTCGCCGACTCCTCCGACGGTGCGTTCCGCCGGGGCGCTCCCGGCGACGTGGTATAACCTACGGCGTAGGGATTATTCCGGTTTCAGCGAGGAGTGCTTGATCGGGGAAGCTCGTCCTGTGATATTGTGGATATGAAAAATATCACAGTAACTGTGGACGAACACGTCTACCGACGCGCCCGCGTGAGGGCCGCCGAGCTGGACACCTCCGTGTCGGCGGTGGTCCGGCGATTCCTGGAGGGATTCGCCGGCGAGCAGACGGAATTCGAGCGCCGGAAGAAGCTCCAGAACGACACGCTGGCCTCGATCCGGGCGTTCCGGGCCGGGGATCGCCTGACCCACGAGGAAGCGCACGACCGCGATGCGCTTCGTTGACACGAACGTCCTTCTCTACGCCGCCAGCACGGCGGGGGACGAGCAGGACAAGAGACGCCGCGCCCTTTCGATCCTCGACGGCGAGGACCTCGCCCTATCGGTCCAGGTCCTCCAGGAGTTCTACGTGCAGGCGACACGGGCCACCCGAGTCGATCGCATGGAGCATGAGCAAGCCGTCGCCCTCGTCGAATCCTGGCTCCGCTTCCGGGTCCAGGAGACCACGGCCGATCTCATGCGTAGCACCTTCAGTACGGCGGCGCGGTGGCATATCGCGTACTGGGACGCGGCGATCGTCGAGGCGGCGCGGGCGGCCGGATGCGCTACGCTGCTGTCCGAGGATCTCCAGCACGGCATGGACTTCGCGGGGGTGCGGGTCAGCGACCCCTTCCGGTAGCCCGATCGCGCCCTACCGCTCCGCGAGCTGCCCCGCAGCCAGGAAGCTCACGACAGTGCCTGAGCGTCGACGAACCGCACGCCACGGCTCGCCAGGACCTCCTCGAGCTCCGCGTCGCCGGAAGGATCGACGGATCGCGTGAGGTCCCGCACAACGAGAGTCTCGAACCCGGCCTGCACGGCATCCTCCGCCGTCCACCTCACGCAGACGTCACGCGCCAGTCCCGAAACGAAGACCGACGTGACGCCGAGCTCACGCAGATAGCCCGCGAGTCCCGTCGGTGGCCGCCGGCCTTCGGCGTTCCAGTTGTTGCGGAAGGCCGAGTAGCTGTCCAAACCCGCCTCGGTGCCCTTGCGAACGATGGCGCTGGCCCGCTCCCACGGCAGGTCGGAATACAGCGCGGCGCCAGGCGAGCCCTGGATGCAGTGGTCCGGCCAGAGCTGCTGCGGGTGCCCGTGGAGGTCGATGGCATCCCCCGGTCGACGCCCGGGGTGCGTCGTCGCGAACGATACGTGATCCGGCGGGTGCCAATCCTGCGTCGCCACCTGCACCGCGAAGAGATCGGCCATCATCAGCGCGGCCAGGGGGCGCAGAATCCGGTCTCCGTCGGGAACCGCCAGGGATCCGCCAGGAAGGAAGTCGCGCTGCACGTCCACGACGAGCAGCGCGGAGCCGCGGCGGTCCACCCGCACAGTCTCGGTCATGTCATCCTCTCTCCGGTGGCATCCGTGATCCGTCGCTCTACCCGGTCCCGCTCCTCCGCCAGGGCGGCAGAAACGTCCACGCCATAGCCCGGATCCGCCGCCTCCAGGCGTCGCAGCCGCTCGGGGAGGGCACGCACCTCGCGGGCCGCGCGCTCGCGTGCGGTCTCCAGAGACTCCCGGCCTCCGGGCAGGCGGACACCGCGCTCCATCACCTTGCGCAGGAGCGGGCGCCCCCGCACGTCTTCGTCCGCGAGGGCGATCACGTCACGAGCCGATCCGTCCGGGCCATCGACCCGGAAGACCTGCTTCCGGCCGGGCAGCGTATGCTTCCCGGGCGACAGCTTCACCCGCCCACGTCCCGCGTAGGACACGAGCTTATAGGCCATGTCGAGCGTGGGAGCGTCCATGGACACACCCATGCTCGTCCCTACCCCGAAGCCGTCGATCGGGGCCCCGCGCTCGACCAGGCCGCGGATCTCCCATTCGTCCAACCCTCCGCTCGCGAAGATCTGGACCGCGTGGAGTCCCGCGCCGTCGAGGATCGCGCGCGCCTCGCGCGCCAGAGCGCCCAGATCGCCCGAGTCGAGCCGCACCCCGCCGACCCGGAACCCGTCACCGAGCTCGCGAGAGAGACGCACGACGTTGCGCACACCCTCCACGGTGTCGTAGGTGTCGACGACCAACGTGGAGTCCGGGAAGGAACGGACGAACGCGCGGAACGCGGCCAGCTCGTCCTCGTGCGCCTGGACGTAGGAATGCGCCATCGTACCTCGAACCGGGATCCCGTACACGTACCCGGCGAGGACGTTGCTCGTGGCGTCCACGCCCGCGATGTAGAACGCGCGGGCGCTCTTGAGCCCCGCATCCGCCCCCTGCATGCGGCGAAGGCCGAAATCGACGACCGGCCGCCCGCCCGCGGCTGCCGTGACGCGCGCAGCCTTCGACGCGAGGACGGTCTGCAAGTGGATCTGGTTGAGCACGAATGTCTCGACGAGCTGCGCCTCGGGCAGGGGTGCCTCCACCTCCAGGATCGGCTCGCCCGCGAACACGGGCGTGCCCTCGGGCACCGCCCAGACATCGCCCGTGAACCGGAGATCGGCCAGCCAATCGACGAAGAGCGGTTCGAATCCGCTCTCGCGGAGGAAACGCAGCACCTCCCCCGACGGGTGCAGCGCCTCTAGGTATGCCAGCACCGGGTCGAGCCCACAGGCGAGAAGGTAGTTGCGCTCCTCCGGCAGGCGCCGCACGAAG
>CAYPMO010000052.1:8375-15784 GCA_964412015.1 uncultured Gemmatimonadaceae bacterium | reverse complement strand
CGCGACCGCGGCGCGCCCTCAGTCCTCCACCACGTGCGCCTCGAAGGCGCCGCGGCTCAGAGGTCGTGACGGCTCCTCGCCGGACGCGGCGCGGTGCCCCCTGTCCTCATCGCCCGCCCCCGTTCGGCGGCGTGATCATGACGTGGGCCCCGGGCGTGCCTGCCATCATCAGCCACGGCCCGCCGGTGCTGGGCTGCTCCGAGATCCCCGTGGAAGCCGTGGTGGCCATCGGCGTGTAGATCACCCACCGGAGGTACGCGTCCTCGATGGCGCCGGTGGCCGCGTCGAAGCCGGTGCCGGTGAGCACGTAGGCGACCGAGCCGTACGGGATGGGCAACCTGCCTTCCTCCCACTCCTTCCAGCGCGTGGTCACGCGATCCTGCCCCGTGATCCCCCGGGCCGCCAGCTCGCGGCCGCGCGCGAAGAACGGCTCGAGCCCGGCGTGGTGGCAGGACACCTCGAACCGGGTCGACTCGGGGTCGGGCGCCATGCAGAGGAGGTCGTTGGCTCCCTCGCGCAAGGTGACGAAGGCACCGGAGCGGTCGTACCCCTGCACGGCCGCGCCCTCGCGCATCTCCCGGGGAGCGGCCTGGACGGCCAGTCGGATCTGGGTGGCGGCGTCGAGGCCGGACCACGCCGTCTGGGCCGCGACCCGCGGGGCGGACACGGCCAGGAGCGCAGCCGAGAGGCAGACGCGCGCGGAAGCGAAACGCATGGGAGGGTCTCGTTGTCTGGAGTGACGGGCGGGGTCACCCGCCCGCGGCTCAAGGTGTGCGCGCGGCGGCGTTGCGTAAAGGCTGCCGGTTGTCGCGTCGATTCAGAAGAGACGGGGACGGTGAGGCTCACGCGGTCGGGGCCGGCAGACCCTGCCGAGCCGCGTCTCTCGGCAAGCACTCAGGACGTTGACACGCGCCGCCGGCGGTAGAGGGTCGGTCTGATGGGCCCACCACCCGGCCGGCGTTCGGCTTCCTGACCTCACCTCACCCGGCTGACCGCCCCCGCTCCCAGAGGCATCCACGCGCCGTCCGGCCCGGCCCACTCGACCTGGAGCGACCGGGCGCCACCGCCCTGGAAGTAGAGGATCTCGATCGGATGCAGGCCGCGCGCGAGCGCCACGTCGCCCTCCTTCGGAGAGGCGGCGTGCGACCTGTCGTGGTCGAGCATCGTGGCTCCCGAGAACCGGATCGTGGCTCCGTCATCCGAGACGACGCGGAAGGCGTAGACATCGTCCTCGGGAACGGAGAGGTAGCCGCGGAAGCGCAGCCCGAACTCCTCTTGCGGGGCCCACTCGGGAATGGCGACCGTCTCCACCTTCTCGCGCCGGGTCGACACCTGTCCGCGCCGCTCCATGTCCCCGACGCGGCGGAACCGGCCCTCGAAGAGGTCGACGTAGAGGCCCGGCTCGAGCGGCGCCTCCACGAGCGCGGCCGGGCGCGGCGCAGCGCGCGAGAACGTCGCTCGGCGCACGGGGCCCGCCGTGCCGTCCGGCGTGTAGATGCAAGCTGCCACGCCCACTGGGGCATCCTCGACGTCGAGCTCCAGCGGACGCACGTAGACCGCCGACGCCTGCGTCGGCTCGCTACCGTCCAGCGTGTACCGGATCGTCCCCCGGACCGGAGCCACGAGCTCGAGCCGGAAGCGGTCGTCCAGCGTCAGCCGGTCGCGCTCGAGCCCCACCACGTCGGGGATGCGGTAGCGGATGCCGTTCGCGGCGAGCCGCTCGAGGTGCCAGGGAAGACGGCGCGCGAAGTCGCGGAAGTTCCGCCGTTCCGTGGCGGACCAGACCACCTCGGAGAGGGCGAAGAGACGCGGGAAGACCATGTACTCGACGTGGCCCTCGGTCCGCATGTACTCGGTCCAGACGTTGCCTTGTGCTCCGAGGACGTGGCCCCGCTCGTCGGGCGAGAGCTCCGCCGGGACCGGCTCGAACGAGTAGACCCGCTCGAGCGGAACGTCGCCGCCGATGGCGAGCGGCTCCTGTTCCGGGTCGCCCTGATAGTAGTCGAAGTACAGGTGGCTGGTGGGGGTCATGACCACGTCGTGTCCCTGCCGTGCCGCCTGGATGCCACCGTCGGTGCCCCGCCACGACATGACCGTGGCGTCCGTGGCGAGCCCACCCTCGAGGATCTCGTCCCACCCGATCAGCCGCCGGCCGTGGGCGCTGAGGAACCGCTCGATCCTGCGGATGAACCAGCTCTGGAGCTCCTGTTCGTCGGCGAGGTCCTCGCGGCGCATGACATCCTGGGCCACCTCGCTGGCTTCCCAGCGAGTCTTGGGAGCCTCGTCGCCGCCGATGTGGATATACGGTCCGGGGAAGAGCTCCATCACCTCGGTGAGGACGCCTTCCAGGAAGTCGAAGGTTTCCTCCTTGGGGCAGTAGATGTCCTCGAAGACCCCCCATTTCGTCGCGACCTCGAACGGCCCCTCCGTGCATGCGAGCTCGGGGTACGCGGCCAGCGCCGCCTGGGAATGACCGGGGAGCTCGATCTCCGGGACGATCGTCACGTAGCGCTCCGCGGCGTAGGCGACGATGTCCCGGATCTCGTCCTTGGTGTAGAAGCCGCCGTAGCGCTGACCGTCACCCACGTACGGGTCGGAGTTCTTCTCGACCATCGTCTCGCGCCGCCACGCCGCGACCTCGGTCAGCCGCGGATACCGGTCGATCTGGATGCGCCATCCCTGGTCCTCGGTGAGGTGCCAGTGGAAGCGGTTGAGCTTGTAGCGCGCCATCTGGTCGATGTAGCGCTTCACGAACTCGGGCCCGAAGAAGTGGCGGCCGACGTCGAGGTGCATGCCGCGCCAGGGAAAACGAGGGGCGTCGCTGATCGTGACCGCGGCGACGCGGAGCGGCGCCCCGGTACCGTGTTCCGCGTCGGCTGGCAGGAGCTGGGTGAGGGTCTGGAGCCCGTAGAAAAGCCCGGCGTGATCGTTCCCCGTGACCGAGATCGAGTCCTTCGACACGCCGAGGCGGTATCCCTCGGGCGGACCCTCCCCGGCGACGCGCAAGCAGATCGTGCCCTTCGCGCACACCCCCGGGGACGCCTGGAGGGCGAGTCCGGTCGCGTCCCGGAGGGTCTGGGTCCACGCCGACGCGATGCGCATGGTCTCCACCGACGACCCGATGGCCACGTGGATCGCCGTCCGCGCGGCGAGCGTGAAGGTGCCCCCTGCGGGCTCGACGTCGCGGGGGAGGGGAACGAACGGAAGTGGGGCGCGAGGCCCTGCGGTGGCGCACCCGGCGAGGAGTACTGTCGTGAGCGCCGAGGCCGCCGTACGGATCGAGATCATGAATTGCCTTGACCGGGGATCGCGAAGCTCCGGAAGTTTGACCGCGTGGCCGGCGGACGAGCAAGCCGGAGGCCGCCGCGCGGGCCGGGGGGGCCGCCATCCCGGCTCGCCCGTCGGTCGCCGGGGGATGAAATCCCGCGGCCGTCCCGCCGTACGAAAGGAAAACCTGTCGGGGCAATACTTCAAGCATGATCGATCGAAGATCGCCGCCGACCCTCACCGGAGCTCCTGCCCATGAACGCTCCCTGGTCCAGGTCTCATGCCTTCGCCGTCGGCCTCACGCTCGCCCTCGTGGGCTGCAGCGGCGGCGACGCCAGTCCCGTCGGTCCGGGCGGCAACGGCAACGACAACGGCGGAGGCGGGCCTCCCACGCCGAAGGCCGACCCGTCGTTCTCCGCGGACATCGTCCCGATCTTCAGCAGCGGCGGATGCACGGCCGGCGGGTGTCACGGGCCGCCGGTCCAGGCCGGTCTCAACCTCGCGTCCGCGCCCTACACGGCGCTGGTCAACGTGCCGTCGTCGGAGGTGAGCGGGGAGATCCGGGTCATTCCGGGCAACGCCGACGGCAGCTGGCTCGTGAAGAAGCTGGAAGGACGCCAGACGTTCGGGGACAGGATGCCGCTGGGAGGCCAGCTCGACGAGGTGGACCTGGCGAACATCAAGAACTGGATCAACCAGGGCGCGAAGAACAACTGAGCGGAGCGCGCCATGACGATCCGGAGTCGGAGACGTGCCGTGCTGGCGGTGACCGGCCCGCTGGTCGCGATCGTGGCCGCGGGCGGTCGGGCCGCGGCTCAGGAATTCCAGGTGGACCCCGGCGCCGAGAACGTCGTGCGGTTCATCTCGCGGGCCTCGATCGAGGAGTTCGAGGGCGTGACCGACCGGATCGACGGGTATGTCCTCCTCGACGCTCCTGCGCTCTCGGCGGACACGGGTGGCGAGGGGACGGAGGTGTACCTCGAGGTGGACCTCGGCAGCCTGGACACGGGGATCGGGCTCCGGAACCGGCACATGCGGGACAACTACCTCGAGGTCGGGAGGTACCCGTTCGCCTCCTTCAGGGCGCGGATCGAGAGCACGAATCCGGGAGCGGGGCGGAGCTACCGCGTGACCGCCCGGGGGACACTCTCCATCCATGGGGTCGAAAGGGAGCGGACGCTCACCTGTCGCGTGGAGCCTCGCGGAGAAGGTCACCGAGCGCGCTGTGAGTTCGAGGTGCTCCTCTCCGACCACGACATCGAGATCCCCAAGATCATGTTCCTCAAGCTGGCCGACGAGATCCGGCTCGAGCTGGATTTCTCGGTGATCCCGGCTCCTGCCCGCAACGGAGACACCTCGTGAGCAAGACCTTCATCATCGCCGTGATGGCGACCATCCACATGCCCGCCACCCTGTGCGCTCAGGACCCTGTGCGTTGGGAGCGTCGGAGCGGTCCCTCCGCCCCGCCGGTGACGGTGTTCCACTCCACACAGTCGGCCAACCTCGCGACCGCCGAGACCCTTCGGAAGGGTGAGTGGCTCTTCGAGATCGCCCACCGCTTCCTGCCCGCGGTCTCCGGAGGGTCGGGTGCGCTGTGGGGGCTGGACGGACCCGTGTACAACCGGCTGGGCCTCGCCTGGGCGGCCAGCGACCGGGTCATGGTCGGCGTCGTGCGGTCGAACCTCGCGGACAACGTGGAGCTCGGCGCCAAGGTCCGGGCAGCCGGGGGCGGGCGGGACGGGATCCCGTGGATGGTCGCGCTGAACGGGGGCATCGCCTGGAACATGGAGCTTCCCGAGCTGGAGGGCTTCGAGGACAATGAGTCGCAGGCCTACGTCCAGGCCATCGCGAACGTTCTGCTCGGTGACCGCTTCGCCCTCGGCGTGGTCCCCACGTTCCTGCGGAACCCGCGGCTGGCGGACGACGACCCGGAGAACGCGTTCGTGGTGGGGCTGAACGGCCAGGTCTACGTGAGCGAGGAGGTGAGCGTGCTGGGCGAGTGGATCGTGGCCGGGGAACGCGAGGGACTCGAGCACGACGCGGGCACGTTCGGCGTCGAGCTCGAGACGGGCGGACACTTCTTCAAGATCGTGCTCACGAACTCCGCACGCATGAACCCGACGCAGTTCCTGGGGGGCACGCCATTCGCGTTCGAGGCCGACGAATGGCGGCTGGGGTTCAACATCACGCGGCTGCTCGTGTTCTGAACCGGGCGCGGCGCTCGCGATCGGCGGCCGCGGTCCGTGGACCGGCTCGCCGGGGGCGCCAGCGCCCTACGGCCCTCCCCTCCCCACGTACTCCACCAGGAGCACGTACAACGCGGCGGCGATGGCCAGGATGGCCGCGATCTTCAGCAGCCTCTTCAGGAGCGCGAAGATGATCACGGCCGCGACCGGCAGCACCGGGGCCAGGAGGACCGGGTTGGCCAACAGGTAGGGGAGGATTTCGTTCAAGCAGGGTCGGGGCTGTCGGGGGGCGGGGCACGCCGTGCCCGCCCCCGGTGTCGTTCGGTGGTTACTTCACACCGTGCATCAGCTTCTGGACCAGCGGCGCGGCCAGGAACAGCAGGATTCCCGCTCCGAGCAGTGTCCAGAACCCGAAGGTGTATCCGGCGTACGCGGTCGCCGTCGTCATGCCGGTCTCCCCACTCATCTCGCTGGCGAAGATCCCCGACAGGTTGTTGCCGATGCCGGTGGACAGGAACCAACCCCCCATCCCGAGCCCGACCAGGCGGACCGGCGCGAGCTTGGTCACCATCGACAGACCGATGGGGGAGAGGCAGAGCTCGCCGATCGTCTGGATCAGGTAGACACCGATCAGCGTCCAGAACGGGATGTGGTTCGTCTCGTCCACGAGGCTGGAGAGCGCGAACATCAGCAGCAGGAAGGCCAGGCCGTTGAACATCAGGCCGAGGCCGAACTTCCGGGGGATGGACGGATTCATGTGCTTCCCCGCCAGCCAGATCCACACCCACGCCGCGATGGGCGCGAAACAGATGATCCCCACCGCGTTGACGCTCTGGAACCAGGCGGTCGGGAAGATGAAGCCACCGTCGGCGCCGAGGTCGCGGTCCACGATCTGGTCGGCCAGGAACGTGAACGAGCTGCCGGCCTGCTCGAAGAACATCCAGAACAGGATGTTGAACATGAAGATGAGCAACATGGCGAGGGTCTTGTCGCGCGCCTCGATCCCATTGCGGATCCCCTCGACGAGCAGCATCACGGCCAGGCCGACGAACAGCACGGTGAGGATGAGCTGGAGTATCTGCGCACCAATGGCGAGCAGCGAGTACACGATCGGGATCGCGCCCATGGCTCCGAGGGCCACGTAGGCGACGCGGCGCTTGCTCTCGGCGCCCTTGGGCGGCCTGCCGATCCCCTGGAGCTGACGCCGACCGAAATAGAACCATATCAGGCTGATCAGCATGCCGAAGCCGGCCGCGATGAACACGGCCTCATAGGCGCGATCGTCGGGGGTGCCGAATACCGAATCCGCGAGCCAACCCGTGAACAGTGGCGCCAGGAACGCGCCCGCGTTGATGCCCATGTAGAAGATCGTGAACCCGCTGTCCCGCCGTTCGTCCCCGATCGAGTAGAGCTGGCCCACCTGCGTGGAGATATTCGGCTTGAACATGCCGTTGCCGACGACGATCGTGGCCAGGCCGAGCTTGAAGACGTTCGGGTCCGCGATGGAGATCATGAACAGCCCGGCGGCCATGAACACCGCACCGGTCAGGATCGAGCGCTGGTATCCGATGACCTTGTCGGCGATGTAGCCGCCGAAGATCGCGCCCGCGTATACCAGCGCGAGATAGGCTCCGTACGTCCGATTCGCGTCCGCCTGTCCGGCGTCCGAGCCACCGTGGAACTGGGCGACGATGTAGAGGACGAGCGCCCAGCGGATGCCGTAGAAGGCGAAGCGCTCCCAGAACTCGGACATGAACAGCATCCAGAGAGGCCTGGGGTGGCCCATCGTCTGTGCGAACTGCGGGATCGCGGCGTCTGCTGGAGGTGTGCTGGCGGCATTGCTCATGCGACTTGCTCCAGGGATGAGAGTCCTGCGGCTGGGTGGGTGCCCTCCGGCGGCGACAGCAACGGTGAAACGTGGTGGCCGGCGGGCGATCCTGCCAGAGGACGGCCGGA
>CAYPMO010000052.1:595-8275 GCA_964412015.1 uncultured Gemmatimonadaceae bacterium | reverse complement strand
GAGTGCCAGAGGAGCACGACGAGCACGGCCATGGTCGCCTCCATTCCGTGCATGACCCGCGTCGCCGCCACGATCACGCCGGGGAGCATCTGGGTCACCACCTCCGGGAACAGCAGGATCATGCCCGTCGAGCTCATCACGACGCCGCCTAGAAACAGGCCCCAGTACTCGAACTTCTCCGCGAAGTCGAACTTGCCGACCTTCGGCATCGGCTCCCGCATCAGGTAGTGGCGGAACGTCTGGAGGACGTCCTCGAAGTCCTTGCGCACGGGGACCATGATCGGGAGTTGCTTGCGCTGGATGGCGTGAACGACCGCCCGTGTCACGTGTGTCACCATGAGCACGACGAAGATCACTCCGAGGGTCCGGTGGATCATCCGTGTCGTCCAGATGCCGCCGAGGGCGTTGATGATCCACCTCGCGACCGCCAGGTCCGGGCGCGTCTGCGGGATTCCGGTCACGACGAGGCCGATGAACGTCAGCGCGGTTCCCCAGTGCTCCCACCGCTCCACGCGGCTGAAGCGCTCGACGGTCTCCGGCGCGTCCTGCTCGTGTCCCTTCAACCGGGCGAGGAGTCGCCTCACGCCCTCCGTCGTCATGACCCTGGCGCCCTTTCGCCTCTGGTCCACGAGCTGGAACCCGATGGCCAGCGTAAGCCCCGTGAGCATGAACGGGATGAGCACGAAGTAGAAGAGCCGGACCAACCAGATGAGCGGCTTGTGCCGCGGACCGGGGGTCTCGTGGCCGAGCCACGCGCCGGCGAGCCGCTCGTCGCTCTCCTCGTGGCAGCGCTGACAGACCCGGGCCACCTCCTCCTCCGGGAGCGGCGCCACGTTGTGCATGCCGTGGCAGTCGGCACAGATCATGACGTCCTTGGCCCCCATGGTTCCTCCCTCGGCCATGAGGAACTGGATGGTGGTTCCATGGAAGTCGTCCGCGTACGACTTCTTCACCATGGACGGAAGGCCGTAGCGCACGGCGAGCGACGACTCGCCGTGGCATTGCATGCACTCGATGGCCGAGGAGACCCTCAGTTGCTCCCGTGCCTGGACGACGTCCATGTGGAGGGTGTGGCACGTGAGGCAGGTGGGCAGGTCCCGCGCTTCCTGACCGTCGTCCAGGAACGCGGCGTGTCCCCCCTCTCGCATGTCGGCGAGCTGGGCTTCGTGGCACGAGCCACACCGCTCGGCGATGCCGGTCCGGGCCTCGGCGAGCGGCGGGTCGGTCGCGAAATCGTGACATACGAGGCAGGCGACGGGCTCCTCCAGCGCCTGGTGGGTCGGGTGCACGTCGGCGTGGCAGGATGCGCACAACTCCGAGCTCTCGACCGGGGTCCGCACGACGGGCGCGAGCACCGAATGGCACGTCGTGCACTCCGCCATGTCGGCCACGGCACGGTGGCTCGGATGCGCCGCCTCATGGCAGCCGACGCAGGACTGGAAGAGTGCCGGATCCGTCGGCTCGAAGGCTCGGCCCGTGTGCATCGTGTGGCAGTCGCTGCACTCCGGCGCGAGGGTCGCCCCCGGGGCGTGCTCCGGGTGGGGCGTCCCGTGGCAGGTCGCGCATCGATCCGAGATCGCCGCCTTGGCTTCCACGGGGTCCGGGTCGGCGTGGATGGAATGGCACGACGTGCACGTGGGGGCTTCGTCCCCGACCCCGACGTGGTGATCGGCCACATCCTCGTGGCACCCCATGCAGGCCGCGGTGCGCCGCTCGAGCGAAAGGGCCGGATCACGGGTGAAGCCGATGTGGTGGCAGGTCAGACACGAGATCGTGTCCGCGTGGGTCAGCGACGCGAGCCTTCCCGAGTGCACCACGCTGTGGCAGTCGCCGCACATCGCGGCTTCACGGGTGAGCTGCTGGGCAGCCGCCGGCCCGGCTCCGAGGGCGAGAGCCAGGCCGAGGAAGAGCGTTACACCGCTTGCCCTGGGCATCAGAGCTTCCGTTTCCCGGCGTCCTGGCCCGCTAGACCTCCGCCGGCTTGAATAGATCCTTCAGGGTCTCGCCCACCCTCCAGAACAGCGCGCCGAACCCGATGACCGGCAGGAAGACGACGAACGCCAGCCCCAGGAGGGGAGCGGCCACCAGACCCACGGCGATCTCGGCGGTCCTTCGGAGCCCGCTCTTGGGTCCAAGCTCGGGCACGGCCTCGGCCGCCGCAACCGACTCGACCTCGACGACTTCGGCCGGCGCTTCCTCGAGGGCTTTCGTCGCCTCGACGACCTTCGTCGCCTTCGCCGGCTCGAAGGTCATCGTCGCCTCCTGCGGCCCGAGCCCCAGGTGCGTGGCCGCCGTCACCACCGCCGCCAGCGTATCGGGGCTGATCGGCTTGTCGAGATAGTCGAACGCGCCGAGCTCCCGAACCCTGCGCTCGACCTCGTCGTTGCCGAAGCCGGTGAGGAGGATGAACCGGGTCCCGGGGCGCTCGTCGTGGATCCACTGCAGGAGCTGGACGCCGTCCACGCCGGGCATCTTGAGGTCGGACACGACCACGTCTACGGATTCGCTCTTCAGCTTCGTGATGGCTCGTGCGCCGTCCTCGGCCGTGGTCACGTCGAATCCGGCCTGCGAGAGATACCGGTTCCAGCTCACGCGGACGCCCTCCTCGTCGTCTACGAACATCACCTTCTTGTGTGCGCTCATGGTTCCTTCTCCTCCAGGATGGAGGTCGCCGGAGACGCTCCGCATTACGAGGCGATCCACCGGGTCCTCTCGTGCAGTTGATTGACGACCGAGGCCAGCCGCTCGGCGCTTTCCTCCGAGCCGCCGTTCCAGAGCAAGGAAACGCCGCAGGAGGCGAGATACTCCGCGATGGGAAGCGGGGGCGGCTCGTCCAGGACGGCCACCTTCTGCATCGCCGGGTACTCCACGTTCATCCGCCCGAGGGTCGCCAGGAGCGTGCCCTTCGGAAGCCCGTGGCTGTGGAGCACCAGGACCGACACCGTGGAGAGGGGCCGCTTCGTCAGCAGCTCGCCGACGCTGGTGTACCAGGCGGCCGGCCCGGTCCTGGCCGCCAGCGCGGCGGCGAGCTTCGGCGCCTCGTCGGTGTCCGACAGAAAGACCGTGGATCCCTCGCTCGTGCTCGGCACCGTTCCTCCTCGTTCTCGCTCCGACGCCCGCCTCGGCCGGCGTCTGCCCCTACGGAAAGCAAGGCGCGTGCCACGCTTGTGACCATACGGCACAAGCGCGTAACTGCTTTATTTGCAGCATGTTATGGCGGCGCGAACGCCGTCGGCTGTGGGAGCGTGAGGCCGCGGTGTATACGATGCGTATACAGGCAAGGGCACCCCTGCGGCGCAGGAGTGCCCCTTGGATGGCGATAAGTGCTTGTCACTAAAGGTCTTACGTGGATTCATGGCGCGCGCGGCGGTGCCTGTATGCCTCACGCATACACCCGCGAACGTCAAGAATCGGCGCCGCTTTCCTCTCCTTCGTCCCCTTCGGAGCCTTCCGTCCCGGGAGTCGTGATTCCGTGCTTGCGCATGAGGGCGTGGAGGTTGGGACGGGCCATCCCGACGTCGCGGGCGGCCTGGGAGACGTTCCACCCGCTCTTGCGGAGCGCCTTGATGACGAAGAGGCGCTCGACGCGGTCCACGGCACCGGCACGGAGCTCCTGTTTGCGCTCGGCGAGCGTGGCCGCGTCGTCCGGCACGTCCGTCCAGACCGCCCCGAGCGGCTCTCCGCCCGTGGCGATCGAGTCGACGTCGATGGTCCGGCCGTCGGCGAGGAGCACCGCCCGCTCCATCGCGTGCTCGAGCTCCCGGACGTTCCCGGGCCAGTCGTGCGCCTCCAGGACGGCCATCGCCCGGGGCGTGATCGAGTCGATCGGCTTGCCGAACTCCTCGGTGAACCGCTGGATGAAATGGTGGGCGAGGAGCGGGATCTCCTCCCGGCGCTCCCTGAGGGGCGGGAGGGTGATCGTGAAGACGCTGAGGCGGTAGTACAGGTCCTCCCGGAAGGCCCCGTCGTCGACGAGCGCCTTGAGGTCACGGTTGGTGGCCGCGATGACGCGGACGTCCACGCCCACGGGCTTGTCCGAGCCGACCGGGCGGATCTCGCGCTCCTGGAGGAGCCGGAGCAGGCTCCCCTGGATCTGCGGCGAGACCGTGGCGATCTCGTCGAGGAACAGGGTCCCTCCGCGGGCCGTCTCCGCGAGTCCCTTACGGTCTTTCACGGCTCCCGTGAACGCGCCCCGTACGTGCCCGAAGAGCTCGGACTCCAGGAGCGACTCGGCCAGCGACGCGCAGTCGGCGACGACGAACGGGCCGTCCTTGCGCGGGCTGTTGTAGTGGATGGCCCGGGCGATGACGTCTTTCCCCGTGCCGGTCTCCCCGGTGATGAGGACCGTGCTGTTCGTCGGGGCCACGCGGGAGACGAGCTGCATGACCTTCCGCATGGGCGGTGACGAGCAGATCACGTTGCCGATCCGGTGCCGCGTCTCCAGCTCCGAGCGCAGCCGGCGAGTCAGGTCCACGAGCTGCTTCCGCTCGAGGGCCCGTGCCGTGGCGACCAGGAGCTGCGGCGGACTCACCGGCTTCTCCAGGTAGTCGAACGCTCCGAGCTTGATCGCCTCCACGGCGGTCTCGATGGTGGCGTAGCCCGTGATGATGACGACCTCGGTCTCGGGCGAGACGTCGCGTGCCGCCTTGAGCAGCTCGATGCCGTCCATCTCGGGCATCTTGATGTCGAGCAGGAGCAGGTCGAAGCGCTCCTTCTTGAGCAGCTCGAGGCCGGAGCGCGACGACGTGGAGGTCGCGACCTCGTACCCCTCGGCGGCCAGGACGCGGCGGATGCTCTCGCACACGACCTGCTCGTCGTCCACGGCGAGCACCCGGGGGGGTGTGGTCCAACTCGTCGTATCATCCATGTCGGTCATGTCGCGCTAAGCCTCGAGGGGAGGTGCGAACACCGGCAGGAGCACGGTGAACGTGGTGCCGGTCACGCCGTCGCTCGCTACGCCGATCGTCCCACGATAGCTGCGGATGATTCCGAGGGACACGGACAAGCCGAGCCCCGAGCCCTTGCCCACGGGCTTCGTCGTGAAGAAGGGATCGAACACCCGGGGCAGGGACTCGGGCAGAATACCCGTGCCCGTGTCCCGGACCGTGACCCGGACGAGGTGGGTCGCGGGGTGGGGGGGGAGGTTCTCGCGCTCGCACTCCTTGCGCGATACCACGCCGGCGCGGAGGGTGAGCTCCCCGCCTTCCGGCATCGCCTGCACCGCGTTGAGGACGAGGTTGACGAACACCTGCATGAGTTGGACGTGGTTGGCCTCCACCATGGGGAGGTCCTCGGGGATGTCCACGTGGACCCGGACGCGTCCGTTCTGGATCTCCACCTTGATCAGATCGAGCGCACCGTCCACGGCTCTCGAGACGCTGCACGGCTCCGGGGTGGGCTGCTGCGATTGTTTGCGCGAATAATCCAGGAGTTGGCGGACGATGGCCGCGCACCGGTTGGCCTCCCGCTCGATCATGCGCAGGTCTTCCTGGACCGGCGAGTCCGCGGGAACCGCGCTCTTCACCAGGTGGGTGAACGTGATGATGGCCATCAGGGGGCTGTTCAACTCGTGCGCGATCCCGGCCGCGACCAGCCCGACGGAAGAGAGCTTCTCCGCCTGGACGACCTGGAACTGGGCCTCCTGAAGCGCTCGGGCCTTCTCCGCGACGGTGTCCTCGAGCGTGGCGGCCCAGCTCTCCAGCTCGGTGCGGGAGCTGGTGAGGCTCTCCACCATCTCGTTGAACGAGGTCGCCAGGATCCCGATCTCGCGGACGGCCCCCCGGGGCAGCTCCACGCCCGGGCTGCCCTGAGCCACCCGCCGGGTCGCGGCGATGACCGTGTCCAGGGGGCGGCGCACCGCGCGGGTGATGATGACGTACAGGCCGCTCGTGATGACCGCCGTCGCCAGGAGCGAGAACAGCAGCGCATGGAACGTGGACCGCGCCAGGCGCTCCTCCGCGGGCTCGAGGGACAAGGAGACGTCCAGCACGCCGAGCACGCGCTGCGCGCTCGGCGACGAGTGGCACCCTGAGCCCTGACAGCCTTCCCGGTTGGGGATCACGCGCATCGTCGCCAGGACCCGGCTGCCGTCCGGATCCCGGTAGATGCGGGAGCGGTTGTCCGGATCGAGCTCCGTGGACGGCGTGGGGCCGGAGTGGCACTGGACGCACGCCTCGGCCCGGGCGTCCACCACCTCGCCCACCTCCTCGGCCCGGGAGGAGAACGAGATCCTCCCTTCCTTGTTGAAGATCCGGACCTTCACGACCCCTTCCTGGCTCCCCACCGCGTCCACCATCTCCCGGATCGCGTCGCGCTCGTTGGCGCGCATCTCGTGGCCGATGGTGAGCAGGACGGTCTCGGCGATCGCCTCGGAGCCCTGCACCGCCTCCTCGAGGGCGTTGGCCCGCTGCGAGCGGATCAGCAGGTACGAGAGCACCGCCACGCTGGCCAGGGCGAACAGGCCGGCGGGGATCGCGATGCGGCTGGAGAGCGTGCGAAACGGCACGAACGAACCTCCCGGCAAGGGCAGGGGAGGGCCCGCCTCTGGCGGATCGCCGAGAGGACAGCCCGCTTCTGACGACCCGCCTGTAACCTCCTTCCTCGGGGGTTGGTGTCAAGTCGGGGATGATCGGCGCCGGTACGGGCTCGCGCGCTCGACTCAGCCCGACGCGACCTTGCGGCCGGAGGACTTCTTCGCGGCCGACTCCTCTCCTGTCTTCCTTCCGGCCCGAGCCGCCGACTTCCGTTCGCCTCCGCCCTCGGCCAGGGAGGCCTTGAGGGCGGCCATGAGGTCGATGATCTGCGTCCTGGACTCCTCCACCGGGGCGGCCGTGATGTCCTGCCCCTCCACCTTCTTCTGGATCAGCTCCAGGGTCTTCTCGTAGACCTCGTCACGGAAGGCCATGGCATCGAACGTGTCCGAGGCCGCCTGCTCGATGAGCTGCATGGCGAGCTTCATCTCCGCCTCGTTCACCTCGCCTTCCTCCAGGGGGACCTCGGAGAAGGGCCGGAGCTCGTCGGCGTAGAAGAGCTGTTCGAGCAGGAGGCCCTCCTCGTGGGGCCGGATCATGACGACGTAGCCCTTGCCGCGCGTCGCCTGCTCGGCGATGGCCACCCGGCCCGATTCCCGGAGCGCGGCCGCCAGGAGCCGGTACGCTCGAGCGCCCCCTTTGTCGGGCCCGAGGTAGTACGCCTTGTTGAAGTAGAGGCGATCCACCGTCTCGGCGGGGACGAACGCCACGATGTCGATCGAGTCCGACCTGGGTGCCTCCACCACCTTCAGCTCCTCCTCGTCGAAGAGGACGAACTGGCCCTTGGCGAACTCGTAGCCCTTGAGCATGTCCTCGCGGGCGACGACCATGTCGTGCTTCGGGCAGACGTACTGCTGCTTCACTCTCGTCCCGCAGTCCTTGTGGACCATGTTGAACGAGATCTTCCGGGCCGACTCCCCGGTGGAGTACAGCTTCACCGGGAGCGACACGAGCCCGAAGGCGATGGTCGAGGTACCGATGGCACGGGCAGGCATGGTCCGCAAACGTATGTTCAGGGTTCGTTGAGGCGCAACGAAAAAACGCGACGGGCAGGCGGCCGTGCGGTCGCGCGGCGAGAAGAGAACCATAAGTAGTACGGCGGGGGCCCGCGGGGGGCCCCGCGGGCCCGCCCCAGGGGCACCAAGCCGAA
>CAYPMO010000052.1:0-585 GCA_964412015.1 uncultured Gemmatimonadaceae bacterium | reverse complement strand
TTTTGGCTAAACTAAAAACGGCGCGGGGCTGGCGGGGGGGGGGTCGGGGGGCTCTATTATACCATTATTTTGTCGGGGGGGCCGGGGGGGTCCCCCGGGGGCCCCGCCTCCTGCGACCGATCCGCTACCCGACCGCCGGCACTAGGCGCCGCGGCTCAGGCAGTTGGTCCCGATCCCGAGGTTCGGGTTGTTCTCCTCGTCGTGGGGAAGGGGGAAATCCACGTCGCTTCCGTAGTTACCCCCCTTGTGCCACTCGCCGATGGGGAAGACCTGCGACTGGTCGCGGCCGTACTGCCGGACGAGGCGCCGCATGTCGCCCATGCGGTACCCGCGGCCATATTGCCAGAACGCGCGCTCCCGGAAGAGCTGGGTCACCCTCGCCGCATCGGTGCCGGGATCCGAGAGGGGGTCCAGCCCCGCCGTCGCGCGCGCCGCGTTCAGGACGGCCAACGCCCCGGCCGCGTCCCCGGCCTTGAGCTTCGCCTCGGCCTCGATCATGCGCGCGTCCACACCCTGCATGATCGGAACCTCCTGCTCCCGTCCCGCCCACCGCATGAAGATGAGGAGCGGGGTGTTGAGGTCGTC
>CAYPMO010000051.1:0-16152 GCA_964412015.1 uncultured Gemmatimonadaceae bacterium | reverse complement strand
GGATCGACGCTCGCTTGCAGCTCCCCGAGGCTTCTCGCAGCTTGCCACGTCCTTCATCGCCGGCTCATGCCTAGGCATCCGCCCTGTGCACTTCCTCGCTTGACCGATGCTCCCGGCCGCGTTTCTTCGCGCAGCTCGGCGTCGAACTTCGGCTCGGTCAACGTACTTCTCGAGTACGCCTTCCTCGCCTCGCTTCGTCCGCCTCGACCCGCACGAAAATCCATCGGCCGTAACCCCACACCAGTCGCACCAGAAAGCCGTCACTTCTCCTTCTCTATGGCTTCGGCTACCAACCCCGGGACAGCGCAGACTCGCAGCGCATCAGGATCGGCAGCCTCACCTAAGGCTCTCACTTCCCTACTCCACCTCTGTTGTCAAACAACGTTGTGTGGCCCCCCCGGACCCCTTCTTCTGGCGGCTCCCGGATCGCACCGGGACATACAACCGCCCAGGGGTGTGGCGGAGCAGGTAAAGATACGGGAACCCTGGAGGGTCGTCAACGCTCGCTTCCATCCGTTTCCTGGGCGACCGTAGGTCGCTCCCGGTCTCACCCCGACGCCTTACATTCCCCCCGCCGCGAGCAAATCCTCGATCTCGTCCGCCGTGACGTAGAACGCACCCAGCGCGACACCCGAATCCGGCGTATGCCAGTCCGATCCGCCGCTCATCAGGAGACCGGTGCGCCGGCAGATCTCCTCCAGTCGCACCACGTCGGTCCGGTTGCTCGCGGGCCGGTACACCTCCAGCCCACGCAGCCCCGAGCGGATCAGCGTGGGGAGGAGCGCGTCCATGAGATCGCCCGGCGGGTGCGCCCACACCGGGATCCCTCCTGAGCGGAGCACGAGGGTGACGGCTTCCGTCGGATCGAGGAGCCGCGTCGGCACGAAGGCGTGATGCCGGTCCCCGATGAGGGTGTTGAACGCCTCGGTCACCGAGGACGCGTGGCCGGCCGCCACGAGAGCCTTCGCGAGGTGCGGCCGGCCGAGGTTCACCACGTCGGGTCCGGCTGCCGCCTCGACGTCGGCGAAGGTCACGTGGACTCCCTGCCCCGCCAGGCGCGCCAGCATCTCCTCCATGCGCTTCCTGCGGAGCGTGACCGCACGCCGGCCATGGCTGAGCAGAGCGGCCGCGTCCACATCCACGAAGTACCCGAGGACGTGGATGTCACGACGGTCCCACGTCGAGCTGACCTCGATGGCCGGAATCACCTGCAGGTTCCGGCCCGGGCCGGCCGCCTGCGCCAGCCGCACCGCGGCCACCGTGTCGTGGTCCGCGATCGCGATGACGTCCAGCCCTCCGCGCGCCGCCCCCGAGACCACCTCGTCAGGGGGCCACGCTCCGTCGGATGCCGTCGTGTGGATATGCAGGTCGAGTCTCATGGACGCTCGTCACCGAAACAACCGCGAGGCAGGACCCCACCCGGGAGCTAATCCCGGCGAAGGGCCGCCTCGGCAACGTCCTCGGGCCGCACGATGGTGCCCGGGGACAGAGAGGTCGCGGGAGTCGTACCGGCATACTCGGTCAGCACGGTGACTCCGGTGGCCTCCACCTTCAGGACTCCGCCCGCCACGTGGTACCGCTGGGTGTGGGCGCCGGACACCTTCACCGAGAGCTCGCCCGCGCCGACCAGGGCGAGCATGGGCGCATGGCCCGGAAGGATCCCGACCTGTCCGTCCCAGACCGGCACCACCAGCGCGGTCGCATCACCCTCGTAGACCAACTTCTCGGGCGAGACGATCCTGACGTGGATGGTTCTCGCCACGCTCACGACTCCTTCGCGAGCTGCTCGCCGGCCGCGACCACGTCCTGAATCCCACCCTTCATGTAGAACGCCTGCTCGGGGAGGTGGTCGAACTCGCCGTCGGCCACCCGCTCGAAGGATTCGATCGTATCGTCCAACTTCACGTACCGGCCGGGTGTTCCGGTGAAGGCCTCGGCGACGAAGAACGGCTGGGACAGGAACCGTTGGATCCGGCGGGCTCGTGCCACGATGATCTTGTCCTCCTCGGTCAGCTCGTCCATACCCAGGATCGCGATGATGTCCTGGAGATCCTTGTAGCGCTGCAGGATTTCCTGGACCTTGGTCGCCACCTTGTAGTGCCGCTCTCCGATGAACTGCGGGTCCATGATGCGGGACGTCGAGTCCAGCGGATCCACGGCCGGGTAGATTCCGAGCTCGGAGATCGCGCGGGACAGCACGGTCGTGGCGTCCAGGTGGGTGAACGCGGTGGCGGGCGCTGGGTCCGTAAGGTCGTCGGCCGGCACGTAGATCGCCTGAACCGACGTGATCGAGCCTTGCCGCGTCGAGGTGATGCGCTCCTGGAGCTCGCCCATCTCCGTGCCCAGCGTCGGCTGATAGCCCACTGCGGAGGGCATCCGTCCAAGCAAAGCCGATACCTCGGAGCCGGCTTGGACGAAGCGGAAGATGTTGTCGATGAACAACAGCACGTCCTGTCCTTCGACGTCGCGGAAATACTCCGCGATGGTCAGGCCCGAAAGACCCACCCTCAGGCGCGCCCCGGGGGGCTCGTTCATCTGGCCATAGACCAGGGAGGTCGAGTCGATCACCCCCGACTCCTTCATCTCGATCCAGAGGTCGTTGCCCTCGCGGGTCCGCTCACCCACGCCGCAGAACACGGAGCGGCCGCCATGTTCCATGGCGATGTTGTTGATGAGCTCCATGATGATCACGGTCTTGCCGACGCCGGCGCCCCCGAAGAGGCCCGTCTTGCCGCCCTTCACGTAGGGCGCGAGCAGATCCACGACCTTGATGCCCGTCTCGAAGATCTCGGTCTTGGGCTCGAGCTGTTCGAACTTCGGCGGTTCGCGGTGGATGGGCCAACGCTCCACCTTGTCCGCATTCTCCCCGCCCACGGGCCCGAGTTGATCCACGGGCTCGCCGAGCACGTTCAGGATGCGGCCGAGCGCCGCCTCGCCGACAGGAACCGTAATGGCACGGCCCGTGTCCACGACCTCCATGCCTCGGGTCACGCCGTCCGAAGACGACATGCTGACGGCCCGGACCTGGCTTCGTCCGATGTGCTGCTGCACCTCCGCGACGAGGTCGATCGTCTGGCCCGCCTCCGTCGTCGCGGTCAGGCGAAGCGCGTTGTAGATCTCCGGGAGATGCTCGGGCTCGAACTCCACGTCGAGAACCGGGCCGATGACCTGGACGATCCTACCGATATTCTGATCAGCCATGTTTCCCTGTTCTGGAACCGCGCCGGGACCGCGTCCTCACTCGAGGGCCGCGGCACCGCCGACGATCTCGGCGATTTCCTGCGTAATCTGGGCCTGACGGGCCCGGTTGTAGCTGCGGGTGAGAACCTCGAGCATCTCCCCCGCGTTGTCCGTCGCGCTCTTCATCGCGCTCCTGCGTGCCCCCTGCTCGGCAGCCGCATTCTCCACGAGCAGCACATAGACCGTGTTGCGGAGGTACAGCGGGAGCATTCGCTCCAGGATCAGGTCGCCCGAGGGCGACAGGAGGAAGAGATCCGCAGGTGGCGTCGTTCCCTCGGGCAGGATCGGGAGCACCGTCCGTACCCTCGGCGGCGTGGACACGGCGGACCGGAACTCGGAGCTCACCACGTACACCGCGTCCACCTGACCCAGCTCGAAGCGCGACCGAATCGGCGCCACGAGCGACTCGGCGTCGGCCACCGTCGGTGTATCCCCGATGTCCCTGCGCGCAGTGGCCATCGGCTCCTTGCGGAACGTGAAGAACGCGATCCCCTTCTTCCCCGACACGTGGAGCTCCGTCTCGATGCCGCGCTCGCGGAGATCCTCCAGAAGGCCGCGTGCCTCGCGGACGAGATTGGCGTTGAACCCTCCGGCCAGCCCACGGTTGGCCGTGAGCAGCAGGACCGCGGCCCGCTTCACCTCGGCGGGGTTCCTGAGGAGGGGGTACCGCTCCGCGAGGTCCGGCGAATACAGGCTGCGGACGATCTCGGTGAGCGCGGCCGTGTAGGGACGAGCGGCGTTCACTCGATCGGTCGCCCTCTTGAGCTTGGACGTGGAGACGAGCTCCATGGTGCGCGTGATCTGTCGCGTGTTCTCCACCGACTTGATCCGCCTCTTCACCTCACGGGCGCCAGCCACGTCGTTACGGCCTCCCTGCCGTGTCGCCGGGAGCTCGGCCGGTCAGGCCGAGACCTCCTCTGCGAGCCTGGTTGCGATGATCTCGTTGTAGCTCTTGATGGCCGCCACCAGCTTCTCCTCGAGATCCTTCGTCAGCTCCTTGCTGTCGCCGAGTCCGTCCAGCACGTCCGGGTGCTTTGCCGCCATGTGCTCGTGGAAGCCGCGTTCCCATTCCCGGACTTTGTTCACGGCGATGGTGTCCAGGTACCCATTGGTCACCGCGTAGATCGCGCACACCTGGTTCTGCACGGGCATCGGCTGATACTGGGGCTGCTTGAGGAGCTCGACCGTGCGGGAGCCCCGGGCGAGCTGGCGCTGCGTCGCGGCATCCAGGTCCGAGCCGAACTGGGCGAACGCTTCCATCTCCCGGTACTGCGCCAGATCCAGCCGGAGGCGCCCGGCCACCTTCTTCATCGCCTTGATCTGCGCGTTCCCGCCCACCCGGGAGACCGAGATTCCCACGTTCACGGCCGGCCGGACGCCGGAGAAGAACAGGTCGGGCTCGAGGAAAATCTGGCCGTCGGTGATCGAGATGACGTTCGTCGGGATGTACGCCGCGACGTCGCCCCCTTGGGTCTCGATGACCGGAAGCGCCGTGAGCGATCCCCCACCCAACTCGTCCGAGAGCTTCGCCGCACGCTCGAGGAGGCGCGAGTGGAGGTAGAAGACGTCACCCGGGTACGCCTCGCGCCCCGGGGGCCGACGAAGAACCAGGGACAACTGCCGGTACGCCTGCGCCTGCTTGGACAGGTCGTCGTAGATGACCAACGTGTGCTTGCCCTGCCACATGAAGTGCTCGGCCATCGCACACGCCGCGTAGGGCGCGATGTACTGCATGGGAGCGGGATCGGACGCGTTCGCCGCGACGATGATCGTGTAGGCCATCGCCTCGTGCTCGTGCAAGATCTCGAACACGTTCCGGACCTTGCCGGCGCGCTGCCCGATCGCACAGTAGATGCAGATGACGTCTCCGCCCTTCTGGTTGATGATCGTGTCCACCGCGATGGCGGTCTTCCCCGTGCCGCGGTCGCCGATGATCAGCTCGCGCTGTCCGCGTCCAATGGGGATCATCGAGTCGATGGCCTTGATGCCGGTCTGGAGCGGTTCTTTGACCTTCTGGCGGAGCACGATGCCCGGGGCGACGATGTCGATCTGGCGTGTCCCCTCGATCCCCTCGATCGGCCCCTTGCCATCCTGCGGGTCGCCGAGCGGATCCACTACACGGCCGAGATACCCGGCGCCGACGTTGACCTCGAGCACGCGTCCGGTCCGGCGAACGTTGTCGCCCTCCTGGAGATGCGTCCACTCGCCCATGATCACGGCGCCGATGTTGTCCTCCTCGAGGTTCAGCGCGAGGGCGATCACGGCCTCGCCCGTCTTGGTCGAGGTGATCTCCAGCATCTCGGAGGCCATGGCCTTCGTCAGGCCATAGATGCGTGCGATGCCGTCCTTCACCTCGAGAACCTCGCCGATCTCCTCGGCGTGCAATTCCTCGTCGTAGCGCTCGATCTCTGAGAGCAGGACACCTTTGATCTCGCTCGCGCGAAGCTGCGACTCGTTGGCCATCGTTTCCCGTTGCAGTCCAGGGTTCCAGGGTCAGCCGGTCGCCCCCTGAGGGAGCTCGGCCCTAAGCAGCTGCCGGCGCATTCCGTCCAGCCGCCTACGCACGGACCCGTCGTAGATCGTGTCACCCGCACGAACGATCACGCCTCCGAGGATCTGGGGCCGCACCCGCACACGGGGAACGGCGGTCGCACCGATCAGCTCCGAGAGCCGCCGGACGAGGAGATCCAGGGTGACGTCATCCAGGGGCCGAGCCACGGTCACGTCGACGTGGGCACGGCCCTCCCGCTCGTCCACCAGCTCCCGGAAATGCTCGGCGATCTGCCTCAGCAGCCTTTGCCGGCGCTTCTCTATGGTGACGAGCAGGAAATTCACGAGCTGGCGAGGCAGCTCGGACGTGAAGACCTTCCGAATCAGATCCTTCTTCGCGTCCGCGTCGATCCGGGGCGTATCGAGGAACGACTGGAACCCGGGCTCCTGGTCGAGAAGCCCGACGACGAGGTCCATTCCGCGCCCGAAGGCTTCCAGGCCTTCGTGTCGCTCCGAGAGCTCGAACAGCGTCTCGGCGTAGGTCCTGGCGACGGTCTCGTCTCTCACGCCGGCGCCTCCCGGCCGCGGGACACGTCGTCCAGGAAGTGCTCGACGAGCTGTCGGTCCTTGGCTTGGTCGATCCGCTCCTGCACGAGGCGCGAGGCGGCCGCCAACGCGAGCTCGACCGACTCCCTGCGAAGCATGTCGAGGGCGGCATCGCGCTCCCGTTCGATGTCCTGTCGGGCGCGCTCCGCAATCGCCTGCGCTTCCGTGCGCGCTCTCTCTTCGAGGTCCTTGCGGACCCGCTCTCCCTGCGCTTTGCCCTCGGCCAGGAGCTCACCGGCCTGCCGCCGGGCATCCACGAGTTGTCGGCGATGCTCCTCCAGAAGCCTCGTCGCCTCGTCCTGCCGGCGCGCGGCCTCATCGAGCGCCCCCTGGATCGCTTTCTCCCGCGCGTCCACCGCCGCGAGGATGGGCCCCCAGGCGAACTTCCAGAGGATCCCGAGGAGAGCCAAAAAGACGATGGTGGTCCACACCGTCGTCCCCAGGTTGACCGTGAAGAGCGGCGTCGTCCCCTCCCCCGACGCCGAAAGAGCGTTGGGGGTCGCGAACATCACAGCCGTGAGCGCGGCGACGGCGCGTGCGGTCTTCATGGCTAGAACTTCAAGAACGCGAGACCGAGAGCGAACAGTGTGGCTCCCTCGATGAGGGCCGCCAGGATGATGGAGGCAGTCTGGATGTTCGCGCTGGCCTCCGGCTGCCGCGCCATGCCCGAAGCCATGGAGGCACCGATCATGCCGATGCCGATGCCGGCGCCGATGACCGTGAGCGCGATGCCGATACCAGCGCCGATGAACTGGAGGCCGGAGGGGCCGGGCTCAGCGGCAGCTTGGAGAAGAGCGAACATGTTGATGTTCCTCGAAGGTTGAGGGGTTGGTGTCCGCCCGGCGGACGGGTGGCGATATCAGTGTGCGTGACGAATGAGTCCGACGAAGACCGCGGTGAGCATCGCGAAGATGAAGGCCTGCAGGAAGGCGACGAAGAGCTCCAGGATCATGAGCGCGCTCATGATCAGCACCGACACTCCTCCGATCAGGTAGCTCTGGGTGACGAGGATGAGCCCCACCAGAACGAGAATCAGGATGTGTCCCGCCATCATGTTCGCGAACAGACGAACCGCCAGAGCGAACGGCTTGGTCAACTTACTCAGGACCTCCACGGGCGTCATGATCACTAGCATGATCGGCTTCATGAGGGTGGGGATCCCGTGGGGCAGGAAGAAGATCGTCCGAGCGTACCCTATCGGGCCGAGGGACAGCATCCCGCTCACCTCGATGACGATGAAGGAGACGATCGCCATACCGGCGGTCACGGACAGGTTCCCCGTGGGAGTGATCCCGAAGGGGGTCAGGCCCATGAGGTTCATGAACAGGATGAAGAAGAAGACAGTCAGGATGTACGGGGTATATCCGTCCGCGCCGTGGCCGATGTTCGACCGGACCACGTTGTCCCGGAAGTAGAGGATCATCGCCTCCATCGCGTTCGCGAAACCGCTGGGCGCTTGCCCGGACCGCCTGCGAGCGAGGATCCTCGCGACGGGCACGAAGACCGCGATACACAGGACCGCGGCCAGGAAGATGAAGAAGAGCTGGCGGGTAGGAGACAGGTCCAGCGTCACGCCACCGATGTGGATGGGGTCGAGCGCGAGAGGCCGGAGGTCCACGTGCATGCCTGCGAACTCGAACACCCGGGCGTCTTCCAGATGGTGCGAGATGAACTCGGGGATCTCGGAGATCGCGCCGAGACCGTGGGCCGTGCCCTCGGGCGCCGGCGCCGAGGCCTCCTGCATCGCCTGGGCGAAGCTCATTGCGCGAACCGCGGCGTGTCCCTGCCGCTCCGGATGAACGCGGGCTCGAAGAGGAGGAGGACGAAGAAGAAACCACAGACGCCCAGGATGAGCACGCTTCCATCGAGTGAAGCGAGGCGCGGAAGGAGAATAC
This sequence comes from uncultured Gemmatimonadaceae bacterium, assembly GCA_964412015.1. Classification (GTDB taxonomy): domain Bacteria; phylum Gemmatimonadota; class Gemmatimonadetes; order Longimicrobiales; family Gaopeijiaceae; genus SZUA-318. Next base: position 7,921 of record CAYPMO010000051.1, on the reverse strand, counting down.
CCACACCCGCGACCACCCCCAGGCGCGTCAGGATCCCGATCGCCCAGCGTACCAGGAACCGATGGTGATCCGACCCTGCTCCCACGAGGAGGAAGAACGATGCCCATTGAACGGGCACCGCCACGGCCGCCGCGACCAGGAGGCTGGCGCGACCCCTCGCATCCAGGAACGGCGCCAGGGCGCCGACGATGATGAGAACCACCAGTGTCGTGGCGGTGGCGTAGCGGCCCAGAACCTTCATTCCTCCTTCTTCGTCTCTCGGTTTCCCCGGGGGCGGCCGGCAAGATGCAGATAGAGGCTGTAGAATGCCGCGCCAGCGCCCACGAGGCCGCCGATCAGCGTCAAGACCTCCTCCGCCCCTATTCGTCTCCCGACCCAACGGCCCAGGAACCCGAACAGGAAGGCGGCGACGACGACGTTCAGTCCGAGACCGATCGCCTCCGCGGCAACACGTCTGTCGCGCTGCGGCGGGTCCGGGTTCACCGGCCTGTGGACTGCATCGTGGCGGCCCCTCCGAGGCTGAGCCGGCAAACAATAGTCGTTTGGCAAAACCCACGCAACCGGAAGCGGAATGCGACGATTCGGGCTCCGCTTGCTTGACAGTCGCGATCCCCGGGAGTTCAATTTCACGACTCCTCCGATGCCACCCGTGGCGGCCCCTGCAACGTTCCGGGAGGACGGCCGGAGCGCGCAGAAAGAAGACGATGAGCACCGAGGGTGACGCCGCCACCAAGAACGCGGATCGTCGGGAAGCACGAGGTCGTCGAACCTCCCGGTTCGTCTGCCTGGGGCGCCATACTCGCACACCGGGTCGTCCTCGACTTCGAATCGGAAGCCGACCGGCGGGGTATCAGGACATCGTCCAGGAGCTCTCGGAGGCGAAAAGGTGGATGTAGACCCGAGTAGCGGGTCGGCCGAAGGCCGGCCAGGCGCAAGCCCGTGACCGGCTTGGCCCTGGGCGTCGTGGCAGGCCTGGTCCTCGTGTCCGCCCTCCTCACCGCCGTGGGCGCCGCGGTACTTCAGGTCGGCCCCTCGCGGTTGCGCACGCTCCAGGACGAAGGCTTCCACGGAGCCGATTCGCTCGCGTCCCTGCGGACCGACGAGGCCGAGACCCGAACGATCCTGCGTCTGCTCACGCGTGCCCTCAACCTGACGGCCGTCGGCGTGACAACGATGGCGGCCGCACGGACGTGGGGGCCCGTGCCGGCCCTCGTCGTCCTCGGCGGCGCGATCGTTCTCGTTCTCCTGGTCACCGACATCCTGCCGCGCGTGGTCGCGGCCCGATACCCCGTGCGCATCGCGCTGCTCGCCTCGCCCCTCCTCGTATCCGTGCTGCACACGTTCCACTTCGTGACAAGGCCACTGTCGAAGCTAGAGGACCTGTTCACCCCTACGGGGTCGGGAGAGGCGACTCCCGAAGCCCGGGAGCTCCGTGAGATCCAGGAGCTCGGCGAGGAGGAAGGCGTCATCGAGGAGCAAGAGAGCCTGCTGGTGGAGCGCGCGTTCCGGCTCGACGAGCTCACCGTCTGGGATGTGATGACGCCTCGGGTGGACGTCTTCGCCTGGAAGGACAGTCTCAGTCTCGGCGACATCGCCCCTAAGCTAGCCGGGGTACCGTACAGCCGGGTGCCGGTCTACGGCGAATCCGTAGACGACATCACCGGAGTGCTATACGTCCGAGAGGCGTATCAAGCGCTCGTGGACGGCGAGAGCGGCCTCGCCCTGTCCGGCCTGGCCCGTGAACCGTTCTTCGTGCCCGGGTCTCTGTCCCTGTCCCGGCTGCTCCGCGACTTCCAGGCCCGGCGCATCCACATGGGGATCGTCGCGGACGAATTCGGGGGCATCGATGGGCTGGTGACCTTGGAAGACGTCCTCGAGGAGCTCGTGGGGGACATCGAGGACGAACTGGACGTCGCCGAGGAGGAGCTTTTCCGTCTATCGCCGACGGAAGCGATCGCCGACGCCGGCGTGGACCTGCGGGAGATCAACGAAGAGCTCGATATCTCCCTCCCGACCCTCGAGAACCGCTCGCTGAACGGGTTCATCCTCGAGGAACTGGGGTACGTTCCGCGGGTGGGAGAGACGCTGGAGCGATCCGGCGTGCGTATCGAGATCGTGGAAGCCACGGAGACGCAGGTGGTCCGCGCCAGGCTGACCCGGCTCCGCCCGGAGCCTGGAGCCACCGCCCTGGACGATGAATGATGCCGTATATCATCCCCTTCGACGGCAGGGTCCCGCGCATCGACCCGTCCGCGTTCATCGCGCCGAGCGCCGTGGTGATCGGGGACGTGACGATCGGCCCCGAGGCCAGCGTGTGGTTCGGCGCGGTGCTCCGGGGTGACCATCCCGACCACGGGATCGTGGTGGGCGCCAGAACCAGCGTACAGGACAATTGCGTGGTGCACGTGGGCGCGTGGGGACCGACCGTGATCGGCGAGGACGTGACCGTGGGGCACGGCGCGAAGTTCGAGAGCTGCACGATCGGAAACCGGACGGTCATCGGCATGAACGCCGTCGTCCTCCAGAACGCGGTCGTAGGAGAGGAATGCGTGCTCGCGGCCAACACTGTGGTCCTCGAGGGCGTGCACATCCCGCCCCGCTCGGTCGTGGCGGGCGTGCCGGGCGAGGTCAAGAAGACGCTCGAGGGGTCCGCGGCCGAGTGGGTCGCCCGGGGCGGAAGTCACTACGTGGAGCTGTCGAGATCCTACCGGGCGGAGGAAGTCAGCGGCCCGACCTGCGACCTCTGCGGCGCCCCGATGGTCGAGCGGCATTGCAAGCTCATCTGCACGAACTGCGGTTACGAGCGCGACTGCTCGGATCCCTGACGGCGTACCGCGACCCCCGGTCAGGGCCCCGACGCGGTCGGACCCTACATGGGGATCCCGACCACGTGGGTCATGTACCAGCCGAGCATCGCTTCCCCCCACACCCAGGTCACGGCGCCGGCAGCCGCGAGGAAGACGCCGAGCGGGATGAGCCGTTTGGATAGAGAGGCCGCCGGACCGAAGACAAGAAGAGCGAGGACCGATCCGAGAAAGATCGTCTCCACGACCCCCCACGGCCCGACGAAGGCGCCCACCATGGCCATCATCTTGATGTCACCGCCACCCATCGCGCGGTCCACGCCCGCCTCCTCCAGGCGACCGGGGAGGATCTTCTTGATGAGCCAGGTCCCCCCGACCGCCACCAGCCAGAGACCGCCGTAGCCCAGGGCCGCCCCCAGAAGCGCTTGCCAGAGGTCCACGCCACCGGGCAACAGCGCGAGCAGGGCGCCGAGCGCGGCGCCGCCGACGGAGAACTGGTCCGGGATGACGTAGAAGCGCGCGTCGCTCAAGGAGATCCCGAACAAGATCGTGAGGAACACCGCTCCACGCAGAGCCTCCCACGACGCGCCGTGCGAGACGAAGACCCCGGCCCAGAGCAGGCCGGTCGTCAGCTCCGCGAGCGGGTACTGCAGCGAGATCGGCTCCTTGCACCAGCGGCACCGCCCCCGCAGGACGATCCAACTCACCACGGGCACGTTGTCGTACCAGCGGATCGGCTCTCCGCAGCGGGGGCAGCGCGACGGCGGCGAGATCACCGATTCGTCCTGGGGCCAGCGCAGCGAACACACGTTGAGGAACGATCCGATCGCCAGACCGAACATCCCGGCAACCAGCGCGATCATCCACGGCTCAAGGAGCACGCCGCACCTCCTGGGTCAGGGCGTACAGAAGGATGGCTCCCGCCACCCCGGCGTTGAGTGACTCGGCCGGACCGGGCATGGGGATCCGCACGAATCTCGTCGCGGCGAGGCGGAGGGTCTCTCGGGTGCCCACACCCTCGTTCCCGACCGCCAGCGCCCAGCTCGCCGGAGTCGAGACATCCGCGACGTCCACGCCGGACGCGTCCGCTACGAACAGCGGCACGTCGCTCTCCCGAAGCAACTCGACCACGGCATCCGCCTCCGCGAGCCCGACGGAAACTCGAAAGGTCATGCCCGCGGAGGAGCGCACGGCCTTGGGACCCCAAGGGTCCGCGGTTCCGTCCAGGACGATGACGCCGTCGACGTCGAAGGCGGTCGCGGCCCGGACCAGAGTACCCACGTTCCCCGGGTCCTGCACCGCGTCCAGGACCAGATATCGGCCCCGTTGCCGCAGCTCCGCGACATCCCAGCTTCGCTGGCGGCAGACCAGGAGCACACCCTGCGGCCGCTCGGTGTCGGCGAGGGCGTCGAGCTCGGCGTCGCCGAGCCGCTCCACGTCCTCCACACGCGCGCAGAGCGTCGCGAGAAGGTCCGCCCCCCAGGCCAACGTGTCGAGACGTGGGGACACGACCGCGAACACGGGCTCGGCTCCGGCCTCGAGCGCCTCGGTCACGGAGCGGATGCCCTCGACGAGGACGAGACCCTCACGCTCCCGGGTCTTCCTGCGGCGGAGCCGTCCAACGAGCTGGGCGCGACGCTGGCTCAGGCTCATGTCCTTGTACACCTTTCAGCACCATGTCCGAGACACGCCCCATCGCGCTCACGATCGCCGGCAGCGACAGCGGCGGCGGCGCCGGGATCCAGGCGGACCTCAAGACGTTCCAGGCGTTCGGGGTCTTCGGAACCAGCGCCCTCACCGCGATCACGGCCCAGAACACGCGCGCGGTCACAGCCGTGCATGCCGTTCCCGTGGAGATCGTGCGCGCGCAGATCGACGCGGTCGTATCCGATCTCCCGCCGGCCGCGACCAAGACGGGAATGCTCGCGACCGCCGAGCTCGTCGCCACCGTGGCCGAAGCGATCCGGGCACACCGGCTCCCACGCTACGTGCTCGACCCGGTGATGGTGGCGACCAGCGGGGCACGCCTCCTCGACGCCGACGCCGAGCTGACGGTGGCCCGCGAGCTGCTTCCGCTGGCCACCCTCGTCACACCCAACCTCCACGAAGCCCACATCCTCACCGGTCGCCTCGTCGGGACGCTCGACCAGATGCGCGACGCGGCCAGGGCACTCGTGGACATGGGCGCCGCCGCGACCCTGATGAAGGGCGGCCACATGGAAGGGGACGCCGTGGACCTGTTCTGGGACGGTTCGGAGGAGAGGGTGTGGCGCAAGCCGCGCCTGGCGACGCGTCACACGCACGGCACCGGCTGCACGCTGTCCGCGGCCGTAGCGGCGGGACTGGCGCGGGGACTCGCCCTCGCGGACGCGGCCGAGCGCGCCGTGGGATGGGTCGCCAAGGCCATCGAGACGGCGCCGGGACTCGGCAGCGGGCACGGTCCGGTGAATCACTTCTTCCCCACCGATTGAGCCGGAGCCGGGAGCTCGCGCAGGATTCCTTCCAGGATCGCGCCTACCCGGACGCTCGCCTCCCGTCCGACCGCGAGGACCTCGGCGTGGGACGGCGGCTCGGGAGCCAGCCCGGTCCCCTTGTTGGTGACCATGGAGATCGCGAGGCAGCGCAGGCCCAGCGCCCGCGCGACCAGGACCTCGGGAACCGTGGACATCCCCACGACGTCCGCGCCCAGCGTGCGCAGCATGCGCACCTCCGCCGCGGTCTCGAACGCGGGTCCCGTGACAGCGGCATACACGCCGTGCCGGAGGGGGATCCCGAGTCGCCCGGAGACGTCGAGCGCGAGCCGCCGTAGGTCGGGATCGTACGCCCGGCTCATGTCGGGAAACCGGAGCTCCCCGCTCGCGGCCGGCCCGATCAGGGGGGATCGGCCCATCAGGTTGAGGTGGTCGGACACCAACACGAGGTCGCCCGGCTCGAGAGAGGGGTCCACGCCGCCGGCCGCGTTCGTGAGAAGGAGCGTCTCCACCCCGAGCGCGGCCGACAGTCGGATCGGCGCCGCCAGGACCTCCGCCGGATGGCCTTCGTAGACGTGATAGCGGCCCGCCTGCACGAGCACCCGGCGTGCGGCCAGGGTCCCGCCCACGAAGCGGCCGGCGTGGCCCTCGACGCCGGCGGGTGGAAACCCCGGGAGCTCCTCGAATGGAACCGATACGGCGTCGGCGACGGCGTCCACCACCCGCTCCAGGCCCGATCCGAGGACGAGCGTCGCCTCGGGGACGAACGGGATGCGCTCGCGGACGAGGCTCGCCGCACGGGCGATGTCGGGAAGGGAGGGAACGCTCACGGTGTCACCTACAGGATCATCCCGGCGATCGTGGCGGTCATGAACGCCGCGATCGTGCCGCCGATCATCGCTCGGAGTCCCAGCCGGGAAAGGTCGTGCCTCCGCGACGGGGCCATCCCTCCGATCCCCCCGAGTTGGATCGCGATGGACCCGAAGTTGGCGAAGCCGCAGAGCGCGTACGTGGCGATGACCACCGAGCGCGGCTGGAGCGTCCCTCCGGTCTGCAACAGGCCGGCGAGCTGGAGGTAGGCGTAGAACTCGTTGAGCACGGTCTTGAGGCCCAGGAGCGACCCGACCACCTCCGCGTCCGCCCAGCTCACGCCCATGAGCCACGCGAGGGGCGCGAGGGCCCAACCGAGGATCTGCTCGAGGCTCAGCCCCCGGATCCCGGCGAGCCCGGCCGTCCAATCCAGTAGACCGTTGAACAAATAGATCAGCGCAACGAACGCGAGGAGCATGGCGCCCACATTCAGCGCCAGGAACAACCCCTCCCCCGCGCCGCGAGCCGCAGCGTCGATCACGTTCACGTCGGGCCGCTCCACGCTGACATCGAGCGTATCGGCGGTCTCGGGCCGGCCGGTCTCGGGCACCATGAGCTTCGCGACGACGATGGCCGCGGGCGCCGACATCACCGAAGCCGCCATGAGATGCCCCGCGATATCCGGGAAGTGGAACAGGAGCATGCCCACGTACGCGGCCATCACACCGCCAGCGACGGTCGCGAAGCCCGCCGTCATGACGGTCATGAGCTCCGAGTCGGTCATCCGCTCCACGAACGGCTTGACGAGGAGAGGCGCCTCGGTCTGACCCACGAAGATGTTGCCGGCCGCCGACAGGGTCTCCGCGCCCGAGGTCCGCATGGTGCGCTGCATCACCCAGGCTACCCCCTTCACCGCCATCTGCATGATGCCCAAATGGTAGAGGAGGGTCGTGAGCGACGAGAAGAAGATGATCGTCGGCAGAACGGTGAACGCGAAGTACGAGCCCGTGTTGGCGACCCGCCCCGCCGCCGCCGTGAACGGCCCGTTCCCGGGCTCGCCTCCGCCGACCGGAACGTTGTTGTCCACCAGGTTCCCGAAGAGGAAGCGCGCCCCGTCGACCGTGTACCCGAGGAGCGCCACCACGAGCGCGTTGACCGTGTCGAAGAACTGGGCGCCGATCGAGGTCTTGAGGATGAACAACGCGAAGACCACCTGGAGCGAGATGCCCCAGAGCACGACCCTCCAGGCGATGCGCGAGCGGTCCACCGAAACGACCCACGCGAGACCCGTGAGCGCGAGAAGGCCGAAAAGGGACCGGAGCCTCGGCAGCAGAGGGGTCCCGAGCGACTCGCGCGGAATCCGGATCCCCGCGCTCTGAGCCTGTTGGACTCCCCCTGCCGCGCTCGCCGCGACCGCGGCCACCGGCTCCCCCGCCCCTGCGGGCTCGACCCGCAACACCACCCACGCACCCGCGGCCAGCAGGATGGCGCACATGGCCCAGAGCAGGGCCACGGACGGCCGGGGACGCTTCATGCGGGAGGTCCTGTCAGGCATAGGGACGCCGCGCACTCGCGCGGAGGGACGGGAGAATATCGACGCACGCCGCGCTCACCACCAGCCGCCCCGGTGGAGGTCCCTCCTGAGCAGGACCAGGCCACGCTTCTTGGCGGAGACGAGCCGCGGGTTCGTGAACAGATGGACGAGGGCGGCCCCCGCCACGAAGCCGCCGACGTGGGCCGCGTACGCGACGCCCCCGGCTCCACCGCCAACGCCCGCGGAGACGAGCTGGATGAAGAACCAGTAGCCCAGGATGAACCACGCGGGAAGCGGTACGA
>CAYPMO010000050.1:17750-18158 GCA_964412015.1 uncultured Gemmatimonadaceae bacterium | reverse complement strand
GGACCCCATGCGTCTTCGCCAATCTACTGTCCAGAGAAATCGGGGGCGCTAAAGGTCCCTCCGGTTACGATGGACCCCGCCAGAGGCGCCATGCCCAGCGAAGCCTCCAGGAAACCCTCCGCTGCGTTGCCCAGGCCTGCGAAGAGGAAGAGGAAGGCGACGCCCAGGGCGCCGTAGACCGTCGTGCGGCGGATGGCGAGGCGGGGGTCGATGTCGCCTCGGTAGAAGGCGAATTGGCACCAGGAACTGGCACCGGCGGCGCGACGGCGCGAAGCGAAGAGCGCCGCAAGGCCCCGATAAGCCTTGCGGCGCTTCGCACCTCCCAAGTGCGCCCGACAGGATTGACCTGCGGTGGCCTTCGGCCGTCCTCAGTCCCCTCGCGAACGAGCAGAGCGCTCTTCGAATCAC
>CAYPMO010000050.1:0-17650 GCA_964412015.1 uncultured Gemmatimonadaceae bacterium | reverse complement strand
GCTTCGAACCCTGTCGGGAACAAAGAAGCGGACCCCCCGAAGGGGGCCCGCCATAATGCGCCCGACAGGATAGACCTGCGGCGGCCTTCGGCCGTCCTCAGTCCCCTCGCGAACGAGCAGAGCGCTCTTCGAATCACTCAACGGCGCATCGGGTCGAACCTGTGAAAACCGCACAGGTTCGGTCACAGCTTCGAACCCTGTCGGGAACAAAGAAGCGGACCCCCCGAAGGGGGCCCGCCATAGTGCGCCCGACAGGATTCGAACCTGTGACCTCATGCTCCGGAGGCATGCGCTCTATCCACCTGAGCTACGGGCGCGCGCCTCGCCGGGGTGCGCCCGGCGGAGAGAATGGGAAGATCGCGAATCGGGACCGGGGGTCAAGGATTCCGCGCCCCAGCGGCCCGGGCAGGAGATTCGACCCTGTACCCTGCCTCGATGTGGACCGCGCCCGCCGCTGGCTCGCGACGGGCGCGGATGAAGTGAGCGCGCGGAATAAGCCGAGTTCTGTCTCCGGGGCTCGCGCCCCGGAGGAGGATCATTCATCTGGGACCGCCGTTACCGGCGGCCTCGAGCGGCCTACCCGGGACTCGGACGGGGCGGGCCACCCCTCGTCCCCTACATGGCCTTGCTCCGGGTGGGGTTTACCGTGCAGCCCCTGTTACCAGCGGCCCGGTGCGCTCTTACCGCACCCTTTCACCCTTGCCTGTGCCGCCTCGCGGCGGCCATCGGCGGTTTGCTTTCTGTGGCACTTTCCGTCGCCTCACGGCGCCCGGGCGTTACCCGGCACCCTGCCCTGCGGAGCTCGGACTTTCCTCCGGCAACCAGCTTGCCCTCTCGCCGGCGATCCTCACTCGCGCGCTCGCTGGAAACGTACCCGCGGCGCCCCTGCGAGTTCAACGGTTTCGTGCGCGACGAGCTCTACGGGATCACTGTGTCATTCCCGGGGCCTGACGATCGCATATATTGCATTATGGAATCATTATGGAACCAAGGACCCCATGGCGACCATGACGATCAAGAAGCTCCCGGACGACCTCTACGCACGGCTGAAGGCGAGCGCCGAGCGGCACCGGCGTAGCATCAATGCCGAAGCCATCGTTTGCCTCCAGCGGGGTCTGGGCCCGGTGCCGGTGGATCCCGATGATCTCCTCGCCGGGTTCCGGAGCGTACGGGAGCGGACGCAGAACCTGTACGTCACGGATGCGGACCTCGACGCGGCGCGGCGCCTGGGCCGGCCGTGATCGTCGCGGACACGAACCTCATCGCCTACCTGGTCCTTCCCGGCGAGCGGACCGGCGCGGCCGAGGCCGTGCTCCGGGCCGACCCTGTGTGGGCGGCACCGACGCTCTGGAGGAGCGAGCTCCGCAACGTCCTCGCCACGTACGTCCGCACCGGCGCCCTGGCGCTGGGTGACGCCCTCTCCATGGCCGAGCCTGCGGAGGCGCTCATGGCCGGTCGGGAGTTCAGCGTGCCCACCGAGCCGGTGCTCGCGCTGGCTTTCTCCTCCGGCGGCGCTGCGTACGACTGTGAGTTCGTCGTGCTCGCCCGAGAGCTCGCGGTCCGCCTGGTCACGGCCGACGCGTGGCTGCTCGAAGCGTTCCCGGATACCGCGGTAACGCCGGAGCGGTTCGCGAAGGGATAAGACAACGCACGAGAGCATGGCCCTCGCCGTCGCCTCCGCAGGGCGGTATGGTGCGGTCATGCTCGACCGCCCCGCCTACGACCTGGAAGCCGTGCGCCGGCAGATCCCCCTGCTGGCCACGCGCGTGCCGATGAACGCCTGCTCGCAGACGCCGCAGTCCGTGATGGCCCGGGAGGCGGCGGAGACGTACCTCGACTCGTGGGCGCGCGACGGAATGGACTGGGACCGGTGGATCGCCGAGGTGGAGGCGGCCCGGGCCGAGTTCGCGTCCTTCGTCGGCGGACGGCCCCCGGACGTCGCGGTCGCCACCTCGGTCTCCCAGGCGACGGCGGGCGTGGCCACGGGCCTCGACCTCACCGGTCGGCGCTATGAGGTGGTGGTGAGCGGCGTGGAGTTTCCGACGGTCGCCCATGTGTGGCGCGCCCAGGAGCGCCTCGGGGCCGAGGTACGCACGGTACCCGTGCGGGATGACGGCACCATCCATCTCGAGGACTATGACGCGGTGTTGGCTGCGAAGACGCGCGTCGTGTCGGCCGCCCACGCCTACTACCAGAACGGATGGAAGCAGGATACCCGCTCGTTGGCATCGTTGGTGCACGATCGTGGTGCTCTCCTCTACGTGGACGCGTACCAGTCGCTGGGCACGGAACCGTTCGACGCGCCGTCCTCCGGCGCCGACTTCGTGGCGTCGGGCAACCTCAAGTTCCTGATGGGGATGCCGGGCATCGCGTTCGTGTGGGTCCGCCCCGGTCTGGCCGACGAGCTGCGCCCGGCGGCGACCGGGTGGTTCGGCCGCAGGAACCCGTTCGCCTTCGACACCCGTCTCGACTGGGCCGAGGGAGCCCGGCGTCTCGACAGCGGCACGCCCCCGATCCTGGAGGCGTACGTAGCTCGGGTGGGGATGGCGTGGCTCCGGGAGCTGGGCCTCGAGAACGTCGCGGCCTGGACGCGCGCGCTCGGCGCCCGGCTCGTGGACGGGGGAAGGGCGAGGGGTCTCGAGCCGATGGGTCCCACGGGGTCCGGCGACAAGACCCCCACGACGGCGTTCCGCTGCGCGGACAGCCACGGCGTGGAGGCCGCGATGAGGATACGCGGCATCCTGGCGTCTGCCCGAGGGCCGGCGATCCGCCTGGCCCCGCACTTCTACAACACCGTCGAGGACGCGGACCGCGCGTTGGACGCGCTCGTGGAGGTCCTCGGGGCGACGGAGCGGTGACAGGGCGCGAGACATTCACGTCGCGCCTGGGCACGCTGGCCGCCATGGTCGGCGTCGCGGTCGGGCTCGGCAACGTGTGGCGCTTCCCGTACATGGTGGGCCGTTACGGGGGCGCCGCGTTCGTGCTCCTCTACGTGGCGATCGCACTCCTCGTGGGCGTGCCCGCCCTCATGGCGGAGTGGTCGCTCGGACGACACGCCCGGCGGGGTACCCTCGGCGCCTACGAGGCCGTCGGCCTCCCCCGGGGGCGTGCCGTCGGCTGGGCGCTGTTCGCCATCGTCCTCGCCGCGGTCGCATACTACAACAACGCGATCGGCTGGGTCGTGTATCACGCCGTGGCCGAGGCCCTCGCTCCGTTCGGGCGGCCGCTGCGGAACGCCGTCATCCTTCCACCGGAGCGTGGGTTCGAGCCCGCATCGTTCGGTCTCCAGATCGTGTGCACGGCGCTCGTGCTAGCCATCGAAGCCGCCGTGCTCGTGCGGGGGCTCCGTCGCGGGATCGAGCGGGCGAGCCGCGTGCTGACACCCATCCTGTTCGGGACGCTGCTCCTCTTGATCGCTCGATCGCTGACGCTTCCGGGGTCGGCCGAGGGCATCCGGTGGCTGTTCGCGTTCCACCCACAGGACGTGTCCGCGGGGGTGGTCCTGGCGGCCCTGGGTCAGGTCGTGTTCTCGCTGGCGCTCGGCGGCACGTTCATGGTCACGTACGGCTCCTACCTCGAGGAGGGAGCCCACCTCCGGGCCGACGCGACGCTGACCGTGATCGGGGACACCACCGCCGGCCTCCTCGCCGGGCTCGCGCTGTTTCCGGCCGTCTTCGCGCTGGGCCTCGCGCCCGGCTCGGGCCCGACCCTGCTCTTCACGACGGTCCCGGAGCTGTTCGCGCGAGTTCCCGCCGGCTGGGCCTTCGGAGCCCTGTTCTACGGCGGCCTCGCGGGTGTGGCGCTCCTGTCCGGCATCGCGGCGTTCGAGGTGCTGGTGGTCGGGCTCGCGGACGTGGCGGGCTGGAGCCGGCGCCGTGCGGTGTGGACCACGGCCCTCGCCGCGTTCGCGCTCGCCCTGCCTCCGATGGTGAGCCTCCGGATCTTCATCCCCTGGGACCTGACGTTCGGCTCCGGCGCCCAGACGTTCGGCGCGTTCCTGGCCGTCGTCACGGCGGGATGGGTGATGCCCCGCGCCCATCTCCTTCGCCAGCTCGGCGGGGACACACCCGGCGCGCTGGACCGGTTCCTGGTCGCGTGGCTCCGCTGGGTCATCCCCACGGCGTTGCTGGCCACCACGGTCTGGTGGCTCCTCTCCGACGTCCTCGGCGCCGTGCCGCGCGTGTGAGCGCACGCCCGCCGCCCCGTAGCGGGCCGACGCGGCGCGGTCCTACCTTGGCGTGATGAGATGGGACGCCGTCGTCGTGGGCGCGGGCCCGAACGGTCTCGCCGCCGCGATCGAACTGGCTCGCGAAGGGCTTCGTGTCCTGGTGCGCGAGCGCGCGAGGGATCCGGGAGGCGCGGTCCGAACCGCGTCGCTCACCGAGCCCGGCTTCCTTCACGACGTGGGGTCGGCGGTCTATCCGCTGGGGGCCGGTTCCCCCTTCTTCCGCTCGCTGCCCCTGCGCGAGCACGGCCTCAAGTGGGTGCATCCCGAGCTCCCGCTCGCGCATCCCCTGGACGGGGGCGGCGCCGGTGCGCTCACCCGGGCGCTGATCTCGTACCTCACGAGTCTCGGCGGTGTCGTCGAGACCGACGCGCCGGTGCTGAGCCTCGCGGAACTCCCGACCGCGCGCGCCGTCCTCCTGGACCTCGCGCCTCGCCACGCCGCGGAGGTGGCGGCAGCCGAGTTGCCGGGCCGGTACCGCAGCCGCCTCGAGGGGTGGCGGCACGGCCCCGGCGCGTTCAAGGTGGACTGGGCACTGGAGGCGCCGATCCCGTGGACGGCCGAGGTATGCCGCCGGGCCGGGACGGTCCACCTGGGTGGCACGCTCGAGGAGATCTCGGCCGGCGAGGCGGCCGCTTGCGGCGGTGGAGAGCCCGCCGAGCGCCCGTTCGTCCTCCTGGCGCAGCCCAGCCTCTTCGACACCTCGCGCGCCCCCGCCGGAAAGCACACCGCGTGGGCGTACTGCCATGTGCCCCACGGATCCACCGTGGACGTGACCGAGCGCATCGAGGCTCAGGTCGAGCGTTTCGCGCCGGGCTTTCGCGCGCTCGTCCGGGCGCGGCGTGTCCACGGTCCCCTCGAACTCGAGGCGTGGAATCCCAATCTCGTAGGGGGAGACGTGAGCGGGGGCGCGCCTACGCTCTCCCAGACGTTCGCCCGTCCGACGCTCTCGATGAGCCCCTGGGCCACACCGGTGCGCGACCTCTACCTATGCTCCGCCGCGACGCCACCCGGGGCGGGCGTGCACGGGATGTGCGGATACCACGCCGCACGCGCGGCGCTCAGGCGGACGTTCGGAAGGTGAGGGGGAGACCGGCGGCCCCGGCCACACACTACGGCGTCACGCCCTCTTTCAGCGCCTTCGAGAAGTGATCCCCCATCCAATCGAGCAGCCGCTTCCAGTGATCATGGAAGTCCTCCACCGTGCTGGCGCGGCCCGCGCCGTGGCCCCCCTTCATGTAGTTCACCCACACGACCTCTTTTCCGAGGCGGCGGAGCGCGTAGTACATCTCGCGCTGGTTCGTCACCGGCACGTTCCAGTCGCCCTCGCCCGAGAGGAGCAGCAGGGGCGTCTCGATCCGGTCGGCGAACATCACCGCGGAGTGGGCGACGTACTTCTGGGGCTGCTCCCACAGCGTCGCGCCGATCCGGTCCTGTGATTCCTCCGCGGCGTTGTAGTTGCGCGTGCCGATCTTCTCGCTGTCCCCCAGGAACGAGATGATGTTGACCTTCCCCGAGACGTTTACCGCCGCGGCGAACCGGTCGATCTGGGTCACGAGGAGGTTCACGGCGTAGCCTCCGTAGCTCTGGCCGTAGACCCCCACCTGCTTCTCGTCCACCAGGCCCCGCTCGATGAGCGTGTTGATGGCCGGGGTCACACCCTTCAGCCACGCCTCGCCGGGATACCCGATCTCCAGATCCACCGAGGGCCGTAGGCCGAACCAGCCGCGCGCCGTGACCAGCTGCATGTTCTCGTTGTACCCATTGTCGAAGAACGTCTCGTAGATCTCGGCCACCAACGGGTACGTCTTCCCGGGCTCGTAACCGTAGGGGTAATAGAGCACGCCGTAGAGGCGCTCCCCGTCCACGTCGAGGTATTCGACGAGCTCGCTCCTGCTCAGCGCGACGCCCTCGAGCTGCGGGTTCAGGTCCGTGAGCTCGCGCACGTCCGCGAAGCGCGCGTCGGCCACGTACAGCTCGTCGGGCCTGTTGCCGTCGGATCGGCGGAAGACGACGCGGCTTCCGTCCTTCGACACGTTCCAGTCGCCGTAGACGTTGGCGTCCGCGACGAGCGTCTCCATGCGCCGGCTCCGGAGGTCCAGCCGCGCGAGGCCGCGCTCCCAGCGTCTGCGCTCCGAGGTGCCGATGTAGACATATCGCCCGTCCTGGCTCCAGCCCTGGACGGAGAGACGGGGACGCTCGCTCTCCTCGCCCTGATACTCGAACACGGTCTGGATGTCGCCGGAGCGGGCGTCGAGGAGGTGGTAGCCCTTCTGTGAGCCCAGAAGCAGCGCCTCTCCGTCCGGACGCCACCGCTCCACGGAGTACGAGATCTTCGAGGTGTCCGTCTCCGACACGGGACCGCGGTGCTCCTCGGTGAGGTTCCGCGCCGAGTCGGCGTCCAGGAAGCGCACGAAGACGTCCCCCCCGTCGGCCCACGCGAACGCGGTGACGTCGTCGTTCCACCGCGGATCGACCCGCCGTTCCTGGGGACCCAGGAGCGTATCGGTCCCGCTGCCCACCAGCGGCAGCCGCAGGATCGTGTAGTCCGTCCCTTCCGCGCGCTTGTACGACGTGCGCTCGGGCTCGGCCTTCACATACGTCAGATAGGACCCGTCCCGCCCGAAGCGGGGGCTCCCCAGCGTCCGGTTCTCCGGGAGCTCGCGAACGGATCCGTCGGCGACCGTGACGAGCGCGGGGATCTGCGTCCGGTCGAGGTTCCGCACCCGCTCCCAGTCGAGGAAGTCGTCCCTCGAGTCCTGGACGACCACGGGCCCCTCGGTGAGTTCCACGAACGCGGCGCGCGCCTGCTCGGCCCAGCCTTCGGGACGGAGCGCCACCAGCTAGGACGCGCCGTCGGGCGACCAGACCAGCGGGGAGCTCGACGCGATGGCCTTGGGGCTGTGAAGGCCTACCTCGGCCGTGGCGCGCGAGGCCGGGTCGTACACCACGAGCCGCCAGGCATCGCCCACGAGCCGGAAGAACGCGAGCCGCGCTCCGTCGGGCGACCATGTCGGGCTCCGGAGCTGCTCGCGGGACTGGAAGAGCGAGCGCACCTCGCCCACGCGCGTGTCCACGACAAGCAGCTCTCCGAGCGAGGGAGCGATGTAGGTGGGATCCCCGTAACGGAAGTGGTCCACGCCGGATCGGCCCCGGCGAGTCTGAACGGTCGCCGCCACCCAGCGCCCATCGTCCGTGACGTCCGCGATGCGCAGGGTCCGGACGTCCAGAGCGTCCTCGGTGGTGAACGGTCGGCCCGTCTGGGCAGCCAGGGGGAGGGCCAGCGCCACGCCGGCCACCAGGGTGAGTACCGCGGATCGTCCGAACATGGGAGCACCTCGCGCGAGGAGTACGGAATCGCGAGCCGAATATGGACCGCCTCCACGATTGCCGACAGGCGGACGCCGCAGCGCCGGGTCGTCCGGCACCGCGGCGCCGCGTCGACCACCACCGAGGGGCTGGGTTCGCGAAAGAAGCGGCGAACGAGCGTTACACGCCGGACGCAAGCGCCCGCTCGAGCCCGCTCACCAGCGCGTCCGCGATCGCGTCCGGGAAGCGTCCGGCACGTCCCAGGAGGCGCTGGCTCACCTCGATCTCGATCCCCAGGTACGCCGCCGCGGGATCCCGACGACGAAGCCACGTGGTGAGACCGTCGGCGGCTCCGCGATAGGGGTCGTTCCGCCGCACCACGAGCTGGGAGAGGTGCCCACGGAGGGCCTCGACCCACGCCGCGCAGAGCGCGCGCTCGACACGCCTCTTCGGATCGTAGAGTAGCGCGAGGTCGGCACGCCGTGTCACCCCGTTCAGCGACGGCGCGAACGTATGGATGGCGAGGTGGACCACGCGGAGGCCCTGCTCCACCCTCGCCGCGATCTCGGACTCCACGGCCGCGCGATGCGGCGCGTGCCAGCGACGGAGCAGCTCCGACCGTTCCTCCCGCCCGAGTCCTCGCGTCCAGTCGGAGAAGACACGCGGGTTGTGGGACGAGCGGTTCAGGTCCACGAGCAGGCGGGTGATCGTGGACGCCAACAATGGAGCACGCAGTCTATGCGCCAATGCGCGGGCGAGCGGCAGGGCTCCGGCGTCCCATCCGCGGTGGGACGCGAGCACGTCTTCGGCGCCCTCGAACAGGGGGCGCCACCGGGCGGGAATCCGGTTCCCGCCGTGCTCACAGGTGACGAGGATGGCGGTCGTCACCGGGATGCCTCCACCGGGCCGGTCAACGGGTCCCGGGCCTCTCGGCGGGTCCCGGGCCGCTCAACGGGCCTCGAAGGGCTCGTTGCGCTCGAGACACCGGCAGAGGTCCCGGAACACGTCGGCGAGACGGTCGCGATCGGGCGCTTCGCCCACCGCGGCGACCAGCCTCCTGGCGAGCGGTCCGTGGACGAGGATGCCCTCCAGAGCCGCCGACCACTCCCTGTCCGGGTCGCGCGGCGGGAAGCGATCGAGGAGTGCCTGCCATACTTCCCCGGCCGTGCGCTCGCGCCCATCCAGTCCGAGAGCGCGGAGCAGGCCCGGAAGCGCCACCGTCGCCCGTTCCGCCTCGACGGTCGTCGCCTCGAGGAGCGCGGCCAGCGCATCCGTGGGCGGGTCGAGGGTCGGGTCGCGCTCGGCCAGTGGCCCGACCGAGAGGGCGCGCACGACCTCGGTCACGGCGGCGACCACCGCCAGGTCCGCGGCCGGGCACTCCTGCGCGTCGATCACGCGCACTTCCACCGTGCTCCGGTCGAACCGCGCGATGGCGCCCCGCGCGTTCACCCACTCGTGGCGCAGCACGCCCTCCGGGTCGAGCTCCTTCATGTCGGCGTAGATCCGTCCCAGGATCTCGCGCTCGTACTGCGCCCGGGAGAACGCGGGCTCGGGCACCACGCGCCCCGTGACCGACGGCACGCGACGCGCGTTGCCGCGATAGGACACGAGCCGGGAGTCCAGCGCGGGGGCGCGGACGCCCTCCAGGTACGGCGACGCGGCCGACAGCGCGGGAACGAGCGGCAGCACCAGGCGGATGGCCGCATGCAACCGACCGAACTCCTCGTCGCCCCGGAACGGCAGATTCAGGTGCGTGCTCTGGAGGTTCGCCCACCCGTGTCCCGAGCACCCGAAGATCCGGTCGAAGGCGTGGTACACCTCCGTGTATTCGTGGGGCCACAGCACGGTCTCGGTGCGCGGGTCCATCCAGGGATGGACGCCACCGGGCATGAGCATCGAGCCCATGGCCTCCAGCTCCCGGTTGGCCCGCAGGAAGTTGTCGTGGAACTTGCCCGCGAGGCCCGCGAGCGAGGGTGCGGGGCCGTTGGTCTTGAGCTCCAGCACGTGGAGGGTCAGCTCGTTGGACCACGCGATGTCGCCGAACTCCACGTCGCCTTCCGCGCCCCCCACCGCCTCCATGAGCCGGTCGCACTCGGGACGGACGGCCAGCGTCCTCGCGTCCACGAGCATGGCCTCGACCTCGACGCCGAACGCCTCGAACAGCCCCGGGCGGGGACCGTGAGCGGTCTCCGGTTCCGTGACCCCGATCACCCGTGCCGTCCTTCCAGTCCCCGGCGGTCGAGCCGCACCCGGAACCAGCGGACGACTTCGTCCCAGAGGGCGTCCTTGAGAATCCCGTCCTCGTAGCCACCGTCCAGGTTGGGGTTGTCGTTGATCTCCATGACGACGATCCGGCCGTTCACCTCTTTGAGATCCACGCCGTACAGTCCGTCACCGATGAGGCGGGCAGCGCGCACGGCCACGTCCACCACCGCCGAGGGTACGTCCTCGATGGCGACAGCCTCGACATCACCGAAGCGCGTGTGGGTGCCCCGGTTATGGATGATCTGCCAGTGGCCTTTGGCCATATGGTAGCGCGCCGCGTAGAGAGGTTGTCCGTCCAACACGCCCACGCGCCAGTCGAACGCGGACGGCATGAACTCCTGGGCCACGACCAGCTCCGATTCCTCGAAGAGCTCGTCCAGGGCCTCGTACAGCTCCGGGGGCGTGGACACCTTCACCACACCCTTGGAGAAGGAGCCGTCCGGACGCTTGAGGACGCAGGGGATCCCCACCCGAGCCATGACCTCGCCGATGTTCCCCTCATGGACCACGAGCGTGCGCGGCGCGGGGATCCGGTGGCGCTCGAAGAGCTCCGCCTGGTAGACCTTGTTCCCGCAGCGGATGATGGACTCGGGGTGGTCCAGCACCACCAGGCCCTCCGCCTGCGCGCGGCGCGCGAAGCGGAACGTGTGGTGGTTCACGGCCGTGTTCTCGCGGATGAAGAGCGCGTCGAACTCGGCGAGCCGGCCGTAGTCGTCCGGACTGACGATCTCCACGCCGATGCCCTGACGCGCGGCGGCCCTGGTCAGCCTGCGGATCCCTTTCTCGTTGGACGGAGGCATGGGGTCGTCGGGCGACCACAGAACCGCCATGTCGTAGCGTGTCTCCGGCGTCCTGGGAGTCACGCGCGCGGGCTTTCTGAAATACTCGCGCGCCCGCGCCAGGACGAATTCCCGGTGCGCCTCCGGGATCTCGAGCCCGGCGATCGCGCGGATGCCGGACAGCTTCCACCGTCCTTCCTCCCACGCGAAGCGCGCCCGGAGGAACGGCGCCGGGAACTGGTTGAAGAGCGCCCGGCTCAGGCGATCGTAACGCCGAGCCACGTTCCGGCCGAAGTAGATGCTCAGGCTGAACTCCTCGGAGCGCAGGTGGGAGAGGGAGCGCTGGATCGAGTCGTCGAGATCCTCGGAGACGATGCGCACGACCGGGGACATACTCAGGGCCTGGAGCGTGGCGACGCTCGGAAGGGGCTTGTGCCCACGAGCCGCCGCCAGGAGCGACACGTAGTAACCCAGGCTCTGATAACCGTAGTGCCTGCAGACGTTGAACACGGCGACCCTGCGCAGGTCCGCGTACTTCGGCTGGGTGAGGTACGTCCGTGCGGGGACCACCTCGACGCCCTCCATGTCGAACGGCCAGCGCCTGGGGCTCTCGACCACGACGAGCGGAATCATGTCCCGCTTCCGTTCGGCTCAAGGACCAGCATGTTGCCGTCATAGGTGAGCACGCCCAGCAGGATCGCCCCCAGGAGCCGGGAAACGTCCACGCGGTAGTTGTGGGACCCGAACGCGTTCTCGTGGAGCGGGTCGGCCACCAACGCCGAGTCCGTCTCGGGGTCGTATCCATGGACCACCACGAAGTGACCCATGGGCTCACCCTTCACGTCCTCGTACTGCAGGCGCCCGTCCACGGCGAGCTCCCGCGCGCACCCGTACAAGTAGGTCGCGGACAGACCCGTGAGGATGGGCTGGACCGCCATCAGGTGCTTGCGGATGAGGCCGGGGCTCAACTCCTCGAACCGGATCCGGCCCCCGAGCCTCAGGAAGTCCACGTAGGCGCGTGTGGCCAAACGCAGGCGCTCGCTCTCCTTCACGCGCGCCTGCGCCTCCAGGAGCCCGGTCAGCTCCGACGGATCGCGCTCGAACCACGTGGGGTCGAAGACGTCGAGGTTGTACGTATACAGCGTGGCGGAATACCCACGCCGGAGCGCGTGAACACCCAGGAAGACCCCAAGGGTACCCCCAGCGGCCAGGGGCGTCACCTCGCGGATGACCTGGTGGAGGTCCACCCTGTCGCCGTGAAAGCCATACACGGCGTGGAGGCAGGTGGGCCCGCACGTCGTGTCGTCGGGTTGGGGCAGGATGTCCAGCGTGAGGTGGTGCATGGCGCCGTGAAACATAACCACGGGCCGAGGTCGAGGAGCAGGGGATGCAACCTTCCCGTCCCTGCGCCCGTCTGAATTACTGTGACGGTGTCGGACTAATCATCGAAGCTTCCTGCTTCCCTCTTCACCCACGAGAGAGTCATGGCTACCACCGGCGAGCTCGAGCTCCTGGTCCTGCTCGCGGTCCTGCGGCTGGGGAACGACGCCTACGGCGTCACGGTCCGCGACGAGCTCGAGCGCGAGACCTCGCGGACCTTCACCCTGGGCACGGTCTACAAGACCCTGGGTCGGTTGGAGGAGAAGGGATACCTGACGACCCGCGTGGCGCCTCCCACCCGGGAGCGTGGCGGACGCCGCAAGAAGCTGTACGCGCTGTCCTCCGCCGGTCGGGAAGCGGCCTCGCGCTCCCTCGCCGATCTCCGGCGCCTCGCGAAGGGGCTCGAGCCGGAGCTGGGGGCGCCGTGACCACGCCGCCGCGGGAGCCGCCGCGCCTCGTCCGTCTCGTCCTCCGCCTCCTGCTCCCGACGCAGGACCGGGAGTTCTTCCTGGGAGACCTGGCGGAGCGCCGCCCACGATCCTGGCTCCGGGAGATCCTGGGCGCCGCCGCCTTGCGGCTGGGAAGAAGCCGCGACCGACGACCCCGCCGTTCACCGAAGGGAGACACCATGCTCCACGAGCTCCTCCACGATCTCCGCCACGGCCTCCGATCCATGCTGAAGAGCCCCGGCTTCACGCTGGTGGCGCTCACGACCATGGCGCTGGGGATCGGCGCCAACACGGCCATGTTCAGCATCGTCAACGGCGTGATCTTGAAGCCCCTTCCCTATCCCGAGGCGGATCGCGTCGTCCGCCTCTGGGAGAGCAACCTGCCCCGCGGCTGGAGCACGTTCAGCATCGCCCCGCTGAACTTCTGGGACTGGCAGGAGCGGAACCGCTCTCTGGAGCTCCTGGGGGCGTACCGCACGGCCGCGGTCGTCCACACCGGTGGGGACCAGCCCGAAAGCCTCCGGGCCTACCGCGTCTCGGAGCAGTATCTCGCGATCGTCGGGGCCGAGCCGATCCGCGGGCGTGGAATCACCCGCCAGGACCTCGATCCCAGAGGGGAGGCGGTCGTGGTCGTGAGCCACGGGTTCTGGCTGCGCGCCCTGGGTGGGGACACGGACGTGCTCGGCCGCACGCTCGTTCTGGACGGCGTGGCGCACACGGTCGTCGGGATCCTCCCATGGGACTGGCGCCCCCCGACGGGCAACAGCCCCGACCTGGTCCTGCCCCTGAAGCCGGAGCTCTTCTGGTTCACCGCCCGAGGCTCCCATTTCCTGCAGGCCCTCGGCCGCTTGAAGCCGGGTGTGACGCTGGAGCAGGCGCAGACGGAGTTCTCGGCCATCGCCGCGGCGCTAGCAGCCGAGTATCCGGAATCCAACACGGAATGGGGCGCCACCCTGAGTTCTCTGGAAGAGGTCGTCGTGGGATCCGTACGAGACCAGCTCTTCATCCTGCTGGCCAGCGTGGGGCTGATCCTGCTGATAGGATGCGCGAACCTGGCCAACATGACCCTCGCCCGGACCACCGTCCGGAGTCGGGAGCTCGCGATCCGGACGGCTCTCGGAGCGGGCAAAGGCCGGGTGGCCCGCCAGCTCCTGGCCGAGAGCGCCCTCCTGGCGGCGGCGGGAGGAGCGCTCGGTGTGGCGCTCGCCTATGGTGCCCTGCACGCGTTCGTCACCGGGTGGCCCACGCTCCTGCCCCGCATGCAGGAAATCGAGATCAACATCCCGGTCCTCCTCTTCTCCCTGGGTCTCGCAGGGCTCTCCGGCATCCTGTTCGGCCTGATCCCCGCGTTGATCGTGGCCCCCGACCTGGGTGACGCCCTCAAGCGGGGAAGCCGGAGCATCGCAGGGGACCGCTCCCGTCGCCGGATGCGCGCCGGGCTGGTGGCTGGCGAGGTCGCGTTGGCCGTGGTCCTCCTGGTGGGCACGGGGCTCCTGATGCGGAGCTTCACGGCGCTGGCCTCCGAGGATCCAGGATTCCGGACGGAGGACCGCCTGGTCTTCGCGACGCCGCTCGCGAGCGCGAAGTACACCAGCGCCGATGAAATCATGGCCTTCGGTCAGGCGGCCTTGGGCCGGATCGAAGCGCTTCCGGGCGTGGAGACGGCGGCGCTCAGCAGCCTCGTCCCCATCGAGGGATCCGACGAGATCTGGGGCTTCTGGGTACACGGACGGGCTTCGACGAGCCCGGACGGAGACGGCTCGGCCCTCTTCTATCGCGTGAGCCCCGGGTACCACGAGACGATGGGCATCCCCCTCCTCGCGGGCCGCGGCATCCGGCAGGAGGACGGGCCCGAAGCCCCCCTCGTGGCCGTGGTCAGCGCCTCAATAGGGGAGAAGCACTTCCCGGGGGAAGACCTCGTGGGGCAGCGTATCCGCTTCGATGACTCCGTCGTGCCCGAGGTGGAGATCGTGGGCGTCGTGGGAGACGTGCAGCACTACCGCCTGGGCGAGACTTCCTTGCCCCAGATCTACGTCCCCTTCGCCCAGCGACCGACGAGGAACGCACACTTCGTCGTGAAGGCTTCGGTCCCGCCGCTCGGCCTCGTGGATGGGGTCCGGACCGTGGTGGAGGGCGTGGACCCCGACCAGCCTCTGGAGGGAATCCGGACCGCGGAGGCCATGGTCTCCGGCTCGATCTCCACGCCCCGGTTCCGTACGCTGCTCATGACGGCGTTCGGGCTCCTGGCGCTCCTCCTGGCGGCGGTGGGTCTCTACGGCGTCATGGCCTACAACGTGACGCAGCGCACGAAAGAGATCGGGGTGAGGATGGCCCTGGGGGCCACGCGCGGCTCGATCTTCGGGGTCGTGTTCCGGGAGGGGGCGCCCCTGGTGGGGACGGGACTCCTCGCGGGCATGGCAGGGGCTTTGGCTTTGAGCCGCATCCTGGAGTCCCTGCTGTTCGGCGTCGGAGCCCGCGACCTCGCGGTCTTCACGGCCGTCCCCCTCGTGCTGGCGGGCGTCGCGTGCGTCGCTCTCCTCCTCCCCGCACGACGGGCCACGCGGGTGGATCCGGTGCGGACGTTGGGAGAGGAATGAGCAAAGAGCTCAGCGTCTCCGCGCCGACCGCTACAGGGTCCTCGACCGGGTGCTCGCGACGGGAGTGCCCGTCGAGGTGGAGCGCACCGGTCAGCGCCTGTGGATCGTACCCGCGGAGAAGGCGGGACGCTTGGGCAACATCTCTCCCCATCCCGAGTACCTGCGCTCGGATCCCGAGTGGCTGGTCCATCTGGACGGGTCCGGGGAGTGGCGCCCGTGATCCATCTCGACACCCACGTCGTGGCGTGGCTCTATGGGTCGGGTGCCAGGGCGCTCTCGCCGGGAGCGGCCGAGTTGATCGCCGCGTCGGAAGATGTGCGGATCTCGCCGATGGCGCGGCTGGAGCTCCAGTACCTCTTCGAGATCGGGCGGGTGGGCGAGCCGGCGGCCGTGGTCGTGGATGCGCTCGCGGCCGCGCTGGGCCTGACCGTGTGCAGTGCGTCGTTCGCGGCGGTCGAGCACGAGGCTGAGAAGCTCGATTGGACGCGCGACCCGTTCGATCGGCTGATCGTGGCGCAGGCCGCACTGCGCATGGCGCGCCGCTGGTGACGAAGGACGCAACGCTGCACGCGACCTACGCCAACGCGGTGTGGTGAGTCGGGGCCCGCCGCCCCCCCCCGTCACAGTTACCGTGTGTGCTGAGATGGTATTGACCTGACAGTTGGCCGGAAAGGAGGACGGTGGCCAACCGCCCTCGCCGGAGCTAAGAGAGAGATGTCGAAGTCACTCACTTAGCAACGGGGGGAAGATGACCACCGTCCAGGCAGAGAAGATAGCGCGCAGGAAGCTCACGCTCCTACAGCTGGCGCAGGAGATGGGCAACGTGAGCAAGGCCTGCAAGGTCGTGGGGTACAGCCGGCAGCAGTTCTACGAGATCCGGAGGAACTTTCAACTCTACGGAGCTGAGGAGCTACTGGATCAGCTCCCGGGCCCACGGGAACCGCACCCGAACCGAGTCAGTGAGGACGTGGAAAAGGCGATCCTGGAGCACGGTCTGGAGCACCCGGCGCACGGCGCTCAGCGGGTGGCCGATGAGCTTCTGCTGAGGGACGTGCAGGTGAGCTCAGGTGGCGTGAGGGGCGTGTGGAGCCGCCACGGGCTGATGACCAAGCACGAGCGGTTGCTCAGGCTCGAGGAGACGGCCAAGGAGCGGAAGCTCAAGCTCACCGAGGAACAGATCCGGGCGCTGGAGCGCTTCGATCCCGAGTTCCGGGATCGTCAGATCGAAGTTCACTTCCCCGGCGACCTGGTCGCGGTCGACACCTTCTTCGTGGGCACCTTGAAGGGCGTAGGCAAGGTCTACCTGCAGTCCGTGCTGGACTGCTTCAGCCGCCATGCCTGGGGCCGCCTGTACACGAGCAAGCTGCCGCTGACCGCGGTGCAGATCATGAACAACGACGTGCTGCCCTTCTTCGAGGAGCAGGGCATCCGGGTCGGCACGGTGCTTTCAGACAACGGACGCGAGTTCTGCGGCCGTCCGGACCGGCATCCCTACGAGTTGTTCCTCCAGCTCGAGGAGATCGAACATCGTACGACCCAGGTGCGCCGGCCCCAGTCCAACGGCTTCATCGAGCGCTTCCACCGAACGCTCCTGGACGAGCACTTCAGGGTGAAGGGGCACACCACCTGGTACGAGAGCGTCGAAGAGATGCAGACAGACCTGGATGCCTATCTGGAGCTCTACAACACCAAGCGCCCGCACCGCGGCCGCGGCATGGATGGCCACACGCCCTACCAGGTCTTCAAGCGTGGGCTGAAGGATGCGAAGAAGGCAGAAAAGGCCGCCCCGAGGAAGGAGGACAAACAGGCAGCCTAAACGACGCTCCGGCGAGGGCCGAGTGTCAGGTCATTACCTGAACCGGTTCCGGTTTCCTGGACAAGTAGAGGGCCTTATCAGGCCGCCTTTGGGGTGAGCTCCTGACGGACCTGGGCCGGGGTCTTATGCCCATAGCGCTCCAGGAGCCACCCACGGTTGTAGCGCTCTACGAACCCTGCGATGGCCTCCCGTGCCTCCTCGAGGCTCTCGAAGTCATGCAGGTACAAGCACTGCTCCTTCAACGTCCGCATGAACCGCTCCGCCACCCCGTTGCACTCCGGCTCGCCCACGTACGACGGCGTAGACCGGATCCCGAGCCAACTCAGCTCCCCCTGGAACTGATGGGCCGTGTACTGCGGCCCCCAGTCATGCCGGAGCCCGAGGCCCAGGGCGACGCCCTTCTCGTAGGCCCCGATGTGGGCTACCACGCCCTGCCGGATGGGCTCCAGGGCCGCCCACCGGTCTCCCTTCTTCGCCACATGCCACCCCACGACGTCCGTCGAGCAGTGGTCCACGGCTCCGAAGAACCAGCACCACCCATCCTGCTTCGTGTAGAACCGCGTGGCATCCGTGCCCCACAGTTCGTTGGGCCGAGCCGTCACGATCGTCCCACTGTGGCTCCGGTCCCCCCGGGGGTGGCCCTGGCGAACCGGGGCCAGCAGTCCGTGCTCTCTCATGACCCGGAGCGTTCGGGTCTTGCCCACCCAGATTCCCTTGGGCCTCAGCCGGGTCCGGACCTTCCGGTGGCCTTCGCCCAGGAAGTCACTCTCCCTGATGTAAAGGGACACGAAGATTTACGCAGTCTGGAGACACGAACCTTTACGCACTGA
>CAYPMO010000049.1:0-19601 GCA_964412015.1 uncultured Gemmatimonadaceae bacterium | reverse complement strand
GGGCCAGGGCACGCAGCTCCCGGATGAACCGCAGCGCGCGCGCCCGCTTCACCCGGTTCTCGAGCGTGAGCAGGAACGCCAGCGCGACCGCCACGAAGACGACCTCCTGGATTGCGGACTCGACCGCCTCGACCAGAGCCAGGGGATCGTCCACGCCCGTGGCCATGATCGCCTTGATCAGCGCCCAGGCGCCCGTCACCACGCCGAGCACCAGAAGGGCCGCCGTGAGCCCACTGGCGATCCGGAGCCAGGAGTTCGGGCGCGCCACCCAGTCGAGGCGGTCCTTCGTGCGCTCGGCGATATCAACCAGCGTGCCGCACACACGCCCCAGGCTGCTGCCGGGAAAGCGCTCCTCGATCCGGCGCCGCAGACGCTCGATGGTCTCGACGATCCGGTCGGGGTCCAGAGCGAGCGTGCGGTCGCCGGAAGCCGGGTCCAGGAGCTTCGTGGGCATGCGGCAATGATCCGATCTGTGCTCGTCGGGCGCAACATCGAGTGCGCCCACCGTCCTGCGCCCGCGCTTGCGTGGTGGGTGGGTCCCCGACATCATCCGAGGCCCTCCCGGCGGCGCACCTTCGCGCTCCCCGTGGGGTATGCCGTATCCCTCTTCGGACCACGGCATGGATCCAGAGGGAACGGAAACGCGGATGGAGCCCACCAACACTCGGGACCCCCAGTACTACCACAAGGTGGTGGATTGCCAGTGGGCGTGCCCCGCCCACACCAACGTCCCCGAGTACATCCGCCTGATCGCGCAGGGACGCTATACCGACGCGTATATGCTCAACCGGGAGTCGAACGTATTCCCCGGGATCCTGGGCAGGACGTGCGACCGGCCCTGTGAGCCGGCATGCCGGCGTACGCGAGTGGACGGCAAGCCCGTCGCGATCTGCCGCCTGAAGCGCGTCGCCGCGGACCTTCGCGAGAGCGTGAGCCACCGCATCCCGCGGGGGCCGTTTCCCAGGAACGGGAAGCGGGTGGCGCTGATCGGCGGCGGGCCCGCGTCGCTCACCGTGGCCAACGACCTCCTCCCGCTGGGATACGAGGTGGTCTGCTACGAGAAGCACGACAAGCTGGGCGGGCTGATGCTCACGAGCATCCCGTCGTTTCGCCTGCCGGGGCGCGTGCTCGACGACGAGATCGGGTTCATCGTGGACATGGGGCTCGACGTGAGGCTCAACACCCCTGTGGCCAGCATGAAGGCGCTCCTGGCCGAGGGGTACGACGCGATCTTCGTGGGGGTGGGCGCGCCGCGGGGGAAGGATCTCGACCTGCCCGGGCGCCGTGACACGGATCGGATCCACGTCGGCATCGAGTGGCTCGAGTCCGTCGCCTTCCAGCACATCGACTCCGTCGGAGAGCGCGTGCTGGTCATCGGCGTGGGCAACACCGCGATGGATTGCTGCCGTACCGCCAAGCGCCTGGGCGGCAAGGACGTGAAGGTCATGGCCCGCCGTGGCCGGAAGGACTTCAAGGCGTCGGAGTGGGAGCTCGAGGACGCCGAGGCCGAGCAGGTCGAGATCGTCGAATACCACGCACCGAAGTCGTACATCGTGGAGAACGGTGTGTTGAAGGGGATGACGTTCCAGCGCGTCGAGTGGTTCACCGACGAGCACGGCAGGCAGCGTTCGCGCGCGCGCGAGGAGGTCTTCTTCCCGTGCGACGACGTGATCCTGGCCATCGGACAGGAGAACGCGTTCCCGTGGCTCGAGCGCGACATCGGCGTCGAATTCGGGACGTGGGACCTACCCGTGGTGGACCGCGGCACGATGCAGTCCACGCTCGCCGGCGTCTTCTTCGGCGGCGACGCGGCGTGGGGCCCGGAGAACATCATCTGGGCGGTCGAGCACGGCCATCAGGCGGCGATCTCGATCCACAACCACTGCCAGGGCATTCCCGTCACGCAGCGGCCGCCGTTCGGGATGAACCTGCTGTCGCAGAAGATGGGGCTCCACGAGTGGAGCTACTCGAACGACTACAATCCCGCGGGCCGCACGCAGATGCGGTATGTCGACCTGGAGGACCGCCTACGGGGGATCGCCGTGGAGGCGGAGCTCGGCTTCAGCCCGGAGGAAACGGCCCGCGAGGTCGAGCGGTGTCTCAACTGCGACATCCAGACCGATTTCACCGCCAATCTCTGTATCGAGTGCGACGCCTGCATCGACGTCTGCCCGCTCCACTGCCTGACGATCACCCGGAACGGTGACGAAGCCGACCTCCGCACGCGTCTGTCGGCGCCCGCGGAGAACCCGAGCCAGGCGTTGTTCGTCTCCGAGGAGCTCCCCCAGACCCGGCGCGTCATGGTCAAGGACGAGGACCTGTGCGTGCACTGCGGTCTGTGCGCCGAGCGCTGTCCCACCGCCGCGTGGGATATGCGCAAGTTCGACCTACTCGTTCCCCACGCAGGGACCGTCTCGTGGCCCACCCAAAGCACGACCGGCTGAACGACTTCGCCGTCAAGATCGCCACGGTCAACGGCACGGGATCCGCCAGCGCGAACAGTCTGCTCCTGCAGGCCCTGTTCCGCATGGGGATTCCCGTGTCCGGGAAGAACGTGTTCCCGTCCAACATCCAAGGCCTCCCCACCTGGTACGAGATCCGGGTGAACCGGGACGGCTACACGGCACGGAGCCCCGACTTCGCGCTCACGGTGGCGATGAACCCGCAGAGCCTCGCTCGGGACATCGCGGAGGTGTCCTCCGGGGGCTGGGTGCTCTACGACTCCACCAAGCCCCTGGATGAGGAGCTGCTCCGCGAGGACGTGACGTTCCTTGGGATCCCGCTCGCGCGGATGTGCGCCGAGAGCTTCGCGAAGGCGCGCGAGCGGATCCTCATGAAGAACATCGCGTACGTGGGCGCGCTGGTCGCGCTGCTGGACATCGAGATGGATGTGGTGAAGGGGATGATCGAGGAGAAGTTCTCGAGCAAACCTGCCCTCATCGAGTCGAACTACAAGGCGATCCGCATGGGGGCGGAATGGGCGCGGGAGCGCTGGGACTGCCCTCTGCCGATCCGCGTGGGGCGGATGGACGCCAACGACGGCAAGGTCATGGTGACCGGCAACGCCGCGACGGCGCTGGGCTGCCTCTACGCGGGGGCCACGGTGGGCGCGTGGTATCCGATCACGCCGGCGACGTCCGTGATGGACGGGTTCAAGGAGTACTGCGAGCGGTTCCGCGTGGATCCGGAGACCGGCAAGCGTCGGTATTGCATTCTGCAGGCCGAGGACGAGCTGGCCGCGGCGGGCATGGTGATCGGAGCGAGCTGGGCGGGTGCGCGGGCGTTCACGCCGACGTCCGGTCCGGGGATCTCGCTGATGAGCGAGTTCATCGGGCTCGCCTACTTCGCCGAGATCCCCGCGGTTTTCGTGGACGTACAGCGTACGGGTCCGTCCACCGGCATGCCCACGCGCACGCAGCAGGGCGACCTGCTCCTCACCGCCTATGCGTCCCACGGAGACACGAAGCACATCGCGCTCTATCCGGCCGACCCGCGGGAGTGCTTCGAGTTCGCCGTGCGTGCGTTCGACCTCGCGGAGCGCTTCCAGACCCCCGTGTTCCTGGTGTCCGACCTGGACATCGGCATGAACGACTGGATCGTCCCACGCCTGGAATGGGACGACGCGTACCGCCCCGATCGCGGCAAGGTCCTCTCCGCCGCGGAGTTGGAGGAGGCGAAGACATTCTTCCGCTATCTGGACGTGGACGGGGACGGCATCCCGTACCGGACGCTCCCCGGCACGCATCCGAAGGGGGCGTACTTCACGCGGGGATCCGGGCACGACAAGTACGGCAAATACACGGAGGACTCCGCCGAGTACCTGGAGGTGATGGACCGCATCGCCCGGAAGGTGCGGGGCGCGGCGGACCACGTGCCCGCGCCGGAGATCCACGCCGCGGCGGACGGGCCGACCCGCGTCGGGATCGTCTCCCTGGGCGGCGCTCACTGGGCGGTGCGCGAGGCCCGCGACGAGCTGCTCGCGCAAGGCGTGGCGGTGGACTACATGCGCGTGCGCGGCTTCCCGTTCGGAGCGGCGGTGGCGCGGTTCCTCGAGGACCACGAAACCGTCTTCGTGGTCGAGCAGAACCGGGACTCGCAGCTCCGTATGCTCCTCATGCTGGAGACCGACTGCCCGAAGGCGAAACTCGTCCCGGTCACCTACTACGGGGGCCAGCCCTTGAGCAAGGGCCACGTGCTCGGGGGGATCGGGCCGTCCCTCGAGGCCGCGGCCGTGGAGGTAGCACGATGACGTACATCGCCAAGCCCGTGGCCCGGCATCCGAAGATGCGCACGAACGCCCTGGGGCTCACGCCTCGGGACTACGAGGGCGCGATGTCCACGCTGTGCGCCGGGTGCGGCCACGACTCGGTGACGGCCGCGCTCGTGCAGGCCTTCTTCGAGCTGGATGTCGAGCCCCACCGTGTGGCCAAGCTCTCCGGAATCGGGTGCTCGTCCAAGACACCGACGTACTTCGTCAAGGAGGCGCACGGCTTCAACTCCGTGCACGGGCGCATGCCGTCCGTCGCAGCGGGTGCGAACGCCGCCAACCGGGACCTGCTGTACGTGAGCATCTCGGGGGACGGCGACTCGCTGTCCATCGGGCTCGGCCAGCTCTGCCACGCGATACGGCGCAACGTGAACATGCTGTATGTGCTCGAGAACAACGGCGTCTACGGCCTCACCAAGGGACAGTTCTCCGCCTCCGCGGACGTCGGCACGAAGTCGAAGAAGGGCGAGGTGAACCGCCATGAACCGATCGACCCGGTGGCCCTGGCCCTCTCGCTCGGCGCGACGTTCGTGGCGCGCTCGTTCTCCGGCGACAAGCGGCAGCTCGTCCCGATCCTGAAGGTGGGGATGAGGCACGACGGCTTCGCGCTCGTGGACGTGATCTCCCCGTGCGTGACGTTCAACGACCACAAGGGCTCGACGAAGAGTTACGCGCACACGCGCTTCCACATGCAGGAGGTCGTGGAGACCGACTTCGTACAGCTCCGCCGCGAGATCACGGCGGAGTACGACGCGGGGACGGTCCGATCGGTCACGATGCACGACGGGAGCGTCGTGCGGTTCCGGAAGGTCGCGGCCGACTACGACCCCACGGACCGCGGCGCCGTGCTCGAGTACCTGCGCGCGTCACGCGAGCGGGGAGAGGTCGCCACCGGGCTCCTCTTCTTGGAGGAGTCCGGCGTGGACCTGCACGGATTCGAGAACACGGTGGATCGGCCGCTGGTGGACGTCCCGTACGAGTCGCTGTGCCCGGGAAGCGCGGCGCTGGAGGAATTGCAGAAGGAGTGGTGGTGAGGGACGACGCGGGCCGCCAGCGAGGGGAAGTACGATCCCTTGCTCTGGGGGGGTACATAGCCTATTGTTGCGTGGGTACACTGCTATAAACATCGGGAGTACGAAGCCTTGCCTGCCAGGGCGAGAGAATGGGCTACAGAAGTCGCATCGCCGATGACCTCGTGACGCGTCGGCTCCGGACGCACGGAGCCGTTGCGGTCGTGGGGGCAAAGGCGGTCGGCAAATCCACCACCGCGAGATCGTTCGCCGCTTCTGAGGTCCGTCTCGACCAGGATCGGGCTGCGTTGACGGCCGCGATGACCGATCCCCGTCTCGTGCTCGATGGCCCCCATCCACGGCTCATCGACGAGTACCACCTCGCTGAGGGGATGTGGGACGCCATTCGAGGACGGGTGGACGAGCTCGGCGGCAAGGGCCTGTTCCTTCTCACGGGATCCGCCACCCCGGAACGGGAGCCCGTCCGGCATATGGGCGCCCGACGCATCGCCGAGGTGGCGATGCGGACCATGACGCTTCTGGAACGTGGCCTTTCCACCGGGCACGTATCCGTCGGCTCACTCCTGGACGGAGAAGCCCCGAGTACGGGGCCTCATGCGTTCACGGTCACGGACGCCCTCACCGCGCTGTCGGTGGGGGGCTGGCCCGACAACTTGGAGCTGGCCCTGGAGGACGCGCTCGATGCGAACCTCGACTATCTGGACGTCATCGTGAACGCCGACGTCCAGCGTGTGGATGGAGTGCGCCGCGATCCGGAGGCGATCCGGCGACTCGTGGCGTCCTACGCCCGAAACGTGGCCACGACCGCGTCGCTGCGCACGATCGGCCGTTCTTCCGAGCATCCGCCGAGCGAGCCCACGCTCCACGCGTATCTGCGAGCCATCCGGCGACTGTTGCTGATCGAGGATCAGGAGAGTTGGAGCCCGAGCCTACGTTCTCGAGTGCGCCTGGTCGCCACGCCGAAGCGACACCTCTGCGACCCGTCCCTTGCGGTGGCCGCGCTGGGAGCGACCCCCGCGCGCTTGCTTGGTCGCGAGATCGAGTGGGCCGGATTCCTGTTCGAGTCCCTGGTGGTGCACGATCTCCGCGTGTACGCGCAGCCGCATCGCGCTGAGGTGCGGTTCTACGGCGACAACAAGGGGCTGGAGGTGGACGCCGTCGTCGAGGCTCACGACGGTCGCTGGATCGGGATCGAGATCAAGCTCGGCCACCACCGAGTCGATCAGGGCGCGGAAAACCTCCACGCGCTGAGGCGGAAGCTCTCGCCAGAGACGAACAGTCGTTGCGGGGCGTTGATGGTGGTGGTCGCCGATGCGCCCACCTATGTACGGCCCGACGGCGTCGTCGTAGCCTCCGTGGCGGCCCTCGGGCCGTGACGGCACCATGGCGGTGATGCAATACGCTTACGCTCGGTGCCCACGCTGGGACTCGCATCCACGCGGACCGCGCTCGCCTTGTGGTCTGCAAGCGGCCGCGGCGAGCACACATTTCATGGGAACCCCGTGTCTCTGCGCGTCACCAGGAGCGGTGCGCTGCGCCGCTCCGTCTGATAGGTCGTCTCGGTGCGCCAGCGGACGCAGACCCGCTGCCCCTCCGCCGTGATCGCGTACTGGGCGCAGACCTCCGTGTCCACGGGGACCCTGCGCTCCGCGGAGGCCCCGTTGCGTCGAAGGGGATCGTGGCGCTCGAACCAGACGTGGATCCAGGACACGTCGCGGAACGAGGCGCCGGCGCATCGATAGTCGAAGTTCCTCGGGTTGCCGGGCGCCAGTTCCCGGCAGTGGGCGTTGTCCACGACGAGCAGCACCGTGTCGCTCGTGATCTCGAAGGTGCCGTCCAGGGCGATGGCCCCCGTCCTGAAGGGGATCGTCGAGGTGAAGTCGTAGACGCCCACGGACTTCGCCGGCGGGACGGTCGGGCCGGGTGAGGCTTGGCTGCAGCCGGCCAGGAGCAGAGCGGCGGTGAACGCCGCGCGCCTCACCTCGCCAGCTCCCGGTACAGTCGCACCATCGTCCTCATACCCTTCTCGAGCTGGGATACCGGGATCCACTCGTT
Organism: uncultured Gemmatimonadaceae bacterium; assembly: GCA_964412015.1. GTDB lineage: Bacteria > Gemmatimonadota > Gemmatimonadetes > Longimicrobiales > Gaopeijiaceae > SZUA-318. The sequence continues at coordinate 12,248 of CAYPMO010000049.1, read as the reverse complement.
GGGGGCGTGCATGTTGGCTCCAGGAAGCGCGAAGCCCATGACCGCCACGCTGGGCGTCAGCATCTCGGCGAGGTCGGTCGCGATCGGGAGCGTGCCTCCGTGCGCCACACGGACGGGCTCCACCCCGTAGACGTCCGCGAGCGCCTCGGAGGCGGCGCGGAAGAGCGGGCCTGCGGGGTTCGAGCGGAAGGGCCGATTCGCCTGGAAGGCCGTCACGGTCACCGCCACGTCGTCGGGGGCGTGCGCCTCCACGTGGCGCCGGAGCAGGTCCGCGATCCGCTCCGGGTCCTGGTCCGGCACGAGGCGGCAGCTGACCTTGGCCGTGGCGCACGAGGGGAGCACGGTCTTCTTGCCGGGCCCGGTGTAGCCGCCCACGATGCCGTTCACGTCCAGGCAGGGCCGGATCCAGAGACGCTCGGGTGTGGAGTACCCGGGCTCTCCCACGAGCGCCGCTCCGCCCGCCGAGCGCTGGAAGGCGACTTCGTCGTAGCCGAGCTCCGCCCACGCCGCGCGGAATTCCGCGGGCGTCTCCCTCACATCGTCGTAGAAGCCTTCCACGGCCACGCGTCCGTCGGCGTGGTGGAACGACGCGATGATCCGCGCGAGCGCGTGCGCCGGGTTGGGCACCGCCCCTCCGTACTGACCCGAATGGAGGTCGTGCGTCCCGGATCGGACCTCGATCTCCACGTAAGCCAGACCCCTCGTGCCGAAGATCAGGCTCGGCCTCGTGGGGGAGAACATCATCGAGTCGGCGATGACGGCGTGGTCGGCCCGGAGCTCGTCGCGATGGGCGGCCACGTACCCCGGGAGGTGGGTCGAGCCCACCTCCTCCTCGCCCTCGAAGAGGAGGATCAGGTTGATCGGCAGCCCGGTGGTCTTCAGGGCCGCTTCGGCCGCCGCGGTCTGGAGGATGACCTGGGCCTTGTCGTCGGCTACACCCCGGCCGATGAAGTTCTCGCCTTCCCGGGTCAGCTCGAAGGGCGGAGAGCGCCACTCGGGCAGCGGGTCCGCGGGCTGCACGTCGTAGTGCGCGTAGACCAGGAGCGTAGGCGCGTCGGGACCGACATGATGGCGGCCCACGACGACCGGGTGTCCTCGGGTCTCCTCGATCCGCGCCGAGAGTCCGGCTCGCTCCATGCGTTGGCGCACCCATCCCGCTCCCCTGCGGACCTCCTCGGCACGCGCGGGATCGGTGGAGATGGTCTGGATGGCGACGAGTTCGGCGAAGTCGTCGAGGAAGGCAGGTAGGTGCTGGGTGAGGTAGTCGTCCGGAGAGGCCACGTCGGTTCGAGGAACTGGGGAGGGTCCTCGCGGACGCGACGGACGAACGGCGGTACCGTGCGTCCGTCGCGATCCACTATCGGTAATGTGGGCCCGTCGCCCTTCGGATCAATGGTGCCGTGCGGCCGGGTCTCCTATCCGAGCTTCCACACCGTATCCATGACGGTCCCGTCGACCCACTTGACCACCGCGACGGGCTCGTCGGTGAGATCGGGCTTCTGGGGCGGTCCGCCCACCAGGCCCTCCACCTCTTCCTTGATCGCCTCGATGGGCCGGATGGGGAGGTCGGAGGACTTCAGATGGTCGAGCAGGTCCTCACGGCGTGGGTTGACGGCGATGCCGCGCTCCGTGACCACCACGTCTATCAGCTCCCCGGGGCCCGTCACCGTAGTGACCTCGTCCACGAGGACCGGGATGCGGTCGCGGAAGGCCGGGATGGCCAGGATCGAGCAGCGCGAGAACAGGCAGTTCTGCCACCCGCCGATGCCGTGGAGCAGCACGCCGTCGGAATGGGTCACGACGTTGGCGTTGAAGTTCACGTCCACCTCGGTGGCGCCCAGGATCGCCGTGTCCACGAAGGTCGCGAAGTTGCCCTTGCCGTGGTGGTTGTAGGACGTGAACGGCGACGTGGCCACGTGCCTGGGATCCGACGCGATGGAGGCGACGCCCGCGAGGTCGAAGGTCTGGCCATCGAGGATGTAGTCGGTCAGGCCCTCCCGGAGGAGGCTCACCAGGTGTTGGGTGGAGCCTCCGCGGACGAAGCGCGCTTTCACGCCCGCCGTCTGCATCATCTCCTTCAGGTACTGGATGAAGGCCAGGGAGATGCCGCCGGCACCCGCCTGGAACGAGAACCCGTCCCGCATGATGCCGGCGTCGCGGATGAACCTCGCCACGTACTCGGAGATGAGCTGCCGGTCGGGGCTCTTCGTGATCTCGGTCGTCCCCGACACGATCTTGGTCGGGTCTCCGATCGAGTCGACCTCGACGACGAAGTCCACGTTGTTGCCCTGGATCTGCCAGGGGATGCACGGGAACGGCACCAGGTTGTCCGTCACCACGATCACGCGGTCGGCGTACATCGAGTCCGCCAGCGCGAAACCCAGCGAGCCGCACGCGGACGGGCCGTGCGAGCCGTCCGCGTTGCCGAACGGATCGGCGCTCGGAGCCGCGATGACCGCGATGTCGACGTGGACCTCTCCGTCCTGGATGGCCTGCCACCGGCCACCGTGGGACCGGAGGACGCCCAAGCCCCGCATCTTCCCCTGTGAGCAGTAACGACCCAGGGGGCCGTTCATGCTCCCCTCGATGTGGTGCACCACGCCCTTGTCCATGAGCTCCATCACGGCCTCGTGGCAGGGGAAGGAGGCGCTCGGGAACCACATCAGGTCCTTCGCTCCGAGCTCGGCGGCCGCCTGGAGCGCGGCCAGGGCCACACGGTCGCCGTTGCGGAGGTGGTGGTGCGTGGAGATGACCATGCCGTCGCGCAGGCCGCAGCGCTCCAGGGCGGTCCTCAGGTCCGGGACGCGCTTGTCCCCGTCGGCCGGGTAGTCCTGGCTCGAGCGGATGCGCGGCGCGTGCTTGCGGCCGTCGGGTGAGTGCCCGCCGACTCCACCGAACGGGACCTGCTTCGCGCCGTTCACCACGGTGGGGACCCGCCGCCCGAGGTCGTTCTCGACGAGCTTCGCGCCGGCGCTCATGACACACCTCCCGAGAAGGGTGATCGGGGAGGGGAGCACCCCGCGTTGGGAGCGCCACAGCCCCGAATCCAAGGCGGAGCGACGACGGCATAGCCGTAGCTATGTCGAGGAGTTCCAAAGCAGGAGGCGGGGCTGTGCCGCCCCAACCCACAATCTCGCAAGTTCATATTAGCTATCTCGTTGGGCGCATGGGGGTTTCGCCGGTGATGCATCGTCACTCCTCCTCGCCGTAGCGCTGCTACGACTCGTCGTCGTTCCTCGCCTGACCAGCGAAAGCCCCATGCGCGCGGGGTACTCCCCTTTCCGATCACCCTTCTACGATTCCAACCTGCCCGCCGCCTTCGCCTGCGCGATGACCCGCTGCGCACGAAGCACGACGGGGGGATCGATCATCTTCGTGCCCAGGCTGACCACGCCCAGGCCCTTGGCCTGCGCGTCCTCGAAGGCCGCGACGACCTTGCGGGCCTTCTCGATCTCCGCGTCCGTGGGCGCGAACCCCTCGTGGGTCGGAGCGATCTGTCGGGGATGGATGCAGCCCATCCCCTCGAAGCCGAGCGCACGCGCCATGCGGGCCCAGGCGAGCAGCCCCTCCATGTCGGCGACGTCGGAGAACACCGAGTCGATGGCCTGGATCCCGGCCGCGTGCGCGGCGTTCGCCAGCCGTGTGCGGGCGTAGACGGACTCCGTCCCCTCCGGGGTGCGAGGAACGCCGATGTCGGCCGTATAGTCCTCGAGGCCGATCGTGAGGGCCACCACACTGTCGTCGGCGGTGGCGATCGCGAAGGCGTTCTCCACGCCCAGCGCCGACTCGATGATCGGCATGATCCAGATGGGGTGGCCGAGCTTCCGCTTCTTCGCGATCGCGGCGATACGCTCGCAGACCGCCTTCACCTGCTCGGGCAACTCGACCTTCGGGATGAGGATCAGGTGTGGCTGCTCCGGGACGATCTCGTCGAGGTCCTCGAGACCGAGGGGGAGCTGGTTGATGCGCACCATGACCTCGGCCCCCATGAAATCCACGCAGCGCAGGGTGTTCCGTACCAGGATGCGCGCCGCGTCCTTCTCGGAGGGATGGACCGAGTCCTCGAGGTCCAGGATCACCGTGTCGGGATGGTGCAGCCCGGCGTTGATCATGAACTTGGGCTGCCCTCCCGGCAGGTAGAGCCGGGAGCGCCGCTGGCGCTTCCGGTCCGTGGGCCCGCTGTAGGGCACGGTCCGCTCGGGTGGAGCCGTTCCCTGAGCGCCAGCGCGCCGGGCCGCGGCCTCGACGCGCGCGGCCAGCACGAAGGGAAGCGCGCCTCCGTCGTCAATCTCGACGCGGGCGTGCTCCACGCCCAACGTGCCCAGCACCTCCGCGACGGTCCTCTGGATGGACTCGCCGTAGAGCGCGCCCACCTTGGACTGCACCGCGATGTCGAGGCCGCCGGAGTCCTTCAGCGTCACCGCCACGTGTCCGTCCGAGCGGACGTCGGCCCCGGTCGGGCCGGCCGCGCCCGTGGACACCACTTCCGTCACGTTCATCTTCCTGCCTCCGGGGTCAGCCGAGCTTCGCGATGATGGCGTCGGTCACCTGGGTGGTGGTGGCTGCGCCCTGGGCGATGACGTCGGGGCCGCCCGGGAGGCGCATCATGTCGTAGGGGCGGACCTCACCTTCGGCCACGACGGCCGCGACGGCCGCGCGCACGCGATCGGCCTTCTGCGTCTCGCCCACGTGGTCGAGGAGCATGGCCGCGCTCAGGATCATCGCGATCGGGTTCACGATCGGCGGGTCGAGCTTCTCGTACTTGGGCGCCGAGCCGTGCGTGGGCTCGAACACCGCGACTTCCTCGCCGATGTTGCCGGAGCACGCGAATCCCAGGCCGCCCACCAGGCCCGCGAAAGCGTCGGAGATGATGTCACCGAAGAGGTTTCCCGCCACGAGCACGCCGTAGTCCTCGGGGTTCTTGGTCAGCCACATCATCTGCGCATCGATGTTGGTGGAGCGGAGCTTGATGCTCGGGTGAGCCCGCTGCACCTCACGGCCCACCTCCTCCATCATGCCCGACGTCTCACGCAGCACGTTCGGCTTCTCGCAGATAGTCACGTCCTCGTAGCCGAACTTCTCGGCATAGGCGAACGCGGCCTCCAGGATGCGCCGGCAGGCGTTGCGCGTGAACATCCGGACCGAGATCGCGATGTCCGGGCTGGGGACGTCCTTGAAGGGCCCGTACTTTTTGTGCAGCGCCAGGGCGGCGCGGACCTGTTCGGGCGGATTGGTCCACTCGATTCCGCTGTAGAGGCCCTCGGTGTTCTGCCGGAAGATCACCGCGTCCACCTTCGGCTCCTCGAAGCTCCCGCCGGCCTTCTGCCGGATGAAGTTGAGCGGGTTGCCCGGGAACGAGCGGCATGGCCGTAGGCAGATGTCCAGGTTGAAGACCTGGCGCATGGACACGATCGGGCTGAAGTAGACGAAGCCCTTGCCCTGCAGCTCCGGCACGAGCTCCGCGTCCGCCGCCTTCTTGGGCTTGGACGTGATGGCCCCGAACAGGCCCAGCTTGTGCTTCCAGAGGAGGTCGATCGTGCGTTGTGGAAGGGGGTTGCCCTCCTCGCGCCAGAAGTTCCACCCGATGTCCGCGTGGATGTACTCGGCCTCGAAGCCCACGGCGTCGAGGACGCGGAGGGATTCGGGGAGGACCACCTGTCCGATCCCGTCTCCGGGCATGGTGACCACAGTATGCGCCATAGGATTGATCGTCCTGTTCGTTCAGATTTGACCCGAAGCCAGGCGCTTGCGCACCAGGTTCTCGATGCCGCCTTCCACCACGAGCGACTGCGGGACCGACCCCAGGGCCGGGAACACGAACGACTTGCCCCGGAACGTCGCCGTGCCGTGTCCGTAGTCGACGGTGATCTCGTCTCCCGGGATCACCGTGAGATCCCCTCGCCCCACCTCGGTGGCGCATGATTCGCGCGCCCACTCCACGAGCTCGGGGCACTCGATGCAGATGAAACCGTTGTTGTAGGCGTTGCGGAGGTACGTCTGCGAGAAGCTGCCGGCGATGACGAGCTGGATACCCTTCGCCATCAGCGCGGTCGCCGCCTGCTCGCGGCTGGAGCCCGTGCCGAAGTTGTAGCCGCCCACCAGGATGTCCCCGGCCTTCGTCCTGCCCGAGAACTCCGGGTCGTAGTTCTCCATCACGACCCGGGCCATATCCTCCCGGGTCATGCCTTCCTTGTACGTGTAGTCCTTCCCGTAGATGCCGTCGGTGTTGAGGTTGTCCTTGGAGACCAGGACGAGACGGCCCACCGCGGACGCCGGGAAGCCCGGCATGATCTCGACGGTCTCCACCGGAGGCGCGGACGTCTGGCGGGACGTGAACGCCCGCTCCGGCCGGCCGGCCGACACGGGGCCCGGCGCGCTGATGTATCCGCGGAGCGCTGAAGCCGCGACCACCTCGGGACTGGCCAGGTAGGCCTGGGCGTCACGGGAGCCCATGCGTCCCTTGAAGTTCCGGTTCGTCGCGGAGATGCCCACTTCTCCGGGCTCGAGGAGCCCGGTACCCAGGCCGATGCACGGCCCGCAAGCCGCGGGGAGGGGCGTCGCTCCTGCTTCCATGAGCGCACCCCACGCGCCCGACGCCTCGGCGGCCAGTTGGATTTCCCGGCTGGCTGCGCCCACATAGAGCGAGACGCCCTGGGCGATCCGCTTCCCCTTCACGACCCTCGCCGCGGCTTCCAGATCCTCCAGGCGGCTGTTCACGCACCCGACGATGTACGCTTTCTGGATCGCGACCCGTTTCTCCTGGATCTCCGCCACGGACTCCATGATCTGGACGGTGTCCGGCCCCGACACGTGCGGGGTGACCTGCTCGAGATCCACGACGATGTCGGCGGCGTACTCGGCGTCGGCGTCCGGCCCGGGCGGGTCCTTCTCCCAGGCGTCGAGATCCGCGTCCGTGAAACGCTCGACACCCAGCCCGTCCAGGATCTTCTTGCGCTCCTTCAGGAACGCGATCGTCACCTCGTCCACCGGGAACCACCCGACCAGCGCGCCCCACTCTGTGGACATGTTCGCGATCGCGAGCCGCTCGTCCATCGAGAGGCCGCGCACGCCCGGCCCGGCGAACTCCACCGCGGCGTTGAGCGCCTCGTTCTGGTTGTAGAGGCCGCAGAGCGTGATGATGACGTCCTTGCCCGTCACCCCGGGACGGAGCTCTCCGTTCAGGATGACCCGCACGGTCCGGGGGATCTGCCACCAGAACGTGCCCGTGGCCCAGATCGCCGCGGCGTCCGTACGGACCACGGGCGTGCCCAGGGCGCCGAGGGCTCCGTACATGTTGGAGTGGGAATCCGATGCCACCACGAGCGCGCCGGGCACCACGTATCCGTGCGTCGCCATGATCTGGTGGCCGATCCCGGTCCCGGCCGGATAGAAGTCCACGCCGTGCTTCTCCGCGAACGCCTCGATGCTCGCGTACTTCTTCAGGTTCGCCTCGGAGGTGTTCTGGATGTCGTGGTCGAGCGCGAAGACCAACTGCTTGGGATCGTGGATTTCCGTGGCCCCGATGCCGGCGAACTTGCTCATGACCGCGGACGTGTTGTCGTGGGTCATGACGTGACGGGGGCGGAGCGAGATCACGTCGCCCGTGCGGAGCGGGCGCTTCGGCCCCTCCGCCATGTGCATCTGGGCGAGCTTCTCTACTGCGGTCTGGCCCATGGTGGTCTCCGGGTCACGAGGCGACGGTGCACAGGTCCATCAGGTCGGTGATGGACTTCTGCTTCTCGAGGTTCCACACGGCGTCCTTCACTTTCGCGCGCGCGGCGGCGGGCATGATCGGCGCGGCCAGGGCGTCGAACTTCTCCTCGATCTCCTGGTCGGTCAGCGGATTCCTCGGGTCGCCCTTGGGGTAGTCGAGCTGCTTCTCGAGCTTCCGGCCATCCGTGGTCGTCACGGTCACCGCGACGCGCTGGAGCTTCGGGAAGACCGCCTCGATCTCCTTGTCGGCGACGACCTCCACCTTGCGGAGCTGCGCCCGGATGCGCTCGTCGGCGATCTTCTCCGGCTCGAACTGGGCCGGCGTGACCTGCCGGTCCACGATCGCCGCGGCGATTACGTAGGGCAGGCTGTGGTCCGCCGTCTCCTTGGACTTCGGGTCGTACTTCGTCGGATCGGCCAGGATGTCCGCGGCCCGCGCGAGCGAGCGGATGTGCACCTTCTCGATCTGCTCGGGGGCGAGGTCGTTCCCGATCACGATGTCCAGGACGGCGGAGATGGGGGCGTGCGTGAGCGCCTCGGTGGGGAAGGCCTTCATTCCGCACCGCTCGATGCGCCACGACTCGCCCAGACCCTCGGTCAGGACCTCGAGCTTCCACTCGGGGCCGTAGACCTTCACCAGGCCTTCCTTGCCGTCGATGACGTGCTCGGGTCCGGTGTAGCCGCCTTCGGCCATGAGGGCGGCCAGCACGCCGCTCTGGGTGGCCATCGGGTCCACCGTGTTCTTCATCATCGTGAGCTTGCCGGCGGTCACCGCGCCCATCGTGCAGTGGCGCGAGCCCGAGATGCCGATCGCGTGCTGGATCTGCTCCCAGGAGAGGCCGAGCATGCGGCCGGCCACGATCGGCGACACGAACGCGGTCAGAGTGGCGTGGTGCCATCCCCGCTCGCGGATGCCGGGGAATGCCGCCTCGCACAGGCGCATCTCGAACTCGTGGCCCAGGACGATGCCGACGACGAGGTCCTTGCCGTCGCGCTTCGCGCGCTCGCCGCACGCCATGGCCGCCGGAATGATGTCCGATGGGTGGGAGGGATCCTGCTGCCAGTAGATGTCGTTGTAGTCCATCACCCGCACCATCAGGGCGTTGGCCAGGGAAGCCGACACGGGGTCGACTTTCTTGCCCGTGGCCAGGATGGTCGCCGGACCGGGGCCGGCGATCTGGTCGAGGACGGACAGGGCGATTTTGGCGTCCTTCTGGCGGTACCCACCCAGAGCGCATCCGAGGGAATCGAGGAGGTACCGGCGGGCCTCGTGCGCGGCGCGCTCGCTCAGGTCCTCGTACCGGAGGCCTGCCGCCCAGCGTGCCATCGAGGCAGTGATGGTGTCGGTCATTTCTTGAAGGGCTCGAAGCTCATGAAGTCGGCGTGATGGACGATGAAGGCTTCCGTGGTGCGTTTCACCAGGTTGCCTTCGGCGGCGTGGGCCGCGATGCAGTGGCAGACCGCGTCGGGAACCCCGCACTCCATCGCGAGGGCGACGCCGGTGAAGGGGTGGCGCAGGAGCTCGCCGCGCTTGCTCTGGCGTGTCTTGCCGTCGACGTTCTCGTACTCGAGCAGCTTGCCCACGTCGGCGAGGATCGCCCCGGCGATGACGACGTCGAGGTCGATGGGGAGGGACTTGCCCAGGAACGCCTGCATGGCCTCCGCCGATGCCTTGGCGATGTGGACCACGCAGCGCTTATGCTCCATGAAGGTGACCGGACAGTTCGGCACCAGGAGCGTGAAGGGGATCTCGAGGAGGTCGTCGGGCTCGAGCGGGCTCCGCTCGAGGGCCTTGATCCAGGTCTGCGTGACCTGCTCCCGAAGCTCGAGGTTCTCGATCCAGCCGATCTCAGGCCAGAGGCGCTCTACCGCATTGCGCATGTTTCCTGCCGGGAACCGAAGGGTGACGTCGCCGACCGCGCCGGAACGGGCCGCGACGCGCGACTGTGGGACGCACGCTCGATCAGCCGGAAGCCCCCGCGTGGTCGGATCTGAATCCGAGGGAGGGAAACGCGGGCAGGAAGGGAGCTTCCGTACCTGTAAGGATAGAAGGTCCGGACCCCGTTCGGGAGGGCCCCGGGGGCCTGCGTTCCCGCTCAGTGCGTATCCCATATCGCCTCACCGAACTCCGCGTAGTCCCGACCTCGTCATAGCCGGCTGGAAGGAGTTCTGCATCGACGACTCGCTCACCGGCTTTCCGCCCGTCTTGATTGCGGCCGACTCAGTACGTCCAGTCCACTCTCGTGCCGGCAGGGCGGTTCTCCATGATGCGCTGGGCCATGAGACGCAGCAGCTGACCGCTGGTCATCGGCCGCCAACCGTGGCTACCGTGTGCCCCGTAGGTAACAGTCCCCGCATAGTAAGGATTGGCTGTTGACTCCAGGAAAGCCTCGGTGTGTTTCACACCGATATCGAGATAGTAGTTGTCCATCGTACCGACGAATATGTTGAGCTTCCCGACCAACTTCGGCCCGATCGTAGGCCAGTTCTGCTCGAGGTAGTGCCTGATGTCGTAGTTTTCCTTCCAGGCCTGCGCCACCTCCGGGTAGATCTCCCCGGTGAACTTGTCGAACAACGGCGCGAAGTATCCGTCATCGCCGAGCGGGCCGAACACGGCCGACCAGATGTCGATCTGCTCGCCCGATCGTCCTTTCGTGCCATTCGCGAGTTCGAAGTAGTTCCGCTGCTGCGACGTCAGGTTGACTGCGCCCGTTTCAGGCACGCGGCTGTTGGGTGTGGGGACGGTCCGCCACTCGTGCACTTTGTAGAACGCATTCACGTCGTCGTAGATGTTGATGCCTTCGACATTCCTGAAGTCCAGCGGATCGGGTGCGAAGGACCATGTGCCACCGTAGAAATCGGGGTAGTAGACCTGGAGGGCGAACGATATCCAGCCTCCGGTGGACCCTCCGGTGAGGACTCGCGCGTACGGCTCGGGGATGGCTCTGAATCGCCGTTCGAATTCGGGGATCAGTTCCTCGTGTATCGCGGTGCCATAAGGTCCCACGCTCGGTGAATCGACCGCGTACGAGTCATCGAAGTATGGGCACGGATGCTGCAGCGTGACCGCAATGAACCTCGGGAAATCGGGTCCCAACCACTCCTCACGGATGCTTCTCGTGTCGCTCTCGAATCCGAGCGGTGCGGCCAGGGAGAAGTGTCCTTCATTGTACACGACGGGATAATGCACGTCGGGATGTTCATCGTATCCCTGCGGCAGGAGGACTACCATCCCGAGATACATGGGCTGTCCCCAGAATTCAGATAGTATGTCACTCTGTATCTTGAAACGCTTCACGTACTTGGAGTCAGGCGGCACGTCTATGGGAGGAATAATGTTTGTGACCTCGAGCTTTATCGTATCCGCTGCCGTCGGATCGATATGCACCTGCTGCACGTCACTGTAGATGTTGCCCGGGGATGTCTTCCAGTTCTGGCCTTCCCACTGGTCGTTGTGCATCCAGACCGTATGCCCGTCGGACCGGTTGAACTGTGTGTACCTGTTGAAGACCGCTTGGATGTAGTAGTCGCCTACCGGCAGTTCGAGCAGACTCTCGAGGGGCGATCCGAACGCATTCACGTCGATCACCGCAGGTTGGCCCGGACTCAGGTTCTCCACGTCGACGCCGAAGAACGGGACACCGGTCCGGCCGGCCTGGAAGCGGACTGCGCGCTCTCCGGAGCGCGAGATGACGTCATTGTTTCGCGAGATGACGACGAACATCCGTCCGGTTACCGTCTCATCCAATACCGACGCCGGAATGGAGATCTCAAATCTGAAGTCCGAATCCAGAACGGTCGGTTGACCGCTCCCAACGACGGCGGGCGTCGGCTGGGCATTCTGGCAACTCGTCAGCGGTCCAATCGAAAGGACCAACAGAACCGCCAGTACTGTGAACGAAATTCTCTTGGGCACAGTTCTCGAGATCATTGATTCCTCCTTTAGCTCGTTCCATGAGTTGGCATCGGTGGATCATACGCGGAACAGATAACTCAACTTGATGAAGAAGCCGTCTCGCACCCGTGCCAGGTCCTTGAACTGGAAGGAACCAGGCTCCGTAAGGTCCGAGCCGTAGCCGAAGAACAGCACCGTTCCTGGAGTCGGCCGATAGGAGAAGAGCCAGTCCATCTCCAGTTCGTTCACCTCTCGTGCGATCGTTCGGACATACGCCCCCGCGTCGTTCCGCCGGAGGAGCGGGAACCCCGTTGTCGGGTCCACAAGGGCTGCCTGCTCGTCCACGACATACTGGCCCACGAAGCGTATGAAGATGGACCGCGACAGCTGATACTCCAGCTTCATTCGGGCGACATGCTGCGCCGAAAAGCGAGTGCCGTTGGACTCACGGTTCCGCCGCACCAAGTTGTATGAGGTCGTCGCCCGCAGTTGGCTGGTGGGCCGGAAGTCCCCCAACACGCTGACCAGGAGGAAGGCCGACCGATCCGGCTCCGTGAAGTTCACGTCCTTGCCCGTCTGGACGTTGAGGTCGAACGCGAACCTCGGGAACTGCGGGCTGGTTACCTGAAGCTGGGCGACC
>CAYPMO010000048.1:0-21298 GCA_964412015.1 uncultured Gemmatimonadaceae bacterium | reverse complement strand
TTCGACTACCAATGCGCCTGGCAGGATTCGAACCTGCGACCCTCGGCTTAGAAGGCCGATGCTCTATCCAGCTGAGCTACAGGCGCAGACGGGTCGGACCGGGCCGACCCCGGCTTAAGCTAAGGCCGGGTCGGGCCCGAACTCAACGAGCGCTGGGTGCCGGACAGGAACCACTCCTGGGCCGTCACCCCTGGATCGGACCGGCGCACGTACGTCCCGTCGGCCTGGAGCGTCCACGCGCGTGGATCGTTCAGCTCTGCGTCCAGGATCGACCTGAGTCGGGCGCACGCGTCGGGCGCGCGGACCGGAACGGCCATCTCGACCCGCTTCCTCAGGTTTCGCTTGCGCCAGTCGGCGGAGGCGATGAAGTACTCGGCCGCCCCGCCGTTCTCGAAGTAGTAGATGCGCGCGTGCTCCAGGAAGCGCCCGAGGATACTCCGCACCCGGATCCCGGTCGAGAGGCCGGGCACGCCCGGCCGGAGCGTGCAGACCGCCCGGACGATGAGGTCTGTTTCGACGCCGCGCTGCGACGCGTGGTACAGGGCTCGGACGAGCGGCCGGTCCGTGAGGCCGTTCAACTTCGCCTGGATCCGGGCCGGCCGCCCGGCTGCGGCGTGAGCGACCTCCCGCTCGATGAGCGCCGAGAGCCGCTGGGCGAGCGAGTTGGGAGCGACCAGGAGGCGACGGTACTGCTTCACGGGTGGGCCGGCCGAGCCCGTGAGCTCGTTGAAGAAATCGTTGAGATCGGCTCCGAGCTCCGGGTCGGCGGACAGCAGACCGAGGTCGGTGTAGAACCAGGCCGTCGTCGCATTGTAGTTGCCCGTTCCCACGTGGACGTAGCGGCGTACGCCACCGCCTTCCCTGCGAACCACCAGCGCCGCCTTGGCGTGGGTCTTGAAGCCCACCACGCCGTAGACCACGTGACCTCCGGCCTCGGTGAGGCGGCGGGTCCACTGAATGTTGCTCTCCTCGTCGAAGCGGGCCTTCAACTCGACGAAGACCGACACCTCCTTCCCGTTCCGCAGGGCCTCGAGGAGGGTGTCGCCGAAGGGGGAGGTCCTGCCGGTCCGGTAGAGGGTCAACTTGATGGCCGCCACGTCGGGGTCGATCGAAGCCTCCCTGAGGAAACGGCCGACCGATCCGTCGAACGACTCGTAGGGGTGATAGACGAGGCGGTCTCCTTCCTTGAGGATGTCGAAGACGGGTCGCTCCGGTGGCCAGGGCTGTAGGGGAACGAAGGGCCGGTACGACGCGTCCGGGAGGTCGAGCTGACTCAACTGGGCGAGCGAGCGCAGGTCGAGCGGTCCGTCCACCTCGAACACATCCGGACGTCCCAGGGCCGCCGACTCCGACCCCCGCTCCTGCCGGAGCTCCCGCAGCAGAAAGGCGAGGACCTCGGGGGGCATGCTCCGTTCCACCTCGATCCGGACGACGGGCTTGTAGGGGCGGGCCTGCACCTCGTCCTCCACCGCGGCGAGAAGCGAGGCCGTGGCGTCCTCGTCGATCTCCACCGCTCCCATGCGGCTGATCCGGAAGGCGTGGACCCCGGAGACGCGGAGCGCGGGGAACAGGGACTCGGCATGGGCCGCGACGAGCGCTTCGAGGGCGATGATGTCGCGGCCTCCGGGAACGGTGAAGAACCTGGGGAGTGTGGCCGGGATGGATACGTGGGCGAGTTTGGGCGTCGCGGCACCCGGGCCGCGGAGTACGACGGCCAGGGAAAGGCCGAGGCTCTCGAGGCGTGGAAACGGCTGCCCGGGCGAAGGGCTGAGGGCCTGAGGGGTGAGCAGGGGGAAGATCTCCGACTCGAAGCGCCGCGACAGCGCACTCCTGGCGTCGGGGCCCAGCTCCGCCCAGGTCCGGAGGAGCACTCCCCGCTCGGCCAGTGCCGGGAGCAGGGTCTTCCGGAAGCAGGCATACTGTCGCGCCGTCAGCACCCGCGCCCGCACGGCGGTGAGGTCGAGGAGCTCGGTCGCCGTCAGGTCGATCCCGTCGGACCCGTTTCCCTTTTCGCGCTCCCCCTTCAGCCGGCCCACCCGGACCACGAAGAACTCGTCCGTGGCGCCGGCGAAGATGGACAGGAAGCGGAAGCGTTCGAGTAGCGGAATGACCGGATCTTCCGCCATCTCCAGCACCCTCTGGTTGAACGCCAGGATCCCGAGCTCGACATCCAGGAAATCCTCGGGGTCCTCTCCGGGGGGTGTCTGGGGCGCGCGGGCGGGAAGCGGAAGGGGCCTGGACGCCCGCCGCTCGGTTCTGTAGTCGGCCAGCAACCGCTGGCCGGCGTCGGAGCGAACCAGGAGCAGGAGGGCCGCGACGAGGGCCGGATCGCGCAGCCCGGGCCCACCCACGCGCTCGAGCAGGTCCTCCAGGGGTATCCAGAGCGCCTCCCCCGTAAACTCGGTGCCGTAGGGACACTGATGAAGCCAGACCTCGAGGTCGGCGCCGTTCCCACGCGACGGTGCGAAGCCGGCCAGCTCGAGGTCGCGCGACGCGGGGGTGGTGCCGAGGATCTCGCCGGCCAACGAAGCCGCCATCTCGTCGCCCGATCCCCTGGAGGAAGGAACGGTGAATCCCCTGGCCTCCGGCACCAGGCCTACCGAGCCCTCCCGTAGCACCAGGAGGGCCAGGTGCGCTTCGCGCGGCGCCTCGGGCCGCCCGGCCTCCCCCTCGTCGAGGACCACGAGGGCTCGCTGTAGGGTGCTGCGCCCCTCCTGAACGAGGCCCCAGCGACGCTCGAGCGCCCGACCTACGGCCTCGAGGCTGGAGGGCCCGACCGCCGGCTCCGTGAGCACGATCTCTTGGAGTGCGCGCGTGGCTCCGCGGCGGTGGGCGAGGATGCGGTCGAAGCTCACCGTGTACAGCTTCTTGCCCCACAGGCCTCGCTTCGGGCTCTGGATTTCCCTGTCGATGTCCAGCGCCAGGATCGGCCTCAAGGCCAACGGGTCCACCAGGTCCCGCAGAGCCGTGGCGAGCTCCGAGTCCTCGTGGAGGGTCGCGTACATACCGCCGTTGACTACGGGTGTGGTGAGCACGTCCAGCTCGACCAGGCCTCCGAGCATCACCGACTCGGTGCGGACGAGCTCCAGGGTCTGACCTCCCGTCGCCTCGACACGGAGGCAGAGCGAGGTCGCGTTCTCCGCCAGGGTCCCATCCCGCGTGTCGAAGAACGTCTCCCGGAGCAGCGCGTACCGGGTCCTGACTCCCCGAAGGCCGAGGGGACGTGGGTGGGCGGCGATCTGCTCGAGGACCGCCGGCGCCGAGACCGCGAAGCCGAGACGGCGGATCACCGCCCTTCCTCCGTGCTCGGTCCGTAGACGGTGAGCCGGGCCGTTCCCCCTCCCGCTTCGTCCGCGACGTACAGGACCCCGTCGGGTCCGAAGGCGATCCCCTCGGGCTGCGGGTGCCGGCGTGCGGAGAGCCCGACCAGGTCCAGGAGGTGGCCTTCCAGATCGATCTCGAAGAGCATCGCCTGTCTGGGCGCCAGGCCGACGAGCGTCTCCGTACGGGGGTCCACGTCGATACCGGAGACCTCGACCGCGCCGTGATACCCGCGGGTCTCGAATGCTCCCCACGGCACGCGGATCGGAGGGAGCGACCTCGAGTCCCCGGACAGGGAGATCCTGTGGATCCTCACCTCGCGCGCGCTCGGTCGCAGTGTCTTGCAGGCGACGAACAGGGTGCTCGAGCGGGCATGGTACGCCAGGCCCTCCACCTCGCATGTGCCGCCCAACTCCAGATCGGTGACGCGCACGGGAGACACGCCGCCCTCCGGGACGGCGCGGGACTCGTAGAGGAGGCCGCGGCTGGAGGCGACGAAGAGACGGTCGCCGACGGTGGCCATGCCCTCGAGGTCATCCGACACCACAGGATCTCCCACCCGGAAGCCCCGGTCCACCGCTCCGGTGGATGTATCCACCATGAAGATGATGCCACGCTCGTCCCCGTGCGCCAGGAGCCGGCCATCGGCGGCGAACGCCAGCCCCGAGACCTCGGAGAGGCGCCCCGGGAGCTCGAAGCGGGCGACGGGTCGCTCGAAATCCGTTCGCCGGGCGATGCCGGGCGTGGCGGACTGCCGCGGTCCGATCACGGCCAGGGCGAACGGGAGGAACAGAGCCGGCAGCGCCCTCACACCTTGCTCTTCAAGCGCTTGAGGGAGCGAAGCTCCACGGCGGTGACGGAACCGGCCGCGCCGTGCAAACGTTCCACGAGCACGCCCTCGGTGACGTCGTCCACGCGGGCCAGGTACTCGAGCACCCACCCTCCCCCGCGCGCTTCGACGACCTCCGCCAGCTTCCACCGTGCCGCCAGCTCCTCTAGGATGGGCTCCGCCGTGGCCTGAGCGCGTCCCACGTCGCGGGTGCTCAGCAGCAGCAGGGCGTTGGCCCGCTCGGTCTTCTTCCGCTCCCGCTCCGACGCGAGATGCCGCTCCAGGCGCGCCGCGCGCTCCAGCGCCTCCGAGATGTCCCGGGGCGCGGCCGCGTCCAGGAGGGCGGGGTCACCGACGAGCCGACGCGTCGCCGTGGATCCCGGCCCCACGAGAGCCTCCCCGAGCGCGAGGTGTCCCCCCGGCTCGGTGGCGGCGGCGTACGGGTTCCCGAAGCGGGTGGCCCAGAGCACGAGGACCACGCCGTTGAAGATGACCGAGAGGACGAGGGCCAGGCCGAGTGCCTGGACGCCGGAGGCGATCCCGACGCCGATTGCCAGGAAGATGTAGACGGCGTCCTTGGTGTCCTCGAGCGTCGTGCGGAACCGGACCGCCGCGACGATTCCCGCCAGGGCGAAGGCGAGGGGGATGCTGTTCTGCACGATCGTCACGATGCCGGCGACGGCCACCGGGAGGATGAGGAGCGCGTGCACGACCGACTCCTCGTAGCCCCGGTGGCGGCGCGTGACCATGTAGATCCACGTCACCGGGATCATGATGACCAGAGCGCCGAGCATGCAGACGGCGCCGACCAGCCCTCCGGCCCACGGCGTCTGCGCCACCGGCTCGCCTACCGGCGCGCTCGCGTCCCCGAACGGGTTCGTGCCGGGGAGTACCTCTCGCGTGAGGAGGTCTCCGATGGCCGGCACCGTTCGGACAAGGAGCAGCAGCGCCCCGACGACGACCACGTAGTAGGCGAGAACCCGCAGAAGCCGCCTGCGGTCCGCGCGGGCCGCGGGTGCGTCGTTCATTCGTCGCTCGCGGGGAGAAAAGGCGGAGGAGCCACGCACGACATCATGCCTCCGCCGCCCCACGAGGGGCAAGAACTTGCTGGACAACCGCTCCGGAATGCGCGTACTCTTGGCTCCAGACAACCCCTGACGGCGGTGTGCCATGAGCAGACCCTTCCTCTTCTCCGCCGTCGCTCTGACGACTCTGGTCCTGGCCCCTGATCGCGGCGCGACGCAGGAAGCCGCGCTCCCTACGCCGGAGGAATACGCCGAGCGCGCGGCGAAGGCGGAAGCGGCCCCCCTGTTCGCCTCCCACGATGCGCTGGCCGTGACCCTGCGCACCGATATCAGTTGGATCCGGAAGGAGCGCTCAGACTCGGTCGAGGTGGACGGGACCCTCACCTACGCAGGACCCGACGGAGCCGAGGTCGTCCTGCCGGTCAAGGTCCGGGCTCGCGGTGAGTTCCGGAGGAACCGGACGAACTGCAACTTTCCGCCCCTTCGACTGAACTTCAGTAAAGACGAGCTCCAGGGTACCGTCTTCGAGGGCCAGGACAAGCTCAAGCTCGTCACCCCGTGCTGGGACAACCGGGACACATTCCAGCGGTATGTCCTGCAGGAGTATCTCGTCTACCGGGTCTACCAGCTGCTCACGCCCGTGAGCTTCCGTGTGCGGCTGCTGACCATCACGTACGAGGACCCGGACGGCGGGTACGACACGCGCACGAAGACGGCCTTCCTGATCGAGGACGACGAGCAGATGGCTGCCCGCAACCGCGCGCTCGTCTCCGAGTACCAGCAGTTCCACCCGGCGGCGATGGAGCGCGAGCAAGACATGCTCGCGTCCCTGTTCCAGTACATGATCGGGAACACCGACTTCTCGACCGCCTACTTCCACAACACGCTGCTGCTCCGGTCCGAGAAGGGCGAATTCCTGATCGTCCCGTTCGACTTCGACTGGTCGGGTATCGTGGACGCGCGCTATGCGACCCCGGATCCTCGGCTCGGCACGGACAACGTGCGCCAGCGTATCTATCGGGGGTACTGCCGGCCCGAGGTGGACGACGCGGCCCTCATCAAGCGCTTCAACGACCAGCGGGAAGCGATCCGAGGACTCTACGAGGGGATGTCCGGACTGGACGATGGGGTGAGGAAGAAGTCCCTCCGGTACTACGACGAGTTCTTCGAGATCCTGAACGATCCACGTCGCTACGACCGGTACATCAAGCGGGCCTGCCTGAATCCGTCGTGAGTACCTCCCCGGCCCTTCGGGCACGCCGCATCCAGGAACAGAGCCGCATCGAGCGGGCGTTCGCCGAGATGGTGGGCGTCGTCCGAGGGATCATCGCCGACGGGGTCGTCTCCCCCGACGAGGCGACCCGCCTCACCCACTGGACGCGGGAGAACCCCGAGATCGCCGCGCGCTGGCCGGCCAACATGCTGGCCAAGCGCCTGGAGGGCATCATTCAGGATGGCCGGGTGGATGCGCGGGAGCGTGCTCACCTGAAAGCCGTGCTCGAGCAGCTCGCCCAGAACCCCGGCTGGACGGGGTTCTCGCTGGCGACCGATCTGCCGGTAGATCGGCCGGCGCCGCCGGTGGTGTTCCAGTCGCGGACGTTCGTGTTCGCGGGGGACATGGCGTACGGACCGCAGCGGGCGTGCGAGCGGGAGGTGGTGGAGCTGGGGGGGAGCTGCGAGCGCACGGTCAGCCGCCGGACCGACTATCTGGTGCTCGGCGGTTTGTCCGCGAGCAACTGGGGTCAGGAGGGATTCGGCGCCCAGGTGGACGAGGTCGTGCAGCTGCGCGCCCGTGGCGTGCGCATCGCGATCATCTCGGAGGAGGACTGGGCGAACGCGCTGCCGTGAGGGATGGCCTGCTGGTCCGTACGGCCAGGATACACAGCTCGGCGGGGCACATCCGGCTCGTTCTCACCGCAGCCTGAAGACCGCGGCCAACCGAAACTCCCAGATCCATCCCGATTCGGTCAGGTCCGGATCCTGGACAACCGAGGCCGGCGTGTTGAAGGTGACGCCGGTCAGCCCGATCGCGGACTCGAAGGAGAAACGGCCTCGCCTGTGGGTTCTCGCCCCCACGACACCGCCGAAGCCGAAATCACGGAGTCTCGTCGGCCAGATCGCTCGGTCCTGTTCGATCCAGGCCAACCGCGGTGCGGCGCGCAACACGAGCAGACGCGTGCGGACGATCGCCACGTGGGTCTCGACGTATGCGCTCGTGAGCGTGACCGGATCCGCCACCGCCTGGTCGCCGTGCCTACTCCAAGCTCCACCGAGGCGGAGTTCGTCGACCACGGCGAAGGGGACACCGACGAACAGGTGCAGCCCGACCGCGGCGCTCACGCCGCTGAACGCTTGACCGGCGCCGATGACGGGACCGGCCGAGACGCCAGCCAAGAGACCTCCGGCGCTGTCCAGGACGGTCGCCAGCCGGATCCGCTCGGTCTGGGCTTCGCCAGCCATGGCACCGACGAGGCAAGCCACGACCGTCGTGATCGGCCAGACTGAGCTGGGGAGCCCCAGTGGCGGCATGGAGGATCTTCGCCCCGACCAGAGATCGCTTTACCGATGACCGGCACGCGCCTATCATCGGCAGGACAATCATCATCCCCTGGAGGAGAGGCAAGCTCCGATGGCTATTCGTATCGGTCTTCTTCTGTCTGCTGTTCCTCTTCTAGCCGGTCTCGAGGGCCCCCAGATCGGCCAAGTTCCCGGAGGTCCCGACCCCCTCGCCGAAAGCGAGGTGTTCAGCGACGTCGGTCCCTTGCCCGCCCGCTTCGCACGCGGCTTGGTCACGTTCGACGGCGGATTCGCGGTCACGGATCGCCACGAGGACCTCATCGTTTTCTTCGACAGGCAAGGACGGCGGACGCGCACCTTGGCGTACCCCTCCTACGAACCCGCGGCCCTGACCTGGGACGGTGAGCATCTGGTGGCGGCCGACGAAGAGAACGGGGACATCTACTTCCTGGACCCGGAGACGGGCGAGGCGGTACGCACGATTTCATCGCCCCTCCGGCCGGTCGTGGGATTGGCCAGCAACGCCGAAGGCCAGCTCTGGGTCGCCGCTCAGGGCGCCCCGGAGCTGCTCCTGATCGATCCGCACGACGGCACCACCCTCGCCTCGATCCGTTCTCCGGCGTCTCGGCTATCGGACCTGGCGTTCGACCCCAACGGGTACCTCTGGGCCACCGACGCGGGCTCGAACCTGATCTACCTGGTGGATATCCGCACCGGGTACACGATCTTCCGGCTCGCCTCGCCGGGGCCCGTGCCCGAGGGCGTATGGCTCGACGGCGAGCGGCTCTACGTGAGCGACTATCAGATCGACAGGCTCTACCAGGCCGATGTCTACGCCCTGCACGCCCGCCTGGTGCGGTCGGACCCACGCCGGGGGCATGCCATCCTCTTCCGGGAGGTGGAGAACCTCGGGCCCGGCACCGTCACGGGGGGCACGATCGCCGTGGCGATCCCCACCGACGGACCCAACCAGGATCTGGACAGCGTGAGAGTGACCGAGGGCGGCCGCCCGGAGACGGACCAGTGGGGCCAGCGGGTCTCGGTCTTCGAGATGGACGAGCTCGCCCCGGGTGAGAAGGTGTCCTTGCGCATGGATGCGTACGGCACCTTCCATCGCATTTCGTACAAGATCTTCCCGCACCTCGTCGGAGGGCTGGACGACATCCCGGCAGACGTGCGTGAGCGCTACCTCGTCGACGCCGACAAGTACCGCGTCCAGAGCGACTACATCCAGGGCAAGGTGGCGGAGATCGTGGGCGATGAGGCCAACGTCTATTTCCAGGCGCGTAGGCTCTACGACTTCCTCATCGGGCGCATCAACTACCAGATGATCGGCGGCTGGGACATCGCACCAACCGTGATCGAGCGCGGTACCGGCTCCTGCTCGGAGTATACCTTCTCGTACGTGGCGCTGTGCCGTGCGGCGGGCATTCCGGCCCGCTACGTCGGTGCCATGGTGGTCCGTGGGGAGGATGCGTCGATCGACCGGGCCTACCACCGCTGGGCCGAGATCTACCTGCCGAACGTCGGCTGGATTCCCGTGGACGTGAATGCCGGGGATCACGAATGGCAGGGCGAGCGCTCCTTCTCCTTCGGAGGCATCGCCAATCGGTTCCTGATCACCACCCGCGGCGGCGGTGATTCGCGGTGGATGAAGTGGAACTACAACGCCGTCGTCGACTACCGCACCCTGGGGAAGGCCAACGTGCGGGCCGAGGGGTTCGCCGAGTGGGACGTGATCAGGGAGTGAGCTGAGACCCCAATCGGGGCGCCGGGATTGACCTGCGGTCGCCTCCGGCGATCCTCGGTCCTCTCGCGGCAGGGCAAAGCGCTCTCCGAAAGCACCACGGTCGCTCGAGTCGAACCCGGGTTCGATCGGCCGGCAGCGCAGGCCGCGATCCGACCGCCCGGTAGGGCATTCCGGTCGAAGCTCCCTTCCTAGTCGGGGCGGTCGGATTCAGCTCGCTGACGCTCGCTGGTCTCGCGGATCAGCGACGCGCTCCCCGAGCGGACCCGTGACCGCTCGGCTCGAACCGCGGCCGGGCCCGGCGCCGTTACGGCACAAGGACTACGCTCCCAATCGGGGCGCCGGGATTTGAACCCGGGACCCCCTGCTCCCAAAGCACGGGACGGCGCATCCTGCCGGCGTCACCCGAAGTCACGGAAATCCCTGTCCTGACTTGACTTTCCCGGGGTAGGCCCGTAATTCTCTGTCATGTGCACGCACGTCCAAATCACGCCACCGCGTGCACGGACGGTGCACGCACGGGACCCCATGCTGGAGGCGACAGGTGGTCAAGAAGCTCGGCAAGCGGGACGTGGAGAAATCACCCCTCCCCAAGCATCGTGAAGGTGAATCGGAGGCCACCTATCGGAAGCGCTGGACCTGGCTCGGGGACGTGGAGGTGCCAGGGTTCGGAGTGAAGACTTACGGCTCCGGCCTGCGGGTGTTCGGCCTCCGGTACCGGACCCGGGGGCACCGGCAGCGGATGATCTCCATTGGCACCTTCGGCGAGCTGGCGGTGGAGCAGGCGCGAAAGAAGGCACGCGCTGAGAAGGTGCGGATCCTGGACGGCGCCGATCCCCAGGCCGAGCGGAAGCGGGAGGCCGTCGCCATTCCCACCGTCGGGAAGCTCTTGGACCGCTGGCTGGAGGACTACGCCAAGGCGCACCGTCGGCGCTGGAAGGAGGACGAGCAACGAATAGACCGGCACATCCGCCCGAAGCTCGGGCGCCTTCGCATGGAGGACATGACGCGCGACGTGCTGGCGTCGTGGCACCGGGCGATGGGCAAGAAGACACCCGTGGAGGCGAACCGCGCGGTTGAGACGCTCCGAGCCGCGTGGAGGTGGGCTGACGGGGAAGGTATCCTTCCCGATGGGCTCAGCGATCCGACTAAGGGCCTCAAGCGCTTCCGGGAGCATGGGCGGGAACGCTGGCTCAAGAAGCCCGAAATCATCCGCGTCATGGAGCAAGTCAACGCGGAGGAGGACCCCTACATCCGGGCCGCCGTCCCCTTGTTCCTCCTCACCGGCCTTCGGAAACGCGAGCTGCTCCGTGCGAAGTGGTCGGACGTGGATCTAGACCGAGGCGAGATCCGCTTGCCGGAGACAAAGACAGGCGAGGTGCAGGTGCGGCTCCTACCCCCTCCCGCCGTGGCGATTCTCCGGGGCCTGCCCCGCATGATGGAATCCCCCTACGTGTTCCCGAGCCCGTCCGATCCGGCCAAGCCGAGAGACGACATCAAGAAGCCTTGGGCGCGCATCCGTGACGCCGCCGGCGTGCCCGACGTGACGCTCCACGACTTGAGACGGACGGCTGGCTCCTACCTCGCACAAGCGGGGGTCCCAATCCAAGTCATCGGCGAAGTCCTCGGGCACTCGCACCCCGGCGTTACGCGGTTATACGCTCGCCTGTCCAGCGAGAACGAACGGGACGCCCTGAACACCCTCGCCGACGTGCTGGCCGAGCCGCTCGGGCTCGCAGGGAAGCCCAAGGCGCCCCCCTCCCTCCCCGAGCGTCTCCGTGCGCTTCTGGAGGCCACGGAGGACGATCCCGACGCGCTGGCGGCGGGCCTGGAGGCGCTCAGGCTTGGGAGGCCAGTAGAGGCATGAGACACCTACGGCGGTGGGGACCATGAGCAGGCGCAAGCGGCCAGACCCTTTCCCGGCCCGGGTGTCGAGATCCGAGCCGGGCACCGTGGGCGTCATTGACCCGTGGGAGCTTCTCCGGTGGCGCGTGAAGGAAGGCGAGTACCCGACGGACTTTGACCTAGCGGACGCCATCCGCCGGCGACCGGACATCCCGCCCGACATGGCCCGCTACATAGGCGAGCGCCTCGCCCGCACCGTCACGCGCCCCCCCGGACGCCGGGGCGCGACCCAGGCCGAGCGCGCCGGCGAGTACTTCCGAGCGCTGTTCCTTCACTCCGAGGTTGAGAGCATGGCGGCGCAATACCGTCGCGAGGCCCGGCCCCGAGCGAAGGCGACGGCCCTCGCCGATGTCGCCAAGCGGCACAACCTCTCCAGCGATACCCTCCGGGACCTTATCCGAGACGCCCTCGACGCGGACACCCGGAGCGACGTTTCGCGACGGGCCCGAGAGGGGGGCGAAACGCCCCAATAAGTCACCCTCCCTGCGGTGCGGCGGGCCCCGGTAGTGTCCGGGCGTGACGCTAGACCACGCCCACACCACCACGGAGGCCCGCACCGTGACACAAGCCACCCTCGAAGCCCTCACCGTCACCGTTGACACGCTGGAGGCCGCCCGACGGCTCGGGCTGTCTGCCGGTACCCTGCGAAACTGGAGAGTGACGGGCACCGGCCCCCTCCACATTCGCGTGGGTGGGCGCGTGCGGTACAGGCTCGCCGACCTGGCCGCATACCTCGACGGCCAAACCCGCCAGAGCACCTCGGACCCCGGTTCCCATGCCTGACCAGCAAGGGGCCACCGTGTCCAGAGCCGCGCCGCTAGGCGCATCCGAGGCGCCCCGCCCTGCCCCCGTGCACCATGCGTGCGCGCCGAAGCCCGTCGCGTCCCGAGCTGTCCACCTTCTCGCCACCACGGACGCCGGGGACCCCGCCGCGCTGGAGGGAGCCCGAGAGACGCTCCGGGATCTTCTGGAGGGAACCTCCGGCGCCTTCGTGGAGGCTGTCGCGGGTGCGGCCCGAGCCGAGCTGATTCGCGCCGGCCTGGTGGCGAGGGAGGCGGGGGACCGCGTGCGGGCCATGTTGGACGGGAAGCTCGGCGATACCCGGGACGGCTCCGGCCCGCTGGTGCGGAGCCTGGCCGATCTTCTGGCCGATCCTGAAGCCCTCCGGCCGCCCGAGGCTGTCGTGCCGCGCGTGGCGTACCGGGGACGCTCAACGCTTCTGGCCGCTCGCGAGAAGGAAGGGAAATCCACGCTCGCCCGTCGTGCCAGCGCCACCACCTCGAAAGGAGGCCGGTTCCTCGGGGAGAGATGCCTCCGGGTGCCCGTGCTCTACGTGGCCCTGGAGGAGGCCGTGGGGGACGTGGTGCGCGGGTTCCATGACTTCGGCGCCGATCCCTCCCGAATCTTCATCGTGGACCGGCTCGGGGACCCCTTCCCCGACCTGGCCCGAGCGGTGGAGGTGACAGGGGCCGGCCTCATTGTGGTGGACACGCTGGCCGCGTTCGCCGAGTCCCTCGTGGACGATCCGGGAAGCTCCTCAGCATGGACGCCGGTAATGTCGCGCTTCACGCGCCTTACCCGCGATTCCGGGGCTGCCCTACTCCTCCTCCACCACGCTCGGAAGTCTGACGGCTCCTACCGGGATTCCAGCGCCATCGGCGCCGGCGTGGACGTGCTCATTGAGATGCGCGGCGCGGAGGAAGAATCCGTCCGGCGGTTCTCACCCCGGGGCCGGTGGGCAATGGATCCCTTCTCCGTGTCCTTCGACGGGACGGACTACACGCTGACGGCCGGCGAGCTGTCGTTGGACGCCCGCGTGGAGCTGCACGTCCGCCACAACCCCGGCGCCTCTCTCCGTGGCATCCGTCAGGGTGTCCAGGGGCGCGCTGAGGCTATCCAGGTGGCCGTGGAGCGCCTCGTGGAGCACGGGGCGATAGAGGACCGGGGCCACGGTGGCGCCCGTGCCTTCTACCTCACGGAGGACGCTCCCTCGATGGCCCTTCCGTTCCCCGAGCCGGAGGAGGCCGCTTGAGCCCGCGCACCCCCCGGCGCTCCGGTTCCCAGAGTGGTTCCCGAGCCCCCTATTCCGACACCCCGGGAACCGCTTTGGGAACCGCCCCCGGTTCCCTCGGAAACCCGCATGGAACCGCCACGGAACCGCCTTCGGGAACCGCTCCGGTTCCCGTTTCCAAACCCCTACACCCGAGGACGGGAACCACTACCCCCTCCAGGGCGCGCGGAATCAGCGCCGACGCCCGCCGGATCCTGGCCGCCGTGGTGGAGCGCATCCGAGAGGTGAGCCCCGCCGGCTTGGGGCATTGGTCCCCCGCGTGGGAGCTGGTGCACGTCCCCGGGGACCGCTTCCTCGACTCCCTGCGCTTGTGGGAGGAGGAGGACAGCCCCGGCACCCGTGACGCCCTCCAGAGGGCCGCTGAGGCTTTCGTAGCGGCGTGGAGGACGGCGGCCGAGCGGTGGGAGGCTGAGGGCCGGCCTACACGCGCCACGGAGGACGCGCTCGCATGATGTCCCCCCACCTCGCCGCCGAGCTGGCCTACGTGGCGCGCACCGGCCGCACGCTTCCCGACGGTGCCCCCGTGCCCGGGTGCGCGTGCGAGCGCTGCACCGGCCTACCGGACGCGCCCCTGGCCGTGCCTCGCCTCAACCTGGCTCGTTGGGAGGCCAAGGTGGAGCGAGCCCGAGCCGTGTCCCTCCTCGACGTGGTGGCCCGCTTGGGCCTCGGGGAGCCCGTGCGGAAGGGGCGGCGCTGGTGGATCCGTTGCCCCTTCCATGAGGACCGCACGCCCTCCCTCTGCCTGGACCCGGGCCGGGGGCTCTGGCATTGCTTCGGGTGCGCCGAAGGTGGGGACGCGCTCCGGCTCATGATGCGCGTGCGCCGTGTCGGCTTCGCTGACGCGGTGCGGGAGCTGGCCGCATGATCCGGCCCGTCCTTTGCTATCCGAGCATGGGGCCGCGCCCCGAGAATCCCCGTGCGAGTGCGCGTCCGAGAAGCGGCATGAATCCGCGTGCCCCGCGCGTGCACCCGAGCCTCCGCCGGCGAGGGTAGGCCGTGCCTCCCGCCGCCCCTCCCGGGGATCGCGCCAAGATGGAGGCGGCGCTCGGGGCTGAGGTGTGCAGGACGTTGCGGCAGATATGCCGCGCGGCTGGCATTCCCCCGGACGCTTGGCACAAGGTGCCGGCCCTGGCCCGAGTCTTCGAGACGGTGGCGGTCGTGCGCCTGGCCGAGACGGTGGGAGGCGAGGCCGGCAAGGACGCACGGGCGGCGGCGGCGGTGTCGCTTGGGCTCTGCCCGGACACCCAGGAGAGCCGACTACGGCGGTGGCTCCTGGACGCCTACAACCTGGCCTCGTGAGGGTGCGTTATGCACCTGACCCGCTGGCGTGGACGCGGCAGATTTAGCCTAGGCTCAAACCGAAGGAGGGACAGACATGACCGAGAAAGCCACAAGCGGGGCGCTTGAGCAACGCCTCCGCGCCACTCAAGAACAGCTCGACACCCTGGCCGAGAAAGAGCGGGCCGTCAATGCGAAGATCGGCACCACCCTGGCCGCCGGTGGAGACGTGGGCGCGCTTCGAGCCGAGCGCGCCGAGGTGCGGGAGTCGCTTGAGGACTTGACCTCCCTCCTCCCGGTCCTTGAGCGCCAGCTCGCGGAGGCAAGGAAGGGCGACACCCGAACCGAGTTCGCGCGCTGGCTCGAAACGGAACAGGCGCAGGTTACCCGCGCCGGCGAAATCGGGAAGGAGCTGCGCCCGCACCTTGACGGTATCTGCCAGCTGGTGCCCGAGCTGGCGGCCCTCGTGGCCGAGCACGACACGATGACGCGGCGGAAGATCAAACATCTCGCCGAGGCGGCCGGCGAGCGCCAGCCCGCGAGGCCGAACCTCGTGGCGACGGCGACGCTTTCGCCTAAGCTGCTGGACACCACCCTCGCCGGGCTTGTCCACGAGGTGCAGCAGCTCCGTGCGCTCCACCCCGAGCTTTTGGAGGTGGCACGATGACTGACGCCGATACCCTGCGGGTCGAAAACATCGAGCTGCGCGCCGCCCCTCTCATTGAGGAGGCCGGGGGAGATCCCCGCATGTTGGCCGCCGCAGTGCGGGAGACCGCACGGGAAAATGCGGAGTTCACCGCCGAAGCGGTTGTGGCCATTCTGCAAGTCGAGCTGCCCGACGCCTTCCACAAGGCAAGCCCGGACTCCGTGGACCTCGACGCACTGGCCGATCCGGAGAAGGCGGACTTCATCGACAAGCATGGGTTATCCGCATTCGTCCGTGCGGTGGCGCGACAAAGCAAGAAGCGCCGCGCTCAGTACCAGCGGGCGCAACGTGGATTCTGAGGACCCCAAGAGCGAGGGCACGACGATGAGCGACATGCGAGACGATGTGCGGCGGGCGGAGCGGGAGTTGCAGGGAGCGATGGACGATGCGCTGCGTGAGGCCCAGCGGGCGAAGTTCGACCCGACCCCTGGGCAGGGATCAGGCAAGCAAGGCGACCCGAAGCACAACAAGCCGATCCCCGCGCCGCCTCCGAACATGACGCCCAAGCGATGAGACGCCCCCGGGCCGGCCGGCTGGGCTGCTTACTCCCGGGCGCCCGCCGGTCGGAGTGGGCCGCACGGGCCCGAAAAACGTAGATCCAAAGGTGAGCAAACGAAAGGTGCACGCCGCCGAAGTCCGAGCCGCCGCCATGGCCGCGCTTCTTGCGGGCCAGGGCGTCGGGGAGGTAGCGGCGGCGTACAAGCTACCAACCTCTACCGTCAGCCGGTGGCGAGCGGAGGCCCGCCTCCAGGCGGGTCGGTCGGATGACGTGGGGGAGCTGCTCCTCAGTTACCTCCGCGAGAACCTCATGACGCTTCGAGCCCAGGCCGTCGCGTTCCGGGACCCGCAATGGCTCAAGGGCCAGGAGGCCGGCGCCGTGGCCGTGCTTCATGGGGTCATGACGGATAAGGCCGTGCGGCTTCTGGAGGCGCTTGAGGGCTCTGGAGTGCAATCCGTCGAGACGAATGGAACCCGCAACAGGATTCGAGATCATGTCTGACCTTCGACGTTGGGCGCCACCCTTGAGCGTGGGCCCGTTCTCTTTCCGCTCCCCGCCTCCGCCCGCCATCGTCGTGCGCCGGCCCATCGTGGGGCCTGACGGCAAGCCTACCGGCGCCGTCCTCGTTCGGGAGCCCTCCCGGCCTTTCGTGCGCGTGGAGCCCGACCGCCAGCCTTGAGCGGGTCGCCGCGCGCCGTAGTGCCCCCCTCCGGCCCCGCTACTCTCACGGCTGGCGCACGCGGTGTGCACGCTCCTACATAACGAAACCTTGATGTTTCAATCGGGGCGCGGGGATTTGAACCCCGGACCCCCTGCTCCCAAAGCAGGTGCGCTACCGGACTGCGCCACGCCCCGAAGTTATGTCACTGCAACGTCTTAGCGTCGTGCGCTTTGACCCCCGCCGGGCCGTTTAGGGCACTCCTAGGGCACAGATTCTCGACCACTGTGGACCCTGCCCTACCGGAGTCGTGGTATCGCCACATGGGGGGAAGATAGGACACACGGAAGCACGAGGAAGCCCCCAGGGCCCGAAGGCCCCGGGGGCGTCTCTGTGCCTCGCCATGTCGCGGGAGCAGGGTCGCGCGTCCCTCCGCCTGCTAGATGTCCACCGTGTACTCGAAGCCCAGGGCTCCCATGACCTCCGCGCAGGTATCCGTGCCCAGGTCCCCTACCGCCTCGGCCACTGCGTCCTCGTCCTCGGCGTCGTACTCATAGTAGCGGAGCTTGTTGGCGTCGTACACGATCAGGCGCGTGTCGTCCGTCACGTAGACCTGGCAGTCACCGGATTCGGCCAGGTACTTCCCTGTGAAGCGTCCCTTGTAGCGGTTCCCGTTCTCGTTCTCCAGGTCCAGCACGATCTCCTTCGACCCCTCGATTGCCGTCTCCATTGCCTCCCTCCTTTCCAGTTCGGTGAGTACCGCCGCGCGCAGCATCTGGGACAGCGGCAGCTCCGCCTCCTTCGCGCGCCTTCCAACGTCGTCGGGCAGATAAACGGTGATGTCCACAGGTGGCGCCTCCGATTCCACGGGGATTGATATTGGATACACGGGGAATATGTGGGCGTACCCGGGTAGACGTCAAGTCCCCCGTGTATCCACCCCCCGGGGAGCGCCCCAGGGCCGACGAAACGCGCTCGCCACCTTGCCGGGGATCTACCACCAGCCCGAGGCGCGAAGGCCGCGCACGAGGTCGAGGAACTCGTCGAGGGGGAGCACGGCGAGGTCATCCGGCGGCACGGAGCCCCGCCCATTGCGACGCAGGATCGCCACGGGCACCAGCCTTTCCCCGGCCGACTCCCGCGCCTCCCTGAGCGCCTCGTATGCGTTGGGCCGCGCCCCGACCTTGACTTGCACACTGAGCGGGCACCACGCCGGGAGCTCTAGATCCCCCGCGTTCCCGGTCCGGCACTCGGTAAGGTTGCGCTCCGCCGGGACTCCCGCGTCGCGGAACATCCGCGCGACGTCGCGCTCCCAGGCCGCGCCCTTGCGGCGACTACGGGCGCCCATATGGCACCTCGCATGAAAGAGGCTCCTGGAGGCCCAGCCGGGCGCTGAGGCTCGCAACGGCGGCCGAGTCGGATTCGGATGTCTCCAGGGCCTGCGCCAGCGCCCAGGCGGCGCCCAAGTCGGCCATCGTCCGGCCGCGTCCCCTCTGAGCCAGGAGGCGGAGAAGCTGGTCATACCGGTGGAGTACTGCGGGCCGGTCCAGGATGTCGAGGCTCATATGCTGACGGGCGTGAAGCTGACCGTGGGCGGACGGGGCCCGTACCCCACCGATTCGGCCAAGGCGATAGTCGCCGCGTCTAGCCTGTCGGGACTGCGCTTGAGGGCCTTCCGCAAATCGTCCTTGCTGACCATGACGATCCGGTTCTTGGCGTCCTCGGTCCATTCCATGCTCAACGCCTCCTCGTGCAACTTCGCGTCGCGCGGCAGCTCGGCCTCGCCGTCCTCCAGCAGCTTCCGAAGACCCCAATACACCTCAGCGCGCACGTTGGCGAATCGTTGACCGTTTCGCGCGGGCGACCATCCCCAGTACTCTTTCGCAACTCGGTGTCGGCGCGCGAGCTCGTCACAAATTCCACCACCTACTCCGGGTGCGTCTATGATGAGCGTGAAGCTCGGGATCGCGCGGCCTTCGCACCACGTATGGATCTCCTCGCAATCGCTCCACACCGCAGACGACGGCTCGATAATCTTGTGTCGGGTTCTGGCCCAAAGGGATAGACGTTCACGGTCGGCCAAGAGGGTGAAGCGCGCGGCCGTGTCCACCAGGTCTCGGGAGCGCCATGCGGTGAGGGAGTCGAGGCGAGCACCCTGCGCTATCGCGGCAACACTGAAGTCGCGGTCCCAGCTCCGCGCGACGTCGAGAGCGGCGACGGGCAGCGGGTAGGGCTTGAGCTGCCCGTCCCCCGCCTCGTGTCGTTCGTAGGCACGCTCCAGCCATTCCAGGCGGATGAGAGAATCAATAGAGCCCTCGGTTGGCCAGTCGCCCAGCACCCGGGAGATGTAGAAGGGCGACGACTCCCCATACTCCGCCGCCATCTCTTCGGGCCAGCCCGGCGCGGGGCCGCCTGGAATGACGACGCGCTTTTCGACAATGTTCGGATGATCGAAGGCACTAATGCGTATAGCCTGCCAGGTGGGCTTGTGCGAAACCTCGTAGAAGCGCCCTGATGCCTTCACGGGATTTCCCACCACCAGGACCTTTGAGCCCTCGCCCGCAGTGTTGCCCTCTGCCGCATCGAACGCCACGGCGCCGACTTGCTCCGCCTGAGACTCGGAGATCCCGACGAAGACGCCGGACCCCCGGTGATTGTGCCATCCGGTGAGGTTTGATGTGGAGGCGGAAGTCATGGCGATGATCCGCTTCTCGCCGCCGATCCGGAGCTCGCCGACGTAGAGCTCCCCCGCGAAGCACCCGGCCCCGGTCCACATGCGCGCGAGCTCCGTCCACACCTGTCCAATGACTTGGCGCTCCGTCGCGGAGACGATGATGCAGAGCATGTCGCGGGTGTAGCAGGCCCACAGGAGAAGAGCCGCGAGGACGGCATCTTTCCCCGCCGCGTGGTGACCATGAACAACGACCCTCTTCCCGTCGAGAACGGCGCGGCAGACCTCGACTTGTTTCGACCACG
Source organism: uncultured Gemmatimonadaceae bacterium (assembly GCA_964412015.1). GTDB lineage: Bacteria > Gemmatimonadota > Gemmatimonadetes > Longimicrobiales > Gaopeijiaceae > SZUA-318. The sequence goes on along the minus strand of CAYPMO010000048.1, from coordinate 1,766 downwards.
GCGTGAACCCGAGCACTTCGCGCATGAACCGGACCGGATCGTCCGCATAGTCGCTGAAGTCCACCTGCGCCGCGCAGGACGCGGCCAGAAGCTCACCGACACGTTCCTCCAGTCGGTCTAAGCGCGTATCCGTCACGTTCACGACGTCGCCTCCTTCAACGCGCGCTCCAGCTCCTTCACGCGGTTCTCCAACTGCGCCTTTTCGACTCCGGAACGAAACTCTCTGAGCAGCACGCCGATCTCATGAGCCGTGCGGCTGTCGAGGCTGCCCACCGCGACAGCGCGCGCCGCCCAACTCGCCCACCGGACAGCATCGGCCATGCTTTCGAGCGGGCCGGGCGTGTCCTCCGCGTCCACCGTGCGGATGCCCTTGCGGCCTTGCGTGCGCCCACCACGTGCACGCATCTCGGCCGCCACGTCGCGCCGCGCGGGATCGTGCCAGATACAATAGCCTTCGGGGGACAGCCCGCTCTTGATGGTGCACGGCGAACCGTCCGCCCGAACACCCCTGCACGTCGGCGACGTCACGGCGTCGGCTCCGGCTTGGGAACCTCGAACTCCGCCGGGCACCATGTAGACCCGATCATCTTCCGCGCGCGCGCCACGTCCTCGTCCGTGAAGTCCAGCGCGTCCTCGCCCTCGAGCTCCACGTGGAGCGCCTCGTTCAGCCGCTCCAGCATCTTCCCGTCGCCGTCGGGCGGGGCGTGTAGGAGAAGCGCGCTACTCTCTTCGGCGTCGAGCATCGCCTGTTCGTGACGGCAGACGAGGAGGTCCGCGAGAAGCCGCTCTTCCTCCTCGGTCGGCGCGGAGAGCGTCGAGATGACTGCACTAAGATCCGGGCCGCCTCCCTCACGGTGGACGGCGGAGGCGAGAATCTCGGAACAGCCGGCCATGAGGCCGTGTTGAGCGGCTTCGTCGCCGGCCGCAACGGCGGCGCGAGCCATGCGTAGCAAATCCTCCGGCGGGAGCTGCGCCGCCAACTTCGCGACGGCGGCCGCTCGCTCGGGATGGGCGAGGGCGCCCCTCAGCCGGCGGGCCCTGGGACGATTCTCGAGGACCCGCTCGCGCACGACCGCGATCTCGCCCATGACGGCCAACCGGGCGCGGTTGTACGTGGCCTGGATCGCCTCGGTGATCCTGCGCTCTTCACGCGCCCGGGCGTGGGCGCTGAAGTCCCGGTCATCGAGCGCGGCGAGCTGGCGCCGCAGCTCTTTCACGGCGAAGGCCGCCGACAACCTCAACCCACTAACCGCTTGATGCCTCATGGCTGAAACCCTCCTTAGAACCTCTGGGCCGCCCGTAGAAGGCCGGCGGCGGCGCCTGTGGTATCCGAGGGGCCCGGGCGGGCCTGCGGCCCCTGACCGACCGCCCCGCGCCTTACGGACGCAGGCGCCCGGACCCCCCGAAAGCCTCAACCGTCGTTGTCCTTGTCCTCAGTGAGCGGCGTGTCGCGTGGTACGTATTCGGCCTGGCCCGAGCGCACCATTCCCTCGGCGTCGGGCGCCCAAGCCTCGTAAACGCGGCCGGTGGACAGCTCGCGAAGGCGCATCTTCCCGCTCGCCGTGCGGCTCGGGTGGCTGCCTCGAAGGTGGTGGGCATCGTTCCTCATGGGGTTGTCTCCTCTGCTAGAGTGAAGTGCCTACTGTGCCCTACGTGTGCCCTAGACACCGACGGGCCTCCTGACAAGCCTTCTCCCGCAACAAAGCCTTGTGGGAGCGCGACTGCTTGCGTAGCAGTGTCCCCCGACCCGCTACGGCCTCGCACGG
>CAYPMO010000047.1:0-22478 GCA_964412015.1 uncultured Gemmatimonadaceae bacterium | reverse complement strand
ATGTGCGGGCCCAAGTTCTGCGCGATGCGCATCACCGAGGACATCCGGCGCTACGCGGCCGAGCACGGCATGGACACCGCGGAGGCCATCGAGGCCGGCATGCGCGAGAAGGCGGAGGAGTTCCGCCGTCGGGGCGGCAAACTGTACGTATCGGAAGCCACGAAAGGCTGAAGCGGGGACGACCCGGGTGCCACGGAGAAACGGCGCCCGTGGATCTCTTCGTCGGTGGTAGCGGCGACCGCCGCCTTCCGATAACGTTTCGCAGAGGTTGCTCGTCCGGAAGGGGGAACCCAATGAAGGTCGGCATCATCATATGTGACCGGTATCACACCTGCGGCGGTGGCAAGTGCTTCCGCTCGGTTCGCGAGAGGGCCGGTGGCTTCGCGCGCTACCCGGCCGACGAGCCTCTCGAGGTCGTGGGATACTCCACGTGCGGCGGATGCCCAGGCGGCAACATCGAGTACGTGGTCGCGGAGATGGTCAAGAATGGAGCCCAGGCCGTCCACCTCGCCACCGGGTTCGTCGTCGGCTATCCGCCGTGCCCCTACCTGGAGTACTTCAAGAAGTTCATCTCGGAGAGGTACGGTGTTCCCGTGGTGGTGGGCACGCATCCCATCCCCGAGAAATACCGCCTGATGCACCTCAAGCTCGATTCGTGGCCCGTGCTCGAGCGGGAGAAGGAGCTCATGGCCACGGAGGAGATCCGTCTCGCGTACGATTGACGAGACGAGCGGGGGGACTCCGGCGGCGCGTGAGTTCGGTGGGGGCCCGGCGGATCAGCTTCCACAGGGCACCCCGGGAAGGACGGCCCGGAAGAACGCCGCCGCCAGGGCCTCGCTCTGATCGCCCTGGTCTCCGTTCTTCACCAGGACGATGATCTTCACGGACCCCCGGAGGGTGACGAACTCGTCGCCCTTCGGGAGGTAATCGACCGCCACGGGCCAGTCGTCCACGACGACGACCTTCTTGCCGGCGCTGCGATAGCTCGCGGCCAGGCTCTCCGCCGACTCACCGAGGGGCAGCGACGTGTTCGCCTCGGCGCTCAGGACGGCCCACAGGGCGGCTGCTTCGGAGCTCCTGTAGAGCGCCATGCACCCGACTCCGGGAGCCAGTGAGAATTCACGGGCCAGGGTCTCGATGGACTCGGGGAACAGGGAAGGGAGGGAAGGGGGTTGGGTCTGCCTGCAGATCTGGGCGCGGGCCGGGGCCACCAGGGCCAACGCGCAGACGAACGAAAGGAGGCTGGGACGCATGGTGCGCCTCCTCGTTGGGTGGATGTGAAGGGAGGGGCGCGCCGGCGAGTGGCCCTCCCGACTCCAGTGTACGCGCCGCGTCGGCGTCTGGCCATGGGGTGGCCCCCGGCCCGTGGATCGCGGAGGCATGAAGATGCGGCCTGGCGCTGTCGCCGTCCTCCAGAACGCGCGCTAGTTTGCGGGGTCGAGGGTCGGTGAGGGGATAGGGAACGCACCTCGCCCCGTCGGGCTCGCTCCCCCTGGGTGGCGCTCCGGTGCCGCCGAACGTGAGGCTCGTATGGACAAGAACGAGACGTTGTCCGTCTTCTTGATGGTCGTGTTGCTGGCGTTCGCGGTGGTGCTGGTGGACGAGAGGCTACTGCGCACCGCCATCGCGGTGCTCCCGGCCCTGATGCTGGCGCAGAAAGCGATGGGGACACAACGGACACAGGAATCCCCTCCGGCGGCGGTCGCGCTCAGCGGGCAGGACCGGCGCCAGGATGAGGAGGTGCGCAGCTACATCGAGCAGCTCCTCAAGCACTTCCGGGAGTTCTACGTCACCTGCCACCTGATGGGCGTGAACGCGCTGACGGTCGAGGCCGCCGAGGAGCGCGCCAACAACCTGGAGCGGGACCTGAATCAACTGCTCGCCAAGGTCACGACGACCGCTCGGGCGCACGGGGTGAGAGCGTAGCCCCGGCCGTACGCCCGCCTCGTCAGGTCTTCTTCTTGTACTCCGCGAGGACGGAGAGGGCGAACTCGATATCGTAGTCGGTGTGGTTTCCGTTCACCTGGAAGCGAATCGTCTGGCTTCCCTGGGGCACGACGGGGAAGTTGAGGCCCGTCGCGAGCACACCGTGCTCCTTGAGGAAGTTCACGATGTCGGTCGTCTTCTGGGTGTCCCGAACCATCAACGGTACGATCGGGTGTTCGCTCTCGATGATCTCGAGGTCCATGCCCTTCAAGCCGTCCTCGAACTTCTTGGTCAGCCTCCGGAGGTGCTTCAGCCTCTCGCGCCCCGCCGTGCTGTCCAGGAACTCGAGGACCTTGAGAGTCGCGGCCGCTTCGCCGACCGTGATCGGATTCGAGTAGATGTACGTGATCGCCTTCTCGCGCAGATACCGGGTTACCGTTTCGCTCGACGCGATGTAGCCGCCGTTGACGCCGAAGGCTTTTCCCAGCGTTCCGATGAGGACGTCGACTTTGCCCGCCTTGGTGTACTCCTCGGCTCCCCTTCCCGTTTCGCCGCACGCGCCGACGCCGTGCGAGTCGTCCACCATCACGACAATGCCCTCGACGAACTCGCCTTCGTATTCTCTCGCGAGCTCCACGACCTTGTCGACCGGGGCGACGTCACCCCGCATGCTGAAGATCCCGTCCGTCACGATGAGGATCCTCTTGGCCGCTGTGCCGACCGATTCCTTGAGGAACTTGTCGAGCTCCTCCATGTCGTTGTGTTTATAGACCTTCTTGTCGAGCGGCCTCGAGAGACGAATCGCGTTGATGATGCAGTTGTGGTTCAGCTCGTCGCTGATGATCGTCGTATCCTTTGATGTGAGCGCCGCGAACACGCCGATCATCGTCGCGTAGGCGGCGCTGAAGATCATCGCGTCCTCGCGCCCGTGGAACTCCGCGAGCTTCTTCTCGAGGTCCCGATGGGCCTTGAACGTGCCGTTGATGAAGCGCACGGCGCCCGGGCCGACGCCGAACTCGCGTGAGGCTTCTTCTTCAGCCTTGATCACGGCGTCGTCGAGCGACACGCCGAGATAGGAGTTCGAGTTCATTCTCAGGAACTCCTTGTCCCCGTATCCCTTCAAGAAGTACCGGGGACCCTTGTTGCCCTCCGGCCTCTTGACGCCGACGAAGATCGCCTCTTTGCCCTTCGCCGTTCCTCTCGCAAAGAGCTCATCGAGCTCCGCACGCAGGGCGTTCTCCACTTTCTGCAATCCCATCATCTCCTCCCTCTATCTATGTACTCAGCTTCGCGGTGAGCTTCTCGATCATGTCTTTCGTCATCGCCGGCAGTTCGTAATCGGGTCTCCAGCCCCATTCCTCGCGCGCGCGGGAATCGTCCATGTTGTTGGGCCAGCTCTCCGCGATGGCCTGGCGGACGGGGTCCACGTCGTATTCCATCGTGAATCGCGGCAGATGTTTGCGTATCTCGGCGGCGATGATCTCGGGATCGAAGCTCATCGCCGTCACGTTGAATGCGTTCCGGTGCTCGAGCTTCGCGGGGTCCGCCTCCATGAGCGTGATGGCCGCTTTGATGGCGTCCGGCATGTACATCATGTCGAGGAAGGTCCCCGCCTTGATGTAGCACGTGTAGGTATTGTTCCTGATCGCCTCGTAGAAGATCTCTACCGCATAATCGGTCGTACCGCCTCCCGGCAAGGTGACGTTCGAGATGATGCCGGGGTACCGAACGCCGCGGGTGTCTACGCCGAAGCGCTTGTAGTAGTAGTCGCACAGGAGCTCGCCCGAGACCTTCGTGACCCCGTACATCGTATTCGGACGCTGGATCGTGTCCTGCGGCGTGTCGTCGAGCGGGGTGGAAGGACCGAAGGCGCCGATCGAGCTCGGCGTGAACACGGCGCACTTATGCGCGCGGGCGACCTCGAGAACATTGTAGAGGCCGTTGATATTGACGTCCCAGGCGAGATTCGGCTTGGCTTCGGCAACGGCCGAGAGGATCGCCGCCAGATGGATGATCGTGTCGATTTCGTATTTCTTGACGGCTGCGTCGATTTGCTCGATATCGGTGCAGTTCACCGTGGCGAACGGCCCCGATTCCCTCAATTCGCCTGTGGGCTGGGTGCGATTGACGCCGGCGACGACGTTGGCGCTTCCGTAGATCTCCCTGAGCTTCGGTGTAAGCTCGGACCCGATCTGCCCGACAGAGCCCGTGACCAATATGCGCTTCATCTGACGCGTCCTCCTCAGTCCCCAAGGAAGAGAGATCCAGCATGCTATAAGAAAGGATGCCGATGCGCTATCGGCCGCCCCCACGGTGACCATGGCGGGAGCTCGTTCGGCCGGGCCGGCGAGCCGCCACGCAGAACCTCCAGGTCGAGATCATGGGCGAGTGAGTCCCGTTCTTCCGAAGTCCTCCACCTTCGCCGCGCTGCCGCCGATCTGGCAGCACGATGTGCTTGCGGACAATCGCCGCGCCGCGACCGCGAGCACGCTCGTGGTTCTGGACGACGATCCCACCGGAACGCAGACCGTCAGCGATGTCGCCGTCGTGACGGCGTGGGACGAATCCACGCTGAGGGCCGAGCTCTCCGGTGCGCCCGCGTGTTTCTACATCCTCACCGGTTCCCGCAGCCTCGACGGCACCGCGTCGCTCGAGTTGCACCGGGAGCTCGCCGGGAACCTTCGCGCGGCCGCCGTCGACATCCGCCGGCCGATCGTCGTCGTCAGCCGCGGCGACTCCACCTTGCGCGGCCACTATCCGATCGAGACCGACATGCTCGCCGAGATTCTCGGCCCCTTCGACGCGACGATCCTGATGCCGTATTTCGAAGCCGGTGGGCGTTACACGATCGACGACACGCACTATGTTGCCGAGGGCGAACGACTCGTTCCGGCGGGCGAGACACCCTTCGCCTGGGACGCCGCTTTCGGATACCGCAGCTCCCACCTGCCCTCTTGGGTGGAGGAGAAGACCGCCGGGCGCATCCCGGCCACCGCGGTCGTATCCATTCCGCTCGACCTCATCCGCGGCGGTGGTCCCGTCGCGGTTGCCGAAAGACTCCGCGCGCTTCCGCGGGACTCCGTCTGTATCGTCAACGCTGCCGCACCGCGTGATGTCGAAGTGTTCGCCGCCGCGACGCTCGCCGCGGAACAGGGCGGCTCGCGCTTCCTCTATCGAACCGCCGCCGGCTTCGTCGCCGCGCGGCTCGGCCAGTCGCCCGGGGTGCTCCTGTCACCGGATGCGTTCCGCATCCACACGGCCCACGGCGGACTCACCGTGGTCGGCTCCTGCGTGCCGAAGACGACCGCGCAACTCGGCTACCTCTTCGCGTCCGCCGATCCCGCGTGCATCGAGGTCCGCGTCACGGCGCTCCTCGATGGTTCCCGTCGAGATGACACCGTGGCCAACGCCATCGGGGCAATGAACGAGGCTCTCGGTTCGGGGCGCGATGCGGTCGTATTCACGACCCGCGAGCTGGTGACGTCGCCGAATGCCGTCGCCAACCTCGAAATCAGCCGCAGCGTATCCGATGCGCTGATCGCAATCGTACGGGGACTCGCCGTCACTCCACGCTATCTCATCGCCAAGGGAGGCATCACGTCCGGCGACATCGCCAGGCGCGGGCTCGGTATCCACCGCGCCGTCGTCCTTGGCGAGGCCCTGCCGGGAGTGCCCGTCTGGCAACTCGGTCCCGAGACTCGCTTTCCCGGCCTCGGCTACGTCCTCTTCCCCGGCAACGTCGGCCCCGATTCGGCCCTCGCCGATCTCCTGCGCAGGCTCCACACCGATTGATCGTTCGAGATGCCCGCTCAGGGGACCGGACGGAGCGGGTGCGCCTCGGTGTTGAAGACCACCGCGTCGAAGTCCAGAGCCGAGGGATTCGCGATCAGATACGCGTACTTGAGCGTCTCGGCCAGGAAGAACGATTCCATCGCGTCGTTCTGCTCGCCGGTGCGCACATCCGTCAGGTGCGCGAAGCCCCCCTCCACACGCGTGGCGGCCAGGATTCGGCGCACCATATCCTTGCCCATTTCTCGCCAGGATTCGTCCCCGGTGAGTACGAACAGGTAGTACGCCGACTCAATGGCCTCGGGGCGGAGCGGGTAGCCTGGGCGCACGATCTCCATCGTCGTGTAGTCGAACGACTCGGGCTCCACGCCGAACGTCCTCCACGTGTGATCGACGGACTCCTGGAGCCTCGCCGCGCGCTCCAGATCGCCTCCCAGGGCGAGCACGCCGGGCAGGAACGCGTACAGCGCGCCGAACCGCGTGGACGTGCGCTCCCCCGTGAGCATGTCCACCTGGGCGTACCAGAGGCGCCCGTCGACCTCGTGCGCCACCCGCTCGTTCAGCGCGTCACGGCACGATTCCCACATGGCGCGGAAGTCCTCGTCCCCGAAGAGCAGCCACGCCTTGAGGAGGTACTCGTAGTACGAGTCGATTCCGCCGCCCGCATGGCTCGTCGCGCGGAGCCAGTCGCCGTTCTCGACGTCCACGACGGAGCCCACCAGGCCCAGGGAGGAGCGCTGGCCGAACAGGCGTGTCACGGCGCCCTTCACCGCGTCGTAATAGCGCCGGTTCCCCGTGAGGTCCGACAGGAGCCCGAACTCGAGCGTCAGGGTTCCGATCTCCGCGGGGTTGTTATCGTTCCCTCGCGTCGCGCCCGTGGCCAGGTTCACGCGCACGTACGGCATCCCCGTCGGGGACGTGAAAGCCGGCAGCAAGCGGTCGGCGAGGTCGATGGCGAGATCCAGCCAGCGGCGGTCCCCGTCCGTCTGGTAGGCGGATAGAAGCCCGCCGAGGATCCGGATGTTCACCTCGAAGACCTGGACGAACATGTCGTGGTCGAACGAGAGCCGCTCGAGGATCAACTCCTTCGCCCGCTCCGCTTCCGTGTCCAGCCCCATCAGGAGCATCGTGTCGTACGCGTCGAGCGGCGTCATGACCAACGTCGTGTCGTACCAGTCCCGCCAACCCCGCGTGAGGGGCCGGAGCGCGTCGTGCCCCCACGCGTTCTCCTCGTATGCTCTCCACGCGTGGAGGAACGCATCGCGGACCTCGGCGGCGAACGCCGAATCCGTGGGTAGCTCCGTCGCCGCACGCACGGTTCTCCGGAGCTCGACGGGCGTCCGCGGCGGAAGGGTCCCGGCGGGAGGCCCGGACGCGTCGCAGGCCGTAAGCGCCGCGGCCGCTGCCAGGACAGCGAGGAACCGGGAAGCCGGCGCGCGGCGCGGGATCGGTGTCATCGCCGAGCTAGCTCACGAACAGGTGCTTGGTGGCGAAGTCGGGCTCGCTCGTGAGATTGACCCCGAGCTTGCGGAGCCCCGCCTCGTCCCCCGGCGTCGGCATGTGCGTCATATGCATCTCGCACCCGCGTAGCTCGGTAAGGTGCGAGACCGCCTCGGCAGCCGCCGGGTTCGACGTCGCGCTCACCGCCATGGCGATCAGCGCCTCCTCCGTGTCGAGGCTCACGCGGCGCCCTCCCAACACGTCGGTCTTGAGGTGGCCCAGAGCCTGGATCACGGGCGTGGGCAGGAGGTCCATCCCGCGCGGCAGCCCGGCGAGGTACTTGGCGGCGTTCAACACCAGCGCTGCCGACGCGTGCATGAGCGGCGAGTTGCTGCCCGTCACCACCTCACCGTCCGGGACCTGGATGGCCGCGCCGCAGTAGATGCCGTCGTTGCCCCTGCCCTCGGCCTGGGCGCGCACGGCCGCCTCGCGGGCAGGCGCCACCACAACCCGGCGCTCGACGGTGAGGTCCAGGTCGGACATCAGCAGCTCGAGACGCTGGACGGTGTCGCGGCCCACGAGCCCCATCGCGTGCTCGCATGCATAACGGAAGTACCGCCGCACGATCTCCTGCTTCCCGGCTTCGCGCACCGCGTCGTCGTCCACGATCCCGAACCCGGCCCGGTTCACGCCCATGTCCGTCGGGGACTTGTAGAACGAGGCCTGGCCCGTGATCCGCTCGATGATGCGCCTGAGCAGCGGGAAGGCCTCGATGTCGCGGTTGTAGTTCACCGCGCGCACACCGTGCGCGTCGAGGTGGAAATGGTCGAGCTGGTTGACGTCCCCGAGCTCGGCGGTGGCCGCTTCGTACGCGGCGTTGACCGGGTGCTCGAGGGGCAGGTTCCAGATCGGGAACGTCTCGAACTTCGCGTACCCGGAGCCCAGTCCGCGCCGGTGGTCGTGGTAGAGCTGTGAGAGGCAGGTGGCCAGCTTGCCGCTGTTCGGGCCCGGACCGCTCACGACCACGATGGGCCGGTCGGTCTCGATGTAGCTGTTCGCGCCATAGCCCTCGTCGCTCACGACCGTATCGATGTCGGTCGGGTAGCCCCGCGTGGAGCGATGCGTGTACACGTGGATGCCGCGGTTCTCGAGGCGGAGCCTGAAGGCGGCGGCGCCGGGCTGTTCCCCGAAGCGCGTGATGACCACGGCGCGCACCGCGATGCCGAACTCGCGCAAATCGTCGATGAGCTTGAGGGCGTCGGAATCGTACGTGATCCCGAAGTCGGCGCGCATCTTCTTCTTCTCGATGTCGCCGGCGTAGATGCAGAGCACCACCTCGGCACGGTCGCCGAGCTGCTGGAGCAGCCGGAGCTTCACGTTCGGGTCGAACCCCGGAAGCACGCGGGCCGCATGGTAGTCCCAGACGAGCTTGCCGCCGAACTCGAGGTAGAGCTTGTCGCTGAACCGAGCGACCCGCTCTTCGATGGCCGCGGCCTGCTCGGCCAGGTACTTCTCGTTGTCGAACCCGATCCGCCTGGGCAATCCGGATCTCCCTGGAGGGTCACCGATACGGTTGATGGCACATCGTGCCGGGGGTGCGGCCCCTCGCCTCCCGGGGCGCCGGCGCACGTTGGGGCCGCGAGCGACGGCCGGCAAGGCCGCAGGGGGGTACGGCCTCACCCCACGTCAGTGATAGTACTCGTAGTCCCCGCGGGTCTGGATGCGCGGGTTCACCACGTTGTTGAAGACCGAGCCGAACGTGAAGCTCAGCCCGATGTCGAAGGAGTACTCGAAGTCCTTGCCGAGCTCCTTGCGGCGCAGCAGCACCTCCTCGTCGGTGGCTTCCTCCCGGGGCAGGTAGATCTGGTCGTTGATGCGCGCGATGCTACCATCCACGCTGAGGTTCACGCCCCGGACGATCCGGATCTCCGTCCGTGCGAACAGCTCGACCCGGTGCTTGGAGAAGTCGTCGAGGTAGTTCGATCCCTCCAGGGACACGATGAGCTCTCCCCAGGGCTGCGTGAAGTCGGCGGTGATCTCGAGGCTGTGCTCCGGCCGCGTCTCCGACATCTTGTCGAAGAGGGTGACCTCCCCGTAGTCGAAGGAGGCCACGCCGATACGGTAGAGCATGGTGATCTGGCGGCGCGTGGACTCGGCGTACGGGTAGAACGAGTACTCCAGCGCCGGTGCCGCCTTCAGCGCCAGGTCCTGGTTCGCGGACGTGGAGACGCTCCCGGACGCCGACAGACCCCACGACCAGTGGGGGCCGAGGCTCCACACGGCGACCGCCTCGGCCCCGATGTTCGTCTCGCTGCTCACCTCTTTCTCACCGGAGGAGTACTCGAACTCGTCCTCCTCGTACTGCCCGTCCAGCTCGAAGTCCACCTTGAACTCGTCGGTGGTGCGGCTCGCCGAGAGAGAGCCGGAGGTCGAGGTCGAATGGGTACGCGTCTCCCCCTCGACCTCGACGCCCGCGCGGGCCCGGAATACCCAGAGGTTCCACGGGTCGTCTTCCGGCGCGGTCTGCTGGAGGGGCTGTCCCTCCCCGGGAGACGACGGGAAGACGACGTCCACCACGTCGGCGCGCTGGGTCTGCGCCAGGTAGCGCACCAGCCCCAGACGGAACGTCCGGGTGATCCCGTCCCGCACCTCCGCATCCGTGTCGGTCTGGCGGGAGACGTAGCGCAGGGTGTCGGCGAGGTGTGACAGGATCCGAAGCCCCAGGAAATGGAACGTATACTCCCGACCGCCCCCTCCCGTCTGCTGCTGGGTGACCAGCACGTGGAGGTCGGCGTCCATACGGTCCCGCACGTAGTCCACGACGGGAACCTCGCGGCGCAGGTGGTCCGTGTCGCAGCGCTCGCAGTCCAGGAAGACGCGCAAGGGAGGTGGAGGGAGAGGCTCCTGCGCTTCGGCCGCCGTAGGCATGAGGGCCGACAGTCCGACGAAGAGCGCCAAGGTCGGGATCGTGGTGCGCATGATGCCCCAGACTGGGGGAGTCAGCCGCCGGGCGGAGCGACGGGCCGTGGGTCACAACGTAAGACAACCGGGGCCGGCCCAGCGTTGGAGACGGGATCGTGACCGGGCCCGCTTGACGGGCGGCGCGCGCGAAATAGCATATCGCCAGGAACGAGGTGATCACGATGCCGACCTACGATTATCGCTGTAAAGCCTGCGGACGCACCTTCCAGATCGTCCAGACGATCTCAGCGCACGAGAAGGCCAGGCCCAAGTGCCCGAAGTGCAAGAGCACCAAGGTGGAGCGGGTGCTCACGGGTGCGTTCGTGAAGACGTCCAGGAAGAGCTGAGCGGTCTCACGCTCCGGTCACCGTCCAGGTCCAGGTCGCGCCACGCGCCGGGGACGGCTCCGAGCGCCCTCCGAGGTTTCCGTCGGGTGGGGCCGCGCCACGCTTCGCTCTCGGCATCGGGCGCCGCGCGCGGTCCGGACCCGCGGCATGGGCGCGCGTGCGGGAGGCGCGGCCGAGGCCCCGGGAGGGGCTCGGCTTTCCCTGTCGGGCAACTCCCCACCCCGCGTAAGGCTTTCTCCTGCAAAGCGTTCGGGTTTCCCCTTCTATCCCCGGACCCGCATTCCCCGGATCGTTCTCCATGCTGGACCTGGTGTGTCCGGATGCCGCTCGACGGGCCTCGCCGGAACGCCCCCCGATCCCCTCGTGCCGGCCGGAAGGACGCCCTATGAGCCACGCTGTCCAGGGCCTCGCAGGCCTCGACGCCGAGACGCTCGCGATGACGCTCGACACCATCCGCGAGTTCACCGATCAGCACCTTCCGGACGACCGGCTCCTGGAGCTGGATCGGACGCACGAGTTCCCCGAGGACACGGTGCGCGGGATGTGCTCCGAGCTCGGCGTTCAGCTGCTGTTCATCCCCGAGGCGTACGGCGGGATGGGCGGCGGGGCCTTCGACGTCTACCGCGTCTGCGAGCTCATGGCCTCGCTCGACCTGGCTGTGGCCACCGGGGTGCTGGCGACGTTCCTGGGGAGCGATCCGATCGTCTTCGGCGGGACCGAGGAACAGAAAGCGCGCTGGTTGGGCGCGATCGCCGAGAAGGGGCTCCTCATGGCGTACGGCGCGAGCGAGCCTGAGGCCGGGAGCGACCTGGGGACGCTCCGTACCACGGCGACGCCGGTGATCGAGGACGGGGTCGTGACGGGGTACAAGCTCAACGGCGCCAAGATGTGGATCACCAACGGCGGATACGCGGACCTGTATTCGGTGCTGGCGCTGGCTCCCGGGGGGCCCGTCTGGGTCATCGTGGAGAAGGATGCGCCGGGCCTCAGCCACGGCGCCCCCGAGGACAAGCACGGGATCCGGGCGTCGAACACCGCCGCGCTCTCGTTCGAGGACGTGTTCGTGCCCGCGGGGAACATCGTGGGCCTCGTGGAAGGGCAGGGGCTCGTACAGGCGCAGATCGTGTTCGGATACACGCGCCTCATGGTGGCCGCGTTCGGATTGGGCGCCGGCTGGGCCGCGCTCGATCGCGCGATCCGGTACTCCACGACCCGCATCCAGGCGGGAGGGCCGCTCTCGCAGAAGCAAGGGTATACCCACAAACTCATCATCCCGCACGCGTGTCGGCTCGAGGCCGGACGCGCCTACATCGAGGAGACCGCTACCCGTCTCGATGCTGGAGACGGTACGCTCAACACCGAGGGGGCGATCGCCAAGTACCTCTCTACGGAGGCCGGGAATGCCGCGGCGGACGCGGCGATCCAGGCGCTCGGCGGGTACGGGTACGTGCGCGAGTACATGGTCGAGAAGATCCGCCGGGACGTACGGATCACGACGATCTACGAGGGCACGTCGGAGATCATGGAGATGACGATCGCGCGCGATCGGTGGCAGGCCCACCTGAAGACGCGCGGGCGTCACTACCACGACGAGGCGGCAGCGCTCGAAGCGCTCCACGCGGCGAGCCCCACGGTGGGCGCCGGCATCGCGGCCGAAGCGACGCACGCGCTGGCCGAGCTGCTCGAGCGCGCGCGGGCGCAGCGGCTCACCCGCCACCAGCACATCCTGTTCCGCCTCGGCGAGTTGATCGCGCGCGTGGAGGGCGCGGGAGCGTTGGCGCGTCGGGCCGATGCGGCGCGAGCCGGGACGCTTTCCGCGAAGGCCGGGGGACGGCTCGATGGTGAGGGCCTCGCCGCCGCCAGCCGTGTGTACGCGCGGGAGACGGCGGCGATCGTGGCGTCGGAGGGGCTACGCTGGACGATCGGCGCGGACGCCGTTCCGCCCGGCGAGCGTCAGGCCTTCGAGGACGCGCTCGGCGTCGCCGCCCTGCGCGACGCGCAGGCCGGTCTGATCGGGGACATGGACCGGGTCGCCACGGCCCTGTACGCCGGCGTGGAGGCCTGAAATGGGAGCCGAACGGGCCGTCGCCGTCGTGGGGCTGGGTGCGATCCTCCCGGACGCGCCGGACATCGCGACGTTCTGGGCGAACCTCACGCAGGGACGCTACAGCATCTCCGAGGTCACGGACCGCTGGGATGCCTCGCTCTACTACGATCCGGATCCCAGGGCGCCGGACAAGACGTACACGAAGATCGGCGGGTGGGTGCGCTCGTTCGATTGGAACCCGATCGCGTGGCGCATGCCGATCCCGCCGAAGGTCGCGGCGCAGATGGATCTCGCCCAGAGGTGGGCGATCGCGACGACCCGGGCGGCGCTCGCGGACTACGGATACCCGGAGCGCCGGCTCGACCCGGAGCGGGTCGCGGTGATCGTCGGCAACGCCCTGGGTGGTGATTCACACCTCCTGTCGTCGGCCCGGATCCTGTTTCCCGAGTTCGGGGAGGAGCTCCGCGCCGCACCTTCGTTCCGCGCTCTCCCGGCGGAGGTGCGCGGGGCGGTGCTGGAGGAGATGCTCGCGGGCGTGCGGGAGCGCTTCCCCGACGTCAACGAGGACACGATGCCGGGCGAGCTCGGCAACATCGTGGCCGGGCGCGTCGCGGCTCTCTGGGACTTCAAGGGCCCCAACTTCATCGCGGACGCCGCGTGCGCCTCGGCGATGGCCGCGATGTCGGCGGCCATCGAGGGCCTGATCGCCCACGACTACGATGCGGTGATCACCGGCGGCATAGACGCGAACATGGGTGCGTCGACGTTCGTGAAGTTCTGCAAGATCGGCGCGCTCTCGGGGACCGGCTCACGCCCGTACGCCGAGGGTGCCGACGGCTTCGTCATGGGCGAGGGCGCCGCCGTCGTGCTGCTCAAACGCCTCTCCGACGCCGAGCGCGACGGCGACAGGATCTACGCGGTGATCCTGGGCATGGGTGGCTCGAGCGACGGCAAGGGGAAGGGGATCACGGCCCCGAATCCGGCGGGGCAGAAGCTGGCGGTGGAACGGGCGTGGCGAAGGGCCGAGGTGGCGCTCGAGCCGGGGGACCTGATCGAGGGGCACGGGACATCCACGAGGGCCGGGGACATCTCCGAGTTGGAGACGCTGGACCTCGCGTTCACCGGGCAAGGGCTCCCCGTAGGCTCCGTCGCCCTGGGATCGGTGAAGTCGAACATCGGACATCTGAAGGCGGGCGCCGGGGGCGCCAGCGTCGTGAAGGCCGTGCTCGCGCTGCACCACAAGCTCATCCCGGCGAACGTGAACTTCCACGCTCCGAACCCGAGCATCGACTTCTCCCGTTCCCCGTTCCGCGTGAATACCGAGCTGCGCGCCTGGGAGAAGCCCGGCCGTGACGCGGTCCGGAGGCTCGGCGTGAGCGCGTTCGGGTTCGGAGGGACCAACTTCCACATGGTGCTGGAGGAATACGGTCACGGACGCCGTCGTTCCGGACGCGTCCAGGTACAGGGGACGGAGGTATTGCCGGGGGCGGGCGCCACTGGGCCCGTCTCGAAGGCGCCGCTGCGCGGCGCGCTGGTCGTGAGCGGCGGCGACGCCGCCGCGGTGGTGGCGCGTCTGCGCGACGTGGCGGCGCGCGCGGGCGGTGGGTGGACTCCCCCGCTCGCCGTCCCGGCCGACGCGGATCTCCGGGAGGAGGTCCGCGTGGCCCTCGATTTCGGCGACGCGACCGAGCTCGCCGAGCTGGCTACGAAGGCCGCCGAGGCTCTGGAGCAAGGCAACGGCGCGCGGTGGCGCGCGCTCCGCAACCAGGGCGTCTACCTGGGCCGCGGACCCACGCCGGGCAAGGTGGCGTTCCTCTTCCCCGGTCAGGGGGCGCAGTACGTGGGCATGCTCGAGGCGCTCAAGGAGGTCGAGCCGATCGTCGCCGAGACGTTCGCCGAGGCCGACCGCGTGATGGCTCCGCTTCTGGGCGGTGTCCCCCTGAGCGCGAAGATCTTCGTGCGGAGGGACGACCCGGCGGCGGTGGCCGCGGCCGAGGAGGAGCTCAAGCAGACGGCGGTCACGCAGCCGGCCGTCCTCACCGTGGACGTCGCGCTCGCCCGGGTCTTCGGGGCGTACGGCATCCAGCCGGACATGTTGATCGGCCACAGCCTGGGCGAGTACGGCGCCCTCGTCATCGCGGAGGCCATGCCGTTCGGCGAGGCGCTCACGGCCGTGGCCGCGAGGGGCGACGCGATGACTCGCCTCTCCCTGGCGGACAACGGCCTCATGGCCGCCGTGTTCGGGTCTCTCGAGAAGGTCTCCGGCGTGGTCGAGAGCGTCGAGGGTTACGTGGTGGTGGCCAATGTGAACAGCACCAAGGAAAGCGTCATCGGCGGAGAGACCACGGGCGTGCGAAAGGCCGTGTCCGCGCTCCAGGCGGAGGGCATGAAGGTGGTGCCGCTCAATGTGAGCCATGCATTCCACACCCAGATCGTATCCCCGGCCACGGCGCCCCTCCGGGACGTACTGAGCGCGCTCGACCTCCGCGCGCCCAGGATCCCCGTGGTGGCCAACGTGGACGCGTCGTTCTATCCCACAGGGCCGAACGCCAAAGAGGCGATGGTGGACATCCTCGGACGCCAGATCAGTTCCCCGGTGCAGTTCGTGAACGGACTCGAGGCGCTGTACGCCGCCGGCTGCCGTGTGTTCGTGGAGATGGGACCCAAGCGTGCGCTCTCCGGGATGGCCGAGGATGTGCTCGGCGGCCGTGAGGGCGTGACGGTGCTGCACACCAACCACCCGAAGAATCCCGACGTGGTCGGCCTGAACCGTGCGCTCTGCGGCCTGTGGGCGCTCGGGCTCGGCGGGAGCCGGGCGGCGGACGCCGTCCGTCGGACCGAGACGGTCGCCGCCGCCGCACCGGTCGAGCCTGTCGCGTCCGTCGCGCCCGCCGCGGCCGTCGAGCCTGCCGCACCTGCCGCACCTGCCGCACCCGCCGCACCCGTAAGCGGCGCTTCCGAGGACCGCTACGTGGCGCTGGGACGCATGTTCTCCGACTTCCTGGACCGGACCTTCGAGGTATACGCCGCGGGTCGCGGCCGCGACAAGGCCGAGCCGCGCATCGGGATCACCGGGGCGGCTCTGGGCTTGCCCGGGACCGCCCGGGTGTTCGACGACGAGAACATCGTGCGCCTCCTGCGCGGCGAAGGCTTCATCAAGCCGGTGCCCGAAGAGCTGAGCCTGAAGGTCCTGGATCGGCGCGTCACGCGGCTGGTCAAGGAAGCCAACGGAGCGGCGCACTTCGAGACGATCGAGAGCCCCGAGGACGTCATCAGGCTGGCCGGACGCGCCGGGGAGCTGGACCTCGTCGGGGAGTTCGGGTTCCCCGAGGAGTACCTGGCGGCGTTGGACCGGGTCACGCACCTCGCCATCGCTGCCGGGATCGACGCCTTGCGGGATGCCGGTATCCCGCTGGTGCCCCGCTACAGGACCACCAGCACGGGCTCCATGCTGCCGGATGGATGGGCGCTTCCCGAGGACATGCGGGACGACACCGGCGTGATCTTCGGGTCGGCGTTCCCCGGATACGAGCAATTCATCCGGATCATCGAGGGATACTACGAGGACCGCATCCGGCGGGAGCGGCTCGCTGAGCTCGAGGGTGTCCGGAGCCGCACGGCCGACCCTGCGGCTCGCGCGGAGATGGACGAGCGCATCGCGGCGCTCAAGGAGGAAACGGACGCGAAGCCGTACTATTTCGACCGTCGCTTCTTCTTCCAGGTGCTTTCCATGGGGCACTCGCAGTTCGCCGAGTACATCGGCGCGCGGGGCCCCAACGTCGGAACGAACGGGGCCTGCTCGACGGGAACTCAGGCCGTGGCCATCGCCACGGACTGGATCCGAACGGGCCGGTGCCGGCGCGTGATCGTGATCACCGCCGACGACGTCACGAGCGATGTGATGTTCCCGTGGTTCGCGTCGGGGTTCCTGGCCTCGGGCTTGGCGGCCACCGACGCGCGCGTCGAGGATGCGGCGATTCCCTTCGACCGGCGCCGGCACGGGCTTCTCGCGGGGATGGGAGGCGCGGCCCTGGTGGTGGAGGATCTGGACGCGGCCGCCGAGCGTGGGCTGTGGCCGATCTGCGAGGTTCTGGGGACCATCGTGGCCAACAGCGCGTTCCACGGAAGTCGCCTCGACGTGGACCACATCGTGGGCGTCATGGAGCGGTTGGTGAGCGACATGGAGGCCCGCTGGGGGCTGGACCGTCACACGCTCGCGCCGGAGATGGTGTTCGTCTCGCACGAGACGTACACGCCGGCGCGCGGCGGGAGCGCGAGCGCCGAGGTGAAGGCGCTCCGGACGGTGTTCGGCGCCGACGTGGACTCGATCGTCGTAGCCAACAGCAAGGGCTACACGGGCCACCCCATGGGTGTGGCCATCGAGGACACCCTGGCGGTCAAGATCCTGGAGACCGGGATCGTTCCTCCGGTGGCCAACTTCCGCGAGGTGGACCCCGAGCTGGGGCTGCTGAACCTGTCGCGCGGGGGGAGCTATCCCGTGCGTTACGCGCTCCGGCTCGCGGCGGGGTACGGGTCGCAGATCAGCATGGGCCTGCTGCGTTGGACTCCCCCTCCGGACGGGACCCGGCGCGATCCGCGGGACCTCGGGTTCCGTCACCGCATCGCGGACGCCGGGGCGTGGGCGCAATGGCTCTCGCGTGTCTCGGGATACGATGCGCCGGAGCTGGAGATCGTCCAGAGGACGTTGCGGGTGAAGGACCAGGGAGTGCCCGCCGCAGCGGAGCCGAGCGCACAGACGGCACGCGTGGCGGTGCCGCCGCCCCTCGTGAGCCCGGCGCCGTTCGTCGCGCCCGCGGCCGCGCCCCCGGTGGCGCCCCCGCCTTCTCCGGTGGCGGCCGCGTCTCCGGCGGCGCCCCGGCCCCCGGTGGCGCCCCCGCCCCCGGTGGCACCCCCGCCCCCACCTTCCCCAGTGGTGGTGGCGCCTCCGGTTCCGTCTGCACCGGTCGCGCCGGCGCCTCCGGCCGTTCCCGAGGAGCGAGGCGCCGGCGATCCGGTCGCGGAGCGTATCCTCCAGATCGTGTCCGAGCAGACGGGATACCCGCCCGATATGCTCGCCATGGATCTCGATCTCGAGGCGGATCTCGGGATCGACACGGTCAAGCAAGCCGAGATGTTCGCCGCGATTCGCTCGGAGTACGAGATCGAACGGGACGACTCGCTCGCGCTGCGTGAGTATTCCACGCTGGCGCGCACGGTCGAGTTCGTGTATGAGAATCGGCCGGACCTGAAAGCGGCGGCAGCGGACGTCGCCACAGCGGCGGTACCGGAATCGACGGTGGCGGGGGTCTCGGCTTCGGCCACGCCCGCGGCGGTCGCGACTCCGGCGCCCCTCGCGCCCCCGGCCGCGGCGGGAGTGGGGCCGTCCGGCGCTGCGGCTGAAACGCCGGCGGCGGACGAGCCCGTCGCGCGCAGGGTGCTCGGGATCGTGGCCGAGCAGACCGGCTACCCACCCGACATGCTCGAGATGGACCTGGATCTCGAGGCGGACCTCGGGATCGACACGGTGAAGCAGGCGGAGATGTTCGCCGCGATCCGCTCGGAGTACGGGATCGAACGGGACGATTCGCTCGCGCTGCGCGACTATTCCACGCTCGCCAGCGCGATCGAGTTCGTGTACGAGAATCGGCCGGACCTGCGGCCGTCGGCTGCGGCCGAGACGGCCGAAGAGCCGGTGCTGGTGGCTGAAACGCCGGCGGCGTCACCCGAAGCTCCGGTGGCGGCGGCAGAGCGGCCGACGGCGGACGAGCCCGTCGCGCGCAGGGTGCTCGGGATCGTGGCCGAGCAGACCGGCTACCCACCCGACATGCTCGAGATGGACCTGGATCTCGAGGCGGACCTCGGGATCGACACGGTGAAGCAGGCGGAGATGTTCGCCGCGATCCGCTCGGAGTACGGGATCGAACGGGACGATTCGCTCGCGCTGCGCGACTATTCCACGCTCGCCAGCGCGATCGAGTTCGTGTACGAGAATCGGCCGGACCTGCGGCCGGCGGCCACCGCTGCTCCGCCGGATGCGTCCGGCGCGGCGGCCGACCAGCAGCCGGCCGACGAGCCGGCGGCGGGTGATCGGCCCGAAGGGGCACGGGCAGCCGAAGCCGCCTCCGAGCCGCCGCTCGGTGGGGCGACAGGATCCGCGTTCCCCCGTGGGTCCATGGCGGCGGCGCAGGCCGTGCCACGTCGGGTGCCCGTGGCACAGGTCCGCCCGCCGGCCGAGCGCTTCGCGGAGACCCGCGTGCCGCTGGGCGCCGGCGCCCGCGTGCTGGTCGTCCCGGACGAGCTGGGTGTGGGTTCCGCCCTCGCCGATCGGCTGGGTAGGTTGGGGGCCGACGTCCATGTGGCCGACCCCTCGCTCTCGACCGACCATCTGCTGGAGGAGGTGCGGGCGTGGCGCGGATCCGAGCCGGTGACGGGTCTGTATTGGCTGCCCGCGCTCGATCCCGTGCTGCCGGGCGAGATGGAGGATCCTCCCGATCGGTCCGAAGCGCTGCGCCGCCGGGTGAAGGCTCTGCATGCGCTGGCGCGGCTCCTGTACGACGACCTCGCGGGTCCCGGACGGTTCCTGGTGTCCGGAATGAGGCTCGGCGGCCGCCACGGCTACGAAGCGGAGGGCGCGCTCGAGGCTGCCGGTGGGGCGGTCACGGGCTTCACGAAGGCATTCGCGCGCGAGAGGCCCGGCACGCTCGTGAAGGCCGTGGACTTCGAGATGTCGCGCAAGACCGCCGCGCTCGCGGATATCCTGCTCACGGAGACGCGCCGCGATGGCGGTGTGGTCGAGGTGGGGTACGCGCGGGACCGGCGCTGGACGGTGGCGCTCGAGGAGCGCCCGATCGAACCGGGCGCTCCGCTCCCGAGTGACGCCGTCTATCTGGTCACGGGCGCCGCGGGGAGCATCACATCGGCGATCGTCGCCGACCTGGCGGAGCAGGGAGGCACGTTCTGGCTCCTCGACCTGGCTCCCGCGCCCGATGCCTCCGACCCGGACCTGGCGCGCGTGATCACGGACCGGGAGGACCTCAAGCGGGACTTGTTCCATCGCATGCACGAAGACGGCGCCCGCGTGACGCCGGTGCAGGTGGAGCGGGAGGTGGCGCGCCTGGAGCGGATGGCCGCCGCCCTGGGCGCCGTCCGGGCGATCGAAGCGGCCGGAGGGACGGCGCACTACCGCAGCGTGGACCTGCGCGACCCGGCCGCCGTCGGTGCGGTGGTGGCGGAGATCGTGGAGACCCACGGGCGGGTGGACGTCCTGATGCACGCCGCGGGGCTCGAGATCAGCCACGCGCTGCCCGAGAAGTCTCCCGAGGAGTTCGCGCTCGTCTTCGACGTTAAGGTCGAGGGGTGGCACAACATCGTGACGGCGTTGGGAGAAGCGCCCCTGGGGGCCGTCATGACGTTCAGCTCGGTCGCGGGACGTTTCGGCAACGCAGGGCAGACCGACTACGCCGCCGCCAATGAAGTGTTGTGCAAGGTGGTCTCGGCCATGAGGCGGACCCGGCCGGCCACGCGGGCCGTCTCCGTGGACTGGACTGCGTGGCGCGACATCGGCATGGCCTCGCGCGGCTCCATGCCCGCGATCATGAAGGCGGCGGGCATCGACACGCTGCCGCCTGAGGCGGGCATCGCCGTGGTGCGCCGGGAGCTCACGGCCGGCACGCGGGGCGAGGTGGTCATCGCCGGCGGACTCGGCGTGATGCTCGCCGAGGATCCGGCCGCCGCGAAGCTCGACAGCGCGTTCGCCACGCCTGCGGCCGCCGGGCCCATGGTGGGGCGGGTGCTGGGGATCGGCGTCCATGGCGGGCTCGTCGTGGAGACCGAGCTGGATCCGAAGGTGCAGCCGTTCCTGGATCACCATCGCATCGACGGCACCGCGGTGCTTCCCGGCGTCATGGGGCTGGAGGCCATGGCCGAGGCCGCACGTGTGCCGTTCCCCGAGCTGCGGGTGGTGGCGATCGAGGACGTCGCGTTCAGCGCGCCGTTCAAGTTCTACCGGGACGAGCCCAGGACCGTGACGGTGCGCGTGCGCTACGAGACCGACGACGGGGACCTGCTGGCCCGGTGCTCCCTGGAGGGCTCGCGGGCGCTGGTGGGGCACGACGCCCCCGACGTGACCGTGCACTTCACGGGAACCGTGCGGCTCTCGGCCTCATCGGCTCACGGGCGGCCCTCACGGCCGGCCCCGAAGCGGGGAGAGCGTGAGCGTGTCGTCTCCGCCGAGACCATCTACGGGACATACTTCCACGGTGCGGCCTATCAGGTTCTGTCCGAGGCATGGCGCGCGGACGAGGGCATCGCGGGACGCTTCTCGCAGACCCTGCCGGCCAACCACGAGCCGCCCGACCGTCCCACGGTGGTGACACCGCGCCTGATCGAGCTGGCGTTCCAGACGGCGGGGCTCGCGGAGATCGCGATCTCGGACCGCATGGGACTCCCGTTCGGCCTGAGCCGGCTGGAGGTGCCCGGCGTCGAGGACGGCGAGGTCGAGAGCGTCGCGCTGGCACGCGCAACTCCCGAGGGCGCGTTCGACGTGGACGTGATGGATGCGGAGGGGCGGGTGGTGCTGTCCCTCCGGGGCTATCGCAGCGCTACGCTTCCGGGCGCGGTGGGTGAGACGTTCGCGAGGCTGAAGGATTGAGCACGGAGCGCCTCACGCTCCCGGCGGGCGACATCGTCCTGGCGCGCGCGACGGCCTCGTCCGTGCCCGCGGAGGAGGGCTGGCTGTCCGCGAGGGAAGCGGAGGTCCAGGCGCGCTTCCGTGTCTGCAAGCGCGCCGCCGACTGGCGGCTGGGACGCTGGGTGGCCAAGGAGGCGGTGGCGCATGCTCTGGGCGCTCCCGAGCTACCGCGCGCGGCGGCGGAGATCCTCGCGGGAACGGGTGGCTCTCCTGTCGTGCGCATCCTGACCCCGGGGGAATGGCCGGAGGTCTCGGTCTCGATCAGTCACGCGGCCGGCACCGGGCTGGCCGCCGCGACCCTGGGGGCGGTTCGGCTCGGGTGCGACGTGGAGGAGCTCTCGGCGCGAAGCGACGAGTTCGTCTCCGACTACTTCACGGCCGAGGAAGCCGCCTGGATCCGGGCCGTCACCCGGGAGCGCCACGCCCGGGCCAACCTGCTCTGGAGCGCCAAGGAGTCGATGCTCAAGGCGTTGGGGGAGGGGCTGCGGAAGGACACACGCAGCGTGGTGGTGGGGGTGGAAGGGCTCGAGCGTGCCGTCGGCGACGCGTGGCGGTCTCTCAAGGTCGTCTCCGCCGGGAGGGACGAGTTCGCGGGAGCGTGGCGGGTCGCGGACGGCTTGGTGTGGACGGTGGTGGGGCGGAAGCCGGAGAGCCACGCATGAGCACGATCCGCATCGCGTCACGCCGTACGGACGGCCGAATTCCCGCCGGTGCTCCCTCCTGTTGCACGCCGCGTACTCCCCAGACAAGTTGGTCCCCTGCCCTGAACGCAGAAGCGTACCGCTGTCTCTCATCACACGAGGGTGTCACGAGGAGCCACACGTGAAACTCCACACCAAGATCCTCATCGGGCTGGTCGCCGGTGCCGTGGTCGGCCCGCTTCCCTTCGTCCGGGATATTGCCGTACAACTGGAGCCGTTCGGGCAGGCCTTCATCCGCTTGCTCATCATGATCGTGATCCCCCTGGTCATGGCGTCCCTCATCATCGGGACGGCGAGCCTGGGGGACCTGAAGAAGCTGGGCCGGATCGGCCTGAAGACGGTAATGTACTACCTGGTGGCTACCGCCCTGGCGTGTGCTCTCGGACTCGCGCTCGGCGGTTTCTTCAAGCCCGGATCCCGGCTGGACGAGAACGTGAAGGCCGACCTCCTCGAGGCGTATGCCGGAACGAGTGAGGCCCAGCTCGAATCGTTGCAGGAGGCCCCGGGGCTCCAGGAGATCCTGTTCAACATCATCCCCCGGAACCCCTTCGCGTCCATGGCCAACATGGACATGCTCC
>CAYPMO010000046.1:0-24116 GCA_964412015.1 uncultured Gemmatimonadaceae bacterium | reverse complement strand
GCCTCGCACCTCTGATGCGAGGAATGTTCTTCGCCGACCGCCTCGTGGACTGGAGCGTCTATGGCGTGGTGGGAGCGCTCATGCTGGGAACCGGGTTCCTGGCCTCCCTCCTCCCCGCCGCCCGGGCGGTGGCCGTGAGCCCGTTGGAGGCTCTGCGGCAGGAATAGGCGCCGAGACAGGAAAGGGCGGGGCCGGGCGCGGTCACCCCGCTCCACGCGCCGCGCGCATCAGCTCCTCCGCCGAGGCGCCGGACTTCCACAGGGGCACCAGCCTCTCGAAGACCGGTCGGGCGTGGGTGAAGAACGCCTTGAAGCCCGGGCACAGGTAGTTGAGTCCCTCCTCCCCGTCCGGGCTCCGGACGAACCGGTCCTTGGGGCACCCACCGTTGCACATGTCGAGGACCGGGCACCGCAGGCAGTACCCGGGGAGCCGGTCCCGCTTGTCGCGGCCGAAGCGGAGCTGCGCCTCCGAGGTGAGCAGCGCGCCCAGGGGCGTCTCGGCGATGTTGCCCAGGCGGTGCGCCTCGTCCACGAAGTGGTCGCAGGAGTAGAGATCGCCGTTGTGCTCCAGGACGGGCACGTCGCCGCACGTTTCGCGGAAGATGCACAGGGAGTGCTCCAACCCCCGGATGGGCCGCGCCGCCTCGTCGAAGGTCTGCACCATGATCCTGCCGATGTCCTGGCGGACCCACTCGTCGAAGATCGTGGTGAGGAACGTGCCGAAGGCCCGGGCCCCGACGCTCTCCGGGCTGACTCCGTGGACCAGATCGTCGCGGCGCTCCACCAGGGGGAGGAACCCCACGTAGGTGGCGCCCATCTCCTTGAAGAACCGGTAGACCCGCTGCGGCTGCCGCACGTTCAGGCGGTGCACCACGCAGAGGATGTCGGTGGGCACGTGGTGCTTGCGGAGGACGTCCCAGCCGCGCATGACCTGCGCGTGGGTCGGCCTCCCGCCCTTGGTCACCCGGCAGGCGTCGTGGAGGTCGGCGGGCCCGTCCAGGCTGAGCCCCACGGCGAAGCCCTCCTCCGCAAGGAATCGGCCCCACCCCTCGTCCAGCAGCGTCCCGTTGGTCACCAGGGCGTTGAAGACCCGCACACCGGCGGGAGCGTGCTTCTTCTGGAGGGCGACGATGGTGCGGAAGTAGTCCACGCCCAGGAGGGTGGGCTCCCCTCCGTGCCAGGAGAAGCGCACCTCCGGGCCCCCGCTCGCCTCCAGGTGCTGGACGACATAGGCCTCCAGCAGCGCCTCGCCCATGCGCGCCGAGGGTAGAGGGCCTCTTTGTCCAGGTAGTAGCAGTAGCGGCACGCCAGGTTGCAGAGGGCGCCGCCGGGCTTGGCGAAGACCTGGAAGTCGACTCCGACCGGGGCTTCAGGTGACCCGTGCGTCACGAGGCTGCGTCTCCTTCCGCCGTGGATGTGCGATTCCGTACCTCGAAGGATGGCGCAAGAGGCCCCGCCGGGGCGAGGGCCGGTTGCGCCTCACGCCGAACCCCCCGAGCTTCTCCCTGTCCTCTTCGGCCCCGGGGGGGGGCCCTCCCGACTCGCTCCCGGAGCGCATCCTGTATTGCAGGGAGGGAATCATGGTCCGTCCGTCATGGGCCCGCCGCCCGGCGCGCTCCTTTGGTCTTCTCGCATCCTTCAGCTTTCTTCCTTTCCTCGTATCCTGCGGATCCGACGCCGGTGAGGGCGGCCCGCAGCTCTCGGAGGAGGAAATCCTGGCCCACGCCCAGGCCATCCACGACGCGGCCCTCACGATCGATACGCACAACGACATCCTGGGGAACTGGGGGACGGCCGAGATCGACCCCTGCACGGGCACGAACATGAAGGTGGACATCCCCAAGATGGTGGCGGGGGGATTGGACATGACCTTCCCGGCCGTGTACGTCGGCCAGGGGCCCCGGACCCCCGACGGGTACGCGGCGGTGAAGCAGGCGGCGTTGGAGAAGTTCACCGCCATCCACCGGGTGGCGGAGGAGATGTGCCCCGACAAGGTGGAGATCGCGTACCGCACCGACGACGTGGAGCGGATCCTCGCCACCGGGAAGCGCATCTACGGGATCGGCATCGAGAACGGGTACGCCATCGGCACCGACCTCGCCCTGGTGCAGCAGTACTACGACCTGGGCACCCGCTACATCACCCTCACCCATTCGGGGAACAACGACATCGGAGATTCGTCGACTCCCAGAGGAGAGCCGGCGGAGGAGTGGGGAGGCCTCTCGCCCTTGGGTGAGGAGGTGGTGAGGGAGATGAACCGTCTGGGGATCATGGTCGATCTCTCCCATGTGTCCGACAACACGGTCCGGGACGTCTTCGCCTTGTCGGTGGCTCCTGTCATCGCCTCCCACTCCGGGGCCTGGGCCCTGGCCAACGTCCCCCGGAACCTGAACGACGAGCTGCTCCAGGGGCTGAAGGAGAACGGAGGCGTGATCCAGGTCGTCGCCCTGGCGGGATACCTCCAGGTGGATCCCCCGGAGCGGACGGCGGCGATCCAGGCGCTCCGCGAGGAGCTGGGCTTTGCCGACCGGAGCGCCCTGCGGGCCATGACTCCCGCGGAGCGGGAAGCGTACGACGCCCGCATGGAGGAGCAGGGGCCCACCTACGAGGCGCGCATGGCCGAGATCGACGCCCAATGGCCGCCGGCGGACGTCGGCACGTACGTGGACCACATCGACTACGTGAAGAACCTCATCGGCATCGACCATGTGGGCATCGGCACCGATTTCGACGGGGGCGGCGGGATCCCGGGGTTCAACGACGCCAGCGAGGCCCTGAACGTGACCGTGGAGCTGGTGCGCCGCGGCTACACCGACGACGAGATCAAGAAGATCTGGGGCGGGAACCTCCTGCGGGTGTGGCGCGAGGTGGAGAGGGTGGCCGCCGAGATCCAGGCGGGAGGCTGATCCTCTCCGGCTTCGGCACCGGTTCGGGCCACGGGCGTGACGTGAGGGGTCGCGCCCGGCCAACGGGAGTGCCCGTACCCGATTGATCCTTCCGGCCCCCCGTCCTTACCTTGTTCGCCGCACGCCGGAAGGACCTTGGAGGAATGCCGTGGCCGGTCACAGCAAGTGGGCTCAGATCAAGCGCAAGAAGGCGGTCACCGACGCCCGGCGGGGGGCGGAATGGACCAAGCTCATCCGTGAGATCACCGTCGCCGCCCGCCACGGCGGCGGCAGCCCCGATTTCAACCCCCGCCTGCGCCTGGCCATCGACACGGCGAAGGCCGCGAACATGCCCGCCGAGAACATCGACCGGGCCATCAAGAAGGGCACCGGAGAGCTGGAGGGGGTGTCGTACGAGGAGATCGCCTACGAGGGATACGGCCCCGGTGGTGTCGCGCTCTACATCGAGACCATGACCGACAACCCCAATCGTACAGTCGCGGACCTGCGGCATACGATGAGCCGGAACTTCGGCACGCTGGGAACGTCGGGCTCCGTAGCATGGCAGTTCGAGCGGAAGGGCCAGGTGGTCGTGTCCGCCGCCGCCACGACCGAGGACGAGCTGTTCGAGGCGGCCATCGAGGCGGGTGCCGAAGACGTGACCCGCGAGGGCGACGAGTTCATCGTGACCAGCTCGTTCGCCGACTTCAACGCGGTCCAGGAGGGGATCAAGGCGAGGGGCATTCCGGTATCGTCCGCGGAGCTGGCCTGGATCGCCAAGAACGAGGTCGCCGTCGCCGGCGCCGACGCCGTGAAGCTCATGCGGCTCCTGGAGGCCCTCGAGGAGGTCGACGACGTGCAGAAGGTGCACACCAACGCGGACATCGACGAGGCCGCGTTGGCCGAGGCGATGTAGTGGCCGCGAGCGAAGCAGTTCTGGTCCTGGGGATCGATCCCGGGACTGCGGTGACCGGATACGGCGTCGTCGCCCGCCGGGGTGTCGGCGCCGTTTCCTTGGTGGAATGCGGCGTCGTGCGCACGTCGGCCGGAACCCCCCTGGCGGATCGGGTCCGGGAGATCTACCTGGAGGTGGACGCGCTGCTGGAGCGCCACCGCCCGTTCGCCGTGTCGGTGGAGGCGGTGTTCCAGGGCAAGAACGTCCGCAGCGCCCTCACGCTGGGGCACGCGCGGGGGGTGATCCTGCTGGCCGCCGCGCTGCGAGGGATCCCGATCGCCGAGTATGCGCCCCGGGAGATCAAGAAGGCCGTCGTCGGCACCGGGGGCGCCACCAAGGAGCAGGTCGCCTTCATGGTCGAACGGCAGCTCAAGTTGAAGGAGCCCCCCTCGCCCTCGGACGCCGCGGACGGCATAGCCGCGGCCCTGTGCCACTGCATGGTCGGGAGCTTCCCGCCATGATCTCACGCCTGAAAGGCATCCTTCTCGCCCGCGACCCCGACCTCGTGGAGGTCGAGACCGCCGGGGGCGTGGTCTACGAGGTCGAGGTACCGCTCACGGTGCTGGAGCGCCTGCCCGCACCGGGAGGCGCCGTCGAGCTGCGCATCGTGCAGGTGGTCTCCGACAGCGCGTCCACCCTCTACGGGTTCATCGACGACGTGGAGCGCAGGCTCTTCGAGCGACTGCTCACGGCACCGGGGGTGGGCGGAAGGCTCGCGCTGTCCATGCTGAGCGCGTACCGCGCGGACCGGCTGGCGCGGGCGCTCGTCGAGAAGGACCTGGCCGCGCTCCAGCAGATCAGCGGCGTGGGGCGGAAGAAGGCCGAGAAGCTGGTGCTGGAGTTGGCGGAGAAGGTCGCGGACCTGGCCGTGGTCATGCCGAGCCTCACGGCGGCGCCGGGCGGCGCGGGCGCGCAGGAGGCCGTGAAGGCGCTCGTGGCGTTGGGCTACTCGTTCGCCGACGCGGACCACGCCGTGCGCCAGGCCCTGGAGGACGGGGCGTCGGGCGCATCCTCCGAGGAGATCATCCGCCGGGCGCTCTCGTACCGGTAGGGCGTGGAGAGGAAACGCAGGCGCACCGAGGACCACCGACTTCCCGGGGCACGACCGGGCTTGTTACCTTGACGTTCGCAGACGTTCGCACGACCGGGTTCCACTGCCGTAAGGAAGACTACCCATGCGTCTCAACCCGCTCCTGCTGCTGGCCACCTCGCTCGCGGCGTCCGGGTGCTTTTCGTACGTCCCCTACTCCCCGCAGGAGGTGGCACCGGGGGACCCCGTGCGGTTCCGCCTCACCGCCGAGGAGGCCGCCCGCTACCAGGATTTGCGTCTGGCGAACCCCCGCCTGATCGAGGGGACCCTGGTGCGGCGCGGCGATTCCGACATGGTCCTGGATGCGCACGTGGGCGGGACGGGCGCCATGGAGGGGTCCCGCCTGATGGTCCAGCAGGTGTCGATCCCGCTCTCCGAGATCCTCGAGGTGGAGCTGAGGGAGCTGGATCGGACGAAAACCGTGCTGGTGTCGGTCGGTGGCGGCGCGGCCCTGGCCACGGTGCTCGCCTTGAGCGGACACGGATTCGGAAGCGAAGAGGGACCCGGGACCGAGGCCCCCGAGGCACGGCGTATCCCGCTGATCCGGTTCAGCATCCCGCTGGCCGGTCGATGAGGCTGAGCCCGACGCTCGCCTTTCGTGCGCCGGAGCGCCAGCGGCCGCGGGCCGCTCGCGGTTCCGGAAGACCGAACGGCCCCCCCGCCGTCGCGGGGGGGCCGTTCGTCAACGCAGGGTGACCGGTCGTCCCAACGACCGGCGAGGTGCCCTGATCAGCCGCCCGGCGTATCCGGGATGTTCGGGTTCGATTGCCGCTCGAACTCCGAGATCGGATAACACAAGTCCTGATCGGCGTCGAGGTATGAGGCGGGCGAACCCGCCCGCTCCAGCTCGTGCAACTCGCCGGGTGTGTTGGTGGCCTTCCAGCGGTACAGATCAGCGAGCCGGCGGCCCTCCAGCCACAGCTCGGTGCCCCGCTCGCGCTTGAACATCGTCCACGCCTCGGTGATGTTCGTCGGGGCCAGCGGCGCCAGGCTCAGCTCCGTGCGGCGGGCGTTGAGGATGGCCATGGCGCCCGTGTAGTTGTTGTCCATGAGCATCTTCTCGGCCTCGAGGAGACGCATCTCATAGCCGGACGAGAGCCGGATGTCCGAGCCTCGCTGGTCGTACTTCTGCTGTTGATAGAACGGGACCCTCTTGTTCCCCACCATCTGCACCGCCGCGTCACCCAGCATCCCGGTGTCGATCCACGGGGTCCGAGGATCCTGCGTCGTGGTGTAGTAGTCCTCGTACAGCGTATTCCACGTCGTCACCGCCCGGTACGGCTCGTTGGCGCCGGCGTAGTAGGTCCGGTTGTAGAAGCTCTGCTGCTCCTCCTCGTAGGGGGCGTAGAACACGAAGCTCGTCGGCACCTGTGCGGCGTCGGCCAGCGCGCCGGCCCAGTCCCCGAGGTGCACGCGCACGGAGGCGCGGCCCGCGTACGCCGCGGTCTTTTGCGTGGCCAGCTTCGCGTTGCTCCCCGCGGCTTCGATGGTCGTGGTGAACCACTCCTCCGCGCGCTCCAACTGCTCGGTCCGCGGGATGATCGCGCTCCCGTCGATGGCGCTCTCGCAGAAGTTCTCACCCAGCAGCCGGTTGGCCTCGGCGGCCCAGAGGGCCGCATCCACGGCGGGCTCGTACCCCGCCGTGCCGCCCTCATGGCTCTCCCCCATGCGCGCGAACCCGCTCTCCCCGATGTAGCGTGCCCTCTGCCAGTCGGTCCAGGGGCCTCCGATGTGCTCGTCGTCGTAGTCCAAGTGACCCCTTTGCTGGAAGTTCGAGATGCCGAACGAGGACGTGGAGCCGGCGGGGAACAGCTCCCTTGTGATGGCCGACGTCGTGTAGGCGAGGTCGGCCAGCCCGCCGGACACGTAGCGCAGCGCGCCGTTGGCGATGGCCTGGTGGGCCTCCACCTTGTCCAGGAACGCGTCGTCGACGGGCCCGGGGTTGATGATCTCGAAGTCACATGCGGCGATGGTGGCGATCAACAGGCTCATCGCGCCCAGCCGCTTCAGCGTAGGAAACATACTCGTTTCTCCTTTCTGCGCGGCGGTCATCAGAACACCATCCTCAGGGAAGCGACGAAGGAAGCCGGCGGCGGGATGTGCTCGGTGATGCTCGGCACCGCGGACCCGTAGCCGGTGTTGCTGACCATCTCCGGATCGAAGATGGGGAAGTCCTTGTTCCGCCAACGATAGAAGTTCTGCGCCGACACGGTGAGCGTGCTGCTGGTGGTGCCCGGGATGAGGTCGTTGAGCGGCACGCGTAGCGTCACGTCGCGCATCTTGAAGAAGTCGGCCGGGTGGATCATGGTGCCGCGCCGGTAGAACCGGCTGTCGCACTCGTACCGCATCCACGCTGGCGCCTCATCGCCCCGGCCGTTGTCCGTCAGGTCGTAGTACGCCTTGCACGTGGGCCAGCGGATGTTGCGGTTGATGGCCTCGTTGGTGGGGCCGTCGTAGATGTAGTGGCCGCCCTGGTACTCGCCGCGGCCCGTCAGCTCGATGCCCCTCGGCATGCGCAGCGTCGCGTTGAACCCGAAGACGTGCGTGGGGGCCTGCGGCCCGATGGGCTGGTTGAGGTTCACGCAGGCCGCTCCTGGCGCCACTCTCGAGTCTCCGCAGATATACCTCGGGTCGGTCTTCGAGTCGCGATTGTCGATCGTCACGCCCCGCTCGAGCGTCACGGGGTACCCTACCTCGATCCACGATCCGCCTCCCGAGAACGGAGGGGCCCCACCGAGGGAGAGCACCTCGGAGTGGTTCGTGTAGACGGTCGAGCCGAGGTCCACGCCCCAGTTCTCCGTCTCGTACACCGTGGCCCGCAGGTTGAGCTCGATCCCGGCGTTGCGGATCTTGCCCACGTTCTCCCGCTGGGACGTGGAGAAGCCCTCGGAGGGCGCGTGGCGCACGCCGAAGAGGGCCTCCGTGGTTTTCCGGTGGTACCAGGTGAAGTCCGCGGTGAGGCGGTCGTTGAACCCGGACCAATCGAACCCGAACTCGGTTTCGGCCGTCCGCTCCGGCCCCAGGTCCGGGTTGCCCAGGTTGTCCGGCAGGTAGGTGGGCCGGCCGCCGTACCCGATGGCGGTCCAGGTGCGCACGGCGTCGAAGGTGCCGGGCGCCCGCCCCGACTCGCCGTAGGCGGCCCGGAGCTTGAGGGAGCCGAAGGACTCGTTCCAGAAACCCTCGTCGGAGATGACGTAGGAGCCCGACGCCTTCGGATAGGCCTGGAGACCCAGCGCCTCGCCGAACGCCGAGTTTCCGTCCACGCGCAGCCCGACGGTGATGAAATACTTGTCCTTGACGTTGAAGAGCGCCTGGCCGAAGAATCCGGCGTTGACCTCGCGGATCCTCCGCTCCCACGCGAGCCGGTTGGTGGCGGCGTCCACGTCGGGGTCGCCGGGACCGGCGAAGTCCGTGCCTTCGGCCTCCACCTGGCGCTGGTTCTCGGTGACGCTCTGGGCGCCCGCCGAGAACATCACCGAGTTGTCCGCGCCGAGGCCTATCTTGTAGTTGCCCACCAGGTCCGCCGTCAGCGTCATGTAGTCCGTGTGGCCCGTGTAGAGCTTGCCGGTGGGCAGCCTGATGAACCCGAACGGACGGAGCGACCGGTTGTCCTGCATTGCCTCGTCGTAGCCGACGGTGAACTTGGCGGTGAAGGCGCCGCCCGCATCGTAGTTGATCGTGGAGCCCAGGATGAACCGGTCGATCTGCGTGGTGTGCTTCTGGGTCTCGTAGAGCGTCCGCATCAGCTCGGGGTCACCGCTCGAGAAGTAGTTGCGCTCGCGGCGGAAGGCGTTCAGGGTCAGCCCCTGCGCGTTGTTGCCCGAGGGCGTGTTCCGGATGTGGGTGCGATTGTAGGCCGAGGTGACCTGCACGGTGATGTCGCCGATCGGAGAGAACGTGAAGTTGCCGCGCACTCCCCTCTTGTCCTCGACGTCCTGGGGCATCACGCCTTGGTTCTTGTCGAATTGCCCCGAGATGTAGTACTGGAGCGTCTCGGAACCGCCCTGGACGCTCAGTGCGTACTTCTGCCTGTACCCGTCGCGCAGGTACGGGTCCATGTTCAGGTACTTGTACGAGTACGTGCCGCGGGGCCCTTCAGGGAGAGGGTCGTTCACCGGCCGCACGTCCACGTCCGGCGCGAACGGCATCTCGTGGTTGAACCCCTGGTCCACCTGGGCCGTCCAGCGCGGCGCGCCGGAGGTGCCCCGCTTCGTGAAGATTTGGATCACGCCGGCGGCCGCCTCGGTGCCGTAGAGCGTGGACGCCGCGGATCCCTTGATGATCTCGATGCGCTCGATGTCGTTGGGGTTGATGTCGGCGAGCGGCGACGCGGTCACGTTGCCGCCGCGTCCGGCACCCTCGGTCGGCGAGATGTTCCGGTCGTACGGTTCGCTCCGCACCCTGACGCCGTCCACGTAGATGAGGGGCTGGTTGGACTGCGAAACGGAGATGGAGCCGCGCAGCCGGATCTGGGCGCCCGACCCCGACATGCCGTTGCTCGCGGAGACCAGCACGCCCGGCGACTGCGCCTGCAGGAGCTGGTCCACGTTCACGGACGCCGCCGACACGTCGGCCGTCGCGATCTGCACGATCGAGTTGCCCACCTCGCGGCGGCGGGCGGCGCCGGCCGTCCCGGTCACCACGATCTCGTCGAGGCCCAGGGCCTGCTGGCCGAGGGTGAAGTTGACTGCCGCGGATTGCGCGGCGGTGACCGTGACGTCCTGGGTCACCGTGCCGTAGCCCAGGCGCAGCGCCCGGATCTGGTACGCGCCCGCGGGCACGTTGCGGATGAGGTAGCGGCCGTTCCCGCCGGTGAGGCTTCCCATCTGCGTTCCGACCAGGAAGACCTGGACGTCGCGGAGCGGCGCGTTGGCTTCGCTCGTTACCTGGCCGGAGATGGTCCCGGTTTGCTGACCCGCCTGGGCGGCCGCCGGTGGTGCCCAGGCGATGGCGGCCACCAGCCCGAGCAAGGCCATTCGGTTCGGCCTCCGTCGGGGGCGGTGGTCTGCTGACACGGAATGCGACATGGAATGGTCCCTCGCGTTGGGTGTGATGCTCGACCACCCCGAGGGACATACCAATCGCGACTGACCCCCTGGGTGGCCAGGAGACGCATTGTGTATCTATGCGAAAGGCCAGTGCGTCCGTGAAGACGCCCGCGAGGGTCGGACTCGGGCTTCTCCGGGCGGGCCGGAGGGCCGACGTCGTCGGCTCACTCGGCCACCTTGTGAAGATACGCATACGTGGCCCCTGCGATGATGTCAAGTAACGGTCGCGGCCCCCGCCCGACCGAGCTGGGTCCTCTGCTCTCCGGGTCTCCCCGTGGCTCTCGGGATCTCCGTGCCGCCAGGGGCGATTAGTCATGCGTTCCGCTCGCCGGGCACCTCGGCGAGGGACACGCTCGGGCCGGGGCCCTTGCGCCCCGGCGCCGGAGCCCGGAACGTCGGCCGATGACCAGGTACGTTCTGCGCCGGCTCGCCGAGGTGGTCCCGCTCCTCTTGGGGATCAGCGTGGTCGTGTTCGGCGTGATCCAGGCAGCCCCGGGCGGACCGGAAGGAGCGCTCCTCCAGTCCGGCCGCTTCTTCGACCCCTCGGTCCTCGAGGCCTACCGGGAGCGCCTGGGCGTGGATCGGCCGGTGCCGGTCCAGTACGTCCGCTGGCTCGCCGGCGCCGTGCGGGGCGACCTGGGTGTGAGCTTCTCGACCGCCCGCCCCGTCGCGGAGATGATCGCCGAGCGGCTTCCCGCGACGCTCCTGCTCATGGGCTCCTCGTTCCTGCTCGCCGCCGTGCTCGCCCTCGCGGTCGGCGTGCTGAGCGCGGTGCGCCGCTACAGCGCGTGGGACCACCTGGCGACCGGCGTCTCGTTCGTGGGGATTGCGATGCCCGTCTTCTGGCTCGCGCTCATCCTCCAGCTCGTGTTCGGCGTCTGGCTCGGATGGCTCCCGGTCGCGGGGACGCGGACCGTGGGGGTATCGTCGGTGTCGGACCGCCTCGCGCACCTCGTGCTTCCCGCCGCCGTGCTCTCGTTCCGGTACGTGGCCGGGTGGTCCCGGTACCTCCGCTCCAGCCTGCTCGAGGCCCTGAACGCCGACTACGTCCGCACCGCGCGGGCGAAGGGACTCGGCGAGGGTGCGGTCGTGCTGACCCACGCGCTCAGGAACGCCCTCGGTCCGGTCGTGTCCGTGATGGCGTTGAACCTCGCGGGGCTCTTCTCCGGGGCGGTGATCACGGAGACGGTGTTCGCGTGGCCCGGCATCGGACGGATGTTCGTGCAGGCGATGTTCTCACGGGACTACCCGGTCCTGATGGGGATCCTGCTTCTGGGCTCGGCCATGGTCGTGATCTTCAATCTCGTGGCGGACGTGGTCTACGGCCTCCTCGACCCGAGGGTCCGCTATGAGTGAGGCTCACCGCGGCGGCGCGCCGGCGGCTCTCGTGTGGCGCTCGCTCCGGCGCCACAAGCTCGCCGTCGCGTCCCTCGGCGTCGTCGCGATCATGGTCCTCGCGTGCGTCGCCGCGCCCTTGCTGTCCGGATACGAGTTCGACGCGATCGATCTCGCGGCCATCCGCCGGCCGCCGACGCCGCAGCATTGGATGGGGACGGACGACCTGGGGCGCGACCTCTTCACACGGATCCTCTACGGGGGGCGGGTCTCCATCCTCATCGGCCTGCTCGCGGCGATCATCGGCACGGGCCTCGGCTCGCTCGTGGGGGCGACCGCCGGCTACCACGGGGGCGGCACGGACGGCGTGCTCATGCGCATCACGGACGTGGCGTACTCGATTCCGGTGCTTCCGCTGCTGATCGTGCTGGCGTCCTACACCGGGGCGGCGGCGACATCCATGGCGCTCATCATCGGGCTGCTGAGCTGGATGACCACGGCGCGTGTGGTGCGTGGGGAGGTCCTGTCCATCAAGCGGATGCCCTGGGTGGAGGCGGCACGGAGCCTCGGGGCGTCCCACGCGCGGATCATCGCCCGCCACGTCCTTCCCAACGCCATGGGCCCCATCGTGGTCAGCGCCACGCTCGCCGTGGGCAACGCGATCCTGGTCGAGTCCGCGCTCTCGTTCCTGGGGCTCGGCGTCCAGCCTCCCACACCCACGTGGGGCAACATGCTCATGGAGGCGCAGGCGACGATGGCCACCGAGCCCTGGCTCGCGATCTTCCCGGGCGTCGCGATCCTCCTCGTCGTGCTGTCCGTGAACTTCATCGGCGACGGGCTGCGGGACGCGCTCGACCCGAGGGTCAGGGAGCCGTGAACGAGTCCGCGCTGGCGGTCAGGCCGTCCGGGGACCCGAGGGAGCGTGGACCCGTCCTGGAGGTGCGCGGGCTCGTCACGCGCTTCCGCGCGCGGGAGGGGACCGTCCACGCCGTGAACGGGATCTCGTTCACGCTGGAGGCGGGAAGAGCCCTGGCGATCGTGGGCGAGAGCGGGTGTGGGAAGACGGTCGCCGCGCTCTCGCTGATGGGGCTGGTACCGCGGCCCGGACGCGTCGAGGCGGGCGAGGTGTTCCTGAACGGCCGTGACGTGCTCCGTCTGCCCGAATCCCGTTGGCGCGACGTGCGGGGGCGGGAGATCGCGATGGTCTTCCAGGACCCGATGACCTCGCTGAACCCGGTCCTGACCGTGGGCGGCCAGATCACCGAGACGCTGAGGCGCCACCTGCCGCTGTCCGCCGGCGAAGCCCGGGGTGAAGCCGTGAACCTCCTCCGCCGCGTCGGGGTCGCCGACGCGGCCGAGCGGCTCGGCGACTACCCCCACCGGTTCTCCGGCGGCCAGCGCCAACGCGTCATGATCGCGATGGCGCTGGCCTGCCGGCCGTCGGTGCTCGTGGCCGACGAGCCCACCACGGCGCTCGACGTGACCATCCAGGCGCAGATCGTCCTGCTCGTGAAGGAGCTCCAGGCCGAGCTCGGCATGGCGATCCTCTGGATCACCCACGACCTCGCGCTCGCGGCGGGCCTGGTGGACCGCGTGGCCGTGATGTACGCGGGCTCCATCGTGGAGGAGGCCCCGGTGCGCGACCTCTATCGGAGCCCCCGCCACCCGTACACGGCAGGACTGCTGCGTTCGCTCCCGTCGGTGGAGGCGCGCGCCGGCGGCCGGCTCGCGGCCATCGAAGGTCGCCCGCCGGACCTGACGGCGCTCCCGGCCGGGTGCCCGTTCGCGCCCCGGTGCCCGCTCGTCGGCGAGCGCTGCTGGAAGGCGGTCCCGCCGCTCCAGGACGTCGGCGGAGACCATGTCTCGGCGTGCTGGCGCTGGCGGGAGGTGACGCCGTGAGCGCCCCCGCGCTCCTCGAGGTGCGGGAGTTGGTGGTGCACTTCCCGCTCCACCGGGGTCTCCTGCGCCGGCGGGCGGGATCCGTTCGCGCCGTGGACGGGGTCACGTTCGAGGTGCGCGCCGGCGAGACCCTCGGGCTGGTGGGGGAGAGCGGGTCCGGCAAGTCCACGGTCGCCCGTGCGGTGCTCCGGCTCGAGCCGCCCACGTCCGGCTCGGTGCTCTTCGACGGCGAGGACCTCGGTGCGTTCGCGCCCCCGGAGCTGAGGGCCCGGAGACGGCGGTTGCAGATGGTCTTCCAGGACCCCTACGCGTCGCTGAACCCCCGCATGAGCGTGGGGGGCGCCGTGCGGGAGCCCCTGGACATCCACGGCGTCGGCGCGCCCCGGGATCGGAGGTCGCGGGCGGATGAGCTGCTGGAGCGTGTCGGCCTCGACCCGCGCCAGGCGACGCGATACCCCCACGAGTTGTCCGGGGGCGAGCGCCAGCGGGTGGGCATCGCCCGCGCACTGGCTACGAGCCCGCGACTGATCGTCGCCGACGAACCGATCTCCGCGCTCGACGTCTCCATCCAGGCGCAGATCGTGAACCTGCTCGTGGACCTCAAGGACGACCTCGGGCTCACGTATCTGCTGATTGCCCACGACCTGGCGATGGTGCGCCACGTGAGCGACCGGGTGGCGGTGATGTACCTCGGCAAGCTCGTGGAGACGGGGACGCGCGAGGACATCTTCGAGCGGGCGCTGCACCCCTATACGAAGGCGCTGATCGCGGCCATCCCGGTTCCCGATCCGGGGCGGGAGTCGACGCGCGTCCGCCTCCCGCTCGGCGGAGAACCTCCGAGCCCCGCCGCGCCCCCCGCCGGGTGCCGTTTCCACACCAGGTGCCCGTTCGCCACGGACCGCTGTTGGGCCGAGGAGCCCCCGTTGCGGGAGGTTCCGGTGGAAGGACGTGGGACCGATGGGGCCCTGCCGCATCTCGTGGCCTGTCACCGGGCGGAGGAGCTCGCGTGAGCCGCGTTTGCCGACCTGCCGCGCCGACCGCGATCACCGAATCCGTCATGTCCCGAGTCCCGGAGAAACGATGACCACCCACAGGTTCAAGCTCACGGGTTGGCAGGCGGTGGTGTTCCTGATCGCCGCCGTGGGCTTCGCGGCGTTCCGCTTCACGCGCGCGCGCTCCGCGCTGGAGGGGCAGGGCAGGGAGGCGCTCGAGGCGTGGATCGTAGGCGATGTCGTGCGCCCGCTCCTGGCCGACACCACGCTCTCGCTCGCCGAGAAGGGGGACGCGGTGCTCGGCGCGTCCACGGTGACCATCCGGGCCCTCGACGCGCACGGGCCGCTGGACGACGTGGTCGTCCGCGTCGAGCTGGAGCCCAACCCGAGGTTTCCCCCCGGGTTCGAGCTGGTCCGCTACTACCGTATGCGGTACTCGTCGCTCGTGGGCTGGTCCTACAAGGGGCGGGCGAGCGCCCTCTCGTACTGGCTGGCGTTCATCTGATCCGACCGGGTGGGTGGCGGCTTCTCGCCTCGCGGGCCGACCCGAGGCACCTGAGCCCGGATATCGCCTACGGAGCCGCGTCCCTCAGAAGTACGCCGCCACGCCCAACCGCAGGATGCGAGGGGCGACCCGCTCCTGGGGTGCCTTGTAGTACTGGTTGAGCTGGATGCCCGGCTGGAACAGCGAGTAGCTCGTCGGGAACCCGTAGTCGGGACCGTTGTTCACCATCGAGTTGAGCTTGGTGACCGCGCGGTTCCCCAGTGCGTTGAACAGGTCCAGGGAGAGCGCCACGTCCCGTCCGTGGATGTCGAACATGCGCTCCAGCCTGAGGTCCAGGATGGACTGTCCGTCCAGCGTCGGCCTTCCGCGGGGGCCCACGAACACCCGGTGACCCTCCAGGGGCCAGAGCAGCATGTAGTCCAGCTCCTTCCCCTCGAACTGCGTCGTGAGCTGCTTGTCTCCGAGCCGAGACCTGACCAGGGCGCCCGTGTCCACCCTGTAGTGGAAGAACCCGAGGCCGTAGAGCTGGAACTGGGGCGAGTAGTGGTCACCCGAGCGGATCGTCCAGAACGCTCCTCCCCGGAGCTGCCACGGGAGGTTCCCCCAGAGCGACACCTTCACCTCGTGGTCGGCGAAGTTCTCCAGGGTGCCGTAGGCGTTCACGCCCTCGTTCACGCGCACGTAGGGGCCGGCGTCGTAGGTCTCGGGATCCGCGTATCCGCTCACGTTGTCCAGGCTGCCCTCGAGGTCGGTGGCGACGTAGGACACCGTGGCGCCCCAGGTGGGAAACGCGATCTCCAGGTTGAGCTGGAGCTGATCGAACTCCCGGCGCGCTCCGGGTGCGGTGGTGAGCACGTAGTCGGGATCCCAGGTGAGGCGCAGCGTGTCGCCGTACGTCATCCCGGGGACATGCAGCGTGCAGGGGCCGGCGTCGGCCAGGCACCGCAGGCGCTCCACGATCGTGTGGTTCGGGACCCAGAGCTCCGGGAGGTAGACGCTCCCGCCCGAGTACGGCACGAGCCCTCCGCCGGAGTCGTACACGCGCACGCCCTTGAACACCGTGTAGTTGCTCGCCCGGTTCCGGTCCACGAGCGCGACCATGTCGTGGTTCGACCGCCGGGTGTAGAGGGCCTCGACCTTCAGCCGGTCGCCGAGCTTTTTCTCCACGCCCACGAGCCACTGGTCCACGTACGGCTGGCGGTATCCCGACAGGGGGCCGGTCTCGTTCAGCACGACCTCCCCTTCCTTGCGGAACTTCCCGGCCGCCGCGAGCGCGTCGCGCTCCTCCACGGTGAATGTCCTCGTGGGGTCGCTCAGGTCGCCCGCCGTGTAGTACCAGAAGTCCTCGTTCGTGAACACGTCCGCGCCCTCGACGCGGTCGAACATCTGGGAGATGAGGCTCTGGTGGTAGCGCCCCCAGTGCGCCTTGGCGACCAGCGAGCCGTCTCCGGTCACGTCCACGGAGAGCCCCACCCTCGGGTCCCAACCCTCGGCCTGGACGGCCTGGAACCGGTCGCCCGACCCGGGCGTGAGCCACCCGGTCCACCGACTCCACCGCAGGCCCGGCGAGAGCACGACGCGCCGGCCCAGCGAGAATGAGCCCTGCGCGTAGGCCGCGGCCGTGGACACGTCCGCGTCGAGGTGGACCTCACCGCCCCATTGGGTCGCGATCCACGTGGAGGAGCGATGAGGCCAGGTGCCCGTGTCCTCCGGGTCGAAGCGCCGGAGGTTGGCCGGCAGCCACGTCATGCCGCCGTTGCGCTCCCGCAGGTCGAGGAACGTGCCGCGCGTCAGCTCGGCGCCCACCTTCAGCGTGTGTTGGAGCGCTCCCGTGTGCGCCTGGAACGTGCCCTGCAGGCTCGCCGACGTGCTCGAGGGCGCGCTCCGCAGCGAGAACGGGGCGTTGCCGAAGGCAGTGTAGGGCGGTGTCAGCGCGAACGTGCGGATGCCCGGGACGTCCCTGCCGTGGTACGGATCCCAGCGCTCGTCGCGCTCGAAGCGGTTCACGCGGGCCTCCAGCACCGCCCACTCTCCCAGGACCTCGGTCGCGGACGCGTTGAGGAACCAGGTAGGGGACGAGTACCGGTGCGTGGCGCCCTCGCTCTCGTATCCGGTGAGCCCGTAGTCGTCGGCACGGATGTCGGTGAACGCGCCCGAGACCTCGACCTGGTGCGCCGGCCCGGGCGTCCACGTCAGCTTGCCGAAGAACTTGGACTCGGTGCGGCCCTCCTCCATGGGCGCGTAGCGTCCCTCGACCTGCTGGAGGTGGTTGAGGGCCCTGCGGCCCTCACCGATCCGCTCCCCCGACACGTAGTAGAAGAGCCGGTCCCTGAGGAGAGGGCCTCGAGCCTCCGCCTCCAGGTCGGTGCGGCCCGCCACCTCGGCGCCGATCTCGGTGGTCACGAGGTTGGACGCCGAGAGCCAGGCGTGCTCGAGCGTGCTCCGGATGAACCCCTGGAATTCGTTCGTCCCGCGCTTCGTCACGACGTCGATGAGCCCTCCCTGGAAGCCGCCGTATTCCGCGCCGGCGCCGAGTCCGCGCACGTCCAGCCGCTCGATCCAGTTGAGGCTGGGCTTCAATAGGTCACCGCCGGTCCCGGGGTGGTTGGTCGAGAGCCCGTCGAGGCGGTAGCTGTTCGCCTGGAAGCTCGCGCCGCCCCAGACGTTGCCGGCGCGGGCGCCGGGGGTGAGCGCCACCAGGTCGGTGGCCTCGCGCGGGATGGGCAGGAGGAGGATCGCCTCCTCGTGCACCTGCGAGGAAAACTCCATGCTCTCGCGCCGGATCTCGACGCGCTCCCCGCGCACCGTGAGCCCCTCCATGGCGATCGGCGCGGGCTCGAGCTCGACGTCGAGCTTCCGCACGGTGCCCGGTACGACGCGGATGTCCTCCACGAGCCGGGTCGTGTGGCCGTAGGCCTCGACGCGGACCTCGTACGTCCCGACCGGGAGTCCCTCCACGCGGGCGAGGCCCTCGGAGTTCGAGAGTCCTCGTCCCATCACGGCATCGCGGAAGCGTACCTCGACGAGCGCGTCGCCGAGCGGGCCCTGCGTGCCACGGACGCGCACCTCGAGGACGGCGGTCTGGGCGGCCAGCGGCACCGGCCACGCGAGCGCGACCAGGCCCGGTGCCAGCGCGCACCCGAGCGCGAGCGTCAGCACGGATCGGATCGTCAGGACGGATCGGATCGTCCGCGTAGTCGGGAGGGTCGGGCGGTGAGGGCGATGGTGGTCGGTCACGCGCGCAGCTCCAGGCCGGAACACGGGAAGATCAAGTTAAGATAGACTGCGCCCTCGACCCGCAACACCTGCGTGGAGGTGGGCGCGGGCCCTGTGTGGTCGCCGTCCGTGCTCGATGGCGTCTTACGGCCTCCAGCGAGGATACACGGCAGAGAAGTCGGTGATCTGCCGCGGAGCCGTGCCGTCCACACCCATCACTTCGAGCAGGCGGCTGCCTCCAGGTACCATTCGGTCGAAGACCAAACGCGTCCCGTCCCTGGAGAGCGAAGCCGACCCGATGGAGCCCGATGTCGTGAGGCGCTGGAGGTCGGTGCCGTCCGCATCCATCCGGTAGACATCGTACGCCAGTCCCGATCCGTCATAGCCCGAGAACAGGATCCCGCTGCCGTCCGGGAGCCATCGGGGCATGTGGCCCCACATCCCGCGGGGCAGCAGGTTGTGGCCCCCCGAGCCGTCGGCACCCATCAGGAAGACGGAGGGGACCCGGATGCCTGGGTCCGTGTCCTTGGGAACCCAGGAGACGTAGGCGATGCTCGAGCCGTCCGGTGAATACGTCGGCCACTGACACTCGCAGGGATCGCCGCTCGAATGGGTGCACATCCCGCACGCGGCGAGAAGCGTGGC
Source organism: uncultured Gemmatimonadaceae bacterium (assembly GCA_964412015.1). Classification (GTDB taxonomy): domain Bacteria; phylum Gemmatimonadota; class Gemmatimonadetes; order Longimicrobiales; family Gaopeijiaceae; genus SZUA-318. The sequence continues at coordinate 5,547 of CAYPMO010000046.1, read as the reverse complement.
CGCTCCTCCGTCCACCGGGGCAGTGTGCAGGGACAGCTCGCCCGTGTAGCCGCCGCCCGAATACTGGACGTAGATCAGTGAGCGGCCATCGGGCGACCAGGAGGGCTGCGTCTTCTCCTCGGGCCCTGTCGTCACCTGACGGAGGTCGGCGCCGTCGGCGTCCATCACGAAGATGTTGCGATTGGAGCCGACTCGGCCGAATGCGATCTGCGTCCCGTCGGGCGACCAGGTGGGAACGACCGCGTCGCCGGACGTGGTCAGGCGGAGGAGGTCCGACCCGTCGGGCGCGACGGTGTAGAGGTCGCCGCCCAGACCCAACGTCGTCGGCTGGCTCTGGAAGAGGATGCGCTCGGGGAGCTGCGTCTCGGCGGGGCCGGCCGAATCGGAGCAGGCGGCGCACGAAGCCAGCGCCAGGAATGCGAGCGCTCGCGCCGCACCGGAGTACCGGGCGACAGGGTCGCCCGCGGACGCCGTACCGGGAAGCGCCCGCACGGGAACGCGGGCGAGGAGCGAACGAAGCCTGAGAGACATGATGGTCTCCCCCTTCAAAGTCGCTACGCGGAAGGAGCAGACTCCCGCCACATCGTGAAGTTATGCGCAATCCGGGGGGGCAACATGCCTGCGTGCTCGCGCGGTGACCTGCGAGCACCATCCAGCCAGTCCTCCCGTCTTGCCCGTGCCTCGTATGGTATGCCGTCGGTCGCTTCCCTAGCTTTCCCAGGTCGGGCTTCCTTCCACTCCAGCCGGACGAGTCCCAGGGGACCGAAAGGCCGAGCTCATGGTGACCGAAGCGACGGGTGACAGCACCGCCCGGGCGGTGGACGGCGTCACGGTCGTGATGCCGGCCTTCGACGAGGCGGCAGGCATCGCGACGACCGTGCGAGAAGTCCTGGCGGTTCTCCGGGACGTGGGCGTCCCGGGTGAGCTCATCGTGGTGGACGACGGCTCCACCGACGACACCGCCGAGCTGGCCCGTCGCGAAGGGGCGATCGTGGTGCGGCTCCCCAGGAACCGCGGTTACGGCGCCGCGCTCAAGGCGGGCATCGCGCGCGCGACGCACGAGACGCTCGTCCTCATCGACGCGGACGGAACGTATCCCGCGAGCGCGATCCCGGCGCTGCTCGCGGAGGCCCGCGACTACGACATGGTCGTAGGGTCGCGGACCGGGCCGAGCGTGCACGTCCCGGCCCTGCGCCGGCCGGCCAAGTGGTTTCTCGGCCGCCTGGCGAGCTACCTCGCGGGCCAGGAGATCCCGGATCTCAACTCCGGGCTCCGGGTGGTGCGCCGGCGGCTGGTGGAGCGGTTCGAGCACCTGCTCCCCTCCGGGTTCTCGTTCACGACGACGATCACGCTCGCGGCGCTCTGCAACGATGCGCTCGTGTGCTGGCACCCGATCGACTACAGACCGCGACTCGGCGCCTCGAAGATCCGGCCCGTGCACGCGTTCGACTTCCTGATGCTGATCCTGCGCACGGTCGTCTTCTTCAACCCGCTCAAGGTCTTCCTGCCTGTGGGCGCGGTGCTCTTCCTGATCGGGTTCGCGAAGTTCGTCTGGGACCTCTTCGTCGGGAACTTCTCCGAGACCGTGGTCATGGGCTTCCTCGGCGCGGTGCTCGTCTGGTCCGTCGGGCTCCTGTCCGACCAGATCGCGCGCACGGCCATGGCGCCGCGGGGACGGTGAGGGTGTCGCCGATCCAGGTCGTGGCCATGGACTCGGCTACGCCCATCCCGGCGTCGGGACGCCCGCCGGCGTGGCGGCGATGCCGTCCTGCGGGGCCGCGACGGGCGGTGGGCGTCGCCTCGCGCGTCGCCGCCCCGGCCGGCGCGACCTGAGGGTCCCCCCGTGTGCGGCATCTGCGGCATGCTTCGATTGGGGACTGCCTCCCCGCGGCCCGACGGCGGGCTGCTGGACCGGATGACCGACGCGCTCGCCCACCGGGGCCCCGACGACCGGGGTACCTGGCGGAACGGCGACGTGGCGCTCGGCGCGCGCCGGCTCGCCGTGATCGACCGGTCCCCGGCGGGCCACCAGCCGATGGCCAACGAGGACGGCTCGGTCGTCCTCGTGTACAACGGAGAGGTCTACAATTTCCGGGAGCTCGCCCGGCGCCACGATCTCGTGGGGCGGGGTCACGTGTTCCGCTCCCGCACCGACACCGAGGTCCTCCTCCACCTCTGGGAGGAGCTCGGCGTCGGCATGGCGCGCGAGCTCAACGGGATGTTCGCGCTCGCGATCTGGGACGCGCGTGCACGGGCGCTCTGGCTCGTGCGGGACCGATTCGGCATCAAGCCGCTCTTCTGGCAACGCGATGCGGACCACCTGCGCTTCGCGTCGGAGATCAAGGCGATCCTCGAGGACCGGCGCGTGCGTCGGGAGGTGTCCCTCCAGGCGATGCACGACTACCTGGCGCTCGGGTACGTGCCCGGCCCCCAGACGGCGTTCCAGGGCGTGCACGAGGTGCCGCCCGGCCACTGGCTCCGCGTCGGTGCCGATGGCGCGACGAGGCTCGAGCGCTGGTGGGACGTCCCGTTCGACGAGGACGAGTCGCTGGACGAGCCGACCGTGGTCGCGAGGGCGCTCGATCTGCTCGACGCGGCCGTGGAGCGGAGGTTGGTGGCCGACGTTCCGCTCGGCGTGCTGCTCTCCGGCGGGGTGGATTCGAGCGCGGTGGCCGCGCTCATGCGCGGCCACGTCGCGGATCCCATCCGGACGTACTCCGTGGGCTTCGAGGATCCGACGTTCGACGAGCGCGCCGCCGCGAGGACCGTGGCCGCCCACGTGGGGTCCGTCCACCGGGACGTTGTCGTCACCGCGGACATGGTGCGCGCGATGCTACCGGACTATCTGCGCTGGATCGACGAGCCGTACGCGGACGGCTCGGCGATCCCTACCTGGCACGTGAGCGCGCTCGCGAGAGAGGACGTCGTCGTGCTCCTCTCCGGCGAGGGGGGCGACGAGGTCTTCGCGGGCTACGACACGCACGCCGCGTTCAAGGCGGCGGCGCTCGCGCGCCGCGTGCCCGCGGCGGTCCGACGTGGCCTGATCTCTCCGTTGGTGGGATTGCTCCCGGTGTCGCACGGGAAGCTCAGCCTCGAGTTCCGGATGAAACGCTTCCTCGGAGGGCTGGACCTCCCGCCCGAGGACGCCCACCTCTGGTGGCGGATCCTCCTCACGGAGGAGCGGAGGCGCGCGCTCTACGCGCCGGCCGTGCTGGAGACGCTCACACCGGAGGCTCCGGAGCGATGGTTCCGCGAGGTGTTCGGCCGCTCGGGCGCGAGGGATCCGCTCAACCGTCTGCTGCACGTGGACGCGGCGGTGTTCCTGCCCGACGACCTCATGATCAAGAACGACCGCATGACGATGGCGCACTCGCTGGAGGCGAGAGTCCCCTTCACGGACCCGGAGCTCGTGGCGTGGATGGCCACGGTGCCCGCGCGCATCAAGCTCCCGGGACTGCGGAAGAAGCACGTGCTGCGCACGGCGCTCCGGGACCTTCTCCCCCCGGAGATCCTCCGGAGGAAGAAGGTGGGCCTCGAGATGCCATACTCGCGCTGGCTCACGCGCGAGCTGAAGGACGTCCTCCTGGACTACTGCGGCCGCGAGCGTGTCGAGGCGGTGGGGCTGTTTCGCCCCGATGCCGTCCGCGCGCTGGTGGACGAGCACCTCGCGCTGCGACACGACCACGGACGGCCCCTCTGGGGGATCCTGAACTTCATGATATGGCACGAGATGTACCTCGGATGAACGCGTCGAACGCTCCCCCGTCGCTGCCGCGCGCCGAGCCCCTGCACCGGGCAGGGAAGCGCGCGACCCGCGTGGTGATCCTGGGCGGCGGCCCGGCCGGGCTCGGCGCGGCGCTCTGGCTCGCCCGGCGCGGCTTCGCCCCGATGGTCGTGGAGGCGCAGGACGCCGTGGGCGGGAACGCGGGGAGCTTCACGGTCCACGGGCTCCGCGTCGACTACGGGAGCCACCGGCTGCATCCGGCCACGCACCCGACGATCCTCGCGGAACTCCGCGGCCTGCTCGGCGACGACCTGCTGGAGCGGCCCCGCCACGGCCGCATCCGGCTCGGGGACCGTTGGATCCACTTCCCGCTCCGGGCGGCGGACCTGGCGCTGCGCGCGCCGCCGGCGTTCCTGTTCGGCGCCGCGTGGGACGCGGCCGCAGGGCTCGTGCGGCCGTCACCGTGGGGAAGCGGGGCGTCCGCGGGTGGCGCGTCTGGGGGTGCCGCTCGCGCGAGTTCGGCTGGCGGCCCCGGTTCGGCCGGCGGCGCCGGTTCGGCTGGCGGCGCCCGTTCGGCTGGCGGCCCCGGTCGGGCTCCCGACGAGACGTTCGCGTCGGTGCTGCTCCGCGGGCTCGGGCCCACCGTGTGCCGGGACTTCTATTTCCCCTACGCCCGGAAGATCTGGGGGCTCGAGCCCGAGGAGATCTCCCCGGTCCAGGCCCGCAGGCGCGTCTCCGCGTCCTCCTTCGGCGCGATGGTCGCGCGGATCCTCCCGGGGAGGCGGGGCGGGGGAGGCCGTAGCGCCCGAGGGAAGTTCTGGTACCCGAGGAACGGCTACGGACAGATCTCGGAGGCGCTCCGGGAGGCCGCCGAGGCTCAGGGCGCCGAGGTGCTCACGGGCACGAAGGCCGTCGCGGTGAAGTTCCGGACGGACCGGCTCGCCGCGAACGCCACCGCAAGGGAGGGCGCTGTTGCTGAAAGCGCCACCGCACAAAGCGGCACCGTCGAAAACGCGACCGCGCAAAGCGCCACCGCACAAAGCGGCACCGTCGAAAACGCGACCGCGCAAAGCGCCACCGCACAAAGCGGCACCGTCGAGCGCGCGGGCGGTCCACGCTTGGCCGTGGAAGTCGAGCACGGGCCGGGGCGGCGCCTCCTCCTGTGCGACCACGTGTGGTCCACGATCCGGCTCGGCGTGCTCGTGCGGATCGTGGACCCGCCCGCGCCGGCCGCGGTGCTCGCCGCGGCGGAGCGCCTGGAGCAGCGGGCCATGCTCCTCGTCTACCTCGTGCTCGTCCAGGACCGGTTCACCGGGTACGACGCGCACTACTTCCCGGGCGCAGACGTCCCGTTCACGCGCGTCTCCGAGCCCAAGAATTACTCCGGGCGCTCGGACCCGCCCGGGCGGACGGTGCTCTGCGCGGAGATCCCCTGTTCCACCGGGGACGCACTCTGGTCGGCGTCGGACGAGGAGCTGGGAGATCTGGTACGGGAGGGCCTCGCGCGCGCCGGTCTCGAGATCCGCGCCCAGGTCCTCGACGTCGTGACGCGGCGGCTCCCGTCGGCCTATCCGCTCTACCGGGTCGGATACGAGGGGCCCTTCAGCCTCGTGGACGCGTGGGTCTCGGCGCTCCCCGGCGTGCTCACGTTCGGACGCCAGGGCCTCTACGCGCACGACAATACGCACCACGCGCTCGCGATGGCGCGCGCCGCGGTGGAGTGCCTGGGGGAGGCCGGACAGTTCGACGGGGCGCGCTGGGCGGAGCACCGCGGCGCCTTCGAGGCGCACGTGGTGGAGGACTGAGGGCGCGCCGCGGTCGCG
>CAYPMO010000045.1:8909-26970 GCA_964412015.1 uncultured Gemmatimonadaceae bacterium | reverse complement strand
GATCCGCCTTGCGACTCAACGCCTCCCATTGTCCTGCTTCAGAGGTAACTTCGGCTTAGCGAGACCCCAATCAACGCGGTACCGATACCTGCCTGTCCAAGGGCCGTGCGGCCCCGAGAGGGAAGCCCGCCCCCGGCCGCACATCCATGCGCGCGCCCGCGCCGGGAGCCTCAGGCCGCAGCGAGCGCCCGGTCCTGCCGCGCCGACGGGCTCCGCGCGAAGCTCCAGAGGAAGTCGGTGAACCCCACGTCGTAGTCCGAGATCCCGTTCTGTCCCGTGAGCTTCAGCCGCGCGTCGTACAAAGTGCGCATCACGCCTGACACCGCGCCCTCGTACGAGGAGGGACCCGGGCGCAGGGCGTGCAGCTCCCCGCGGATCTCCTCCCGGACCTGGAGCCCCTCCACGAGTTCGTGGTACACGTCGTGGTCCTCCCCGGCCAGCACCTTCAGTTGCCGATGTAGGCGCTCGGCCCGGGCGGCTTGCACGAGGTAGGGATCCTCCGACCACCGCAGGGCGAGGTACGACAGCACCTGGGCGTGGAGCTCCTTCCAATACCCTTTTCGGTGCGCGAACTCGTGACCGATGACGTGGGGCTCGAGCATGCCGGTGTCGCGGAAGATCGCGACATCCCCGCTCAGGACGTCGCACACGCCCGTCGCGAAGGGGAACAGGAGCTCGGCGAGGCCGAAGTCTCGAACCGCCGAGCTCGTGAGCACGCGTTGGCCGGTGATGCGGGCGATGGTGTCGGTCAGGTGCCCGTTTACTTGCCGTGCCAGCTCGCGTCGAGGCCGACGCTCGGGCGTGTACTCCGCGTCCAGGCATTCGGCGACCGCCCGGATCTCCTCCCGCCGCGCTTCCTCGGGCATTCCCTCCATCCAGAAGACGTCGGCGCCGAACTCCACCTCGAAGTCGATCCGCCGTACGTCCTGCCGGCTCATCCAGTCCTTCAGGACGCTGCCGGCGTACATCCCCAGCGCCGCGGCGCTGACGACCCTTCCCGGCAGCGTTGCTCCCAGAAGAAGCCGCGACGCGAGGGGCGCGGCGGCCATCAGGTCGGTCAGCGCGACAGGGGCGTACGTCGCGTCGTTGGGGATGCGGACCTCGTCCATGCTGAACTATACGACATCCGGACGCGTCAGGGTTCCGCGGTGCGCTCCTCGGTCTCTCGAGGACACACGAAGCGCCGCCTTCCCACAGGAGGGCGGCGCTTCCCCCGGGTCCTCACGGGCCCGGCCGCGGGTGATTCCGGTTCAGCTGCGATTCTCGTCGCCGCCTTCGAACGTCACGGGCGGAAGCTCCGTCCGCACGTCCTGCGCGTCGCATCGCACCGTGGTCGTCACCTGCTCCGATCCATTCCCCACCGCCGCATCCGCCTTTCCCGCGGCACCGACCGCGAGCAACGCTACCAGAATGGGTATCCCCACCAGGGGCGCTCCGAACGCGGCCCACCAGGGAACCGCGGATCTCTCGTTCTTCAATTCGCCGTCCATCGTCCTTTCCCCCCTCCACTGTCCAGCACCAGTGGGTCGAGCCCCCAGCCCGCCCCTCACATCCTATCCTTCGTACGGAGGAGCCCGGAAGTTTCATCACCCCCTCCTCCCACCGCCCGCCCGGGCTCCCCCAACATCCCGTCTACGTAGACTTGGACGCTCCCAGGATACGATTCGTTGCATGAATCTGTGACAGGGCGTCGCCTCGATGCGTCCATGGCACCGGGCGTGTCCCTCGCGCGTCAGGGGGTTCCGACCCATCTTCGGGGCTCCGTGTCACCTTCTGCCCAGGAGATACCCGATGTCCCGGACCCTCCTCCTCGATGCGCCTGCGGCGGGTGTCGCGGCGGCGACGCTCGCCCTGGCCTCCGTTCCCGCGACCGCCCACGCGCAGGCCCTGCCCGCCGACAACGATGCCGCCGTCCAGCGTCTCGAGACGTCCCCGCGCCACGGCGAATGGATCCGGTTCGACGCGGGCGACGGTGACATGGTCGAAGCCTGGGTCGTCTATCCCGAGCGGAGCGACCCCGCTCCGGTCGTCATCGTCATTCACGAGATCGGGGGGCTCAGCGACTGGGTGCGCGCCGTAGCGGACCAGATCGCCGCCGAGGGCTTCATCGCGATCGCTCCGGACATGCTCTCAGGCAAGGGCCCGGGAGGAGGCGGCACCCGCACCTTCGAGCCGCAGGCGATCGGCCCCGCGATCCGTGACCTGGACCGCGGCGAGATCAACCGCCGCCTGCGGGCGGCCGGTGAGTACGCGATGGCGCTTCCGGCGGTGGCCGAACGGGCCGGCGTGGTCGGATACTGCTGGGGCGGCTCGTCGAGCTGGCTCCTGGCGGTGGACTGGCCCGACCTCGACGCCGCCGTGGTCTACTACGGAACGTCGCCCGAGACGGGCTACGAGCGCATCCAGGCCCCGGTGCTCGGGCTCTACGGGGAAGCCGACAACCGCGTGAACGCGACGATCCCGACCGCCCGGGAGGCGCTGGATGCGCTCGGCAAGTTCTACGAGGCCAACGTGTACGAGGGCGCCGGCCACGGGTTCCTCCGCACGCAGCGCGGTCAGGAAGGCGCCAACCTGCGTGCCAGCGAGCGGGCATGGCCCCGTACCATCGCGTTCCTCCGGGAGCACCTCGGCCGTTGACCACGCTCGCCGCTGGCCCGGATCCTCGCGCCGAACCGTGAACGCGCCGTCGCTGGTCGTGCTCGCCGCGGGCCTGTCCACCCGCTACGGCCGTCTCAAGCAGTTGGACCCCATGGGACCCTCGGGCGAGTGCATCATGGACTACGACGTGTTCGACGCCGCGCGCGCCGGGTTCGGCGGGATCGTCTTCGTGGTCCGCCCGGAGATCGAGGCCAGGGTGCGCGAGCACGTGGACGCCGTGGTGGGGGGCGCGATCCCCACGGAGTACGTGTTCCAGAGGCTGGACGGAGTCCCGGCACCGAGGCCGCCCGAGCGACGCAAGCCATGGGGAACGGCGCATGCCGTGCTGTGCGCTGCGGGGCGGATCGAGGGGTCCTTCGGCGTGTGCAACGCCGACGACCTGTACGGGGCCGACGCCTTCGCCCGGCTCTTCCGCCACCTTGCCACCCGACCGTTGAGGACCGAGGCAGCCATGGTGGGATACCGGCTCCGCGACACGCTCTCCGGGTCGGGCGGGGTGGCGCGCGGCGTGTGCGTCCTGGGGCGGGGCCATCTGCTCCAGCAGGTGACGGAGGTGAGGGAGCTGCGCCGGGTGGACGGACGGATCACCGGAGTGGAGGCGGGAGGCGCCCCGGTCGAGCTGCGGGGGGACGAGATCGTCTCGATGAACCTGTGGGGGTTCAGCGATCCCGTGGTCGCGCTGCTACGCCGTCAATTCCAGCGCTTCCTCGAGCGATACGGAGACGACGCGTCCGCCGAATTCCCCTTGCCTACCGCCATGAACGAGCAGGTGCGGACGGGAACCGTTCGCGTGGAGGTGCTTCCCGGCCGAGACGAATGGTTCGGTGTGACGCATCCGGCCGACCGGAGTCGGGCCGAGGCGAGGCTGCACGCACGGATCGCGGCGGGCGCCTACCCTGCCGACCTTTCCGCCGCGTTTCGCGGCGAGGGGGCGATGCCGTGAGGCTCACGACGATGGATTGGGTCGTGGTCGCCCTCTACGGAGCGCTGACCCTGGCCGTGGGCCTCTGGCACACCCGCCGCGCGAGTCGAGGCACGACCGAGTTCTTCCTCGGAGGCCGGCAGATCTCGTGGTGGATGCTCGGGACCTCCCTGGTGGCGACCACCTTCTCCACCGACACGCCCAATCTGGTCACCGACATGGTCCGCACCGGGGGCGTCAGTCAGAACTGGCTGTGGTGGGCGTTCGTCCTCACCGGCATGACCACCGTGTTCTTCTACGCGAAGCTCTGGCGGCGCTCGGGAATGCTCACCGACATGGGCTTCTACGAGCTGCGCTACTCGGGCAGGCCGGCGGCGTTCCTGCGCGGCTTCCGGGCGATCTACCTGGGCGTGTTCTTCAACATGATGATCATGGCCACGGTGACCCTGGCCGCCATCAAGATCGCCGGCGTGCTCCTGGGCTTCGGCAAATACGAGGTCGTGCTGGTCGCAGGGACGGTCACCGCCCTGTATTGCATGGCGTCCGGGCTCTGGGGCGCGGTGGTGACGGACTTCATGCTGTTCATCGTCGCGATGGCTGGCTCCTTGATCGCGGCCTGGTACGCGGTCATGCATCCGGACGTAGGCGGATTGGCCGGGCTGTTCTCGCACGATGCCGTGCGGGGGAAGCTCCCGCTGCTTCCCGATTTCTCCGACACGAGCACGGCGGCGGCGGTGATTATCGTGCCGCTCGCCGTGCAGTGGTGGAGCGCCTGGTATCCGGGCGCCGAGCCCGGCGGCGGCGGTTACGTGGCGCAGCGCATGCTGGCCGCCCGGAGCGAGAAGGACGCCCTCAAGGCCACCCTGTTCTTCAACGTGGCCCACTACGCGCTCCGGCCCTGGCCCTGGATCCTGGTAGCCCTCGCCTCGCTCGTCGTCTACCCGTCGCTCGACTCGATCCAGGCCGCGTTCCCCCATCTCGATCCATCCATCGTGAGGAACGACCTGGCCTATCCGGCGATGCTCGTCTTCCTGCCTCACGGAATCCTGGGCCTCGTGGTCGCGTCCCTGGCCGCCGCGTACATGTCCACGATCGCGACGCACCTGAACTGGGGCGCCTCGTACATCGTGGACGACGTCTACCGCCGCTTCATGGCCCCCGACCGGACGGAGTCGCACTACGTGGGCGTGGGCCGGGTCTCGACGGTCGGGCTGGTGATCCTAGCCAGCGTGGTCTCCCTCTGGCTCGAGAACGCCCTGCAGGCATTCCAGATCCTCCTGCAGATCGGAGCGGGAACGGGGCTGGTCTTCCTCCTGCGCTGGTTCTGGTGGCGCATCAACGCGTGGAGCGAGTTGGCCGCGATGGCGATCTCGTTCGTGGTGGCCGTCTGGTTCCAGTTCGCGCACACCGCGGTCGGCTTCGCGCCGATGCCCGCCCACATCCAGTTGGTCGTGGGCGTGGCGATCACCACGGCGGGCTGGATCGCCGTCACGCTCCTGACGCCTCCGGCGGACCGGAAGACCCTGCAGTCCTTCTACGACCACATCCACCCGATGGGGCCGGGCTGGCGCGGGGCGGGCATCGGCCTCGCGCAGCGGGACACGTCCGAGAGCACCGCAGCGGGATTCCTCGCGGTGTTCCTCGGGTGCGCGGTGATCTGGGGCGCGCTTTTCGGCACCGGCTACGCGCTCTACGGAAGAATCGCTCCGGCCGTCCCCTGCCTGGTGGTGTCCGCGGCGGCGGCGTGGGGCGTGCTGCGGGTGCTGCCCAGGGTGGGGTTGAAGTAGGCCGACGGATCGTCGTCGCGGCTCGCCGCGACGTGGCGCGCGCTACAACGCGCCGAACGACGCTCCCTGGGACGGAACGGCGAGGAACACGCGCCGGTCCAGGCGGTCGGTGAGATTGCGAGGCTCGTAGTACCCGGTGACCAGGGTCTCGAGCACGTCGTCCACCGTGTTCGTATCCGCCAGCGCGACGATGCATCCTCCGAAGCCGGCACCGGTGAGGCGGGCCCCCGAGGCGCCGCCTTCCTTGGCGAACGCGACCAGCTCGTCGAGCTCGGCGGAGCTCACATTGTAGTCCGCGCGCAGGCTTCCGTGGGACCCGTCCATCAAGGTCCCGAATCCAGCATGATCCGCCTGGTGCAGGAGATCCTGTGCTTCGACGACCCGGGCGTTCTCGCTGACCACGTGACGGAAGCGCTTGAACAGCGTCCCCGTCAGTACCTTCTCCGCCACCACCATCACCTCGTCGTCCGGCACGGATTTGAGCATCTCCGCGTAGCCGGCCGGGGCGCGCTTCGTCAGGCCGGCGCACACCAGCTCGGGGGCCACGAGCTTGAACGCCTCCTCACACTCGGACCGGCGACGGTTGTAAGCCGCCTGGGCGGGCCCCGACTTCTCGGCACGCACGCCGGTGTCGGCCACCACGAACCGCCAGTCCGAAGGGACCGGCACGTAATGGAGCCGGAGGGGATGGAAGTCGATGCGCGCCGCGTGTCCCGCCCGAGCCGCCATGGAGATCGCCTGATCCATGCCGCCGCCGCGCGTGCCCGTGTAGCGCTCCGCGTCGGCCATCACGTCACCCAACTCGAGGGGGTCCAACCCGAGCTCGTTGATCTCCGCGAGGGCCAGGCCCACCGCGTTGACCAGGGCCGAGGACGACGAGAGTCCGGACGCGACCGGCACGTCCGAGCCCAGCACTCCGTCGAACCCCCGGACGATAGCGTAGCGCCGGGCCAGCTCCTGAGCGGGCGCCTTCACGTAGTTCCCCCAGTGGCCCGTCGGGCCCGGAGGGATGGCGACCCCCACCTCGAAGTCGACCGGTGCGAACTCGGCGTCCTGGTTCAGGAGCGTCACACGCCCGTCGCGCCTCGGCCTGAGCTCGATGCGCACCTCGCGCTGCAGCGCCATCGGGAACACGGGGAGCCCGTTGTAGTCGGTGTGCTCCCCGATGAGGTTCACGCGCCCCGGGGCCCGGGACAGATGGGTCGGGGCCGCCTTGAAGCGACCGCGGAACCGGTCGGCGAGGGAATCGGTCACGGTGCTCTCGGGACCTAGGCGCGGAAGATCCCCAGCCTGGGCCACGTCCTCCAACGCCCGCGAGTGAAGTCCGGGAACGCCGCCGGCCGGCTGCCGTTCGCGACCGACCACTCGGAGAGCGGCCCGACCGCCGAGATCGCGGCGGCATCGTAGACGTTCATGTCCGTGGGAAGCCCTTCCCGGAGGCACTTCACGAGCCGGTAGTCCTCGATGAAGTCCATGCCGCCGTGCCCCGCTCCCGCGGACATCCGGTCCAGGTCCTTCCAGAGCGGATGGTCGAACTCGGCCAGGTAGGCGCTCATCTCCTCCCACCGGTGCGCGGGGCTGCGGCCTTCCACGTACACGCGGTTCGGGTAGCCCTGGAAGAGCCCCTTCGTGCCCTGCACCAGGTGGATCCGCGAATAGGGCCGCGGGAGGTTGGTGTCGTGGGAGACGTAGATCGTCTTCCCGTTCATCGTCATGATGAGACTCGTGTTCACGTCTCCGAGAACGTAGCGCTCCGACCACTTCGGGTCACCCGCGGGGACATTCGCTTCGCGCCACGCCTGGAGCCCACGGGATGGCGAACTCATGGACACCAGGTACGCGAAGGCGTCCCCGCGGTTGATGTCCATGACGTTGGCTACCGGTCCGAGCCCATGAGTCGGGTACAGGTTCGCGTTCCTCTGCGTCGCGTGCCAACGCCGCCACAGGCCTTCGTGCGCGTCCTCGAACTTGATCGCGCGCAGATCGTGGAGGTAGCCGCACTCGGCATGGAGGATCTCGCCGAAAAGCCCGAGACGGGTCATGTGGAAGACCATCATCTCGGGTCGGTCGTAGTTGCAGTTCTCCATCATCACGCAATGCTTCTCGTGCGCCTCGGCCACTTCCACGAGCTTCCAGCAGTCCTCGAGCGTGTAGGCCGCCGGCACTTCGGTGGCGGCATGGCTGCCGTTCTCCATCGCCGCCACGCATACCGGGACATGCCAGTCCCAGGGGGTGGAGTTGAAGACGAGGTCCATCTCCTCGGTCTCGCACATGCGCACGAAGTCCGTGGGCGTGCGGCCGTAGAGCTTCGGCTCGCGGCGACCCGCGGCTACGACGAGCTCCGCCACCTCACGGTTCCGGGCCTCATCGATGTCGCAGAGGGCAACGACCTCGACGCCCTCGAGCTTCAGGAAATTCTCCACGTGCGAGCCTCCCTGGAGGCCCACGCCCACGAAGCCGACACGAACTACATCCATGGGCGGCGCGGCCATGGGGGTCTCGGGCGCGGCATCGGCCAGCGGCGGCACCTGGAACGTCGTTCCGGACTCCCTGGCTTCCAGGATGCCGGGGGCGAGCGCGGAGGCGGCGCCCAGGCCGAAGCCCGCGGCCCCCAGCTTGAGGAGATCCCGACGGTCGAGGGACGAAGGGCGAGAAGGGGGAGGAAGCGGGCGGTCCATGGGGGTCTCGGGACGCGGGAAACGACCTTCCGACGGCCAACCTGACGGTTCCCGCGTCGCAGCTCAAGAGCGGGTTTTTCCCGACTTGCTTCCCGACCCCTCCCGGATAGGTTGCAAACGAAGGACCCCTGCCCAACATCATTCGGTGAAGGGAGGAGGGTTTCCATGCGTCGTTCGATCCCCATCCTGACCGCCCTCGTGTGGATCGCGGCGTGCGGGGGCGAGCCCCCCGCCCAGGAGCCGGCCCAGCAGGAAGGCCCTGGCCGTGCCGATTCAGTCCAGATGGCGATGGCCTCGTTCGATTCGACCGTGTTCGACACGATCGCCTGGCGGACGGAGCAGGAAGCGCTCGAGCGCGGCTCACTCGTCTTCCGGGTCAGCTGCGCGAAATGCCACGGACAAGGAGCCCGCGGCAACGGTGGCTTCGTCCACCGCGGTGACACGCTGCGGCCGCCGTCGTTCCTCGCGGCCGGCTGGCGGTACGCGGAGGATCCCATGGGGCTCCGCAGGGCGATCTACTCGGGCAGCGTGCTCAACATGCCCTACTGGGGCCTCCTGGGCCTGAAGTACAGCGACCTGGACGCCGTCTCGAGGTACATCCTGGACTACCTCGTAGCGGAATACGGCGAGCAGGCGACTGGAGAGACGCCGTAGCGATCACGGACGGGATATCCATCGCGGTTCCTACACGCGGAGCACCCGCCCGTGGTTCCTGTGGTTCAGGTCGAGTCCCGTGAGGCGCTCGAGCGATGTCAGGAGCCGGTACTTCAGGCGCTCGTCCTCGTGCCGGGGCGTACGTCGCACGCCGGGTGGGTCGGCTTCGCGGAGTCGGTCGGCCCAGTCCATCGCGGCGATGCGGCCCGCCATCACCGCCGGGTGGCTCCCGGCGTACCGGCGGAGGCGGCCGAGCGGTCCGTAGTCGAACTCCTCCCTCCCACCGAGTTCCGTCTCCACCTGGTCCGGCGGCATCCGGTGCAGCCAGAACTCACGGACCTTCTCTTGCATGCGCCGGGGCTCTCGCACCCACCCGTAGTGGAAGACGCGCGCGCGGGCCGGCGCCACCGTGATGCGGCGCTGGTCGGGATACCGGAACGACTGGGCGTCCCGCACCGAGCGGATCCCGAGGCCGCCGCGCACGATCCGGATCTCCTTCCGGTACCATCCGTGCCCGTCCTGGACGTGACCGTAGTCCCCGAAGAAGTGCAGGTAGTCGAAGAGCAGGCCTTCCACGCGACCGTCGTCGAGGAGCCCTTCACAGCGCGCACGGAGTGCGGGAAGGTCGTCCTCATGCATCACCTCGTCCGCCTGGATGTACAGGCACCAATCTCCTGAGCACGCATCGAGGGCCAGGTTGGTGAGCTCGGCGTAGATCGCCTGGCGGCGCGAGGCGTCCCACACGCCGTCCACGATGCGCACCCGGGGATCGTCGAGGGCCTCGACCACCGCGCGGGTGCCGTCGTCCGGGACGGTGCTCGCCACGGCTACCACCAGCTCGTCCACGACGGGCAGGATGGAGAGCAGAGCCTCCCGGAGCGGATAGTCGAGCGCGACGGCGTTACGAGCGAACGAGAAGCCCGAAATGCGCACGGCCAGAGGGCTTACACCAGGCCCAGGATGTGCGCGGCGTTCCCCCCACGTACGCCCCCGCGTTCCCCGGCGGTGAGGTCCATCGCCGCGACGCTCGTCGTCATCTTCTCCAGGCTCCCGATCATGTGCGGGTAGTCCGAGCCCGCCACCAGATGGTCCGCGCCGGCGAAATCCTTCGCGAGCGCGAGGCACACGAGGTCGAAGTTGACCGTGTCGTAGTAGAACGCCTTGAGCTGGGTGCTCGGCGGGATCGTGCACCGCTCCCTGCATTCCGGATACGCCTCGAAGCCGCGGTCGAACCTCTCGGCGAGGTAGGGTACGGCCCCGCCCAGGTGCGCCAGGACCCACGTGATGCGAGGGAAGCGCTCCACGACGCCGGCGTAGACCAGCGAGGCCGCGGCCAATGTCGTGTCCATCACGAAACCGACCATCGGCATGAGCATGTACTTCGTCATGACCTCCACGCCCACCGGATAGGTGGGGTGGATGTAGACCAGGGCTTCGGCGCGGTCGAGCGCCTCGAACACGGGCAGGAAGCGATCGTCGGAGAGCGGGACGCCGCTGGCGTTCGAGAGAAGCATGACGCCCGGGAGCCCGAGCTCGGTGACGGCGCGCGTGGCTTCCTCCGCGGCCGCCGCCGGAGCGTTCATGGGAAGATGTGCCAGCGCGGTGAAGCGCCCGCGCCAGGCCGCGACGTCCTCGGCGAACGCGTCGTTGATGACGCGCGCGAGCTCGACGGCCCGGTCGGGGCTCTCGATGCTCGTCCCCGGCGCCGTGAACGAGAGGACCTGCTTGTCCACGCCGGCCTCGTCCAGCACGCGCGCGCGGTAGGTCAGGTCCCGGTGGCCCGGGACGAGCACGTTGTAGTCGCCGGGAGAGTGGAGCACGGGATTTCCCTCGGTGTCCACCGTGACGCGGAACCGGCTTCCCCCCGCGCGGATGGCGTCGAGGTAGGCGGGCGGGAAGTAATGGTTGTGGAAGTCGATGATCATGGGTGTCCGGAAGCGTTGGAGACGCGGCGGGCATATCCCCGGCGAGCCCAGAACCAATAGACCGGAAGTCCGGCCACGACCAGCCCCAATCCCACGACGCTCTCGATCGGCTCCGCCGCCACCTGGTATGCCACGATGCCGAACGCGGACACCGCGAAGACCAGGGGGACCCACGGATAGCCCCAGACCTCCCAGCCACGGTGCACGTCCGCGCGCCGCCGGAGCAGGATCAGCCCGAGCGCCATGAGCCCGAAGAAGATCCACTCCGTGTAGACGACGCGAGTGAACAGCGCGCGGTAGGTGCCCGTGCCCACCAGCACGCACGCCCACACGGCCTGGAGCACGATCGCCCGGTGGGGCGTGTGGAAGCGCGCGTGCACCGCGCCCACCCACGGGAACAGGAGGCCATCGCGCGCCATGGCGTAGTAGACGCGGGGACCCGCGAGCACGATCCCGGCCAGCCCCCCGAAGGTGGAGAAGACCACGAGCGCGGACATCGCCGCTCCCCCACCCCGCCCGAAGACGGCGTCGGCCGCGTCCGCCGCCACCCGGGTCGACGACGCTACGACGCCGACGGGCAGGACGTATACGTAGACCGCGTTGAGCAGGACGTAGCACGCCGTGACCACCAGCGTCCCGATGAGGAGCGCCCGGGGAATCGTGCGTCGCGGGTCCTGGGTCTCCTCGGCGTTGTACGTGACCATGTGCCAACCACCGAACGCGAAGAGCCCGGCGACCATCGCTAGCGCGAAGTCGGACACGCCCCAACGCGCCGCGTCCCCCACGACCGCCGGAGCCGCTCGCGCCGCTTCGTGAGCGGGCGCACCGAACGTGAAGCCCACCGCGATCATCGCGAGCACGGCCAGGAGCTTGCCCGCCGTGAACGCGGTCTGGAGCACGCTGCCGTGCTTCACGCCCCGGTAGTTCACGGCCGAGAGCAACAACACCGCGGCCATTGCGACCGCCTTCGTGCCCGCGTCTCCCATTGGCAGGAAGTAGTCCGCGTAGCGCGCGAACACCGTGGCGATCGCCGCGATGATCCCGGTATGCATCGTCCAGAACATCGCCCAGGCCCAGAGGAACCCGAGCCAGGGCCCGAACGCCTCACGGAGGAACGCGTACACGCCGCCCGATTCGGGGAACGCGGACGCCAGCTCCGCCGAGACCAGGGCGCCGAACAGCGTCAGGACCCCGCAGACGAGCCAGACGGCGTAGATCCCGGCGACCGTGGGGACACGCCCGGTGATCTCCGACGGCTGGACGAAGATGGACGCCCCGATGATCGTGCCCACGACCATCGCGGTGGCATGGGGCAGGCGGATCGCACGGTCGAGCGGGGTGCCGGTCATGGACCGGAAGGCTGCAGCGGCCCATGGGAGCGCGCAACCGCGCTCCGCCGAGAGGGCGCCGCCCGGACAGGGACCGCGCCCGCCCGCGGCGTTCTAACGAACGAGGCTCATCCGCCCGGACGCGTCCATACGACGATGACCGCGCACGGGTACTGGAAGCCGGGGCGGATGAACTCCGGCGGCGTTTCCGTCCCCTTGTAGACTTCGATCGCCTCCAGGGGCCGGCCGAACAGCTCGTTCACGCCGGCCGACGGGTCGAGCGGATAGAGCTGCCCGTCCATGTAGACCTCGGGCGTGCACGACTTCCCGCGGACCTCGAGGAAGGCGCGGGGGCCGTCCCGGAAGATGAGGATGCCCGGCACCTCCCTCAGGTGCTCGGCGAGCGGTACCTCTCCGCGACGCTCCAGCGTCTCACGCGTGAGGAACGTCCCCAACCCGAGATTCATCCTGCGGATGAGGCCCTCCAG
This sequence comes from uncultured Gemmatimonadaceae bacterium, assembly GCA_964412015.1. Lineage (GTDB taxonomy): Bacteria > Gemmatimonadota > Gemmatimonadetes > Longimicrobiales > Gaopeijiaceae > SZUA-318. Next base: position 14,530 of record CAYPMO010000045.1, on the reverse strand, counting down.
GTCCTGCCGCATGCGTCGCGGGGCGATGCTCACCTCGATCCCCTCCAGCTCGATCGGCTGCTGGGTGAGCTCGATCTCGACGGCCTGCGTCACGTCGCCGGCGACGGCGACCGGCACTTCGCGCGGGGCATACCCCAGGCGCTCCAACCGCACGTAGTGCACCTCCGCGGAGCGCTCCCCGAGCGAGAAGTACCCCCGCTCGTTCGTCACGACCGTTGTGCCTTCCTCGACGAGCCGCACGCTCACGTCCCTCAGGGGCGCGCGGGACTCCGCGTCCACGACCCGCCCCACGAGAACACCCGTCTTGGTGGGGTCGGAGAGCGCGAGCGTCAGGGGCTCGACCTGGAGCATGCCCGCTTCGATCGGCACGGCGACCGGCGCGGAGGTCTTACCCAGCGTCGCGGAAAGGAGAACGACGACGTTGGCCGGAACGGCACAGAAGGCGAAGAGGCCGTCCTTGTCCGTCGTGACCTCGGATTCCCTGGCGACGGGATCGTCCGGCCCCTGCCACACGATCTTCGCCTTCGCGCCGCGGAGCGGCATCCCCGTGATCGAGTCGGTCACCACCCCCGCGAGCACGCCCTGGGTGGCAGGGTCCAGCGTCGTGCCGCACACGCGCGCCAAGGCCGAGCCCAGAGCGGAGGCGTCCTGGCCTGCCACCGGAGCGGAAAAGAGCGAAATGGAGAGGATGGCCGCGAACGCGGCGAGCAGGTTGTGTGCCCACTCCGCGCGCTGGCACGGGGAGGACGTCGGCATCTGGTTCATTCCCTTAGCATAACGCCGACGATTCCATGGCCACACCTGCCCGGTTCCGGCTACTCGTCCGCACAGCGCCATCCTCCGGACTCGTGATACTCTCCCGATCCATCCTCCGTTCCGCGGGTGTGCCTGCGGTGAGGATGCCGTACGCCGGAATCAGTCCTCCAGCAGAGGCGGCTCCTTGGTGTCACTCACGCCGAGGGCGACGCCGGTACCGACCCCGAGCCCGGCCGCGATGGCCGTGCCGGCCCCGACGATCGGGAGGATCGCCACCAGGGGAGCGGCCACCACGGTGGTCGCGGCGCCCACCCACAGACCCAGCATGGGCTTCTCCACGAGGCCCGTATAGCGGAGCTTCCGACCGACGAAGCGCCGCGACGCGATGTGGCCGTATACGGCGACGACGCCGGCGATTCCGGTTGCGATGAGCCCGAACATGGTACCTCCCTGCGTGTATCGTCGCGTCGACGGGAGCGGCGCTCCCTACCCTACCCTACGGAGCGGGGCGCGCTCGTGTTCCGGCAAGCCCGCTGGGGCGGGATCCTGGAGGATCATGGGAGGGGCAGGTCACTCCTCCCCTATCCGTTCGTGGCCTTCCCGAGCGCCGCGTGGGCCGCCGACAGCCGCGCGATCGGCACGCGGAACGGCGAGCACGACACGTAGTCGAGCCCGAGTTTGTGGCACAGGTGGATGCTGGCGGGATCGCCGCCGTGCTCGCCGCAGATCCCGACTTCGAGGTCGGGACGGACGGCTTTTCCCTCCTGCACGGCCCATTGCATGAGCCGGCCCACACCCTCGGCGTCGATGGTCTCGAAGGGGTTCCGGGAGAGCACGCCGCGTCGCAGGTACTCCACGAGGAAACCCTTTTCCGCGTCGTCCCGCGAGATCCCGAACGTCGTCTGGGTGAGGTCATTGGTGCCGAACGAGAAGAACTCGGCCACCGAAGCCAGCTCTCCCGCCGTCACGGCCGCTCGAGGGATCTCGATCATCGTCCCGAACTTGTAGGGCACCTCGAGCGCCTGCTTGGCCATCGTCGCCTTGGCTTCCTCCTCCAGGGTCGCGAGCATCGCGCGCAGCTCTCCGACGTGGGAGACCAGCGGAATCATCACTTCGGGTCTCACGTCCACGCCGTCGCGCTTACAGCGGCACGCGGCCTCGAAGATCGCGCGCACTTGCATGCGCACGAGGCCGGGAATCAGCATCCCGAGGCGGACGCCCCGGGTGCCGAGCATGGGATTCGCCTCCGCCAGAGCGTCGACCCGCTCGAGGTAGCGCTGCTTGGTGTGGAGCTCCTCCAGCGCCGTGTCGATCTCGGAGAGCGTATGGAAGTGCTGGAGGCGCACCTTCAGGTCCGCCAGGTCGCGCACGAGTTGGTCGTGGGCGGGAAGGAACTCGTGCAGCGGCGGGTCGATCAGGCGGATGATCACCGGAAGCCCGTCCATGACACGGAACAGGCCGTCGAAGTCGCCCCGCTGGAGCGGCAGCAGGGCGGCGAGCGCCGCGTCTTGCTCCACGTGGTCCTTCGCCATGATCATGTTCTGGATCAGGGGCAGGCGGTCCGCCTCGAAGAACATGTGCTCGGTGCGGCAGAGCCCGATCCCCTCGGCCCCGTACGTGCGCGCGCGCTCCGCGTCCCTGGGGTAGTCGGCGTTCGCCCGCACGCCCAGGCGGCGGATATCGTCCGCCCAGGAGAGCAGCGCCGCGAGGTAGGGGTTATCGAGATCGGCCACCACGGTCGCGAGCTCGCCCTCGTAGACCAGCCCGCGCGTCCCGTCCAGGGAGATCCAGTCTCCCTCCTCCACCACGGTGCCGTCCGTTTCGAAGGTCCGGGCGACCAGATCGATCTCCATGTCGGTGACGCCGACCACGGCCGGCTTGCCGAACTGGCGGGCGACCAGCGCGGCATGGCTCGTGCGCCCCCCGCGACTCGTGAGGATGCCTTTCGCGGCCAACATGCCATGCACGTCGTCGGGCTTGGTGTCCGGGCGCACGAGCACGACCGAGCGGCCCTCCTTACCCATGCGCTCGGCGGTGTCGGCGTCGAAGAACACCTGTCCCACCGCCGCCCCCGGGGACACCGCGAGGCCTTTCGCGAGGGGCTTCACGCCGCCGACGGCCCTCGGGTCGAGCTTGGGATGGAGGAACACGTCCACCTGTTCCGGCGAGACGCGCAGCAGCGCCTCCTCGCGGGAGATCAGCTCCTCGTTCGCCATGTCCACCGCGATGCGTACCTCGGCCTCCGCGGTGCGCTTGCCGTCCCGGGTCTGGAGCACCCAGAGCTTCCCGCGCTCGATCGTGAACTCCATGTCCTGCATGTTTCGATAGTGCGCCTCGAGCTTGCGTGCGATTTCCCGCAGCTCCCCGTACACGGCCGGATTGCGCTCCAGAAGGACCGAGATGGGGTCGGTGGCACGCACACCGGCCACCACGTCCTCGCCCTGCGCGTTCTCCAGGTAGTCACCCTCGAGGTGCGGCTCTCCCGTCGTGCCGTCCCGGCTCATGCACACGCCCGTGGCGGACCCCTCTCCGATGTTGCCGAACACCATGGTCTGGACGTTCACCGCCGTGCCGAGGTCGTGCGGAATGCCCGAGGCGTTCCGGTAGTCGACGGCGCGCTTACCGTTCCACGAGCGGAAGACCGCTTCCGTCGCGCGCCGGAGCTGCTCCCTCGGGTCGGAGGGGAACTCGGCCCCGGAGAAGGTGCGCACGACCCCCTTGTAGGCCTCCACCACCGCCTTCCAGTCCTCGGCGTCGAGGTCCGCGTCGAGCTTCGCGCCCACGTGGGCGCGCCGCTGGTCGAGGACTTGCTCGAAGGGGTGGTCGGGGATGTTGAGGACGACGCTCCCGAACATGTGCAGGAGGCGCCGATACAGGTCGTACGCGAAGCGGGCGTCGCCCGTGCTCCCGGCGAGACCCTCGGTGATCTCGTCGTTGAGCCCGAGGTTGAGTACGGTGTCCATCATGCCGGGCATCGAGCGCTTGGCGCCCGAACGGCAGGAGAGGAGGAGGGGGGTGGAGGGATCGCCGAAGCGTTTTCCGGTGGCTTCCTCCAGGGCCTCGAGGGCTACGATCTCCTGCTCCCAGTATCCTTCGGGGAACTCGCCTCCCCGGGCCAGATAGGCGTTGCACGCGCGGGTGGTACCCGTGAACCCGGGGGGCACCGGAACCCCCAGGCGGGTCATATCCGCGAGGTTGGCTCCCTTCCCGCCCAGGAGACCCCGCACCGCGTCCCAGTCCCCGCCGACCGCGGCCTCCGCCTCATCCAGCTCGGTAAAGAGATAGACGTACTTTTCCATGTCGGTCTCCTGTGACGGACGGAACGGACTCGGCCCCGCAAATTGGCGCTCACCGCACGCTGGGGCGAGTCGGGAGATTCCCGTGAGCGCCCTGGATGGGGCCAACGACCCTGGAACGCTACGCCAGTTCCACGGTCCGCCGGTCCTCCGCCACCTGGACCTCCAGGCCCAGCCGCTCCTCGGCCGTGACGCGGAAGGCGTCGGACTCCCTCGGCTCACCATGCACCAGGAACGTGGTCCGGGGCCCGACCGGGGCCGCTCCCAACCAGTCGAGGAGCTCACTCCGGTCGGCGTGGGCCGAGAGCCCATCGAGCGCGACCACCTCGGCGCGCACCGGAACCGGCCGGCCGTGGATCTTCACCTCGCGCCTGCCCGCGAGCAGATCCGCCCCGCGCGTGCCCTGCGCCTGGTGCCCGGTGAGGGCGATGGTGTTGCGGCCGTCGGGAGCGAACGCGGTCAGGTGGTGCAGGATCCTCCCACCCGTGAGCATCCCGGCCCCGGCCAGGAGCACCATGGGGCCGTTCCTGCGGTTGAGCTCCTTCGACTCCTCGACCCCGCGTGTGTACGTAGCTACCGAGAACGCCTCGCGCGTCTCGGCTCCGTCGAGCCGGTGGAACGTATGGTGCTTCAGGTACAACTCCGACACATCGATGGCCATGGGGCTGTTGAGGAAGACCGGCACCCTCGGCGCAATCCCCGCCGCGAACGCCTGCGCCAACGCGTACAGGACGAGCTGCGCGCGGCCTATCGAGAACGCCGGGACCATCAGGACGCCGCCCCGGCTCACCGTGCCTTTGAGCACGAGCGCGAGCGCCTCGACCGGATGGACGCTGGGATGCTCCCGACTCCCGTACGTAGACTCCATCACCACCCAGTCGGCCACGGGCGGCGGCTGGGGTGTGGGAACCAGAAGGTCGTAGGGACGGCCGAGGTCGCCCGAGAACAGGATCGTTCCCTCGGCCGAAGCGAGCGTGACCGACGCGGCGCCCAGGATGTGCCCGGCGAGGGTGTAGCGCAGGCGCACGCCGCCCAAATCCGCGTCCTGCCCGAGGTCCACCGGGCGGAGCAGCGGCGTGACCGCGCGTGCGTCCTCCTCCGTGTAGAGCGGCTCGGGGCGCGCGTGACGGGAGTATCCCTTCTTGGCCGCCCAGCGCGCGTCCTCTTCTTGGAGACGGCCGGAGTCGGCCAGCAGAATGGGGACCAGGTCGGCCGTGGGAGCCGTGCAGTAGACCGGACCCGCGAAGCCGTTCTTGACGAGCACCGGAAGGAACCCGCTGTGGTCCAGGTGCGCGTGCGTGAGCACGGCCGCGTCCAGGGACGCCGCGTCGAACGGGAGAGCCTCACGGTTGCGGAGACGGAGAGCCTTGAGACCCTGGAAGAGCCCACAGTCCACGAGGATCCGTTTCGTGTCGGCCGTCACGAGGTGGCGGGAGCCGGTCACGGTGCCGGCGGCGCCGAGAAAGGTGATGTGCATGAGAGGATGGGGTCGAGAAGCCGTCGACCGTGCGGCCGATCCGGCGAAGGGCCCCTGATTCTAGGGGGACCCGGGCGAGGAGAACAGCGCGA
>CAYPMO010000045.1:0-8809 GCA_964412015.1 uncultured Gemmatimonadaceae bacterium | reverse complement strand
GGTCAGCCCTGGTCCTCGACCACCCAGCGCACAAGCTGTCCGTATCCCACGGACACGCCGAAGCGCTCGACGTGGGTGCCGTCGGCCGTTTCGGCCCGGAGATGGTAGAGGCCCGGGCTCACCTCCCACAAGGAGGAGCCGCCCGGAACGATGGCGCCTTCCAGGAAGTCCGCGCCCCAGCTCCCTCCCTCGCAACCCTTGAAGCCGACGCTCCAGAGGGAGCGGCTCGTATGGTTCACCACGACCAGCAGCGCTCCGCCGCCGGACCAGGCCCTGCTGGACGGCTCGGCCCCGGCTTCGGTCATCGCTTCCACCTGCAGATTGCTCCTCAACCCGACCCCTCCTCCGGCTCGCGAAGCCTGTTGTCCCATTTACGCATGATGATCACGCGACGTCACATAGGCGTCAGACCAGGCGTTCTCCCCTGGACACGCCCACATTCGTACGACTTCTTATTCCGCATGTCCGCTCCGCGCGTCGCAGTGTTGCTCAACCCGCTCTCGGGTCGCGTCCGGCGCCGCGCCGCCGCGGTGCGAGAGGGAGCACGCGCGCTCGCGGGCCCCCTCTACGCCGAGGCGTCCGAGCCCGTGAGCATGGGAGACGCCGTGGTCGGCTTCTCCCTGGAAGCGGACGACGTTCTCTGCCTGGTGGCCGGCGACGGAACCCTCCACGCGGTGCTCACCGCACTCGAGCGGAGCCGGCCCGATGGGGCCTGGCCCGTCCTCGCGGTGGCCCCGGGCGGCACGACGAACATGACCGTCAGGGACCTGGGACCCGCCGTGAGCCTCCTCGCCTACCTCGAGGAGCTCCAGCGCTGGAAGGCCGTCGCCGGGCGCCCGGGCGCCCCGGGCCGTCTCGTCGAAAGGCCCGTCCTGCGGATCGCGGCCCCGGGCTCCGAGCCCCTGGCCGGCATGTTCTTCGGCACGGCCACCGTGTCCGCGGGTGTGGAATTCTTCAACCGCCGCCTCAGGCCCTCGGGGATTCCCGAAGCGGTGGGCTCGCCGCTCGCGATCGTGAGAACGCTCCTCTCGCTGGCGGTCAGAGGCCGCTCTCTGGACGGGCTGTCCCCGCGTATGCGCGTCCATGTGAACGGAGGGCCCGTGCTCGAGGGGCCCGTGGTCTTCCTCGTGGCCAGCACGCTCGACCGGCTCATCGTCGGGGCCAGGCCCTATTGGGGTGACGGAGAGGGGCCGATCCATCTCACACTGGTGGAGCGCGAGGCGCAGGGGTTGTTCCGCCACGTTCCGCGCCTGGCGCTCGGACGCGCCGGCGACCGGCTCACCCCCGAGCGGGGTTGGCACAGTCACGACACGCCCCGGGCGCTCCTCGCTCTGGACGGGCCGTTCATCGTGGACGGCGAGCTCCACCTGGCGACGAGCGCCGCGGCCCCGCTGGAGCTGACCGCGTCGCGGGTCGCCCGGTTCTGGATGCCATGAGCCTCCTCGGGGTTGTCCGTCCGTCATTGTGTCGGGAGCTTGGTACGTGCGCGCGAGCGATCTGAGACACCGGCAGGTAGTCGTCGTCGGAAGCGGCTTCGGCGGCGCCATGGCCGCATTGCCGCTGGTCCGCTCGGGGCTGGACGTCCTCATGCTGGAGCGCGGCCCGTGGATCCCGAGGGGACCGCAGTGCTGGGCGCCCGAGGGGACGATCACGCGGACGCCGTACTACGAGAGCCACGGGTACGCGCTCGCCCGTACCGACGCGGGACGCTACGAGGTCCGGTCGGTCGCCGCCGTGGGCGGCCCGTCCGTCTTCTACGGAGCGGTCGCGATGCGGATGCGCGAGAGCGACTTCCTGGGCGATCCCGAGATCGTGACGGACTCTGGCGCGGAGTGGCCGATCCGCTACGCCGATCTCCGCCCCTACTACGACGCCGCGGAACGTACGCTACGCGTGGCTGGAGAGGCGGGAGGGGATCCCACGGAGCCGCCGCGCTCCGAGTACCCGGCGAGGCTCAACGGGCTTTCTCCGGTCTCCCGGGCGATCGCGTCCGCTGCCCGCTCGCTCGGCCTCCACCCCTTCCGACTTCCCCTCGCGATCAACTTCCGGGGCCACGACACGGGCCAGAACCTCTGTGCGGAATGCGCGACGTGCGACACGTTCGCGTGCGCGATCGAAGCGAAGAACGACCTCGCGACCGTCGTCCTCTCCGCCCTCGCCCGCGAGGGCCTGGAGATCCGCGCGGAGACGTCGGTCACGAGGCTCCACGTGGAGGGCAACCGCGTCGTGGGGGTCGAGTGCCTGGACCGCGGGAGCGGTTCCACCTACGTCGTCACCGCCGACACGGTCGTATTGGCGGCCGGAGCGCTCGGCACGCCCCACGTCATCCTCTCCTCCGGCCTCGACGAGCGGAGTCCGGCCGGGGACGTGGTGGGCCGCTACCTCACGCGACACTGCTGCGGGATCGTCTTCGGGGGATATTCCTGGATTCCCCGCCACGAGGGCGTGTTCCACAAGCAGATCGGCATCACCGACTTCTACCTGGGCGATCCCTCGGGGGAGGAGCCGAGAGGCAAGCTGGGCAGCATCCAGCAAACGCAGACCCCCCACATCGGACAGGTGGTCGGGGAGACGGGCCCGATCGGGTTCCTGCTCACGCCCCTCGTGCGCCGGGCGACGGGCCTCCTCGTCATCGCGGAAGACCGGCCGCGCTACGAGAACCGCGTGCACCTCGCGGAGTCGGCCGGCTCCGACGGCCGGCGCCTCCTCTCGATCGAGCACCACTACGACGCGCGGGACCTGGCCTCCCGCAAGCGGCTCTACTCCCACGCCCGCCAGGTCCACCGTGCGGCCGGAGCCCTGCTCCACTACGTGCACAACATCCAGACGTTCTCCCACGCCCTCGGCACGGTTCGGATGGGGCGCGACCCCGAACGGGCCCCCCTGGACGCGAGCGGACGTTTCCGCGGCGTGGACAACCTCTACGTGACGGACGGGAGCGCCCTTCCGACCTCCGGGGCCGTGAATCCGAGCCTCACCATCGCGGCCAACGCGCTGCGCATCGGGTGCCTCCTCGCCCAGAAGATCCGAACGGGCGCCGAGGCGGTCGCGGCCCGGTGAGGACAAGGATGCGATGACGCGGCCGCTCGGTCTGGCATTCGTCGGATGCGGCGCCGTGACGGAACGCCACAGCCGCACGCTTCGCGCCATGCGCGCGCTGGTCCACATGCACTACGCAAGCAGGGACCCGGCCAAGGCCGAGGCGGTCCGCGCGCGCTTCGGCGGCGTGCGCGCCTACGGCTCCTATGAGGCGGCCTGGTCCAGTCCCGATGTCGACGCCGTCCTCCTCGCCACGCCGCCACGTCTCCATCTCGAGCTGGCGCTGGCGGCACTCGACGCCGGCAAGCACGTCGTCGTGGAGAAGCCGGCGTTTCCCGCCACGGAGGACTTCGTGAAGGTCCGCGAGGCGTCCGCACGCGCCGGCAAACAGGTCCTGGTGGCGGAGAACTACGTGTACAAGCCCCTGGCGGCGGTGCTGCGCCGGGTGCTCGAACGGGGCGATGTCGGAGAACCGCTGCTGCTCCTCGTGGACGCCGTCAAGCGCCAGCGTCCGGAGGGATGGCGGGCGGACCGGGTGCTGTCGGGGGGTGGCGGGCTGCTCGAGGGCGGAATCCACTGGGTGAGCTTCATGGCGAACCTGGGCCTCGAGCCGAAGGACGCGTGGGGCCATCGGGCCGGATCTCCCCCGGGCGATGCGCCGGAGGGAAGCTCCGGCCCGGGCCGCGCGGCGACCGAGGAAACCCTGGTCGCCGTCTTCGAGTACGAAGGAGGCGTCGTCGGCACGCTGTCGTTCTCCTGGGAGGTGCCGTCCCCGATGAAGGGGGTCCGCATCTCGCGCATCTATGGGCGGGAAGGCACGGCGCGCTTCGAGTCCAACGGCCTCTTCGTTCTCGTCCGCGGAAGGCGCAGCGCGCTCCACCTTCCCGGTATCCGGGACCTGTCCGGCCATCGTGCGATGTTCCACGACTTCCTGGAAGCCATCCGAATCGGAAGGGAGCCGTTGATGACCCTGGACCTCGCGGAACGCGACATCCGTCTGGTGAACCGCATCTACGCGTCGATGGAGGCACGCCCGTGACCCCGCTGGCCGCCGGCGCCACCGGGCTCGCCGCGGGGATCCACTGTGCCACGTGGGGGATGTTCAAGGACGCGCCCTTCGAGGGATTCACCTGGCGCACCTACGTCCGGAGCCCGATCGTCGCGACGCTGATCGCGCTCGCCCTCACACAGTTGGCCCCGCTGGATTTCCCGACGGGAGCCGCGGGCGTCGTCGTGCTCTGGGGCGTCACGTACGGATTCGAGCGCGCGCTCGTGGAGATCTACAAGACGTTCCTGCGGGAGCAGGACCAGTCGAAGTACACGATCCCGATGCAGTTCGCGGTCAAGGGAAAGGTCCTGGAGAGCAGGCCGCTCCGGCTCGTGGCGGGGGCCGCCTACCTCGCGCTGGGAATCCTCGTGCTGACGGGCGTCCACCTTCTCCAGGAGCGGGGACCCGAGCTCCCGCACGTGCTGGCGATCTTCCTCGTGGCGTCGCCCGGCGGGTGGATCTCCGCATTCGGCGGCGCCTGGAAGGACGCGCCGATCGAGGGGTTCCACACGTTCAAGTTCTTCCGGAGCCCGGCCATGACGTTCGGCTTCGGGTTCCTCCTCTCGCTGCTCACCGGGCAATACGTGTTCGTGCTCATGGGAGCCATCGGGTACACGGTGGCGTCCATCGAGACGTACAAGACGTTCTTCTTCCCCAACAAGAAGCGCGGGAAGTTCCAGGGCAAGATGCCCACCCACCCCGAGCTGCTGCGGAGCCGCTGGCGCTTCGTACCCGTCTTCGTGGCCGTGTGGCTCGGCGTACTCGGATTCGCGATCGCGGCCTTCATGGGCCGCTAGGAGCGTGCTCATGCGACCCGGTCCAGCGGTCGGCGCCCTCGCCCTGCTCCTGCTCCTGCAGGGAGCGGCGTCCGCCCAGACGTCGGACACCGTGACCGTCGGCCTGGCCGCGGCCGAGCGGCGGGCCCTCGATGCCAATCCGCTCCTCGCGGGCGCCGAAGCGAGGATCGAGGTGTACCGCGCGCAGGAGAACCGGGCGAAGCAGGCGCGTTTCCTCCCGGAGCTGAACCTGCGGAACTCGTGGGGCATCATCCCGAAACAGCGCGGCGCGTACAACGAGTACGGCGTGCTCGTATCGCCCGACACGATCCTCGGTGTCAAGGACATGAGCTGGTTCACGCAGGTGGACCTGCGCCTGGTCCAGCCGCTCTGGACGTTCGGCAAGCTGGGCTATCGCATCGAGGCCGCCGAGCGCGCCGTGGAAGCGTCGGAGGCCGGGCTCGACAAGACGCGCGCCGACGTCCTGCTCATGGTGCGGCAGCTCTACTGGGGAGTGGTGCTGGCCCAGGAGCTCGAGAGCGCCGCCGACGACGTGCTCGAGAAGGTGGCGGAGGCCGAGACCAAGCTCATGGAGCAGTACGAAGAGGGGACGGCCACGCAGAATGACCTCTTCAAGTTCGAGATCTTCCAGTACGAGGTGCACCGTCGCTACCGCGAGGTGCGCGCGGGCCTGGACGAGGCCCGCTCGGGCCTGCGCGCGGCCCTGGGGCTGGGACGGGACATCACGATACGCGTGGAGACGGAGGCGCTGGACACGGTGTCCTTCGCCCTGGGCGCCCTGTCGGACTATCTCGAGATGGCGCGGGCGAACCGGCCCGAACTCCGGGAGCTCCGGGCGGGTATATCTGCGCGGAGGGCGCTGATGGTCGCGGAGCAGAGGGATGCCTGGCCGACGCTGTTCTTCGGCGGATCCATCTCCGCGAACCTGGCCCCGGACCGGTACGACCCCAGGAACCCCTTCTGGCAGAACCTGACGAACTACTTCCGTGGCGGTGGGGTGGTGGGGTTCGAGTGGAATTTCAACTTCGGCCAGCACAATGCCGAGGCGGAGATCCAGAGGACGGAGATGCTCCAACTCGAGTCGCAGAGCGACGCGCTCGTCGCACTGGTGGAGCAGGAGGTGCGGGAGGCCTGGCTCAAGGCCGACCGGGCCTACGTGGACGTGGCGGAGGGGCGCGGCGCCCTCCAGGCCAGCGAGAACTGGCTGCGCGCGGAGCTCCAGACCTACGACATCGGGATGAGCGAGGTCAAGGACCTCATCGACGCCTTCCGCGCCAACGCCGAGATGAGGGTCCAGCAACTGAGGAACATCGCCGACTTCAACACGGCGGTCGCGGAGCTGTCGCGTCGAGTGGGCCTCGACCTTTCCGTCGGCCAGGGATGACCATGGGACACGCGATCCGGCTCTCCGCCCTCCTCCTGGTGGCCCTCGCGGGGCTCCGACCGGGACCCGCGGCCGCGCAGCCGGCGCCCGTCGACGCCGTGCGCTCGCGGAATCAGCTGGTCCAGGAGATCCTCCGGGCCCACCCCACGGACTCCGTGAGGGGTCCCGACCGGGAGCGCCTGAAGGACGTCATCAACGGCCTCATGGACTTCGAGGAGCTGTCGCGGCGCGCGCTGGGCCGCAACTGGGCCGCGCGCACGGACGCCGAGAAGACCGAGTTCGTGGACGTGTTCCGCGAGCTCGTGCGCGCCTCGTCGGTGCGGAAGCTGGGCGTGCACCGGGCCGACTCGATCACGTATCGGCCGGCGCAGGTCGACGGGACGCGGGCCACGGTCACGACGGTCGCCTGGAAGGACCGCCGTTCCGCCGAGATCGTATACCAGATGCATCTGGTCGGCGGCGAGTGGAAGGCGTGGGACGTCGTCATCGACGGGTCAAGCACCACGCGCACGTACCGGGATTCCTTCACGAAGGAGATCAACTCGAGCTCCTTCGACGCGATGTTCGCCAAGCTGAAGGAACGACTCGAGCAGGAGCAGCGGGAAGGCTCCTGACGTGTTCCGCCCTGGGGATCCGGAAGCCCGGCCGCGTGAGGTCACCCACGCCCTCGTGCTCGCCGCAGGAAGGGGCAGCCGCCTCGAGAGCCACACGTCCAAGCCCCTCGTCCCGCTGCTCGGAGTCCCCCTCCTGGCCCGAACGCTCTTCACGCTCGAGGAGGCGGGGATCACCGATGCGTGGGTGGTGCTGGGCTACATGGGCGACCGCGTGCGGCGGGAGATCGAGGCCATCCGGCGGCTCCACCTGAGGCTCCACTGGGTCGAGAATCCGCGCTGGTCGGAGCCCAACGGCGTCTCGGTGCTCGCTGCCGCGCCCCATCTCGACGGACCGTTCATCCTCACGATGTCCGACCACATCCTGGAGCCGGAGGCCATCGTCCGCCTGCGGGCGGAGGCGGCCGAGGAGCGGGACCTCGTGCTGCTCGTGGACACGGGAACCGAGCAGGTGAACGACCTCTCCGACGCCACCAAGGTGAAGTGCGACGAACGGCGGATCATGGCGATCGGCAAGGACCTGGCGGACTTCGATGCCATCGACACCGGCGCGTTCCTGGCCGGGCCCGCGCTCATGGAGGCACTGAAGGAGCTCGACACCGTGCACGAGGCGGCCGGGCGTGGCGTCGAAGGCCCGGCGGACGCCTCCCCGGCGGCGCGACGGGGCCCCTCGCTTTCGGACGGCGTCCGTCTCCTGGCCGAGCGCGGACGCGCGTGGATCCTCGACGCGACCGGGCTCGTGTGGCAGGACGTGGACACGGCCGACGACGTGGCCGTGGCGGAGCGGAAGCTCCTGTCCGCGTGGCCGAAGAGCACGGACGGCGTCGTCTCCCGGTACCTGAACCGGCCGATCTCGACCCGCATCACCCGACTCCTGGCGCCCACGGGCGTGACGCCGAACCAGGTGAGCGTGGTCACGCTCCTGCTCGGGCTGCTGGCTTCGTGGTTCGCCTCGTTGGGCGGCTACGCATGGTGGCTGGCGGCCGCCGTCGTTTTCCAGATCGCGTCGGTGCTGGACGGGACCGACGGCGAGCTCGCCGTCCTCACCCATCGGACCGGTCGGTTCGGCCAGTGGATGGACACGATCTGCGACAACGTGTCGTACGTCGCGTTCATCGTGGGCGTCCTGGTGGGCGTGCATCGCGTGGGCCTGCCCCACTCCTACCTCTGGTGGGGAGGGGTCGGGTTCGTCGCCACGGTCCTGAGCCTCGGGAACATCCACCGCTACCTGCATCGCGAGGGAGCGTCGGGGAGCGCGCTCTCCGTGCGCTACGCCCACCAGGAGGGAGACGGATTCGTGCACCGCCTCTTCCAGGCCGTACACGCGTTCGGGAAGCGCGACATGATCTCCTTCCTCGTGCTGCTGTTCGCCCTGGTGGGCCAGCTCCCGCTGGGTCTCGTCGTCTTCGGCGTCGGAACCACGGTGTTCCTGTTTCCCGCCACGTCGGAGGCCAACATCGCCCATTGGCTCCGCACGCGGAGGCTGGCGTCGGCGCAGGCGGCCGCCCAGGATTGAAGCAACCCTCGTGGAGGTCGTCCATGGACGGGGTCCGGAACTGGATGATCCTGGTGGCCGCGGCGCTCGTGCCCGCCCTTCCGGGAAGAGCCGCATCCCAGGCCGACACGGCAGCGGTGCCCGCCGCCGACAGCGCGGCCGCGCCCACGTCCGGGACGTTCCGCATGCTGACGTACAACGTGGCGGGGCTTCCCCCGGGGGTGTCGAAGTCCAGGCCGCTCCAGAACATGCCGAAGATCAGCCGGCTGCTCGACGGCTACGACCTCGTCCTCGTCCAGGAGGACTTCCTCTTCCACGCGCTGCTCGCCCTCGCCGCGAGCCACCCGTTCCAGTCCCGGCCCGCCGGCACGTCCCGCATCTTCAGCCGCGAGTTCCTCGACCGGCTCGACGATGCTGCCGCCGCCAAGTATCGCC
>CAYPMO010000044.1:0-28449 GCA_964412015.1 uncultured Gemmatimonadaceae bacterium | reverse complement strand
CGTCCGCGGTGAGGACGGGGTTGCGGTCCTCGCCGGCGAAGGAGGTGACCTTGCGGTGCTGCCCCGACGCCACGTCCCAGATCCAGATGTCCCGGGCGATCGCCGAGGTGTGGTGCTTGCGCCACTCGTTCTCGCCGCCCTTCCGGTCGTGGTAGATGAGGAAGGCGCCGTCCCCGCCCACCTGGACGGCCTCCGCCGGCGTGGTCAGGACCTGCTCGACGCGCCCTCCGGCGACCGGCACCCGATACAGCTCGGGCTGGGATACCGTCGGGTAGCCGCGGTGGGAGGCGGCGTCCAGGCGGGCCGCCCCGAAGAGCACCGTCCGGTCCCCGGGCTCGAACGCGTAGGGGTACTCCGGCGCGGAGTGGACCGTCAGGCGCGTGGGCTCCCCGCCGCTCGCGGATACCACGTAGATGTCGAAGTTGCCGTGACGGTCGCTCGCGAACGCGATCGTACGGCCGTCGCCGCTCCAGACCGGCATGAAATCGTGGGCCGGATGGGACGTGATGGCGATGGCGTGGCCCCCCGAGGAATCCACGCGCCAGAGGTCGCCCAGGTAGCTGAAGACGATCGTGCCTCCGTCGGGGGAAATCGCCGGATAGCGGATCCACCCGGGCTCGACCTGGGCAGCGGTGGAAGGGGCGAGCGCAAAGGAAAGAAGGCAGAAGGCCAGTAGGCTGCGGACGTTCATCGGTGCGACCCCTGCTGTGCTCTGAGGCTTCTCGACCGCGTGTGGAGGGAAGTTCGCGACGCGCGGGAGTGAGACGTGGAAAACGTAGACGCCGCGGGGTTGCCGGGCAACGAACGTCGGTCGCGTCCTTTCCGAAGGACCGCGGCGAAGCCCGACGGAACCTCGTGCGGGCTCGGCCAGTCGCACTGTGATACTCCCGTCCCGTCGGGCCGGAGTGTAGCGTTGAGGAGGGCCTGCTCCCGTTCCTCCTGAACACAGGTGAGACATGAAAAGGTCAACGGCCGTTCTCCTTGCTGGTGTCCTGTTGGTGATCGCTCCGAGCGCCGGCGGAGGCCAGGTGCTCCTCGGTCCCACGCTCGCGTGGCACGACGACGCCGACATCGGCATCGGCGCGACGGTCGGCCTGGAGCTCCCCGCGATCACGGAAGGCGTCGGATTCCTGGGGGACTTTCTCTTCTTCTTCCCGGACGGCTTCGACTATTTCGAGCTGAACGGGAACGTGACGTACGACTTCCCGCTTGCCGAGTCCACGGCCGTGCCGTTCGCCCTCGGGGGCTTGAACGTCGGTCATTCTTCCGTGGATGCCGGTTCCCTCGGTGACTTCAGCGAGACGGACGTCAGCCTGAACCTCGGCGGGGGTGTCGCCTTCGACGCAGGCTCGTTCCGGCCGAAGGTGGGTGGGCGGTTCGTCATCGGAGATGGAACGTCCTTCGTGGTGTTCGCGACGCTGCCCTTCCGGTTGGGGACGAACTGAGCGGGGGTGCGTAGCCGGCAGGTCCGGCGGGTGACCGCGGAGACCCCCCTGCCGCGGGTCTTCTGGGCGCCCGAATTCGACGCACGTTTTTCGGTGGAGGCCGCGTGGCGGAGCCTCCATCTTGGTCGCGTCCTATTCGCCAGCGAGGATCGATGATCGGACACGACCTGCCGCCCCGCGAGGAGATGGTGGACGCGTTCCTGCGCCGGGACGCGGCCTACGAGGGTGTCTTTTTCACCGGCGTGCGTACGACAGGCATCTTCTGCCGGCCGGGGTGCGCGGCCAGGAAGCCCAATCCGGAGAACGTGGAGTTCTTCGCCACCTGTCGGGATGCGTTGCTCGCCGGCTACCGTCCGTGCAAGCGCTGCTTCCCGATGGAGCCCCTCGGAGGAGCGCCCGGATGGCTCCGGCCCCTGCTCGCGGAGGTGGAAGCCGACCCGACGCGGCGCTGGCGTGATGCCGATCTGCGCCAGAGGGGCCTGGACCCGGGTCGGGTGCGCCGCTGGTTCCGCGCCGGATACGGGATGACGTTCCATGCGTACAGCCGATCGCGCCGGCTCGCCGAGGCCCTGGGCCGGATCCGGCGGGGAGAGGCCGTGGCCCGCTCGGCATTCGACGCGGGCTACGATTCGTTGAGTGGATTTCAGGAGGCGTTCAGGAAGCTCGCGGGCGACGCGCCGACGGCGCGCAAGGACGCGCCGGTCGTGAAGGTCACCCGCATTCCCACGCCGCTCGGGCCCGTCGTGGCCGGGGCCACCGACGAGGCGGTCCGTCTCCTGGAGTTCGCCGATCGGCGGATGCTGCCCACGCAGCTCCAGCGCCTCCAGCGGAGGCTAGGCGCGGTGCTCACGCCGGGGGACAACCCGGTGCTCGCTCAGCTCCACCGCGAGCTGGACGAGTACTTCGCGGGGCGCCGGCTGAGTTTCGAGGTCCCGGTCGTCGCGTCGGGCACTCCGTTCCAGGAGCAGGTCTGGGGCGAGCTGCGGAGGATCGGGGCCGGCGAGACGATGAGCTACGCCGAGCTGGCGCGCCGCGTGGGTCGTGCCACCGCGGTGCGCGCCGTGGCCCGTGCCAACGGCGACAACCGCGTGGCCATCCTCATTCCGTGCCATCGAGTGGTGGGCTCGGACGGCAAGCTCACCGGGTACGGCGGCGGCCTCTGGAGGAAGCAGCGGCTCCTGGACCTGGAGCACGGACTGATCGCCGGCGAGCGACTGCTCGATGCGGTGGTTATCGGTGGTAGTTGAGCAGCGGAAGCACCGGGAACGAGTCCTTGTTGCGCGCGATGTTGATGAGCCCGACCTGGAGGCCGTGGAGCTCGTCCGCGATGTTCAGCAGCCCGATCGTGAGGCCGCGCTGGCTCCCACGCACGTTGTTGAAGGCGCTCACGGCCATGCCCCGGAGCGTGCCGCGCCGCTCGATCTTGAAGTAGGCGGGAGCGACCACGAACCCGCGCACATCCTTCCCGCCAGCGGCGATGCCGCTGAGCACGACGCCCGTGATCTTCGGGGCGCCGGCTCCCACACCGGCCAGCGCGAGGCCCTTGAGCTCGCCGCCCGCGCCGACGCCCACGCCGCCGATCGCGATCCCGGTGAGATCGCCTCCGGCTCCGGCGCCGATGCCCCCGAGCATCAGCCCCGTCACGTCGCCGCCGGCCCCGATGCCGACCCCTCCGACCGCGATTCCCTTGAGGTCGCCTCCGGCGCCGGCACCGATCCCTCCGAGCACCAGGCCTTCCACGTCGGCCCCGGCGCCGATGCCGATCCCTCCGACCGCGATTCCCTTGAGGTCGCCTCCGGCCCCGGCGCCGATCCCTCCGACCACCAGCCCTTCCACGTCGCCGCCGGCCCCGATGCCGACCCCTCCGACCGCGATCCCCCGGAGACGCTCGCCCGCACCGAACCCGATCGCCGACAGTCCGATGCCCTCGAACGTGCGTTCCGCGCCGACGCCGATCCCCAGCGCGAGACCCTGGATCTCGGCGGCGCCGGTCATGGGGAGGCCGAGCGCGACGCCCTTCACGACACCTTCGGCGTGCTCGTAGGGCGTCCACATCGTGGCGTTGATCCCCCGCACCAGCTCGAGGTCCCGATCACGGAAGTTCAGGCGAAGACCATCGAGCCGGCGCACGTCGCCGATACCGATGCCGAAGTCTCCGATCGCCAGCTTGACGCCGGAGTCCTGCGAGAGGGCGGAGACGGGAACGAGGAGAGCGGCGAGGAGGAAGGAAAGGACGAAACCACGGGCGCGCATAGGTCGGACTCCTGCCACGTACGTCGGTGCTGTGGCTTTCCCTACGCGAGCGGGCGAAACCGGGTTTCGGGGCGCCGGGGAGCATCGGCCGGCCTCGCGGGTAATCGTTGAGGGAGGCGCCCGGCCGCGGAGCCGCGCCGGGCGGGGAGGGCAATGAGTCGCCAGGAAGTCATCGCCGGACACCCCACGCGCCACTGGACCCTGCTGCCGGACGGGCGCGTCCAATGCGACATCTGCCCGCGGCGCTGCCGCCTCCGCGAGGGCCAGCGCGGGTTCTGCTTCGTGCGCGCGGCGTCGGGCGGCCAGATCGTGCTGACCACCTACGGTCGCTCGAGCGGCTTCTGCGTGGACCCGATCGAGAAGAAGCCTCTGGCGCACTTCCTTCCCGGCACACCCGTGCTGTCGTTCGGCACCGCCGGGTGCAATCTCGCCTGCAAGTTCTGCCAGAACTGGAACATCTCGAAGTCCCGTGAGATGGACACGCTGGCCGATGCCGCGAGTCCGCGTACGATCGCGGAGACCGCGCGTCGCCTGGGGTGCCGGAGCGTCGCCTACACGTACAACGATCCGGTGATCTTCCACGAGTATGCCGTGGACGTGGCGCTGGCGTGCAAGGAGGAAGGAATCCGGTCGGTGGCCGTGAGCGCGGGGTACGTACTCCCGGAGCCGCGGCGGGAGTTCTATGCCTTGATGGATGCCGTGAACGTGGATCTGAAGGGGTTCACCGAGCAGTTCTACCGCACGCTGTGTGCGGGGCACCTCGAGCCGGTGAAGGACACGCTGCGCTACCTCGTCCACGAGACCAGCGTCTGGACGGAGATCACCACACTCCTGATCCCGGGACAGAACGACTCCGACGAGGAGCTGGACGCACTGACCCGGTGGGTGGCGGAGGAGCTCGGACCTCATGTGCCGCTGCACTTCTCGGCGTTCTATCCGGCCTGGAAGATGCGTGACATACCGCCCACGCCGGTCGCGACGGTGCGCCGCGCCCGCGCCCTCGCTCTGGGCAACGGGCTGCGGTACGTGTACACGGGGAACGTCCGCGACCCGGAAGGCGAGACGACCTGGTGCCATGTGTGCGGCGCACCCCTGATCGAGCGGAACGGCTATACGCTGACCCACTGGGGGTTGACGCCGGATGGCCGTTGCGCGGCCTGCGGCGAGCCCTGCGCCGGCGTGTTCGAGGCCCGTCCGGGAACGTGGGGGTCCCGGAGACTTCCCGTGAGGCTCGCCGGCGCGGGCATGTGAGCGGGAAGTACCGCACCGGGCGCGTCATCCGCTAGGCGCTTCCGCCCAGAACCCGAACGCACCGTATCCCACGACCCGTCCCCGGGATCCGGACGTGTCTCCCGAGTTGCGGAGATCCACGCAGCGCGCTCCGAGCCCCCGGCGCCGGGCCGCCTCGAGGAGGCCGCGGATCGCCGTGGAGCCGCAGGCGTCGTGCGGCCCCACGGCCGCTCCGTCCAGGCGCTCGATCGCGTCGGCGGTGCGCCGGTCGGCCTCTCGGGCGTGATCGTAGGGCAGGTAGTGGCTCAGATCCGAGCTGACGACCACGAGGGTGTCCGGGGCCCAGACCCGGTCGAGCATATCCGCGATCTCGGTGGGACTCGCTTCGCCCGTGACGATCGGGACGATCGGGACCGGGCCGAGCGCGACGCGCAGGAACGGGAGCTGGACCTCCAGGCAATGCTCGTCCCGATGGGGCTCGTCGTAACGCTCCGCGATCGGGCTGCCGAGTACGGCCGCCGTGCCGTCCACGTCCAGGTCGTGGCTCCCGAGCGGTGTGTCGAACGCCTCGCAATCCGGCAGCGCCAGGCCCCGGAACGCGACGTGGTGGCTGGGCCCGAGCAGCACGATACGGCGGACAACGCCGCGGAACGGGGCCACGAGCGCGTAGGCGCTTCCGGCCACGGGGCCCGAATAGGCGTAGCCCGCGTGGGGGGCCACCAGGGCCACCGGGGGTGTGGGGGGAAGCGGAGAAGGCCCGACAGTCCCGAGGAACCCCCGCACCACGGCCTCCAGCTCCCGGGCGTCGCCCGGGTAGAATTGGCCCGCGACGGCGGGCGGGCGAACCCCATGCCGCGTGGTCACGCTGAAGGGTACCCGCAGAACCGACGGCGGTTCAGGCCTCTCGCCGCCCGGAGCACACTCCTGTACCATCAGAGGGTAGCATCGGGCGCGGAGTCACCCGTCCCCCCCCAGCCGAGACCCTCTGGCCCATGCAGCGCCGCCGACATCCGGAAAGCTGGGCCCCCCACGGGACGTGGGCGAAGCGGTACGTGCCGCCCAGGTGGGACCTGACCGGGAGCCATGTGCACCCATGTACGCTGGCCGAGCTCGCCGGGGCGGCGGAGGCCGTGGACCTGTTCGAGCGCAACGGGGAGGGGTACCCGCCCCTGCTGAGGGCGCTGGCGCGGCGCTTCCAGGTGGATCCCGACCGCGTCACCACGGCGAATGGAGCAACGGGGGCGACGTTCCTGGCGCTCGCCGCTCTGGTACGGCCGGGTGACAAGGTCCTCGTGGAGTGGCCCTCCCACGACCTCCTGGCGGGTACCGTCCGCCTCCTGGGAGGCGAGGTCGTGGACTGGACCAGGGAGTGGAACGAGGAGTACGCCCTGGACCCCGACGAGCTCGCGCGGTCCCTCACGCACGACATCGCGGCCATCGTCGTGACCAACCCGCACGACCCGACGGGGGTGTACACCAGCAAGGTCGAGCTGCTGGAGATCGAGCCGCTGGCCAACGCGGTGGGAGCCAAGATCGTGGTGGACGAGGTCCACCTCGACGTGCTCGCGGGCGTGGACACGACCCCGTCGGCCACGCTGAGCGACACCTTCGTCTCCATCAACAGCTTGAGCAGATCCTACGGCCTCCCGGGTCTCAGGCTGGGCTGGATGCTCGCCGACCCGATCACCACCGAGCGGGCCCGACGCGTCCGGGACCTCGTGGAGGGCACGGGTCCGGTCCCGGTGGAGCGCATGGGTGTGGTGGCCGTGGGCCAGATGGACCGTCTGTTGGCCCGGGCTCGATCCATCGTGGAGCCCAACTTCGAGCTGCTCGCCGCGTTCATGGAGCAGCGCTTCGATCTGGCGTGGATCCGCCCCGCCGGAGGCACCGTGGCGTTCCCCCGCCTGATCGGCGGCGCCGACACGGACGATTTCGTCCGCGCGGCGTACGAGGAGTTCGACGTGGGGGTCGTGCCGGGAAGTCTGTTCGGCCAGCACCAGGGCTTCCGGGTCGGCGTGGGAGGTCCCCGTGAAGTCCTCGAGAGCGGCCTCGAGGCCCTGGGGAAGGCCCTGGACCGGGGTACGGTCTGACGCGACGTGTTCGCGGCTCCACACGACTCCAGGATCCGCCGACCTTTCGTTCGCGGGGATGCACAACATATGTTTACGCGAGAGAACGATCGTATCGCCTCCCCAGGGCCTGGCAGGAGCGGGACATGGCAGCATTCATGCCCGCGTGGCGTCCGCTGGACGCCACCCACTCGGCGCGTCTCCTCTCGGAGCGCCCCCGCGGGGGTCGTATCGTCGCCCTTTGCGTCGCTCCCGGGCTCGCGGGGCGCCCCGAGGGCGCCCGGCTCGCGATGGCGCTCGCGCGCCGCTGGACCGAGGAGGGGATGAGCGTCGTCCTGACCGATGGAGACGTGGCCCACCCGATGCTCCACCTCGCCCTCGGCGTGGCCAACGCGAAGGGCCTCGCGGACATCCTTCTCGTGGGGAACGCCTGGGAACCGTTGGCGCTTCCGACGCCGACGCCGGGCCTACGGCTCATTCCCGCGGGCGGGGGGGCGGCCGCCACCGCCTCCGACGCCGCGCGCGAGCGTCTGGACGATCTCTGCAGGGAGGTACCCGACGAGGGTGTTACGTTCGCTCTCTACGTGCCCCTGGGCTCGATGGTGGCCGAGTGGGTGATCGAGGCGTGCACGGACATCGTCGTGCTGTCGCGAGAGAAGGAGCCG
The DNA here is from genome assembly GCA_964412015.1 of uncultured Gemmatimonadaceae bacterium. GTDB lineage: Bacteria > Gemmatimonadota > Gemmatimonadetes > Longimicrobiales > Gaopeijiaceae > SZUA-318. The sequence continues at coordinate 20,787 of CAYPMO010000044.1, read as the reverse complement.
ATCGCGACGTTCTTCGCGGCGGACGAGGACCGTATCCGGGCCCATGTGGGTCCCCCGCTCGCCCGGGAGGGCCGGGCCGCGCAGCCCGCCATGCCTCCGGGGGTCACGAGGCCGGCGGCTGCGCCCGAGGGAGCCGGGACGCGACCTGCGCCCCCCGGGCCGGCCCCGTCCCAACCGGCCCCGCCCCGGCCCCCAGCGCCCCAGCCAGTGCCGCCCCCGCCAGTGCCGCCCCGGCCGGCGCCGCCGGAGGAGCGTGCTCCCCGGAGGCCCGTCGATGAGGACCGTGCTGGATCGTCCGCCTCACGTAGGGAGGACAAATGGGCCCAGGCGGCGGCCCAGCTTCGTGCGCAGAAGAAGCCCGGAGCGCCCGGAAACGGGGACAAGCCTACAGGCGCGGTCGAGCCGACCGCCGAGCCCAGGGCGGTGCCGCAGGCGCCCCCCGAGCCAACGTCCGAGCCGAAGGCGAGGCCCCGCACCGACCGGCCCGCCGAGCCCTGGCGAGGAGCGCGCAGGCCCGCTACGTCGCAGCCGCCCGCACCCCGCCCCACCGAGCCCCCGCGGGCGGCACCCGGACCGGCCGAGCCGGTTGGGCCCCTGCTCGGGGTAGCGCCCCCCGTCGCGGCGGCCGAACCGCCGTCCGTGGCGAAGGGAGCGGAGCATGTCGATCGTGAGAAGGAGGACCGGGAGGGGCGGCGGGCTCAGGGGCGGAAGGTCGCGGTCAGGGTCGTGGCCGCGCTCGTCGGGATCGCCGTGGTCGCCGGAGGCGTCTGGATCTGGACGAAGACGCGGGGCGTGCCCCCGTACGAGGCGGGGAGCACCCCGTTGCCCCGCGCTTCCCTTCCAGCGGCAGAGGCGCCCGTGCCCGCGACGACCCCCGCGGAAACGACGGAGGGCCTCTCCGGAGACCTTCCGCCCGCCGTCACCCGCGCTCCGCATCAACGGTGGTCGTGGTCCATTGCCGCGATGGGCACTCTGGAGGCCGCGCGTAGCCTCTCGGAGCGGCTCCGCAGGGCGGCCCCCGATGAGACGTTCATGGTGGCACCCGTCGTATCCGGCGGCCGGACGCTCTACAGGGTTCTCGGCGGCCTCGCGCCGGACCAGGAGCGCCTGGTCGGGACGCGGGAGAGCCTCGGCAGGGAGACGGGAGTGGCTTCCGGGGGGTGGCTCGCCCGCGAAGCGCCGCTCGCGTTCGCGCTCAGGGACTTCGAGGACGCGCAGGCCGCGGCGACCTGGGCCGGTGAGCTCTGGGACGAGGGCATTCCCGTCTACGTTCTGGTTGTGGAGCGGGACGACGGGTCGGTCGTCCACCGCGTGTACTCGGGGGCCTACGGCAGCGAGGAGGAGGCCGCCCCGCTCCGGGCCGTGCTCGAGAACGCGGGGATCGGCCCCGGGGCGTTGAGCGAGCGAAGAGGGCAGGGCGGGAGCTGACGGAGCGCCGGGTCAGTCTTCCAGCGTCGAGGGACGCATCACTGCGTGCTCCGCAGCGATGCGGATGTCCTCCCAGTCGGTGAGCCCGCACCAGAACACGGTCCACTTCGCATCCTTCCAGGCGCCGTCCGCGTTGGCGAAATAGAACTCGTTGATCACGTTCCCTCGTCGCGAGCGCCAGTAGATCGCGGGGCTGTCCTCACGCATGGCGTCCCACATGGCCCGACCGAGTCCCTCGCCCTGGGCTTCCTCGACGACGGCGTACTTGTCCATGTAGACGAGCTCCCCGTCGCGGACCAGGACGATCGCGGCGCGGTAGTGCTCGCTCACATACACGAGCGCGGGCTCCGTCCTCTCGAAGTAATCGGCGGCGAGGCGGCGGCCGAAGCTCGACTCGATGAGGGCGCGCAGGCGCCCGAGGTCCACGCCGTCCCACGAGGGGAACGTCCAGATCTGTTCACCCCGCCGGACGAGCGTGCCGGAGCCCCGGTGCGTGAACAGCTCCTTGGCCATCTCGTCCGGGGTGGTGATCGAGAGCGAGCTGGACGGCGGGAGGTCCATGAGCAGGTCGTGGATCTGCTCGAGCTTCACGCGCATGCCCGAGTGGAGCCAGGGCTGCGCCATGAGGTGGTCGTACTGGGTGCTCAGGCTGATGGACTCGATGAGCTTCCCGCGCTCGTCGAGGATCCCTCCGGTGCTCGTGAGGAAGATGATCTTGTACGGCTGCATCGTCTTCACGAGTTCGTTCGCGGACCAGTCCGCGTTCACGTTGAGGATCTGACCTCCTGCGGTCTCGCCCAGCGACGCGACCACGGGAATCGAGTCGGCGCCGATCGCGGCCTCGATCGCCGCGATGTCCACGCGCGCCACTCGTCCCACGAGGCCGTACTTGTCCGGATCGAGCGGCTCGGCCTCGAACGTGCCCGACAGGATCGAGGTGGCCCGCACGCCGGCGGCCTGCAGCGCCTCGACGAGACGGAGGTTCTCCCGCTGCGTGACCCGGCGCACCACCCGGAGCGCCTCGGGCGAGGTGTAGCGCAGGCCGCCTACCGCGAGCTTCTCGATGCCGGCGGACGCCATCTCCTCGTCGAGCTGGGGGCCCGCGCCGTGGATCACGATGGGCGTCAGGCCCACCTGCTGGAGGAACGCGAGGGACGAGACCAGCGCGTCGAGGTCGTCGCGGAGGATGGCGCCTCCCACCTTCACGACGGCGAAGCGGTCCGCATCGAGCTGGGAGAACCTCTTGAGGTAGATCTGGATTTCCCGCGCGCTGGCCATTGAGGACAGCAGCCGGACGATCGTGGGGCGCACGTTGTTCATGGGCCAAGCTCCGGCCGCCGCAGGTGCCAATCCGTGGCCGACTGGTACGCATGAGCGACGCTCAGGATTTTGTCGTCGGCGAAGAGGTCTCCGATGAGCGTGGTCGTGAGCGGCATGATCGTGGAATCCCGCTGGTCGGGGTCGCGTGGACCGAAGTCGTAGGGCACCACCGCCGCGGGGTGGCCGGTCTGGTTCGTGAGGCCGACCTGACCCGAGCCGCTGACGAAGAGGTCGAAATCCTTCATCAATTCGGCCATCCGCTTCATGAGCATGAGCCGGCGTCGCTGCGCGTTCACATAGTCGAGCGCGGTCACGGTCCGACCGCGGCGGAACCGGTTGAAGTCGCGCAATTCGGCTTCCGTGAGGCCCTCCGGCTCGGCCGGAAGGACCCCGCGCGGCGCGACGTGGAAGTCGAAGGCGGCCGCCGACTCGACGTTCAGCGCGTTGGAGCTTCCCCGGGGCATCTCCGGCATGGGCTTCGGATCCGCGCCGAGCTCACGGAGCTTCTCGAGGAACGACGCGGGCGCGTCGGGCTCGTAGCCGATGCGCATCACGCCGAGGTCGGGGTGCGGGTCGAACCGGAACGGAGCGGTGAGGGAGGCGGGGTCGCGCTCCGACGCGCCGTGGATGGCGTCGAAGACGAGCGCGCAGTCCAGGCTGCTCCGGCAGATGGGACCTACCTTGTCCATGCTCCAGGCGAGCACCATCCCGCCATGACGGCTGACGCGGCCGAACGTGGGCCGGAGCGCGCTCACGCCGCAGCGCCTCGCGGGCGACACGATCGAGCCTTGCGTCTCCGTGCCGATCGCGAACGCCACGCACGCGGCGGCCGTCGCCGCCGAGGGGCCCGCCGACGAGCCGCTGGATCCCTCCGACGGATTCCACGGGTTGTTCGTGCGGCCGCGATACCACCGGTCGCCGCGCGCGAACTCCCCGGTGGCGAGCTTCGCGATCAGGATCGCGCCGGCCTCGTGCAGCCGCACGACCACCTCGGCGTCCTCGGCGAGGACCTGTCGGGCGAACGCGGCCGAGCCCCACGTGGTGGGCGCGCCCCCGACCGCGAAGAGGTCCTTCACGCCGTACGGGATGCCGTGGAGCGGGCCGCGCCAGCGTCCGGCCCGGATCTCGGCCTCGGCCCGCCGGGCCTCGTCCATGGCCGACTCCTCCAGGATCGTCACGGCGCAGAGAAACACCGGGTCGTACCGCTTCAGGCGCTCGAGGTACAGGCGCGTCAATTCGGTCGGCGACGTGTGCCCTGCTCGCAGGAGTGCCGCCAGTCTGTGCACGGGGAGGAACGCCAGGTCCTCCTCGGTCGCCGGTCGGGGGCCGGTCCATGGATCGAGCGGAATCGGCCGGCGCTCGAAGACGCCGGGCCCGCCCTGGCGCCAGAGCCGGTCCAGGAGCGCGCCCGTCCCGCCCGGATACGCCTGGAACTGGATCGCGGGCGCCTCGGCGTTGCCGAGGGGGACGGGGGGCGGCCCCTGCTGCCGCAGGAGATCGTCCGCTGCGGAAGCCGTACCCGCTCCGCCAAACCCCGCCTCAGCGGGGTCAGGGAGGAGCACGGTTCCGGCTGCGGCGGCGGCCGCGGTCTTGAGGAAATCACGGCGCCGAAGGTCGGGGGGCCGGGAAATCGGCCGGGGATCGCGGATGGAGGACATCGGCTCCCTCACACGGTGACGGTGGAAGACAGAGATAGTAGCGCCACGGCGGTGCACCGTGAACGGGAGGCGGGGCGGCTAGCCCCGCGAGCGGCGACGCGGCCGAGCCGCGGGTGGAGCGACGGAGTCGAGCCGGGAAAGGAGCGACGGAGGGGCGTCGGTTCGTTACAGTAGGTGCAGGCCCGAAACCCGCTCGCCTCCCCCGAGCAGGGTCCGGACGAGCCGCCGACCCGCTGCGCGAGTGGTGCCGACATGAGTCTGATCTTCCTCGACAACGCCTCCACGTCGTTCCCCAAACCGGAAGCGACCTACGCGTTCATGGACCAGTTCTACCGGACGCACGGGGTCAACCCCGGCCGCTCCGGCTACGACCTGTGCATCGAGACCGGGGAGCTGGTGGACGACACGCGCAGAGAATTGACCACCTTCTTCAACGGCACCAGCCCCGACCGACTGGTCTTCGCCTACAACTCCACGGACGCGCTGAATCTCGCCCTGTTCGGCCTGCTCCAGCCCGGCGACCACGCGATCACGACGACCGTCGAGCACAACGCGGTGCTGCGGCCTCTCGAGCACCTGAGCCGCTTCGGTGGGGTGGAGGTGGACCACGTGCCGTTCGATGCGGGAGGGTTCGTCGATCCCGACGACATCGCCCGCCGCTTCCGACCGAACACGAAGCTGGTGGCCGTCAACCACGGGTCGAACGTCATCGGCACGGTCCAGCCGATGGCCGAGATCGGGCGCCGGTGTCGTGAGCGCGGCATCCACCTCGTCGTGGATGCGTCGCAGACGGCCGGCAAGATCCCCATCGACGTGCAGGCGATGAACATCGATGTCCTGGCGTTCACCGGCCACAAGTCGCTGATGGGCCCGACCGGGATCGGCGGCCTCTACGTCCAGGAGCACGTGGACATCCGTCATACGCGGGCCGGAGGAACGGGCGTGCGATCGGCCGATCGGCTCCACCCCGACGAGTACCCCTGGCGACTCGAGTACGGCACCCCGAACGTTCTGGGAATCGCCGGTCTGCACGCGGGCGTCGGTTGGATCCTCGAGACGGGCCTCGCCGAGATCCACGAGCACGAGATGCGGCTCACGCGGCGACTGGTGGACGGGTTGCGGGATATCCCCGGCGTCGCCTTGTATTGCCAGGATCGGCTCGACGACCACATCGCGGTTGTCTCGTTCAACATCGATGGCCTCGGCGCCGACGACACGGGCACGATCCTGGCCGTCGATCACGACATCGCGTGCCGGACGGGGCTGCACTGCGCGCCGCGGGTCCACGAGCAGTTGGGCACCGACGAGATCGACGGCGCCGTGCGGTTCGGCATCGGTCCCTTCAACACGGACGAAGACATCGAGGTCGCCATCGGCGCCGTAAGCGCGATCGCGAGCGCTCACGCGCTTGCCGCTTCTCGTGGTCGGACCTAGCGTGCTCTCCTCTTCTCTCGACGAGGGAACTCCGATGTCCATGCGCTTCCCGGTACTCGTTCTCGCGCTGCTCGCGGCCTCCTGCGCTCCCGGAAGCCGGACCGCCCCCGGGGTCGCCGAGACCCACTCGAAGCAGGAGGTCATGATCCCGATGCGGGACGGCGTGCGCCTGTTCACGTCGATCCTCGTCCCGAAGGACGGTTCCGGACAGTATCCGATCCTGCTTCGGAGGACACCGTATTCGTGCCGTCCGTATGGCGCCGACGCCTACCCGGACCGTGTGGCGCTCCAGATGGGGCGGCACCTCGGGGAGGGATACATCATCGTGTGTCAGGACGTACGCGGCCGGTACATGTCGGAGGGCGAGTACGCGAACGTCCGGCCGTACGTGACCGTGAAAGACGGTCCCGAGGACATCGACGAGACCACGGATACCTGGGACACGGTCGAGTGGCTCGTGAACAACCTCGACGCCGACAACGGCAAGGTGGGCATCAGCGGGATCTCGTATCCGGGCTTCTATACGTGGATGGGGACCATCGACGCCCACCCCGCCGTGGTGGCCACGTCACCGCAGGCGCCGGTCTCGAAGTGGATGGCGGGCGACGACTTCTTCCACAACGGCGCGTTCCTCCTGCCCCATGCGTTCAACTTCTATTCGGGGTTCGGTTGGCCCCGCCCGGCGCCCGGGACCGAGTCGGGTCGCCGGCTGGAGAAGGACACGCCCGACGAGTACGAGTTCTTCCTGGACATGGGCCCGCTCTCGAACGCGAACGAGCTGTACTTCCACCATGAGGTGGCGTTCTGGGATACGCTCACGGCGAACGGCCAGTGGAACGACTTCTGGGCCGCGCGGGACATCCTTCCGCACCTGGACGACCTGCGCCCGGCGACCCTGGTGGTGGGTGGGTGGTTCGACGCCGAGAACCTCTACGGGGCGCTGAACAGCTACGCCGCGAACGAGCGCCAGTCCCCGGGCGCGACGAACAAGCTGGTGATGGGTCCGTGGAACCACGGCGGCTGGAACTCCAGGCGCGGGGACTCCCTGGGCGCGATCGGGTGGGGCTCCGCGACGTCGCTCTTCTACACCGACAGCATCGAGGGCCCGTTCTTCGACCACTGGCTGAAGGACGCGCCCGACCCGGGACTCCCCGAAGCGTACGTGTTCGACACCGGAGCGAAAGAGTGGCACCGGTTCGATGCATGGCCACCGACCGCGGGCGAAGACCTCACGCTCTGGCTCCACGGGGACGGCGTCCTGGGGTTCGATCCGCCGGCGGGAGGAGGCGGAGAATACGACGAGTACGTGCACGACCCGGAGCACCCCGTGCCCTACACCGCCGAGATCGGGGGATGGTACAATCCGGCGTTCATGCTCGAGGACCAGCGGTTCGCGTCGCGTCGCCCGGACGTTCTGTCCTATGAGACGGAGATCCTCGACGAGGCCGTCACGATCGCGGGACCGATCCAGGTGGCCTTGACGGTCTCCACGTCGGGGACCGACGCCGACTGGGTCGTCAAGCTCGTGGACGTCTTCCCCGACAGCGCGCAGGGGGGCGACCCCGTGCCGCTCTCCGGTTACGAGATGCTGGTCCGCGGGGACGTGATCCGCGGCAAGTTCAGGAACGGGCTGGATCGCCCCGAGGCATTCCGGCCGGGCGTGCCGACGCCGGTCGCGTTCGGGCTCCAGGACGTGTTCCACACGTTCCGGGAGGGTCACCGCATCATGGTCCAGATCCAGAGTTCCTGGTTCCCGATGGTGGACCGGAACCCGGGGAAGTTCATGGACATCTTCCAGGCCACGGAGGCCGACTTCCGCGCGACGACGCAGCGCGTGTACCGCTCGCCGTCGAGGTCCTCGAGCCTGACGGTGAAGCGGCTGGGCCCGTAGCGCCTACGCCCCGTGTGGCGGCGTCCGCCTCGCCGGATCGGCTCTCAGCGCGGCCGCACCTGCCGGGGATAGCCCGCGTCCTCCTCCAGGCACCAGGTGATGAACTCACGCAGGTCCTGGTTCGCCCCGGCCAGGTCGGGCTTCCGAAGGTACATCATGTGGCCGCTCTCGTACCAGGCGAACCGGAAGCGATCGCGGAACTCCCCACCCGGCTGGATGTGCGAGATCGTGTATTGGGCGGTCGAGTAGTCGGTGGCGGCGTCGAAGTAGCCTCCCTGGATCAGGACCTTCATCCAGGGGTTCGCCTGCATCCCGGAGCGGAGCATCTCGCCCACGTTGGCGCCCTCGTCCCGCGTCCAGGGCCGCACCGGCCCCCAGATGTTGTAGGTCAGGTCCGGGTCGTACCTCAGCTCCTGGCGCAGGTAGAGATTCACCGCGTTCGCGAACGGCCCGTCCCAGTCGGCCATGGCCGGGTCGTACTCGGGCCGCTCGCCCGCGGCGTCCCTGTCCACCCCCAGGTAGCGGGAGTCCAACCGCCCCACCGTGAGGCGCTGGTCTCGGAGCAGCTCCTTCCAGAAGCGCTGGCTGTCGATCCGCAGGTTCGCCGCAAGGACGAAGTCCACCTCGAGCCCCAGGTAGCGGGCGACGCGCTCGGCCGTGCGCGCACGCTCGGCGTCGGAGAGGCGATCGCCCAGGACGAGGGCGTGCAGGTAGTCTCCGAGCGCGAAGGCCTCGACCTCGTCCAGGACGTCCCGCAACGGCCGTGACTGCAGGTCGGCGGGGAGCTGCTTGTGGTACCAGGCCGTCGCCGCCCGCTGCGGGAGGGCGGCGGCGTAGGAGACGTCCGCTCCGGGCACCCCGTCCAGTCCGGTCATCGAGACGAGGATCACGCCGTTCAGGTAGATCTGGTGCGCGTCGGCCAGGTGCCCGGCCAGGCCCGAGGCCCGGGTGGTCCCGTAGCTCTCGCCGATGACGAACTTGGGCGAGGCCCAGCGATTCTTCCGCACGATGAAGAGACGGATGAACTCGCCCACCGACTGGATATCGACCAGCGTGCCGTGGTACTTGTGCTCGGGCTCTCCCTCGGCCATGCGGCTGAAGCCGGTGGCCACCGGATCGATGTAGACGATGTCGGCGACGTCCAAAATCGACTCGGGGTTGTCCTCGAGTCCCACGGGGGGCCTCAAGGCGAAGCCGTTGTCGTCGTAGCTTACCCGCCGTGGACCCGTATAGCCCATGTGCATCCACACCGAAGCCGTGCCCGGCCCGCCGTTGAACGAGAACACCATGGGGCGGACGGTCCCGGCCGGGACGTCGGTGCGGGCGTAGTAGACGTAGAACATCCGGGCCATCTCCTTCCCGCTCTCCCGGATGGGGAGCGTCCCGGCCTCCGCGGAGTAGCGGACCTGCTGGCCCCGGATGGTCGTGGTGTGCTGGGTCACGACGGCCGAGTCGGGGAGCAGCGCCAGCTCTTGAGCGCCCCCGGGCGAAGCCGGGGCCGAAAGGAGAAGCGAGACGGCCAGGGCCGGCAGGATCGAAGCGAGGGTCGAACGGAGTGGCGCGACGGGCTTGGGCGCGGTCTTGCTCATGGTGCACCTTCGGGGCTGCGCGGGCGGACACGAAAACGACGAGGGACGGTACGGCCTTTGCCGCGCCCGGGCAAACACGGACGTTGTCGGTCTTCGGCACGGGTCACGCTGCACCCCGCGTCCCGTCTGGGCCGAGCCCTGGCGGCGGTCTGCCCCGGAGCGCAGACTGCTCTCAGCCGGAAGCCCATCCCATGCGGAGTGAGCCATGAGAGTCGCCAGCGCCGTCGTGGTCGTCCTCGCGTCGTTCGTGTCCGGTGGATGCGCGCGGGACGCGGACGAGGTCACCGAGCGCCGCGGCGTCGTGCCCACCCCCGGAGTCACCGTGACCCAGGAACCCTTCGGTGTCTTGCCCGACGGCGACAGCGTGAGGCTCTTCACGCTGACCAACGCCGACGGCCTCGAGGTGAAGGCGATCACCTACGGGGCGATCATCGTGTCCCTGAAGGTACCCGACCGGGACGGGGTGCCCGGCGACGTCGTGCTCGGCTTCGACGAGCTGGCCGGGTATCTCGGCGAGACGCCGTACTTCGGTGCGGTGATCGGCCGCTACGGGAACCGCATCGGCGGAGCAGGCTTCGAGCTCGACGGCACCACCTACGCGCTCGCCGCCAACGATGGCGCCAACCACCTGCACGGCGGCGAGCGTGGCTTCGACAAGGTGATGTGGGACGCGCACGCCCGGGAAGTAGAGAGCGGGGCGGGCGTCACGTTCCACCGCGTCAGTCCGGCGGGCGAGGAGGGGTATCCGGGCGCACTCTCCGTCCAGGTGACCTATACGCTCACGAACGCGAACGAGCTCGTCTTCGACTACCTGGCGACGACGGACGCGCCCACGCCCGTCAACCTCACGCAGCACAGCTACTTCAACCTGGCCGGCGACGGGAGCCGCGACGTCCTGGGCCACCTCCTCACGCTGAACGCCGACCGCTACACGCCCGTGGACGCGGGCCTCATCCCCACCGGGGAGCTGGCGACCGTCGAGGGGACGCCGTTCGACTTCCGCACGCCTCACGCGATCGGCGAGCGGATCGACGCGGACCACGAGCAGATCCGCCTGGGCGGCGGCTACGACCACAACTTCGTGCTGAACCGGGATGCGACCGACGCCGGCGAGCTGGTCCTGGCCGCCCTCGTGGAGGAACCGACCACGGGGCGCGTCATGGAAGTACGCACGACGGAGCCGGGGCTGCAGTTCTATTCCGGCAACTTCCTCGACGGGACGCTCACGGGCAAAGGCGGCGCGGTGTACCGTCACCGCTACGGATTCTGCCTCGAGACCCAGCACTTCCCGGACTCGCCGAACCAGCCCGGATTCCCGTCCACGATCCTCCGTCCGGGCGAGGAGTACCGCAGTCGCACAGTGCTCAGGTTCGGCGTGCTGCCGTGAGGGGAGGCGAGGAGCGAACCGGGCCCGCGGGCCGGCCTGCCGTGTCCGTGGCCGGCGCGCTGATCGTCGTCGCGCTCGCCTGCGCGCTCGGTGCCTGTGGCCATGGTGGAAGTCCTGGAGCGACGATCCTCGACCGGCACGCCCAGCTCGAGCGCTTCGACTGGTGGGACAACCGGGACTGGGACTGGTACCTCGCCAACATCCCGTTCTTCGAGAGCCCGGACGCCGAGATCGACGCGACGTACTACTACCGCTGGGAGCTGGTCACCAAGCACCTCACCTACGGCTCTCCCGAGACCGGCTACACGTTCACCGAGTTCATCGACCGTCCCTTCTGGTCCGGGAGCTACGGGGCGATCTCGTGTCCGCTGGGACACCAGGCCTACGAGATCCGCTGGCTCCGTGACCGCCGCATCGTCGAGGACTTCGCCCGCTATTGGTTCGAGACTCCGGGAGCGCGGCCGAGGAGCTACTCCAACTGGTACGGCGACGCGATGTGGGCCACGCACTCCGTCCTGGGCGACACGGGCTTCCTGCGCGCGGTCTATCCGCACATGAAGGCGCAGGTGGACGGCTGGACCGCCGAGCGGTGGGACGGGGGGAGGGGGATGTACCGCTGGGTCGGCGCGTGGGACGGCATGGAGACGAACATCAACTCGCGGCTCACCGACGACGAGTTCGGGGGAGGGGAGGGATACCGCCCGACGCTGAACAGCTATCTCTGGGCGGATCTCCGGGCGCTCTCGAGGACGGCGGCCGTGCTCGGGGACCAGGCCGAGGCCGCTGAATACGCGAGGCGCGCCGACGCGCTGAAGGCCCGGGTCCAGGAGGAGTTGTGGGACCCCGAGCGGGCGTTCTTCTTCCACCAGTTCGCGTTCGACGAGAAGGGCGGGATCCGCGCGGGGACGCTGACGTACGAGTCGGGCCCATACGCGGGGAACTCCCACGGCCGCGAGCTGATCGGCTACGTGCCTTGGCAGTTCTCGCTGCCGGATCCGGGCTACGAGGCCGCGTGGGCCGCGCTGCTCGACACGGCGCGCTTCGCCGCGCCGTTCGGCCCGACCACGGTGGAGCGCGGCGACCCGCAGTTCCAGGTGTCGCCGCGGTGCTGCGTCTGGAGCGGGAACGCGTGGCCGTACGCGACCACGCAGACGCTCGTCGCGATGGCCAACGTGCTGCACGGCTACGAACAGGACGTGGTGACCCGGGACGACTACCTGTCGCTTCTCCGTACCTACGCGCTCAGCCAACGGAAGGACGGGCGGCCCTACATCGCCGAGGCCGCCGACCCGTTCACCGGCTCGTGGGGCGGCCACAACACGTTCTACCACAGCGAGCACTACTTCCACTCGGGGTTCGTGGACCTGGTCATCACGGGGCTCGTGGGGTTGCGGCCGCAGGCGGGCGACGCGGTCGAGGTGGCGCCGCTCGCTCCGGACTCGTGGGACTTCTTCGCGCTGGACGGCGTGCGGTACCACGGACACGAGCTCGCCGTCGTGTGGGATCGCGACGGCTCCCGCTACGGGCGCGGCGCCGGGCTCTCGGTGTGGGTGGACGGGGAGATCCGCGGCCGGAACGAGGCACTCGGCACGCTCTCCGTCAGGGTTCCGTCGGCCGAACCGGCGCCTGCCTCGTCCCACCTCCACGACGTGGCCGTGAACAACGGACCCGGCCACTTCCCGTTCACCACGGCCTCGTCCAGCCACCCTCTGGCTCCGCCGTTCTACGCCGTGGACGGAAACCGCTGGTACCATCCTTCGCCACCGAACCGGTGGGTCGCCGCACCGTCGGGCAGGGAGGCGGACTGGTTCGAGGTGGACTTCGGCGCCCAGAGACGCATCCAGGAGGTGGACCTCTACTTTCTGGACGACGCGACCGGCCCGCGGGTCGAAGCCATGGGCGAGGTCGAGACGTCGGGCTTCCCCGACCTGCCGGGCTCGACCGGCCCGACCGTCCGGCCGCCGGTCTCCTACGACATCGAGCACTGGGACGGGAGCGCCTGGAGGCCCGTGCCGGCTCAGCGGCGCAGGCCCGAGGCACCGACGGGCCGGCGCGCGAACCGGGTCGCGTTCCCGGAGATCACCGCGGAGCGGATCCGCGTCGTGCTCCACCATCAGCCTGGCGCGACATCCGGCCTCACCGAGATCGAGGCGTGGAGCCCGGAGGAACCGCCGCTCGGGCCGGCCGCGGACTTCGTGGAGGCGCCGGAGGCCGCCGGATCCGCGAACCGTGTGGCGAACCTCGCGTGGAACCCGGGGGATCGGGCGTACCCGCGCGTGAGGGCCTCCTATACCTACGAGGACGATCGCGTCGAGCAGGCCGTGGACGGGCGCCTCACGTTCACGCGCTATTCGCGGAACCGCTGGACTGCGTCCGGATCTCCGAACCCGGAGGACTGGCTCGAGGTGGACTTCGGGAAGCCGCGCCTCGTCGGGAAGGTGGAGCTGTACCTCTGCGGGGACGGCCGCGGCGTGGGCGCCCCGGCCTCCTACAGGATCGAGACGTGGGACGGCTCGGCGTGGGTGACGGCTGCGGAGATAGAGCGCGCGCCCGCGGCGCCGACCGTGTGGGCCCTGAACACGGTCGTGCTCGATCCCGTGGAGACGCCGCGCATGCGCGTCGTGTTCACCCACGAGGGAACGATGCGCCCGGGAATGACGGAGCTCAGGATCTTCCCGCCGGGAGACCAGGACCTACAGGTCGCCGAAGGATGGGGGTGACCCGACCGGCGATGCCTCTCAGAACCTCCACCCCAGCAGGTTCCACACGCCGAGCTGCCAGAGGAAGAGCACGAACGCCAGGACCGTCGCCGAGTAGGCGAAGCGCGTGAGCTTCCGCCCGAACCGCTGCTGCTGGATCACCACGGCGCAGTAGAGGCACCACAGGGTGAGCGCGATCCCCAGCACGGGAAGGGCCAACAGGACCTTCAGGGAGGTGGGGACCGCCACCGCGATGGCTTCCGCGTCGCTTCCCATGACGATGAGCATCCCGAGCAGGAAGACGAGGAACACCCCCGCAGTGAGCCGTAGCGCCAGGCGGGCCCTCGCGGGGATCCGCACGAGGTCCCCGCTCTTCACGCCGTACCACCGCCGGGCGAGCCAGCCCAGGGGCCACGCGACGACCGTGCCCACGATCATGGCTCCCGCGAACAGGATGATCGCGAGGTGGAGCATCGGGTCCTCCCGCCCGGGGACGCGCTCGTAGGCGACGATGGGCACGTCGGCCAGGAAGAAGTGGGTGATCTCGCCGTCCTCTCCCTCCCGGAAGACGAGCCTCCGGTCCCCGTATCGCTCGTCGAACGTGAGCGGTGCGACCTCCACCCATTCCGAGCTCAGGACCTCCAGGGTGCCTTCGTCCGTGTCTTCCACCGACACGCCTCCCAGGGCCCCGAGCTTCCCGAGCGTGGTGTGGGAGAACCGGTTGGCCCGGAAGCGGCCGGTGAAACGCTCGTACCGCTCGTCGGCGGAGTCGGCGGAGTCCGTCGAGTCGGGGAGCTTCGGCAGCACTTCCTCTTCGGGGAAATAGCGGTCCACGAACGCGTCGACGAACTGGCCGGTCGCGGCGCCACCCTCCTCGGAGTTGTAGGACACGAAGACGCCCAGATCGCGCTCGGGGAAGAGGGCGAGCTCGCTGTGGAACCAGAACGTGTCGCCGCCGTGGCCGATGATGCGCTCTCCGTTGTCGCTCATCTCGTAGAACCCGTAGGCCGCGGCGTTCACGCCCGGCGCCATGCGGAAGAGGTCGGACTGCATGGTCCGGGCCGTCTCCTCCTCGAGGATGCGCGCATCGTCCAGGGCGCCGAGCCGGAGATGCGCGATCATGAAGCGCGCCATGGCGGCACCCGATGCGGCCGCCGCGCCCACCGGGTAGAGTGGCACGTACTCGAACTTCTCCTCGTCGTAGTTCGGGCGCCGGCCGCTGTATCCCCTGGACATGTCGGCGGCCAGGGCCTCGGGAAGCGGCTGCGCGAACGAGAAGTGCTCCATGCGCAGGGGGTCCAGGATCCGCTCCTGGACGTACCGGTCCCAGGGCATGCCGGCGGCCTGCTCCACGATCAGCGCCGCCATCCCGGTGGCGTGGTTCGAGTAGGACGAGACCTCGCCGGGAGGGCGGACGCGGGCCGGAGTCTGCTCGGCCAGGATCTCGGCGAGCGGCCGGATGTCGGTCGAGTCGCTCCCGAACAGCCCGACGATCCAGTCCTCGAAGCCCGCCGAGTGCGTGAGGACGTCCCGGAGCGTCACCGGCTCGTCGAAGGTGGCCGGGATCTCGACACCGTCGAGGTACTCGTTGATGTCGGTGTCTAGATCCAGGACGCCCTGCTCGACGAGCTGCATCACCGAGGTCCACACGAAGAGCTTGCTGATCGACCCGATGCGGAAGAGCGTCCGATCCGGCTCGACCGACGTCCGGGCCGCCCAGTCGGCGTAGCCATACCCCTTCGCGAAGAACACCTGGCCGTCCTTTACGACCGTGACGACGGCACCGACCGTATTGTGCTCGTCGAGCTGGATCTTCATCACGCCGTCCAGGAAGGCTTCGAGCTCGGCGGGGTCGGTGGGGCCCGACCGGGCGGCGGCCGGCGGCAGGGTGTCCTGGGCTGCGGGGGTGGTCGCGAGGAGCGCGACGAGGAGCGGAGCGCGGAGCCACGTCATGATCGGACCCTCCTGGACCGGGAGATAGAGCGCCCTGAAGGCGCCCTGGCGGTCAGGCGGGAATGTACGCGGCGCGGTCGCGCGCGGAAAACGGATGCGCCGCTTGCGGCCCAGGGGGGCGGAGCCGTCCATTGCGGGCAACACCCTCTCATCGGAGTCGGCCGATGCCGTCCACCGTGCGGTCCGAGACCTGCCGGTCCTCGTTGCCCAGGTTTCCGGGCCGGGGGATCCCCTTCCCGAGGGTGGCCATCCTCGGCCTGGTCGCCCTCCTGGCCTGCGTCCTCCCGGCCCCCGGGCCGGCGTCCGCGCAGGCGCCCGCTTCCCAGGCGGCTCCGCTGACGTCGGTGCCGCGCTTCCCGGTACACGCCTCTCCCATCGGTCTCGTCGCCGACGTCCGCTCCCGCGAGTACCTCGGCGTCACCGGACCCCGCAGCGCGTGGCTCGGCACGGAGACCGGCGTGGGGGAGCTCTGGGTGCACCCGCTCAAGATCGCGCGGGAGCTCCAGCTCTCGTTCAAGATCCCCCAGTACCGCGCGCCCGTGCGCGGATCCGACGTGGCGAGCCGCGTGGCGGTCCGCCCGGAAGGGACGACGATCACATACTCGCACATGGCGTTCACGGTGAGGCAGCACATCGTGGCGCCGCGGGACGAGCCGGGGCTCCTCATGCTCCTCGACGTGGAGTCGTTCGTCCCGCTCGAGGTCCAGGTCTCGTTCCGCCCGGAGCTCCAGTACATGTGGCCGGGCGCGTTCGGCGGACAGTACACGTACTTCGACGCCGAGCGCCACGGATTCGTGCTCAGCGAGAGCCTGCAGCAGCGGAACGCGGTCATCGGCACGTCGTGGCCCGCGTCAGGCGAGGTGCTTCCCACGCACTTCCAGGCCGACTGGCCGCCCACGCTCGTGATCCAGGTGGACTCGGCGCGCGCGGCGCACGAGTTCGTGCCGGTCGTGGTCGCGGCGGGGACCATGCCCCGCGACTCCGTCTTCGCGGCCTACGCGCGCATCCTCGCGAGCGCGCGATCGCTCTACGAGGAGAGCCGCGCCTGGGCCGACTCGGTGCTGGCGGCCTCGACGTCGGTGGACACGCCCGACGACTCGCTCGACCTCGCCCTGGAGTGGGCGAAGGTGAACCTCGAGGAGCAGCGGGTCTGCAACCCCGACCTGGGGTGTGGCTTCGTCGCCGGCTGGGGACCGAGCGCGAACAGCACGCGCCCGGGATTCGGCTGGTATTTCGGGGGCGACGCGGCGATCACGTCGGCGGCGATGGACGCCATGGGGCAGTGGGACCGCGTGGCCGAGGCGCTCGGGTTCCTCGCCACGTATCAGCGCGCGGACGGGAAGATCCCGCACGAGGTGAGCCAGGCCGCGAAGCGTATCCCGTGGTTCACGGACTTCCCGTACCCGTACTACCACGCCGACACGACGCCGCACTGGATGGTGGCGCTCTGGTCGTACTGGAAGGCGTCGGGGGACGAGACGACGCTCGCCGCACTCTGGCCCGCGTACGAGAAGGCGTGGGCGTGGTGTCTCACGGCCGAGACGGACGGGGACGGCATCATCGAGAACACCGTGGGCGGGTACGGCGCCATCGAGGTCGGCGGAATGGGCGACGCGCTCCACGAGGACATCTACCTCGCGGGTGTGTGGATCCGCTCGCTCGAGGCCACCGCCGAGCTGGCGCGCCACATGGGCGATGAGGCACTCGCCGCGCGCGCGGACAGCCTGCGGATCGTGGCGCTCCGCACGCTCAACGACCGCTACTGGCGGCCCGCCGAGGACCAGCACGCGTTCGGGATCCTCCGGGGCGGCGGCACGAACGTGAACCTGTCCGCGTGGCCCGGAACGGCGCTCTCGTACGGGCTGCTCGACCCCGCGCGCGCGGAGCGCACCCTGCGCAAGCTCGCCACCGATTCGATCTCATCGGACTGGGGGGCGCGCCTGCTCTCCGTGGGAAGTCCGCTCTACGAGCCGCTCCACTACAACAATGGTGCGGTCTGGCCGTTCATGACCGGCTACGTCGCGTGGGCGCAGTACCGGTATCGGCGTCCGTGGGCCGCGTACAACCTGGTGGATGCGGTCAAGCATCACGCCTTCGACTGGGGGCGGGGGCGCTTCCCCGAGAACTTCTCGGGATCGTACTACCGCCCCATGGACGAGACCGTCCCGCACCAGTTCTTCGCGACGTCGATGCTCCCCATGCCGTTCTTCAACGGGGCGCTCGGCTGGGAGCCCGATGCTCCGCGCTCGCGCGCGACGCTGGCCCCGCAGCTCCCGCCGGACTGGGACCGTGTGCGCGTGTCGCGTCTCCGCGTGGGGGCGACGGTACTCGACGTCGAGATGGCGCAGGAGCCGGGGCGGATGCGCGTGGACGTCACGTCCGAAGGCCCGGCGGTGGAGCTGGACGTCGTGCTGCCGGTGCCGCTAGGGGCCACGAATGTGCGCGCGACGGCGTCGGGGGGTGGAGGTGGGGAACCGACGACAGGGCCCCACGACGTCACCGTGACCCGGACGCTCCGCGTGACCGAGGGGACGACGTCGTGGGCCGAAGTCACCTGGAGCGGCGGCCTCCAGGTTGCCGCGCCGCTCGTGGACCTCGTCCCCGGGCAGTCGAGCTCCGGCGTTCGCGTGGTGGATTTCACCGCCGCGGCCGACGGGGGCTGGCTCCTCGAGCTCGAGGGCGAGGCGGGGCGTTCCTACGATGTGCGGCTCTTCGGCGCGGCGGTGCTGGCCGGTGTCAGCGGCGCGAGCGTGGAGCTCGCGAGGCCCGCGACGCGGGTGCTCGGAGTCGACGTTTCGGACGTTGCAGCTGAAACACGCCGCGCCGACGCGCTCGTCCTCCACGTCGCCTTCCCGGAAGGGGTGGGTCGACAGCTCGCGGCCGTGAGGCTGCGCCCGGGCGGCTGACGAGTGAGGGGACGCAGCGTCCTACTCTCAGGGTCGCCACAGCCTCAAGGCGGTGTGACGGGCGACGTGCTCGAAGTCGCGATCCGGACTCAACAGCTCGATATCCAGGTCCAGACACGTCTGCGCGATGATACAGTCCACGGCGCCGCGAACCGTGACGCCCTTCGCCCGCAACGATCTGAAGAGCTGCGCCGCTCGGACGTGACGCCCAACATCGGGATGGATCGTCGGAAGCGCCACGAGGATCTTACGTGCCCGGTTGAAGCCGCGATCGGTCCGGAAGCCCTGAAGGACCTCCGTCACGATGATGGGGATCAGAGCCAGATCCTCTTCCACCGCCAGCGCTTCGTCCAGGCGTTTCGCGTGGGAGCTGTCGACTCCGTTGAAGAAGTCCCCCCACGTGTTGCTATCGACGATCAGCATCACCCTGAACGTTCGCGCGCCCGACGGCCGGCGCCGATTCCACCCTCCCAGCTCAGCTGGCCGCGCAACGCGCGCAGTCGTCGGTACAGCGTGCCTTTGTCGACGAGCCGGCGAAGAGCGAGATCTACCACCTCGCGCTTCGTGCGCGCTCCAGTCATTCTCATGGCCTTCTCGACGAGCTCGTCATCCAGGACGATGTTCGTTCGTGCCATCTCCATCAGCCTCGGGTGTCAGGGTTACCATACACCATCATAGTGACGATAGGTGTATGCCGAAAGGTACCTTGGGCGAACGTAGGTGTTGCGCCCCAGAGCGCGGGTTCCTGCACGACGTGAGCCCGTTGGACCCGGTGACCTTCGCCGCGGTGGCGGGCGCGCTCGTCGCCGTCGCGTGCGCCGCCGCGGTCGTACCCGCCGTGCGTGCCGCGCGCATGGATCCGGCCCGGGCGCTCCGGACGGACTGAAGAGGAAGGGAGAGGGGTAGGGCGCCGGTTCAGCGCAACCCCGACTCCAGCGACGGCCTCCCGCCTTGCGGCATGCGGGGGCTCTCCTGTCTGTTGATTGGGCCGACCCGACGCACCCTCACCGGTAGCCCCATGCCACGCCGCTCGTCTCCGGGACTCCTCCCCTTCCTGATCCTGTTCCTCGCGGCGCCCCTCCCCGCCCAGATCCTCCACGATCCCGCCGCCGCGCCCGAGGCCGTCGTCCTCGCCGGTGACGCGCGCTTCACGCTGCTCACCGACCGCCTGGCTCGCATGGAGTGGTCGGAGGACGGGCGCTTCGAGGACCGCGCGACGCTCGTCGCGGTGAACCGCCGGCTGCCGGTGCCTTCGTTCGAGGTGACGCGAGAGGGAGGTTGGACCACGATCGCGACCGGCGCGCTCACGCTCCGCTACCGGGAGGGGAGCGGCCGCTTCTCGGCCGACAACCTGGAGGTCCGCGTGACGACGGGCGGCGTGGACGCGACGTGGCGGCCGGGCATGCCCGCGACGGGCAACCTGGGTGCCACCATCCGCACGCTCGACGGCGTGCGCGGCCGCGTCCCACTCGGCGAAGGGCTCGTGTCGCGCGACGGCTGGGCGCTCGTGGACGACTCCGGGAGCCCGCTCCTCGCCGGGGATCCGGCGTGGGTGGAGCCCCGCCCGGGCGGTGAGCGCCAGGACTGGTACTTCCTCGGCCACGGCCACGCGTACCGGGACGCGGTGAGCGATTTCGCGAAGGTCTCGGGTCCGATGCCGCTTCCGCCGCGGTTCGCGTTCGGCGTGTGGTGGTCGCGCTACTGGGCCTATACGGACACCGAGCTGCGCGGGCTGGTCGAGGACTTCGACCGCTACGGCGTCCCGCTCGATGTGCTCGTCGTGGACATGGACTGGCACAACACGTTCGAGCTCCGCTGGGAAGGGCAGGAGCGCGACGCCGCGGGCCAACCGAAAGGTTGGACCGGCTACACGTGGAACCCGGTCTTCTTCCCCGATCCGGTGGGGTTCCTCGCCTGGGTGCACCGGCGCGGGCTCAAGGCCCCGCTGAACCTGCACCCGGCCTCGGGCATCCAGCCCTGGGAGGAGGTCTACCCTCGCATCGCGCGGGCCCTGGGCGTGGACCCGGCCACGCGGGAGTGGATCCCGTTCCGCATCGAGGAGCGCCGCTTCCACGACGCGTACTTCGAGCACGTGATCCGTCCGCTCGAGCGTCAGGGCGTGGACTTCTGGTGGCTCGACTGGCAGCAATGGGCCGACACGCGGATCCCCGGGCTCACGCCCACGATGTGGCTGAACCACGTGTTCTTCACCGACATGGAGCGGCAGGGCGGGGCGCGCCCGATCATCTTCCACCGCTTCGGGGGGCTCGGAAGCCACCGATACCAGGTGGGCTTCTCCGGCGACGCGGCGTCCACGTGGGAGATCCTCTCGTTCGAGCCCGAGTTCACGTCCACCGCCGCGAACGTGCTGTACGGGTTCTGGAGCCACGACATCGGGGGTCATCTGCCCGGCCCCGTGACCCCAGAGCTGTATACGCGCTGGATCCAGTTCGGCGCCCTCTCGCCCGTGCTCCGCACGCACACGACGAAGAACCCCGACGCGGAGCGGCGCATCTGGGCGT
>CAYPMO010000043.1:0-29113 GCA_964412015.1 uncultured Gemmatimonadaceae bacterium | reverse complement strand
CCCACAACCGGCCCTGCGGGTCCACGTGGATGTCCTGGATGCGGGAGAACAGCGTGGGGCCCGCCTTCTCCGGGCCACCCAGCGACAGAATCGGTTCCGGCGAGACACGCGCGAAGGGCACGGAATCGTCGCGGTTGATCGTGATCCTCACGCCCGCACTGTCCGTCACCGTGAAGGGCGCGCTCTCCGACTCCGCGCACGCGGCGGCGGCGATCGACGTCAGGAGCGCGACGGCCCGCGCGACGAGAATCCCGCCGCCGCCGCCTGCCGCAACCGGGCCCATACCCATTCCTGATCGCAAGCGCCTCGCGTGCATCGTCAGTGTCGACTCACCTCGTTCCAGGCGTCGGGAAGCTCGGCAAGCAAAGGCATGCAACTTCTGGGCGTCATTCCGGACGTTTGAACTTGTGATGGTGCTTGACCGTCTTGAGGGCCGACTTGTGCTCGGACAACGCGGCCCGTCGAGCGAGGGGGTCCTCCTTCCTCGCCCGCCAGGCCGCCTCGGCGCGGAGCTTCCGGTAGCTCTCGAGTCGTCCGGGATCCAGCCGGCCCGTGCGCGCCGCCTCGAGGACGGCGCACCCGGGCTCCGACTCGTGGCGGCAGTCGCGGAACCGACAACCCTCGGCGAGCTCCTCCACCTCGGGGAACGTCTGCGCGAGGCCCTCGGCCAGATCCCACACCCGCAGCTCGCGGATGCCCGGCGTATCCAGGAGCAGGGCGCCGCAGGGGATCCGGAACAGCTCGCGCCGCGTGGTCGTATGGCGACCCTTCCGGTCCTTCTCCCTGACCGGCGCCGTCACCGCCCGCTCTTCGCGACCCAGCACGTTCACGAGCGTGGACTTCCCCGCTCCCGAGGGCCCGAGCAGCGCCACCGTGCGTCCTGGCCGCAGGCTCCCGCCGAGCTCCGCGAGCGAGCCGGGATCCGCGATGCTCACGGTCCGGACGGGTACCCCTACGGCCACATCTCGAACTTCCGCCAGGGCGGCACCCAGGTCCTCGGCGAGGTCCGCCTTCGCCAGCACGACCTCCGGTGTCGCCCCGCTCTCCCACGCGAGCGCCAGGTATCGCTCGAGTCGCCTCGCGTTGAGCGGACGGTCCAGGCCATGCACGATCCACACCACGTCCACGTTGGCAGCCAGGACGTGCCCGGCGGCACCCGTTCCCGCCGCGCCCCGCGTGAAGCACGATCGGCGCGGAATCACGCCGAGGACGGACCACGGGTCCGTCGCCGTCGGTCCGGGCTCCACGAGGATCCAGTCGCCGACGACGGGATAGGGCGTCGGCGCCGAGCCGGATCTGGACCTGGCCACGCCCGGTCCCGCTTCGGTCTGCACCAGCCAACGGTCCCGCCCCTGGCCCACGACGCGCGCGGGCACGCCGTGCCCCTCGCTCGAATCCGCGAGGCGTGCGGCCCACGCTTCGTCCCAGCCCCATTCCAGGAGTGACATCCGCTTCTCTGGCCCGCCGTTGAGTAGAGGTCGGTGGACAGGTACTTCAACCCCGGATCGCACGCCGGCGTGACCACGGTCCCGGGGCTCGACGCCGCCAGCATGATGTTCCCCGACCCGGGGTGCCGCAACGACCGTGGCACGGAGCCAGCGTTCGCAACTCGCCGACGCCCCTCTGCGGACAGCAAGGCGAGGGACCCGCCAACCTGCTACATTGGCTCGCAGACCCGGGCCCCCGAAGCACCCACACCTTCCCTGATCCGCACGTGGCCGTGTGGCCGGCGGGTCCCGACGGAGGGACGGTATGAGAGAGACACCACCTCGCTCGGTCCCCCCCCGGGCGGCACGTCTGCCGGTGACCAATATTCGCACCGACACCACCCCGGCGGCCCTGGCTCAAGCGATCAAGGACAACCTCTTCTACGTGCAAGGGAGAGTGCCGCTCACCGCGACGCGCAACGACTGGTACATGGCCGTGGCGTACACGATCCGCGAGCGGGTCCTCCATCGCTGGATGCGCACCATCGAGACCGTGATGACCACGAAGGCCAAGTCGGTCGCCTACCTGTCGGCCGAGTTCCTCATCGGTCCCCAGCTCGGGAGCCACCTGGTGAGCCTCGGGGTCCTCGAGCCGGTGCGCGATGCGGTGGCCCAGCTCGGGCAGGACCTGGACGATCTCTTCGAGCAGGAGGAGGAGCCGGGGCTGGGGAACGGTGGCCTCGGGCGGTTGGCGGCGTGCTTCATGGACTCGTTGGCGAGCCTGGAGGTGCTGGGCACGGGATACGGCATCCGCTACGAATTCGGGATCTTCGACCAATCGATCCGCGACGGCTGGCAGGTCGAGGAGACCGACAAGTGGCTCCGGCTGGGAAGTCCGTGGGAGATTCCCCGTCCGGAGATCTCGTACTCGGTCGGCTTCGGCGGCCACACCGAGCACTCGTTCGACGAAGCCGGTCGATTCCGGGTGCGCTGGGTTCCACATCGGGCCGTTCGCGGCATCGCGTCGGACCTCGCGGTCCCCGGCTACAAGGTCAATACCGTCAACCTGCTGCGCCTGTGGAAAGCGGAGGCGGCGGAGTCCTTCGACTTCCAGGCGTTCAACGTCGGGGACTACTACGGCGCGGTGGAGGACAAGGTATCCTCGGAGAACATCTCCAAGGTCCTCTATCCCAACGACGAAGGGCTCGCCGGCAAGCGACTGCGCCTGGAGCAGCAGTACTTCTTCGTCTCGTGCTCGCTGCAGGACATGATCCGGGTGCACCTGCGACGCGGAAACAGCCTCGAGGACTTCCACCAGGTCTACGCCGTCCAGTTGAACGACACCCACCCGTCCATCGCCGTCGCGGAGATGATGCGGCTTCTGATGGACGACCACGGGATGGAATGGGATGTCGCGTGGGATGTGACGCAGAAGACCTTCGGGTATACCAACCACACGCTCCTGCCCGAGGCGCTGGAGAAGTGGCCCGTCCCCCTGTTCGGTGACCTGCTTCCCCGCCATCTGGAGATCATCTACGAGATCAACCGGCGGTTCCTGGAGGGTGTCCGCGCCCGCTTCCCCGGTGACGGCGCCCGTGTACAGCGCATGTCCATCATCGACGAGTCCGGGGAGCGGTATGTCCGGATGGCGCACCTGGCGAGCATAGGGAGCCACGCCATCAACGGCGTGGCCGGGCTCCACACCGAGCTGCTGAAGCGGGATGTGCTGCGGGACTTCCACGACATGTATCCGGAGAAGTTCCTGAACGTCACGAACGGCGTCACCCCTCGCCGTTGGGTCGTCTACAGCAATCCGAGGCTCGCCAACCTGATCACACGAAGCATCGGAGACCGGTGGGTCAGCGATATGGAGGACGAGCTCGTGAGGCTCGAGTCGTTCGCGGACGACGGAACCTTCCGGGACGAGTGGAGGGCGATCAAGCGCGAGAACAAGCTGAGGCTGACGGCCATCATCCGTGACCAGACCGGCGTGATCGTCGATCCCGACTCGCTGTTCGACGTGCAGGTGAAGCGGATCCACGAGTATAAGCGCCAGCACCTGAACGTCCTGCACGTCATCACGTTGTACAACAGGATCAAGCAGGATCCGGCGGCCTTCGCGGTTCCCCGCACGGTCGTCTTCGCGGGCAAGGCGGCACCCGGCTACTACATGGCCAAGCTCGTCATCAAGCTGGTCAACTCGGTGGCGGACGTCGTAAACGGCGACCCCGACGTCGCCGGCCGGCTGAGGGTCGTGTTCCTGCCGGACTTCAACGTGAAGCGGGCCCACGCGATCTACCCGGCCGCCGACCTCTCCGAGCAGATCTCGACCGCCGGCAAGGAGGCATCCGGAACCGGGAACATGAAGTTCTCGATGAACGGAGCCCTGACCATCGGTACGCTGGACGGTGCCAACGTCGAGATCCGCGAGGCGGTGGGAGCCGAGAACTTCTTCCTGTTCGGGCTCACGGCGGACGGCGTGCAGTCGCTGTGGGAACGAGGGTATCGACCGTCGGAGTACGTGGAATCCGACGCCGAGCTCCGCTCCGTCATGGATCTCATCGCCTCCGGGGCGTTCTCTCCTTCCGATCCCGGCCTGTTCCGGCCCTTGGTGGACGCGCTCCGCTATCACGACCCGTTCCTGCTGATGGCCGACTACCGCTCGTACGTCGAGTGCCAGGAACGGGTCAGCGCCGCTTACACGGACCGGGAGCAGTGGACGAGGATGTCCATCCTGAACGTCGCGCGCATGGGCGGGTTCTCGTCGGATCGCTCGATCCGGGAGTACTGCGAGAAGATCTGGAACGTGCGGCCGGTCCCCATCCGGCTCGACTGAACGGCCGCCCGCGCATCAAAGCCCCTCGCTCCTGGCCAGACGCTTGAGCATCTGGATCTGGCCCGCGTGGTACGTGTCGTGCAGGAGGATGCCGGTGATGAGGTCCGCGTAGGTGGTGTGGCTCCCATCTCCGGCCGGCTCGTCGAGCCGAGAGACGTCGAACCCTCTCAAGGTCTCCACGAGCCTCATGTGGTAGGCACGCACCAGCGAGCGGTCTTCGTCCCACGCGGCCTTCGGATCCGCGTCGCGCGCTTGCGGCCAATTGGACGGCTGGCGAGGGAAGCCACCGGGCGGCGCGCCGGTGAGTCTTCGCTCCACGGCGTAGTTCCAGTACGCCACATGCAGGGCGAGAGCCCAGATACTGTGGCGATCGGGATAGGGCTTCCAGGAGGCCACCTCCGCAGAGACGCCGCGCAAGGCCCCGAGTGCCGTCGGCCCGCCGTGCCACGGCTTCATTCCCCGAGGGGGGTGCAGATGCCGCAGGACTTCCTCGATCCTTCTGTCGTTCATGTGACCTCCTCCTTTCTCCCCCTCCGTACGGAGTGGGCGGCGTCCCGTGACCGGACGGACGGGTTGCGCATACATGGCAGCGCCATGTATACTACCTCTATGTATCGCCGCGACCCCTCCCGGACCCCGTCCTGCCGCGCGGTATGGACATAGGCAAGGACCTCGTCGCCGCGTCCGCCACGCCGCTGGTGCTGGCCATCCTCAGCGAAGGTGAGAGCTACGGCTACGCCATCATCAAGCGCGTGGGCGAGCTGTCCGGCGGGGAGTTGCGGTGGACGGACGGCATGCTCTACCCGGTTCTCCATCGCCTGGAGCACAACGGCCTGGTGAAGGCCGGCTGGGGACGGTCCGAGTCGGGCCGGCGGCGGAAGTACTACCGGCTCACCGCGCGAGGCTTCGAGGAGCTCGCGAACCAGCAGCGGCAGTGGCGGGTCGTGAACGAGACACTGAAGGCGACCCCGTTCCAGTGGTTCCAACTCGGGCTGGAGGGGATCTGATGGCGCTCACGGGAGGCGTACAGGTGCTCGAGGAACGGATCAGTGAATGGCGGTCGTACGTCCGGCGCCGGCAGGCCATCGGTGCCGTGGATGTCGACGAGCTCGAGGACCACCTCCGGAGCCGTGTGGCCGAGCTTCGGAATGCGGGACTCGACGAGGAAGAGGCTTTTCTCATCGGCGTGAAGCGTCTCGGCGAACTCGACACCCTGTCCCGGGAGTTCGCCCGGGAACACTCGGAACGTCTGTGGAAGCGCCTGGTGGTGGCGGATGCCGAGGGAGGCGGAACGGGCTGGAGCCGAGAAGCCTTGGTGGCTCTGGCGCTGGCCGTCGCGGCGGCGCTGGCCATCAAGATCCCCGAGCTCTTCGGGCTGCACCTCGAAGACGGCGGACCGGCCGCCGAGTCCTTCTACCTCCGGAACGTCAGCCTCTTCGTCCTCCCCTTCCTCGCCGGGTTCTTCGCCTGGAAGCGGGGAATGGATTCCCGGGGCCTGATCGGGCTGGCCGTGCCCTTCGTGCTGGGCGCCGTCGCCGTGAACTTGATTCCCTTCGTGCCCGGCGGACACACGGAGGTGTTGGCGGCGCTCCACCTACCCATGGCGCTCTGGCTCGCCGTGGGCATCGGCTACGCGGGAGGCGCATGGCGGAGCCATGACCAACGCATGAACTACGTGCGCTTCTCCGGGGAGTGGTTCATCTACCTCGCGCTCATCGCCCTGGGCGGCGGCGTCCTGATGGCGTTCACCGTGTTCGTCTTCGGCGCCATCGGCCTGGACGCCGAGTCGCTCTTGAACACCTGGATTCTCCCTTGCGGCGTCATGGGCGCGGTGATCATCGCCGGTTGGCTGGTGGAAGCCAAGCAGAGCGTCATCGAGAACATGGCGCCGGTGCTCACCTTTCTGTTCACGCCCCTCTTCACCCTCCTGCTCCTGGCGTTCCTGATCACCATGGTCTTCACGGGGAGCGGAATCGACGTGGAGCGGGATGTCCTCATCGGGTTCGATCTACTCCTCGTCCTCGTGGTGGGCCTGCTCCTGTATGCCATCTCGGCCAGGGACCCCCAGGCCGAACCCGGCTTCTTCGATGCTCTGCAGCTCGTGCTGGCAATCTGCGCTCTCCTGGTGGACGCCATGGCTCTCTGGGCCATCCTGGCGCGCATCTCCGCATTCGGCTTCAGCCCCAACCGGGTGGCCGCGCTGGGCGAGAACCTCATCCTGGTGGTGAACCTGGGCTGGTCCGCCGTGCTCTACGCGCGGTTCCTCGCGAGGCGCGTGGGCTTCGCGGCCCTGGGACGCTGGCAGACGGCGTATCTGCCGGTGTATGCCGTGTGGGCGTGGATCGTCGTGCTGGTCTTCCCGCTGGTGTTCCGGTTCCAGTAGAGGCGCGCACCGCCCTCGGCCTCCGCTTGCCGAGGGACCGCGCGGCCGCGCAGGTTGAGGTGCTCGGAGGACCCTCTCCCATCCCGAGGACTTCATGTCGCGCGCCCAGTGCATCGGCATCGTTCGCGGCTCCACCCGACTGCGGCATCTCCCCCTCTATGTGAAGGAGGACGCCCCCACGGGCGTCGCCTGACGATGGACCTTCCCTTCCTCACCCTCGACGTCTTCACGGACGTGACCTTCGGCGGCAATCCCCTCGGGGTTTTCCCCGACGCCGCCCACCTACCCTCCTCCCTCATGCGGACAATCCCTCGCGAGATGAACCTCTCGGAGTCGGTCTTCCTCGGTCCTCCGGATTCCGGGGGCACCGCCCGGGTGAGGATCTTCACGCCGGGCATCGAGGTCCCATTCGCCGGCCATCCCACGGTCGGCACCGCCGTCTACCTGGCGTCGCTCCTCGACGACGCCCCCGACTCGGGCACGCGCACGCTGGTACTGGAAGAGAACGTGGGGCCGCTGCCGGTGGACGTCCGCTTCCAGGACGGGGATCCGATCTTCGCGCGCTTCACGACCGCGGTCCTTCCCGAGCATCGTCCGTCCTCGGTTCCCGACGAGGACCTGGCGCGCATGGTCCGGCTGGATCTCTCCGACCTCCACCCCGAGCTCCGCCCGGAGATGGTATCGTGCGGGCTTCCCTTCTACGTGATCCCGCTGGCTTCCCTGAGGGCGATGCGGCGCGCCGTGCTCGATATGTCCCTCTGGCAGCGGCTGGTCGAGCCGCTCTGGGCCGATCACGTGTACCTGATCTGCCCCGAAACCGAGCGCGCCGGCGTGGACATGCACGTGCGTATGTTCGCTCCGGCGGCGGGCGTCGCCGAGGATCCGGCCACGGGGTCCGCGGCCGCGGCGCTCGGAGGATACCTGTCCAAGGTGGACGGCTGCGACGCGGGCACGCTCCACTGGACGATCGAGCAGGGACTCGAGATCGGACGACCCTCGATCCTCCAGGTCGAGGCCGACCGTTCCGGGGGCGCCACCTCCGCCGTCCGCGTCGGGGGCTCCGCCGTCTTCGTCAGCCGTGGCGTGATGACCGTTCCCGAATAAACGAGCGCCGGTACGTCCGGCGTACCTGATAGCAGTGCATGTACCCCTGGTCCACAATGGAGCATCCCATGAATCGCCGATCCTTGGCCATCACGGCGTCCTTCGCCCTGGTGTGCCTCCTCACACCGTTGACCACCTCCGCCCAGGACGCCGCCCGGGTCAAGGCCGCGGCGCTCCGTCACACAACCGAGCTCGAAGGCGAGATCGGCGAGATGTCGATGGAGCTATGGCAGTATGCGGAGATCGCGCTCACCGAAGTACGCTCCTCGGCCTACCTGGCCGACATCCTGGAGCGGGAAGGGTTCCGGGTGACCCGGGGCGTGGCGGATATGCCGACCGCGTTCGTCGCGGAGTGGGGCGCCGGCTCACCGATCATCGGCGTGCTGGCCGAATACGACGCACTCCCCTCGATCGGCAACGCCGCCGTGCCGCGCAAGGAGCCCCGCGCGGACGGCCATATCCACGGGCACGGCTGCGGGCACAATCTGTTCGGAGCCGCCTCGGTCGCGGCGGCCATCGCGCTCAAGCGGACGCTCGCCGAGGAGGAGATCGCCGGCACCGTACGCCTCTATGGGGCCCCGGCCGAAGAGACGCTCATCGGCAAGGTCTACATGGCGCGTGACGGGCTCTTCGACGACCTGGACGCGGCCATCGAGTGGCACCCGGGCCAGAGCACCGAGGTCAAGAACAACCCGGGGCTCGCCATGAACAACTTCACCGTGGAGTTCCGCGGTCAGGCCGCCCACGGCGCCTCGGATCCATGGAACGGTCGGTCGGCGCTGGACGGCGTCGAGCTCATGAACGATGCCGTGAACCTGATGCGGGAGCATGTCCGCCCGACGGCGCGCATGCACTACGTGATCCCGAACGCCGGGGAAGCACCCAACGTCGTCCCGGAGTATGCCAAGGCGTGGTACTTCGTACGCGACACCGCGCGCGCATCGGTCGATGGCTATTACGCCTGGCTGAAGGACATCGCGAAGGGCGCGGCGATGGCCACCCGCACGGAGGCCACCGTCACGCTCATCACCGGGGTGCACGAATACAACCTGAATCGACCCCTCCAGGAGGCGCTCGAGGCGAACCTCCGGGCCGTGGGCGCGCCCAAGTTCACAGCCGAGGAGCAAGCGTTCGCGCGCGAGCTCCAGGAGTACATGAATCTGAAGGCGACGGGCATGGCCGACACCCTCCGTCCGCTGGCCGACGAGCCCCGACCACCGAGCGGCGGCTCCACCGACGTGGCCGAGGTGAGCTGGATCACGCCGACCGCGGGCGTGACCGTCGTGACGGCGGCCGAAAGCCTGCCGTGGCACTCGTGGGCCATCACCGCTTCCCACGGGACGTCGGGCGCGGTGAAGGGTGCCTGCGTCGCGGCCAAGGTGATGGCGATGACCGGCGCGGACCTCTTCACCGACGCGGACCTGCGCGAGCGGGCCCGCGCGTACTTCCTCGAAAAGACCGGCGGGCAGCCCTATCGTTCGCCGATCCCCGCGGGCCAGCGTCCGCCGGTGCCGGGCCGTTGACGCACCGAGCATCGCCGCGGGGCGCTCGAGGGTCGGCGTCCCGGGCGCTTCGACGGGGCGTCGACGCGTGAGCGTCGACGCCCTACGTATCCTGCTCGCGGCCCTCGGGACGCTGGGGGTCGTCGTGCTTCTCGCGTTGGCCGTCGGCCCGGCCCTCGCAGGCCGCCTGATGAACCCCACGCTCCCGCTCGACGCGTCGCCCGTGAGCGCCGGAGCCGCCCGCATCCATGCGACGGTCACCGCCGCGGACCTGCACTGCGATGCGCTCCTCTGGAACCGGGACCTGCTCGAGCGGGGGCGGTGGGGTCACGTAGACGTCCCCCGTTTGATCGAGGGCCACATCGCGCTCCAGGCGTTCACGGTCGTGACCCACGCGCCTCGCGGGCTCAGCCTCGAGTCCAACACCGGCGACTCGGACGACGTCACCCTCCTCGCCCTCCTCCAGGCCTGGCCGCCCCGCACGTGGGGGAGCCTCTCCGAGCGGGCGATCTACCAGGCCGACAAGCTCCGCCGGTTCGCGGCGGACTCCCGGG
Source organism: uncultured Gemmatimonadaceae bacterium (assembly GCA_964412015.1). Lineage (GTDB taxonomy): Bacteria > Gemmatimonadota > Gemmatimonadetes > Longimicrobiales > Gaopeijiaceae > SZUA-318. Next base: position 19,307 of record CAYPMO010000043.1, on the reverse strand, counting down.
GGCGTCTCGCCATCGTTCACAGCCGGGAGGATCTCCGCGCCTTCCTCCGCGCGCGAGAGGCCGACGGGGAGACGGTCGCGGGCCTCCTGGGGATCGAGGGAGCGCACGCGCTCGAGGGCGACCTGGACAACGTCGTGCGCCTGTACGAGGCGGGCTTCCGCGTCTTCGGGCTGACCCACTTCTTCGACAACGAGGTCGGAGGCTCCGCCCACGGCGTGAGCGGCTCCGGCCTCACGGACTTCGGCGCCCGGGTGATCGAGCGCATGGAAGAACTGGGGATCGCGGTGGACCTGGCGCACGCATCCCCCGCTCTGGTGGACGATGTCCTCGCGCGCGTAACGCACCCCGTCCTCGTCTCGCATACCGGTCTGAAAGGGATCTGCGACAACCGCCGCAATCTGGATGACGACAGGTTGGCCGCGGTCGCGGCCACGGGTGGTGCGGTGGGCATCGGGCTCTGGGAGACCGCGGTGTGCGGCACGACCCCGGCAGCCTGGGCGCGAGCGGTCCGCCACGCCGTCGACGTGGCGGGCGTGGGCCACGTAGCGCTCGGGTCCGATTGGGACGGGGCGGTCGCGGCGATCCTCGACGCGTCCGGAACGGTGCACCTCGTCCAGGCGCTGCTCGACCAGAGGTTCACGGAGGAGGAGATCCGCAAGATCATGGGCGGGAACGTCGTGAGGGTGCTGCTCGAGACCCTCCCGTCGCGGGAGACGACACGGTGAGGTCCGTCCGACGGGAGGCGCCGCTCAGCCGAGCCGGCCGAGGGCGGTGCGAAACGCACCGAGGCCGTCGACGACCTGGACTCCGGGCGAGAGGCGGAGCGCGTCCAGACGCTCCGAGCCTCTCCCGCCGACGATCAGCGCCACGGCGCCCGGCAGGACGCGGCGCAACTCGGCCGCGTCCCGGGACGCCGTTTCGGCCAAGTCGGAGCGCACTACGCTGAGGGCGACCGCGCGTGCGCCGACGGCGCGCGCGGCCCGAGCGATCTCGGATACGGGGAGGTCCACGCCGAGGTCGGTGACCTGCCATCCCTCGAGCCCCGCCGCCGCGGCAGCGAGCATCGCGCCGAGGCCGTGTCTCTCGCCCGGGAGCGTGGCCACGACCAGGCGCGGCCCGCCGGCCTCGCCGGCCACGGGCTCCTGGAGCCACGAGAGGACACCCTGCACGGCCACGGAGGCCAGGTGCTCGTGCGCGGGGCCGAAGGCCCCCTCCGCCCAAGCGTCTCCCACGCGCTCGAGGAACGGCGCGACCACGCTCTCCAGGAACCGCTGCGCGCCGGCTACGACCGCCGCCCGACGCAGCGCCGCCTCCAGGCCCGTCTGATCCATCTCCGCCACGCGCGCGAGCGCGCCCTCGACGAGCGCCTCCGCGTCGCCCGGCACGGGGACCTCGGCGGGAGACGGCTCCGTGCGGAGGACGCGGTCCTCGGCCTCGAGCGCCGCGAGCTCCTCGTCGCTCAGCGCTGCGATCAGGCCGATCGAGCGGCCCGCGTCCGTGAGCGCCCTCAAGCGCGCGAGGCGGTCCACGTCGCGGTCCGAGTAGAGGCGCTGTCCGCCCTCGGAGCGGCCCGGGTCCACGACGCCGTAGCGCCGCTCCCAGGCGCGCAGGGTGGCCGGGGTCAGTCCGGTCCGGCGGGCCACCACCCGGATCGGGTGACGAGGTTCGTGGGGCTTCGACATGCCACGAGGATAGCCCGATGTCTAAGCTTTGTCAAAATTCAATCTTCGACACAGGCTTGACATTCAGAAGACCGGGGCTCATATTATTGGACATCGATTGTACAACACCCTACCGGAGATCCTACCATGTACCGCTTCCCCACGCTTGCGGCGCTGACCGCGATCCTCACGGCTCCCGCGGCCCTCGGCGCCCAGACCGTCCAGAAGGACATCGTCGCCACGGCCGTGGAGGCCGGCTCCTTCAAGACGCTGGCCACCGCCCTCCAGGCAGCCGGCCTGGTCGAGACCCTCCAGGGCGCAGGTCCCTTCACGGTGTTCGCGCCGACCGACGAGGCTTTCGCGAAGCTGCCGGCCGGCACGCTCGAAGCGCTGCTCGCCGACAAGGAGCGCCTCACCGAGATCCTGACGTACCACGTGGTGCCGGGCACGGTCACCGCGGCGCAGGTCGTCGGGCTCGACAAGGCCAGGACGGTCTCCGGCCACGAGGCCACCATCGAGGTACGAGACGGCAGTGTCTACGTCGCGGGCGCGAAGGTGCTGACCACCGACGTGCGGGCGTCCAACGGCGTCATCCACGTCATCGAGACGGTGATGCTCCCGCCGCAGAGGTAGTACCGGCGGTGGCAGGACCTCTCTGCGGGACCCACCGTGGCTCGGCTCCCCGGCGTGCGAAGCACCCCCCCGACACGCCCGGGGAGCCGGCCCGGTGCGGAGGGGCCCGCGACGCCTTCGGCCGTGGAGCCCTAGTCGGCTTGCAGCGCCCGGACCCCATTCAGCCGGGCCACACGCAGGGCCGGAACGGCTCCGGCCAGCGCGGCCACTCCGAGCAGCAGGAGCGCCATCCCCGTGAACGCGACCGGATCGGTCGCGCTCACTCCGAAGAGGAGCGAGCCGATCAGGCGCGCCCCCGCGAGCGAGAGCCCGGCGCCCACGATCACGCCCACCCCCGCGAGCACGAGCGTGCGCCCGATCACCCTGCGTACCACCTCCGCCGGCGACGCGCCGAAGGCCATGCGGATGCCGATCTCGTTCGTGCGCTCCGCGACGGAGTGCGCGAGCACGCCATAAATCCCGAGCCCCGCCAACAGGAGCGCCGCCGCGCCGAACGCGCCGAGGATCGCGAGCGTGAAGCGTCGCGCCGACACCGCCCGGTCCACGCGCGCCTCCAGCGTCCAGAACTCGCGCGTGGGCATCGCGGGGTCGATCTCGCGCAGCGCGGCCGACACCGCGGTGGTGACCTCCCCGTCCGTCAGACCGGAGCGCACGACCATCTCGAGCGTGCCGGTCTCATCCGACTGCGTGAGCGGCAGGTAGATCTCGACCCCCGCGTCGAGCTCGGGCGAGAGGTGACGAACGTCCGCGGCCACGCCCACCACGGTGGCCTCACGACCGTTCACGACGAGCCGCCGGCCCACGGCTTCCTCCTGCCCGAACGCGGTGCGTGCGGCCGTCTCGTTGATCACGACCACAGGCTCGGAGTCGGGGAGGTCGTCGCGCGTGAAGTTGCGCCCGGCCACTAGCGGGATCCGCATCGCCGACAGGTACCCCGGGTCGACCAGGTGCGGGAAGAAGATCATCCTCGTGGGATCCTCCTCGGGCGACTGTCCTGGCACGAGGAACGCCCAGCTGCGGTTCCGCCCGAGCGGAGTCGCGTCCGCGAACCCCACCTGCTCGACCCCGGGTACGGCGGCGACGCGATCGCCGAGCGCGCCGAAGAACTCGGCCCGCTCGGCCCCGGAGCTGAACCTGCCGGTGGGGTTGAGATGCCACGCGACCACGTCCGAGGGATCGAATCCGAGATCCACGTGGAGCACGGCACGGAAGCTCCGCACGAGCAGCGCGCCCGCGACGAGGAGCACGCACGCGAGCGTCACTTCCGCGACAACCAGGCCCTCTCGCATCCTCCGCGCGCTCCGGCCCGCGCTCGTTCCCCGGCCCCCGGAGCGCAGTGCGGCCGCCTCGCCGCCCTCGGAGACCTGCAGCGCCGGCACGAACCCGACGACGAGCCCCGTTCCCACCGCCACGAGCGTGGCAAACAGGAGCGCAGCACCGTCCACCCCCACCACGCTCAGGAGGGGGATCTTCATGCCGGCAGTGCCCGAGACGAGCGCGGTCGCCCCCCACGCGAGGACGCTTCCCACTGCCGCTCCCGCCAGGGAGATGAAGAGCGTCTCGAGCACGAGCTGCCGGATCAGCCTCGGGCGCGACGCCCCGAGAGCCTTGCGCACCGCGATCTCCCGGGTGCGGCCGGGCACCCGCGCGAGGATGAGGTTGGAAACGTTCACGACCACGATGAGGAGCAGGGTGCCCGCAGCCGCGGCCAGCAGGAGGAGGGCGGGGCGGAAGGGACCCGCGACCTTCGCGTGGAGTGGCGTCACCTCGGCACCGAGTCCCCAGCGGTCCGGCTGCTCCTCCTCGAGCGCCTGCAGGATCGCATCGAGCTCGGCCTGCGCGGCCTCGGGGGAGACACCTGCGCGCAGCCGGCCGACGAACGACATGGTGTTGCCCCGCCGGTCGGTCTCGTCCGCGACGGCGAAGGGGAGCAGGATCACCACGGGCGGACCGTCCCAGACCCCCTCCGCCGCCGTGAAGCCGCGCCCGAGCAGCGGCCGGACGCCGAGCACGTCGAGGAAGTCGTGCGCGACGCCCACGCCCACGAGCCGCTCCGGCTCCCCCGTCCCGGTCAGTGTGTAGGCAATCTGGTCGAAGAACGCGTCCCAGCCGGTGATCCCTTCGAAGGAGAGCGCGCGCTCGCGGAAGTCGCGCAGGTTGCTCGAGCGCGAGGTCACGGCCGAGAGGGAGTTGCGTCGCTCCGGCGGCGCCGCGTTGGCGATCCACAGGAGCTCGTGTGCGTTCTCGAACGGGAGCGGCGCGAGCACGAAGGGGCGCAGCACGCTGAAGACCGACGTCGCGGCACCCACACCCAGCGCGATCACCCCGGCCGTGAAGAGGGCGAAGCCCGGCGTGCGACGCACGGAGCGCCTGGCGTACAGGGCGTCCAGCAGGAGGGCTCGAAGCTTGGACGACTCGCTCATCCGGGTGTCTCCGAAGAACGTGCGGCGCGCCCGCCGTGCCAAGCACCCGGTCGAGAGGAGGAGGGCCTCCCACGCGTATGCGCGGCGCGCGGCCGCGGGACCGCGCGCACGGGCCACGCGCACGAAGTCTTCGTGCAGGTCGCCGAGGATCGCGGGGCCCGCGGGGTCGTCCGCGAGCGTACGCTCCAGCAAGCGGCGGGCGAGGGAGGGAGGCGTCGGGCTCACGGCTCGGACCTCAGGCCTCGTCCAGGACGGGCGCGGCACCCTCGAAGAACGCCGCGAGCAGATGCCGAGCGGAGCGCACCGCGTCGAGCCCCGGGTCGGTGACCTTCAGGCGACGCATCGGATGGCCGCCCCGCTCCGGCACCTGGCTCGGCTCGAGCTCCCAGGCGAGCAGGCCCTTGTCCGTGAGCCGGTCGATCGTCCGGTACAGCGCGCCACGGGTGACGTTCCGGCCCGCGTGCTTCTCCAGGTCGTCGCGCACCCGGTTGGCATAGGGAGCGTCATTCTGGCGCAGAACGGACAGAAGGACCAGCAGTTCGAACTCGCCGAGCTTGGCCATCGCGGCCCCCGATTCGTGGAATACAAAAGCGACCACGCGAAGTATGGTTTGTATGCTACGATGCCGCAAGGCCGTCGTGCCAGCCGCGCATTGCCCCGTGGGGGACACGGCGCCACGTTGCCCTCGTCCTTCCCTGCCGCACTCATCGGCGCACGCCCATGCACACGTCACGCCTCCTCCCCATCCTCGCGGTTCTGCTCCTTCCTGCCGCCCTCCTCGCCCAGGAGCGGCGCACGCTCACACCCGACGACCTGTTCCGCGTGCAGCGCGTGGGGGCGCCGCAGGTCAGCCCGGACGGCGAGTGGGTCGCCTACACGGTCTCCGTCACCTCGCTCGAGGACGAGCGCACCGACACGCGCGTCTGGATGGCCCCGGCATCGGGCGGGGACCCCGTCCCGCTCACCGCGGACAAGAAGTCGGCCTCGTCGCCCGACTGGAGCCCGGACGGCCGGCTCATCACGTTCCTCGCGGCCCGTGACGGCGGAAAGACCCAGGTCTGGGCCCTGGACCGGCGTGGGGGTGAGGCGTACGCACTCACCGACGTGAAGCAGGGCGTGAGCGCGTACGCGTGGTCACCGGACGGCACGCGCCTGCTCCTCACCATCCGGGACGCGGAGGAAGAGGACGAGGAAAAGGAGAACGCCCCTCGGGATCCGTGGGTGATCGACCGACTCGAGTTCAAGCGCGACGGAACCGGATACCTGACCGGCGACCGTCACACGCACCTGTACGTGTACACGGTCGCGTCCAAGGAGTTGAAGCAACTCACGATCGGCCGCTGGGACGAGGGGCGGGCCGTCTGGAGCCCGGACGGCACGCGCATCGCGTTCGTCTCGAACCGCACGGACGAGCCGGACGCCAACGAGAACTCCGACGTGTGGGTGGTGCGGGCCGACCTGCCCGAGCCCACCGACGCGCCCACGCGGATCACGACGAACCCGGGCTCGGACGAGAGCCCGGCCTGGAGCCCCGACGGGCGCTCGATCGCCTACGTCACGACCACCGACGTCGACGCGATATGGTACGCGACGTCGTACCTGGCCGTAGCCTCCGCCGAGGGGGGCGAGTCGCGCATCCTGACGAAAGAGCTGGACCGCAATCCCTCGAGCCCGCGCTGGTCCGACGACGGCGCCTGGATCTGGTTCGGTCTGGAGGATTCGGCCGAGAACCACCTCGCGCGTATCCGGCCCGACGGTTCGGGGCTCGAGCGACCGGTGAGCGGCGCGCTCGCCGCCGGCGCGTTCGACTGGGCGGGCGCCACGTTTGCCTCTCAGGCTTCCACGCTGGACCGCCCCACGGAGATCTTCGCCCGCACGGGGATGGCCGCGGGAATGGGAGGGAGTCCGGGAGCGGCCGCACCTCTCCGGGACGCGCCCCGCATCACCCATCACAACGATTCCTGGCTGGCCGAAGTGACGCTCGGCGAGACGCGCAACGTCCACTTCTCCAGCGCCGACGACACCGAGATCGAGGGCTTCGTCGCGTTCCCGCCCGGCTACCGTGCCGACGATCCCGCTCGCGAGCAGCTCCCCGTGATCCTGCGAATCCACGGCGGGCCCGTATCGCAGTACAGCCACTCGTTCAACTTCGAGGCGCGGATGTTCGCCGCGGACGGCTTCGTCGTGGTCTACACGAACCCGCGTGGCTCGTCGGGATACGGGCAGTCGTTCAGCCAGGCCATCTTCGCCGACTGGGGGAACAAGGACTTCCAGGACGTCATGGCCGGGGTGGACTTCGTGATCGCCCGAGGTTGGGGCGATCCCGATCGGCTCGGCGTGGGAGGCTGGTCGTACGGGGGCATCCTCACGAACTACGTCATCACGCAGACCGCGCGGTTCAAGGGCGCGATTTCGGGCGCGAGCGAGGTGCTCTACGTCGCCAACTACGGGCACGACCACTACCAGTATGAGTGGGAGCGCGAGTTGGGGCTCCCCTGGGAAGGGGACAACCGCGCGACCTGGGAGCGCTTGAGCCCCTTCAACCGCGCGCACCTCATCACGACGCCGACGCTCCTCATGGGCGGGAAGGAGGACTGGAACGTGCCGATCCTGAACTCCGAGCAGCTCTACCAAGTGCTCCGGAGGCGCGGCGTGCCCACGCAGCTCGTCGTGTATCCCGGCCAGGGTCACGGGATCTCGGTCCCGTCCTACCAGAAGGACCGCTACGAGCGGTATCTGCAGTGGTATCGGAAGTGGGTGAAGAACGAGGGGAGGCCGGTCTCGTGACGGTGTCGCCCCCCCGGGGGCAGCCGACCGTGCCGACCTGCCGACGTCGGCCGGACGCGCTCGCTCAGATGACGTCCGGCTCGAGGGCCCGGAGCACCGCTGCCACGACCGACCCGGCCGGCGGCACCCCGGTGGTCCGACCGGCCTCCCGGTAGACGCGGGACCGCGGGCCCTCCCCCGGCGCCCGCGGGGCCCAGGGGTGCGGTCCCGGGGCGACGTCCCTCCCATTGACCAGGATCGTCGGTGACCCCAGGCTCCGGTACTTCTCCGGGCACGCCGCGTCGTCGGCGCACCACTCGGTCCAGACCGCGGGTGCGCCCGCCTCCCGGAGAGCCCGGGTCAGCACGGCCCTGGCTCCGTCCACGTGAGGACAGCCGGCGTCGAAGACCAGCTCGATGACAAGCCGAAGCGGCGTGGGAACCTCCTGGGGGGGGCGGACGGTATGGGCTCCAACCTAGCACGCCTTGGGCGCACTCCGGAACGAGGACGGCGATGAGCGGATCGTGGGCAACGCCGACCAAGGCGGGCGGCGTGCGGATCCTCCTCCAGGGAGAGACGCGTCCCTGCTATCGCATGGACGAGCAGTGCCCTGGACTCGCTGCCGCTCTCGCCCCCGACTGGGGTGGGGGCGCGTACGGAGTGATCCTGAACTCGGGCGACGTCCGCGTCGGGGACGCCGTGTCGCTCGAGCCGCCGGCGACGACGACGTAGCGCCCGGGGTCGGACCGCCGATCCAGGACGCTAGCGGGTCATGAAGATCGCGAAGGCGATAAACCCCACAGCGGCGAGGACACGTTTCCAGGTGAGGGGATTCCCCTGTTCGTTGTGCCGTCCTTCGCGCGTCCAGATCATCACGACCCCGCACTGGGACCTGCTCACCGCGATCGGAGCATACGCCGACGAGAACACCTCGACCGCTTCCAGATCCTCCGCCGCGAGGATGTCGTCGATGGGCACGGGGCCGGAGAGGGGCGTGCCATCCACGATCACGTCCGGGGTACATCCGCGGAAGTTCACGAGGTTCCCCAGCCGCGACGGCATGAGCCGCACCCCGGGGATGCGGCGGAAGACGTCGGTGGCCAGCATCGGCCGATGCGCCTCGATCTCCTCGCGGGTGAGGCTGTAGCCCTGGCCCATGCGCCGGCGCTCGTAGAATCCCGAGGTCTCCAATCGGCTCTGGCGCCGTGACACCACGACCAGCGGCTCGAGCTCCAGCGGCTCCGGCACGAGCTCCACGCTGATATCCATCGCCCGCGCCCCGGTCAGATCCACATCCTCATCGGCGGTCCGGTACCCGAGCGCCTCGATGATGATGCCGTACTGCCCCGTCTGGATCGTCTTGGAGTGGAACACGCCCGTGCTGTCCGTGACCCCGGTCCAGACGACGCGCACCGCTTCGCCCCTCGCGGCCCGCACGACGATGGACACGGTCGCATCGGACAGCGCAACGCCGGTCGCCTGATCCACGACCCCACCGAGGATGCGAACCGAGTCGGCGCCCAGGGCTCCCTGGGCCAGGGCTCCCGGGGGAACGGCGCAGAGCGCCAAGCCCGCGACGAGAAGCATCACGCCACCTGATCCTATCGATACGCCCACGCGAACCTCCGAGAGGAGTCGGCCTCGAGACGGCGGGACTGCGCCGGCGGGGGTGGGACCGGGGACGAAGTACGCCGATGGCGGCAGAAGGTACGCAGGCCTACAATGCGATCTAACGTCCCGGAGCCGCCATGTCTACCTACACCTACGTCGTGAGATTTCGCCGATTTCTCGCTTGCGCGCTTCTTCTCGCCCCGCTGGTCCCGGCGCTCCCCGCGTCCGCACAGCGCTGGACGATCTCCGAGCCGATCCGGGCACAGGTGGACTCGGTCTTCGCCTTCGTCGCGCGGGATGAGCCGGGCTGCGCGCTCGGGGTGGTGCGGGACGGCCGCATCGCCTACGGAAGGGGATACGGCCTGGCCAACCTCGACTGGGGACTCCCCATCACCACCGCGACCGTGTTCGACATCGGCTCGGTGTCCAAGCAGTTCACCGCCACCGCGGTGGCGCTGCTGGCGGCGGACGGCGTGCTGTCCCTCGACGACGACGTCCGACGCTGGATCCCGGAGATGCCAGACTACGGCAAGCCGGTCACGCTCCGGCATCTCCTGAATCACACCAGCGGGGTCCGCGACTACCTCACGCTCCTCTCCCTGGCGGGGTTCGACTTCGCCAACGTGTTCGACGAGGAGGACGGCGTGCGACTCATCGCGCGCCAGCGGGCGCTCAACTTCGAGCCGGGCTCGGAGTACCTGTACTCCAACTCCGGTTACCTCCTCCTGGCCGCGGTCGTCCGGCGGGCGTCCGGGCAGTCGCTGCGGCGGTTCCTCGAGGCGAGGGTCTTCGACCCGCTCGGCATGGCCCATACCTCGGTCTGGGACGACAACACCGAGATCCTGACCGCCCGAGCGACCGGCTACGCGCCCGCCGGAGGGAGCGGATGGGAGATCGACCACGCGTGGAACTTCCAGATGGGCGGCGACGGCCAGGTCATCACGTCCGTCGAGGACCTGGCGAGGTGGGACGCCAACTTCTACGAGCCGACCGTGGGAGGAGCGGCCCTGCTGGACCGCCTCCACACCCGGGGCATCCTCAACGACGGAGACACGATCTCGTACGCGCTCGGGCTGACCCTGGACACCTACCGGGGGCTCCGGCGCGTGCAGCATGGGGGGTCGTGGGCGGGCTTCCGCGCGGTGTTGACGCGCTTCCCGGACCAGCGCACGACGATCGTGATCGAGTGCAATCGTGGCGACGCCAACCCGAGCGCGTACGCCAACGCGGTGGCCGACGCCGTCCTCGCGGCTGCGTTCCCGGTGGAGGTCGCGCCGGCGAGCGCGGGGACGGCGGCACCCGCCGTTCCCGCGGAGCCGAGCGTCGCGCCGAGTGCGGAACACATCGCCCGCTGGGCGGGAGCCTATCGGCACGCGGAGCGGCCCGAGTACCTGTTCTTCGAGGTGCGCGACGGAGCTCTCTGGCTCGCGGCCGGGGCCGGCACCCGACTCGCTGCCCTCTCGGACAGCACGTTCCGCATGCCAGCCGGCGGAACCACCTTCGAGTTCGGCTCGCTCGCGGACGGCGCTCGCGTGACCGCTCGTGGGGCGCGTTACCAGCGGGTCGTTCCCGCGCCGAGCCCCGACCTCCAGGCACTCGCGGGCTCCTACGCGAGCGAGGAGCTCGACGCGGTGTTCGAGATCGCCGCGGAAGGGGACCGCCTGACCGTCCGGAGGCCGAACGCCGACCCGGCGACGCTGCGCCCCGGGCGAGCAGACGAGTGGGTGGCGCCGGGCGCCACGCTCACGTTCGCGCGCCAGGCGGGCCGTGTGACGGGGTTCCGCGTCTGGGCGGGACGCGTCACCGGGATCGTCTTCGAGCGGACGGTGAGATGATGCCGACTTCGTAGGGAGCGACGCTATCGTGTCGTTGGCCTTGCCCGCGCGCGGGATTCCCACGCCGCCGCGCCCTGAAAAGGCTGGCGCTCCCGGAAACCGGAGCGCACCTTCGAGCGTCCATAGACGGGAGCGGGTCCGTGACGGGGCGGGCCCGGGGACGGGAGGTCCGCGGCGGGCGGGCTCAGGATGGAGGGGAGCATGGGCGACGGAGACAGGCGCGACACGGCGGGACCCGGCGATCCCCTGGGTGCGGTGGACGCGTCGCTGACCATCTTCGCGCTGGCGAACGGCATGGACCTCGTGCGCGAGCCCGCCGCCCGCAGGCTCGAGTGGTACCGGGACGGCCTGGACCGCGGGATCCTCCTCGAGGTGGGGCCGAACGGACGGATCCAGGCCACCGCGCTGGCGTGGAATCGCGAGGAGCCGGACGTGACCCCCCGGTCCAGGCGGCTCGATCCCGTGCCGGCCGACGTCCCGGCGCGCGCGCTGACCGCCGCGCTCGACGAGGGCCTCCGGGCCGCGAACGCCCTCTGAGGACGAGCCCGCGGGCCTGGGGCATCCGGTCGCGCCCGCTTCCGGCGATCCGCTAGCTTCTGCCCATGAGCACCGATCGCGAGATGGCGTTGCTCGCCGAGCGCATCACCGCGTGCCGGCGCTGTCCGCGCCTGGTCGCGTGGCGTGAGCGGGTCGCGAGAGAGAAGCGGGCCGCGTTCCGGAACCAGGAGTACTGGGGCCGGCCCGTCCCGGGGTTCGGCGACGTCGCGGCCCGCGTGCTCGTCCTCGGGCTCGCACCGGCCGCGCACGGCGGGAACCGAACCGGGCGCATGTTCACGGGCGATCGTTCGGGCGACTGGCTCTACCGGGCCCTCTACCGCGCGGGGTTCGCCAACCAGCCCACGTCGGTCGCTCGGGACGACGGACTGGCGCTCGAGGGCGCGTTCGTCACGGCGCCGGTGCGGTGCGCGCCGCCCGGCAACAAGCCGACCCCCGCCGAGCGGGACGCATGTCGCCCCTGGCTGGACGCGGAGCTGGACCTGCTCCCGGATCTCCGGGCGGTCGTAGCGCTCGGGGGCTTCGCGTGGGGGCAAGCGCTCGACGTATTCGCGAAGCGGGGATTCGCGATACCGTCTCCCCGCCCTCGGTTCGCGCACGGCGCGGAAGAGCGGCTCGGTGGCCGGCTCACGCTGCTCGGCTCGTACCACCCCAGCCAGCAGAACACGTTCACAGGCACGCTCACGGAGGCGATGTTCGACGCGGTGTGGGCGCGGGCGCGGGCGCTCGCGGGACGCTGAGGCGCGCTGCCGGCTTGCACGGCCGTGTCCGTCTCGCCAGTCTCGGGAGGCACGGCCCGTCCGACCCGATTCCGGAGCACGCTCGATGACGTCGTCCCGCTTCCTCCTCGTGGCGCTCTCGATCCTCGTGCCCCTTCCGGGCCCCGCGCAGCAGGTCGGCGGTGTGCAGATCCTGGAGCTCACGATCGCGCGCGCGCAGGAGGCCATGCTGGCCGGGACGCTCACCTCACGGCAGCTCGTGGAGGCGTACCTGGCCCGCATCGAGGCGTTCGACAAGCGGGGGCCCACCTTCAACAGCTTGATCCTCGTGAACCCCCGCGCGCTCGAGCGGGCCGACTCGCTCGATGCGTTGCTCGCGCGAACGGGAAGGCTCAGCGGGCCGCTCCACGGCATCCCGTTCATCGTGAAGGACAACTTCGACACGCACGACATGCCGACCACGGGCGGCTCGGCATCGCTCGAGGGGTCCATCCCGGCCGACGACGCCTACCAGGTGAGGAGGGTCCGCGAGGCCGGGGCCATCGTTCTCGCGAAGTCGAACATGGCCGAGTTCGCATTCACGGCGTTCGAGACCGTGGGCTCCTTGCTTCCCGGGTGGACGTTCAACCCCTATGCGCTGAACCGCGTCACCGCTGGCTCGAGCGGGGGCACGGCCGCCGCTGTGGCCGCCAACCTCGGCCTCGCGGGGCTCGGCAGCGACACGGGCAACTCGATTCGCGGCCCCTCCGCGCACAACGCGCTCGTCGGGATCCGCTCCACCATGGGGCTCACGAGCCGCGACGGGATCATGCCTCTCTACGCCCACCGCGACATCGGCGGCCCCATGACCCGCACCGTCGAGGACGCCGTGCGGATCTTCGACGTGATCGCGGGAGCCGACCCGGCCGACGCCGTCACCGCCGAGGCCGACGCGCGCCGGCCGACGTCGTACCTGGAGGCACTCCGAACGGACGTCCACGACCTGCGCGTCGGCGTGCCCCGGTGGATGGTCTACACCCGGAGCGCCGACCCCGAGGTCCTCGAGCGGTTCGAGCAGGCGGTCGCGGATCTGAAGAAGATCGGCGTGACCGTGGTGGACGACGTCCCCTTGCCCGAGTACGACTCGCTCCGGCGCGGCCTCTCCTGCCCGCGCTTCCGCTACGACATCGAGCGCTACCTGGCCACGCTCCCGAACCCTCCGGTCCGCACGCTCGAAGAGATCGAGAAGGACGGGAAGGTACACGTCACCGTCATGCCACGGGTGCGGTCGTACCTGGAGTTCGAAGGCACCCCCGAGACGAACCCTCGATGCGTCGAGGCCGACGGAAACGAGAAGCTGCTCCGCCAGGCGGTCCGGCGCGCGTTCGCCGCCGCGGGCATCCAGGCGCTGATCTATCCGACGTGGAACAACCCGCCCCGTCTGGTAGGCGACCTCACGACACCCCATGGGAACAACAGCCCGATCCTCTCGCCCCCCACGGGGTTCCCCGCGCTGACCGTGCCCATGGGGTTCGTGCGGAATGGAACGCTCCCCGTGGGACTCCAGATCTTCGGCGACGCGTGGAGCGAACCCACGCTCCTCCGCCTCGCTTACGCGTACGAGCAGGCCACGCACCACAGGAAGCCACCCGCCAGCGCGCCCGCGCTCGCCAGGTAGCCGCGACCACCCTCATCCGGACCACGACCATGGAACGCCGAGACTTCGTGAAAACCACCGCCGCCGGCCTCGCGGCCGCAGCCGTCCCTACCTCCGTCGCGGGCGCCGCACCGCACCGGAGGCCCCCGGACGGCGGCACTACGCCGCCTGCCGACCTCGCCGGCCGCGCGCCGGAGGTCCTGGTGCGCCGCGCGACCAGGCCGGTGCTCGTGTCCGACGTGAGCAGCATCCGCTACAAGAACGGCGGCCCCGAGAGCGCGATCGAGCGCGCGTTCCGCGGGATCGTCGAGGGCGAGGACATACTGGACGCGATGGTCGCCGGCGTGAACATCCCCGAGCTGGACCCCGAGGAGGGCGGGATCGGCTACGGAGGGACGCCCAACGCCTATGGCGTGGTGGAGCTGGACTCGTGCTGCATGCACGGACCGCGCAAGTGGGCAGGCGGCGTGGCCGGCATCACCGGCGTGCGCACCCCTTCCGTCGTGGCCAAGGCGGTCGCGTCGCTCACCGACCATCATCTCCTCGTCGGGGAGGGAGCCCGGGAGTTCGCCCGCGATATCGGCATGACGATCGAGGACGATCTGAACACCGAGCGCTCGCGCGCCCGCTGGCTCGAGTGGCGGCGGCGCGTCGACCCCACGCACTGGCTGGATCCCGAGGAGCGCCTGCGGGGAATCGACCGGGGCCGCATCGAGACCGACCCGGACCGGATCCGGCGTGCCCGTCAGGAGATGGCCGAGCGTACCGAGGCGTTCGCGCGCGCGTCGCTCGAGGCAGGCCTCTCCATGGTGCGCGACGGGCTCATCCCCGAGCACTCGTTCTGGGGCACGACGAGCCTCGAGGCAGTGGGTCCTTCCGGGGACATCTGCGGGGTCACGACCACGTCGGGGCTCGCGTTCAAGATCCCCGGACGCGCGGGCGATTCGCCGATCCTCGGTGCTGGCCAATATGTGGACAACGACGTGGGCGCGTGCGGCTCCACGGGGCGAGGCGAGGCCAACCTCTACAATCTGACCTCGTTCCTCATCGTCGAGCACATGCGCCGCGGCATGGCGCCGAAGGACGCCGGGCTGGAGGCACTCCGGCGCATCCAGGCCAACACTATCGAGGAGCGCCTCCTGAACGAGCGCGGTCTTCCGAACTTCGACATCCGGTTCTTCGTCTTGAACAAGAAGGGCGAGTACGCCGGTGTCGCGATGTACGGCTCGGGGGAGAGCACGTTCGCGGTGTGCGACGAGAACGGAGCGCGGGAGGAGCCGCTCGTCGGGCTGCTGGAGGGATCGCCTCGGGGGTGAATCGACCAGGAGCCTGCCCATGTCCCTCGGCGGGTGTCCGACGCCGAGCGCAAAGAGACGAAGCTGCGCCGCTCGTCCACCTCTTGGCGGCATCGGCACGGGGCGAGCGATGATCCAGCGACAGTCCCTTGCGCGCCGCGGCGACCGGAGATAGACCCAAGACAGCCGCCTTCACCACGGCCGTGCACATCCCACGCAGGAGTCATCATGTTCCGCCGGACTTTCGGGCCCTCTCGTCCGATCTGGGCCCTCGCCGTCGCCGTCCTGGCGATGCCCGCTCTCGCCCCCGCCCAGCAACGCGTGGACGAGGAGTATACGCGCTTGATCAAGGAATATCTCCAGGACCCACGGATCACCACCGAGCTGGTGGATCATTTGCCGGCGTCGGACGTGGTGCCGACACCGCTCGCGTTCCACGGGCGCATCGTAGGCGCTCCCGGTGAGCTCACCTACGCGGCGGACATCCACCGGTACCTCCGCGCCGTCGACGATGCCTCGCCCCGCGCCACCGTGTGGACGCTCGGGCAGAGCGAGGAAGGCCGAGAGATGATCCTGATGGTGATCGCCGACGAGGCGACCATCGCGAACATCGAGACCTACAAGGGCTACATGAGCGAGCTCACCGACCCGCGCGTCACGCCCGAGGAGCGCGCGAAGGAGCTGATCGCCGGTGTCGCCAAGCCGGTCTACTGGATCACCGCCGGTCTGCATTCCAGCGAGACCGGGGGTCCCGAGATGCTCCAGGAGATGGCGTACCGACTGGTCGTGGAGGAGACCGACTTCATCCGGACCATCCGCGACAACGTGATTACGCTTGTCACACCGGTCGTCGAGCCGGACGGGCGCGAGAGACAGGTGGACACGTACTACTTCAACAAGGAGCGTCCCGAGGGTGAGGCGCGTCTTCCCCTGGTCTACTGGGGCAAGTACGTCGCGCACGACAACAACCGCGACGCCATGGGCCAGATGCTCAAGCTGACCAAGAGCGTGAACCGCGCCGCGCTGGAATGGCACCCGACGGTCTTCCACGATCTCCATGAGGCCCAAACCTACCTCTACTCCTCCACCGGAACCGGTCCCTACAACGAGGCCTTCGATCCCATCACGATCGGAGAGTGGTGGGTGCTGGCGGAGAACGACGTCATCGAGATGACGAAGCGGGGCGTCCCAGGCGTCTTCACCTACGGGTTCTACGACGGCTGGACGCCCAACTACCTGTTCACGATCGCCCACTCGCACAACGCGGTGGGGCGCTTCTACGAAGTGGCGAGCTACGGGCCGGACCTCCGGACCCTGCGCGCCGGCGCTACCACGACCAGTCGCGAGTGGTTCCGTCCCAATCCGCCGCTCCCCGAGATCGCCTGGGGTCCCCGCAACAACACCAACATCCAGCAATCGGCGCTCCTCTTCTCGCTCAAGTACACGGCCGACCACGCATCATGGTTCCTCGAGAACTACTGGCTGAAGAACAAGCGCGCGGTGCAGAAGGGGACGGACGGCCCGGTGAACGCGTGGGTCATCCCCGCGAATCAGCGCCGCAAGGCGGACGCCGCGCAGATGGTGAACGATCTCATGGCCCAGGGCCTCGAGTTCCACCGCGCGGACCGCGCTTTCCAGGCGGGGGACGTGCCGGTCCAGCCCGGCGACTATGTGGTCCGGGGAAACCAGCCGTTCCGTACCATCGGTGACATCTACTTCTCCCTGCAGCGGTTCAGTCTTGCCAACCCGCGCCCCTACGACGACACCGGGTGGACGTTCCAGCTCATGCGGAACCTCGAGCTCCATGAAGTCGAGGATGCCAAGGTGCTCGAGCAGCCCATGACGCGCGTCACCGCTCCGGTCAAGGCTCCGGGAGGCGTCGTCGGCCGCGGCGCCGTGCTGGTCGTGGACCACACCACGGACAACGCCCTGGTGACATTCCGGTTCAAGCACGCGGCGACACGCATGCTCGCCGCCGAGCAGGACTTCGAGCTGGACGGCCACCAGTTCCGGGCGGGCGCGTTCATCGTCCCCGACGGGGAGCGCGCCGCTCTGGAGGCGAGCCTCACGGAGCTCGGCCTGTCCGCCTGGGCAACCGACCGTGCGCCCGACGTGCCGACCCACGAGCTCGACGTGCCGCGCATCGGCTACATCCACGCCTGGCAGCGCACGCAGGACGAGGGTTGGGTGCGAGGCGTGCTGGACAGCTACGAGATCCCGTACACGTACTTCGCCGATCAGCGACTCCGCGAAGGCAACGTCCGCTCGAAGTACGACGTGCTGATCTTCCCCCATGTCGGCGGCGACCCGCAGACCATGGTCAACGGGATCGCCATGACCGGCCAGCTCCCCCTGCCGTACCGGCGCACGGAGAAGACGCCCAATCTGAGCCTCCTCGACCAGAGCGACGACATCCGGGGCGGGATGGGCGTCGAGGGGCTGGTCGAGCTCGCGAGGTTCGTCCAGCAGGGGGGCACGTTGATCGTGGAGGGCTCCACCGCTTCGATCTTCCCCTCGTACGGCCTGACGCAAGGACTGGCCGTCGAGCAACAGCCCCAACTCGTCGCCCCCGGATCGGTGCACCGGGGCATGATCACCGACAAGGGCAGCCCGCTCGTCTACGGCTTCACCGGCGATCAGGTGCCGGTGTTCTTCCGCAACGACCTCATCCTCGGCACGGGTGGTCGGGGACGCGGCTTCGGAGGCGGCGCGCCGAGCGGGTGGCAGAACGTCACCCCGATGGCCACGCGCCCGCGGCTATCGCCGTGGCAACCCGACAGCGCCGGCGCCGCCGGCGCGCGGGGCGGCGCTCCGGCGGATCCGGCGGCGGAGTTCGCGGAGATGGCGCGCCAGTTCGGCCTGGGGACCTCCACGTCCGGCTCGTCCCGCGTGGTGCTGGCGTTCCCGCAGAGCCCGGATCAGATGCTCCTCTCCGGAGCGCTGGGCGGAGGTGAAGCGCTCGTGGGCAAGCCGCAGGTCGTGGACTCCAAGGTCGGGGACGGACACGTGGTGAGCTTCGCCATCCGGCCGTTCTGGCGGTTCCAGACCCAAGGCAACTACTTCCTGGGCTTCAACGCGATCCTGAACTGGAACGACCTGGACGCGGGCAAGGCGGCGCCGGCCGCAAAGACCGAAGGAGGCCCGGGCCGATCCGAACGGTGAGGGAGCGGTACGATGGTCACGGAGGGCACCGGGCGAGCAACGGATGACGACGGCCGGGCGATCCTGCCCGTTCTGCGGCCTGCGCTACCACGGTGCCCCCACCGAGTGCCCGGGCTGCGGGACCCTCCTCGCAACGCCTTCGGAAGAGCTCCGGCGGCTCGGCGAGGCGGAGCGGCGGCTGCTCCGCAGCCGCAAGGCTCTCTCCGACACGCTGTTCCTGATCGGACTCCTCCTCGGCGGACCGCTCTCGACCACGGAAGCCCACTTCCTCCCGGGGAGCCTCGTGATCCTCGCCGGGGGAGCCGCGTCGGCCCTCCGCCGCTACACGTCATGGTCGCTTTCGGGCGTCGTCGCGATCGGCTCGCTCCTCGCGCTCGTGGTCGCGGCGATGGTCGTCGAGCCCGCCTACCATGCCGTCGAGGAGACCCGGGCCGGCGAGGAAGCCCGCCTCGCGTTCGCGCAGGCGCTGAATCGGCGCAACGACGACGTGGCCGTCGAGGCCCGGGTCGCAGGCGCACTGGCGATCTGGTTCACCCTACCGCAGAGCGAGGCTGGGGAGTGCGGTAGCTACCCTCCCGCGGACGTGCGCGCCCACCTCGCGGACCTGGGGTTTCTACGGATCGTGGTGGCGGCCCCGAACCAGGCCGGAGGTCTTTGCTCGTTCGTCCCGTGAGGCACACGGAGAGCCGGGTGGAGCCGGCACTCACGCACGGCCCCACCCCGAGCGACCGCGACAAGAGCGGGGGCGCCCCCGACGCGCGGGCCCGCCGTCAAAGGGATTTGCCGCCCCGGGCGTACCACGGCTCACATCCCAGGCCCCCGAGCCCCGTCATCCCCCGCGAAATACAGGGCTTTTCCGCCACGCCGCCGGCGGACTCTGCTCAGCGCAGCGGGGATTCGGACGACCGCGTAGGCGACTGACGCGGCGGCAAACAGCCAAGTCGTTGATGGTTCCGGTACGATGCGAATGTCGGCTGCCTCGACCTGCCAATACCACGATCCTTCAATCCT
>CAYPMO010000042.1:0-30229 GCA_964412015.1 uncultured Gemmatimonadaceae bacterium | reverse complement strand
CGAAATCCTGCTCGAGGCTCGGCACGATCAACCCGTCCATGTCCGAGTCGTAGCAGACGGCCGATACGTAGAGGTGCTCGGCGTCGTAGAGCACGCGCGCCACCGTGCGCTCCGTGGCCGGCATGCCCGAGCTCGGCATGCTCTGGATGAACCCGGAGATCGGCTCCGCGTCCTGCCAGGCCGCTTCGTCGGGGATTCCGTCGATCTCGATGCGCGCGTGGGTGCGCGTGACACGGGCCTCCGGGCGTGGGGCGGTCTCGACGTCCACGGGCGTGACCGCCGCGGGGGGCCGGTCCTTGGCCTCCACCCGGTTCTGCGCGTGGGCCGGCGAAGCGTGGGCGAGCGCCGCGAGCGCGAACGCCGCGGGACGGATGAGCGAGGGTACGAGGCCGTAGAGCCGCAAGACGCCTCCTGGGACGTGCGTCAAGCCGCCATGGTGCGCTCCGTCCGCGCGGCGTGCAAGGGGGGACCCGGAGCGGGGTCTCGCCCTCGAAATCTAGGTCCGGAACTTCTTCTCACCCGCGGGGACGGGAACGTCGATCCAGTTCTCGCGGGGAGCGTAGGGGCAAACGTAGTTCTGGCTGTACTCGCACCAGGGGTTGGTGGCCTCGTTGAAGTCGAGGATCCACTTCCCGTCGAGCATGTGGTGGAGGGAAGGCTCGAGGTCTAGGTATCGCCCATGCTCGTAGGTTTCCACGCCCGCGTTACCGTCCCGGAACGGCACGAAGAGCCCCTCGGAGGACGGGTCCGACCGATACGCCTGCAACGTGCACTCCACCTCCCCGATCCTGCACCGGAACTCTCCCCACCGCAGGAGATCACGGTGCTCTCCGTGGGTTGCCGCTACGCGAATCTTCTTCTTCTCGGCGTGTTCGTGGAGTTCGATCTCGAAGCGGAGAGAGGGTTCGAGGGGGTAGTAGTTGAGTCCCTCGAACGTCTCGCGTTCCTGGGGGGGGATTGGTGACTCGAAGTTGTCCCGGAAATACTTGTCCTTCCCCTTACGCCGCATTTCCAGGCGCGCCGCCCATCTGGATGCTCGCATCCTCGCTCACTCCACTGCCGTCGTGGGGAGAGCCCGCCTCTCTCCGCCGGCCCGGGGCTCTCGTATCGGGTCACCTCGACGATAGAGATTCAACCGCGCGGAGGGGCTGGAGTGGACGCTAGGGCAACGTCGTACCGAGAACAAGGTGGGCCCGCGCGCCCGCCGCGGTCGTCGAGGCCCGGTACGCGCGGAGGGGAGGCCGCCCCCCTCTCTTCCTCGGCTGCCCCGCTCCGTATAGAATCCGTTGCGAGCGTTTGCAGCGAGCGGTCCGCCGATGTCCTGCGAACGACGTTTCGAGGCCGAGCTCGGCCGCCGCGGCGTGGACCTGAGCCAGGTCACGCCGCGCTCTCTCTCTGAGGACTGCTCGTGACGTCGGATTCGGTGACCTTCCGCGAGAAGAAGAAGGCGCTGTTCCTGCTTGGGGGTGTCGCGTTGCTCGCGTGCGCCGCGCTCGTGGCCATGCTCATCGGCGCGTACTCGATCTCGATCTCCGATGTGGGGGCCGTTCTCGCGGCGCGGCTCCCGGGGGCGGATGCGTCCTCGGTCGATCCCGTCCATACGACGGTGGTCTGGGAGATCAGGCTTCCGCGCATTCTGGTGGGTGCGCTCGTCGGTCTCGGTCTGGCCACGGCGGGGGCCGTCTACCAGGGCGTCTTCCGCAATCCGCTCGTGGAGCCGTTCATCCTGGGCGTCTCGGCCGGAGCGTCCTTCGGCGCATCGCTGGCGATCCTCCTGCCGGGCGTGTTTCCCAACCTCCAGGTGGGTGCTCTCGTCTTCGCCCTGCTGGCCGTGGCGATCGTCTACTTCAGCTCCCGCACCGGCGGCCGCAATCCCATCGTCAGCCTGATCCTCGCGGGCGTCATCGTGAGCTCGCTCTTCCAGGCCCTCGTCTCGATCCTCAAGTACTCCTCCGATGACGCCGCGTTGAGGGCGATCGTCTTCTGGATCATGGGAGGCTTCTACTACTCGAACTGGAAGGACGTGGTGGTCCTGCTGCCCGTGATGACGGCGGGAGTCGCGCTGATGTGGATCCTCAGTTGGCGGCTGAACGTCCTGTCCATGGGAGACGAGGAGGCGCGGACGCTCGGCGTCAACCCCGAGCTGCTGAAGCTCGTCTTCATCGTGACCGCGACGCTCATGACCGCGATCGCCGTGGCTGCGGTTGGCATCATCGCATGGGTAGGGCTCATGATGCCGCATGCGGCCAGGATGATGCTCGGACCGGACCACAGGTTCGTCATTCCGGCCGCGGCCCTGATGGGCGCGACCTACGTGCTCGTGTGCGACACGCTCGCGCGCACGCTGACCGGCACGGAGATACCGATCAGTATCGTGACCTCCATCGTGGGCGCTCCGTACCTGTTCTTCCTCCTCCGGTCACGGACCCGCTTCGCGTGGTCCGGGTGAGGGGCCGTCGTGCTCGAGATTTCCGATCTCCATTTCGCGTACGGCGGCAAAGAGGTGCTCCGCGGAGTCGAAGCGAAGGTCCGTCCGGGCACGCTGTGCGGGTTGTTCGGTCCGAACGGCAGCGGGAAGACCACACTCTTCCGCTGCTGCCTGAAGCTGCTCGCCACTCCTCCCGGTTCGGTCTCGATCCATGGACGCGACGTCAGCGAATTGTCGGCCGGAGAGATGGCCCGGCTCGCGGCCTACGTTCCTCAGGAGCACGAGTCGCCCTTCCCGTATCTGGTGAAGGAGATCGTGCTGATGGGACGCACGCCCCACATGGGCCGCGGCTTGTTCGAGGTCTCCGAGGCCGACCGTCTGGCGGTGGCCCGGGCGCTCGACGCGGTCGGCATCCGTGACCTCGCCGAGGCCCGGTACGACCAGCTCTCGGGGGGGCAGCGGCAACTCGTCCTGGTGAGCCGCGCCATCGCGCAACAGGCGCCGCTCATGTTCCTGGACGAGCCGACGTCCGCTCTGGACTTCGACAACCAGGTCCGAGTGTGGCGGATCCTCCGCCAACTGGCGAGAGAGGGAACGACGGTGGTCGCGTGCAGCCATGACCCCAACCATGTGGCGTGGTTCTGCGACCGCGTGCTCGTCCTCGATCATGGGAGGATCGTCATGGATGGCCCACCGGAGACGGCGATCACCGAGTCCAGCATCGGCTCGCTCTACGACGAGGCGTGTCAGGTGAGCAGGATCGACGGCTTCCAGGTCGTGATCCCACAATCCGCCGGTGGAGGCCGCGACGAAGGGGCCGCGCCGCGCGAGGGCGGATGAGGCGGCCCGTCCGTCCGGCGGTCGCGCTGCCGGCCATGTCGGTGATGTGCGTGGCGGCCTTGGTCGCCTGCTCGCGGGATCCTCGGAGCGGTGCCGGAGACGCCGCGGGCGGAGATACCGCAAGCTCCGCTCGTCCCACCCGGCTGGTCGCGGACAGCCGCGGTGTGGAGGTCGAGATTCCGGCGCGGCCGATGCGCGTGGCGACGGTGAGCGACGGCCTCGTCGAGGAGGTGATGATCGTCCTCGGCGTGGTGGAGCGGTTGGTGGGCGTGGGCTCGACCTGTCTCGTCCGCGAGTTCGGCTACGAGTACGAGACGGCTTCGGGCGCCACCCTTTCCGTGACGGGCGGGATGAACCCCGCGCGGTTCCTCCGGCCCGAGCTCGCCGAGCTGCCCCACTTCGTGGCCCGCGGGACCGAGCCCAACTACGAGACGCTGGCGGCCCTCGAGCCGGATCTGCTGATCATCGACGTCGGCTCGTGCACGCTGACGTGGCGGAGCGAGCCCGAGGCCATGCGCCGCGGGCTCGACCGGCTCGAGTCGCTCGGGATCCCGACGATCGTGCTCCAGGGCCCGAACTCGGGCGGCGAAGCGGGGCCGTCGGGTCTCACCGGCGTCCTCGGCGTCCTCGGTGACGTCTTCGCCAGACCCGAGGAGGCGGAGCGGCTCGCTGCCACCCTCGAGCAACCGATCCGATGGGTGCGCGAACGCACCCGGGATATCCCCGAGAGCGACAAGACGCGGGTGCTCCTGCTCGGCCTCGATCCATCCGTGCGCGGCCAGGCGACGGTGGGCCGCGCGTTCGGGACGGCCGACGTCGAATCGTTCTTCCTCGAGGAGATCGTCGGGGCCACCAATGCGTACGGGAGGCGGGCCAGCACGATCCTGAGTCTCGAGCAGCTCCTCGCGATGGATCCCGAGGTCATCGTGCTGCCGACGTCGAACGGCTATCACCCTCCCACCGAGCTGTGCGAGGGCCCTTCGTTCCGGAACCTCCGTACGCTCAGGGCGATCGAAGGCGGCAGGGTAGCCGCGCTCGCATGGAGCCCGTGCAACTGCGACAAGCGCCTCGAGTATCCGATCGACGTGTTGGTCATGGCGAAGACGGTCTACCCGGAGCTCTTCACGGATCTGGATCTCGGAGAGCGCATCCTCCGCTTCTACCGCGACGTCTACGGGGTGGACGAGGCGACGGCCACGGGCCTGCTCGAGGCGCAGTGGCTGGAGTGGACGCTGGGCTCCTGAGGCTCGCCGCGCTAGCTGGACGTCCGCCGTCCCCCGGTCATCCCCAGCGCCGCCCCCACGACGGGGAACGCGAGCAGGCTGCCGAAGCCGCCGAGTCCCCGCAGCGCGTCGTCGGCGGTCCACGCCTCGGGGGGGAACAACCCGAACCCGAGCGCCACGCACGCGGCGACGCAGTGGCCGATCACCGCGCCCCAGAAGACCCGGCGAGCCCGCTTGCTGCGTCGACGTATCCGGTTCCCGGAGACGAGGAGCGCGATCGGCACCCCGAACAGTCCAGTGAGGAAGACCACCATGCCCGCGCTCATGACTCGTTCCCCTGCGCCGCGGGGCCAGGGCCGAGCCTGGGGACGAGCCAGAGCCAGTAGCCCGTGATCAGGGTGAGCACCAGGGCCACGGCCGCGATGTCGGAGAGGATCACGAAGCGCGAGCCGAAGGCTTCTCCCGAGTGCAGCTTCTCCAGGAAGACGTCGCCCCTGCGCCCCACGTGGAGGACCTCTCCGGTCGCCAGGTCCACGGTGACCTCCGTGGACGCCTCGTCGCGAAGCCTGACTTTCACGTATCCGGCACGCGGCCGGACGTCCATGCGGTCGATCCGCTGGATGTCGACGACTCCGCGGTCGCCCGGCTCCGAGGCCGTCGCCCGAGAGGCAGCCGCCAACGCCGCGCCCGCGAGCCGCTCGAGCGGCAACGCGGCCGCGAAGGGAGCCGTGGGCTCGTGCGCGACGTCGGGCATCAGTCCGACGCCTCGCTTGTGATTCAAGAGGATGCCCGTGATCGAGATCGCCAGGAGCGGGACGGTCACGAGGACCCCGGCCCACAGGTGGACATGGAACGCGACGTGGGCGGCTCTCCGGCGTCGTCGTGCGGCGGAGTGACACCCCGTCGTCGGACGGGTGTCCATGGAGTTCTATCCTCCAGAAGGACCGCTAACCATCGGCGGCCCCATCATGGTCGGAACGGTCTCGAGGAGTCGTGGGCGCACGGGAGGGAGATGCGCCGTTGCCGTGGTCGTTCGGGAGGGACCTACGATACCCTGGGCGGGGCGGAGGGGTCCACCTCGTTCAGAGGAGGAACGCTCTCAGCGCCTCATTGAACGCGTCCGGCGCCTCCAGGTTCGTGAGATGGCCGGCTCCCGGCACGATCACGAGCTGCCCTTCCGGCACGCCTTCGACGATCCTGCGGGACTCGGCGACGGGCGTGAGCGTGTCCTCCTCACCGACGAGCACGAGAACGGGCACGCGGATCTTCGGGAGATCGGCCGACGAGTCGGGGCGGCCGCGCATGGCCTCGAGTGCCCTGGCCACGCCCTCCGCGTCGGCTTGCGCGATCAACGAGCCGACCGCGGCCACCACGTCGGGCCGCTCGCGCCGGGTGGTCTCGCCGAGCAGACCGGGAAGCATGGTGTCGGCGAGCCACCCCAGGCCCTCGCGCCGTGCCCGCTCGGCCTGCGTCGTCCGCTTGGCGCGGCCCGCCTCGTCGTCCGCGCCCGCGCGCGTGTCCGCCAGGACCAGGCCGGCCACCCGCTCCGGGGCGATCGCCTGGAGCCGGAAGGCGGTATAGCCTCCCATCGAGAGGCCGACGACGACCGCCCGCGGAATCCCGGCCGCGTCCATGTCCTCCAGCACGGCTCGGGCGAACGCCGCGAGGTCGGCCGATCCGGGCGCGCGCCCGCCGAATCCCGGGAAGTGCGGAGCGAGCGTCGGGCGGTCGCCCAGGGCCTGGAGCTGGCCTTTCCACATGTCCGCGTTCAGGGGGAAGGCGTGCAGGAAGACGACGGGAATGGCGCGGTCCATGGAACAACCTCCTGGGGCGTCGGGGAACGTGGGACGGCATCCTTGGTCGAAACATGGCGAAGGAAGCCACCCGGACGCGAGCGGGTGGCGGACGTCTCCTGTTCTTGCCTAGGTTAGGACGTTGTCCCGTCCCTCGGGTGCGTGTCCTCTCCGCGCGCCTCCTGCCTCCTGGGGCCGGGCTGTTCCTCCATGGCCCCAGGAGGGTCCCATGTCCGCATCCGAAGGTGGATCCCGCGACGGTAGCTCAGGCCTCTCGCGGCGCGGCTTCCTGTCGTCGGTCGGCGCCGGGGCCGTCACGGCCGCGCTTCCCGCCCGGCTCACCGCCGCGCCGTCTCCTCCGGAAGTCGTTCCGGCCGGCGAGCTGACCCGCATCCTCCTCCGCGTCAACGGGCGCCCGTACCCGGTGCTCGTGGAGCCACGCTGGTCCCTGCTCTACGTGCTGCGCGACAAGCTCGGCTTCACGGCGGCCAAGGACGGATGCGGCCGGGGGGAGTGCGGGGCGTGCACGGTGCTCCTGGATGGCGTGCCGCGCTATTCGTGCCTGACGCTCGCGGTCGAGGCGCAGGACGTCGAGATCACGACCCTCGAGGGGCTCATGGACGGCGAGGAGCTGGGCCCGACCCAGCAAGCGTTCGCCGAGACCGACGCGGTCCAGTGCGGCTACTGTACGTCGGGCCAGATCATGGCCGCGGAGGCGCTGTTGCGCGCACACCCGAGGCCGACTCCCGAAGAGGTGCGCGAGGCCTTGAGCGGCAACCTGTGCCGCTGCGGCGCCTACCCGAACATCTTCCGCGCCGTGGACCGGGCCGTGGAGCTCCGCGCGACCCAGGGAGGTGACGCATGAAGCGCGACGACACGTCCCCGTATTGGTTGGAGGGGCTCGAGATCCCGGAGACCCCCGCGCCCCAGGCGGTCCCGAAGCCGTGGGACGAGACCCGCGTCGTGGGGGCCCGCCGCCCCCGAGTGGACGCCTATGAGCGCGTGAGCGGCACGGCCGTGTTCCCCTCCGACGTCATGCTGCCCGGCATGCTCTACGGCGCGATCCTGCGCTGCCCGCATCCGCACGCGCGGGTGAGGAACGTGGACGCCGGCGCCGCGCAGTCCATCCCCGGCGTGCACGTGGTGGTGTCGGCGTTCACGCCGTTGAGCGCGGCCATGAGCCCGCACGAGCAGCTCATCCGCGAGTCGCTGTTCTCCTCGACCTGCAGGTACGAGGGAGAGGACGTGGCGGCGGTAGCGGCCGAGACGCCCTATCTGGCCCACGACGCGCTGCGTGCCCTCGTGGTGGACTACGAGCCGTTGCCCTTCGTGTCGGACGAACGCGACGCGCTCGCGCCGGGCGCCCCGCTGGTGCAGGAGACGGGCAATCGTGTCGCCGATCCCTCGGTCTACGAGCGCGGCGACGTCGAGGCCGGCTTCGCCGAAGCGGACGCGGTGGTGGAGAAGGAATTCCGGAGCGAATGCGAGCTGCACACGCCGCTCGAGACGCACGGCTGCGTGGCGACGTGGGACGGCGACAGCCTCACGGTCTACGAGTCCACGCAGGGCGTCTTTCCCGTGCAGGCGGGCCTCGCGCGGAACCTGGGCATTCCGCTCTCGAAGGTGCGCGTGGTGGGGCACTACATGGGTGGGGGCTTCGGCTCCAAGCTGACCCTGTGGAAGTACACCACGATCGCCTCGATCCTGGCCAAGATGGCCGCCCGTCCCGTGAAGCTCTTCATCACGCGGGAGGAGACGTTCCTCGCCGCGGGCAACCGACCGCCAGCGAACATGCGCGTGAAGATCGGCGCGAAGCGTGACGGCACGCTCACCGCGATCGAGTACCATGCGCTCGCGACCGGGGGCGCGTTCCGGGCCGGCGGGACGTCGGGGCTCGATTTCATCGTGCGGGATCTCTACACGTGTCCCAACGTCCGCTCGGAGCTCCAGGACGTGTTCATCAACGCGGGGCCGGCGCGGCCCATGAGGGCGCCCGGTCATCCGCAGTGCGCCTGGGCCGTGGAGCAGACGATGGATATGCTCGCCGACGAGATCGGGATGGATCCGGTCGAGCTGCGGCTGAAAAACGTCCCTACCGTCAGCCAGAGCCGCGGCAACATCCCCTACACCACGACGGGCCTGGCCGAGTGCCTGCGGGAAGGCGCGGAGGCGTTCGGGTGGAGCGAGGCCCGGGCCCGGGTGGCCGCCGAGCCGGCCGGGCCGGTGCGCCGGGGGGTGGGTATGGCCGCCGGCATGTGGAGCGCGGGCGCCGGAGGCCCACCCTCGACCGTGATCATCAAGCTGTACTCGGACGGAAGCCTGAACCTGAACATGGGAGCATCCGATCTGGGCACGGGCACGAAGACCGTGATGGCCATGGTCGCCGCCGAGGAGCTGTGGGTGGATCCGGACACGATCCAGGTGGAGCACGCCGACACCGGCACCACCCAGTACGCGACCGCGAGCGGCGGCAGCAAGACGGTGCCCACGGAGTCGCCGGCCGTGCGGGCGGCGGCGATCGACGTGAAGAACCAGGTGCTCGACATGGCGGCCGCGCAGCTCGAGGTGGACCGCGCGACGGTGGAGCTCCGCGAGGGACGCGTCGTGACCACGTCCGGACCGCCCCGGGAGCTCGCGCTCCGGGACCTCAGCGACCTGCGCCGGGCGGGCGTGATCGTGGGCGTGGGCTACCGAGGCCCCAACCCGTCCGGAATGGCGGTGCATCCGTTCGGCGCACAGTTCTGCGAGGTTGCGGTGGATACGCGCAGCGGTGAGGTGGAGATCGTCCGATTCCTCGCCGCGCACGACTCCGGCCGGGTGATGAACCGGACGACGTACGACAGCCAGGTGTACGGTGGCGTGATCATGGGCATCGGGTTCGGGATGATGGAGCGCCGCGTGCTCGACCGCGGCCAGACCGGGCTTCTGCTGAACCGGAGCTGGACGGATTATCGGATCCCGACGGCGCTGGACGTGCCCGGGAGGATCGAGGTCGTGGCCGTGGATCCCCAGGACCAGGACGCCAACACCACCGGTTCCAAGGGGCTCGGGGAGCCCGTCACGATCCCCACCGCGGCGGCCCTGGCCAACGCGATCCACCATGCCACGGGCGTGCGCATCACCGGCACGCCGATCACGCCGGCGAAGCTGATCGAGGCATTCGCCGCCCAGCGCGGGGAGGCCTGAGCCATGTTGAAGAGCTTCGCGTATGTCAGGCCGGCGTCGGTGGACGAGGCGGTGGAGCAGTTGCGCCCCGCGGGCGCGCGGATCCACGCGGGTGGAACCGATCTGCTCGTCTGTCTGCACGACGGGATCTTCGAGGCCGACCGGGTCGTGAGTCTCCGAGGCATCGAAGGGCTCGAAGGAGTCCGTGAGGAAGCCGGGGGATTGCGCATCGGCGCGCTCACGCGTCTCTCGGAGGTGGCCCGCCACCCGCTGATCGTGGAGCGTTATGCCGCGCTCGCGCAGGCCGCGTCCGAGGTGGGTACACCCCAGCTCCGCAACCAGGGCACGCTGGGTGGCAACCTCTGCCAGAAGACCCGCTGCCCCTACTATCGAGGGCCGTTCCCCTGCCTCCGCAAGGGCGGCGAGCAGTGCTTCGCGGCGACCGGGAACAATGAGGCGCACGCGATCTTCGGCGGCACCCGGTGCTACATGGTGCATCCCTCGGACACGGCTCCGGCGTTGACCGCGCTCGGCGCGTCGGTCGTCATCGAAGGCCCCCGCGGAAGACGCACGGTTCCGGTGGGAGAGTTCTTCGTACCGCCGCGGGTGGATCCCACCCGCGAGACCGTCCTGGAGCAGGGAGAGGTCGTGACGGAGGTGCTCCTGCCGCCTCCGGGTGACGGCGTCCGCAGTCGGTACAGGAAGGTGCGGATGAGGCGTTCCTGGGACTTCGCCCTGGTTGCCGTCGCCCTCGCCCTACGGAAGGACGCCGGCGGTACGGTCTCGGATGCCCGCGTCGTCTTCGGCGGCGTGGCGGCCGTTCCCTGGCGATCGAGTGCGGTCGAGGACGTGATCAGCGGGCAGCGCCTGACCGAGGATATCGTCCACCGCGCAGGGGAGGCGTCCGTCGAGGGCGCCCGACCCATGCGGGACAACCGCTACAAGGTCGACCTGTTGCGCGGGATCGTCACACAGGAGCTGGCCGCGATGGCGTGAGCGGGCAGCCTACCGCTCGACCTTCCTGAGCGCGGGCGCGTTGATGCAATAGCGCAGGCCGCTCGGGCCGGGTCCGTCCGGGAAGACGTGGCCGAGGTGGGCGTCGCACACGTTGCACGTGGCCTCCACCCGGGTCATCCCGTGGGAGCGGTCCATGTGGTAGGCCACCACCTCGGGCGCCACCGGCTGGGTGAACGACGGCCAGCCGGTCCCCGACTCGAACTTCTCGCTCGAGTCGAACAGGGTGGTTCCGCAGCCGCGGCACTCGTAGAGGCCGGGCTCGAAGAGCGAGCACATCGCGGAGCTGAACGGCCGCTCCGTGCCCTTGAGCCGGATGACCTGGTACTCCTGTGGCGAGAGGAGCGAGCGCCATTCCTCCTCGGTGCGCTCCACGCGCCGGCCCGGATCGGGGTTGCCCTCGGAGGCGATGGTCAGGACGTTGCGCCAGGTCAGCATGGGCGCCCGTTACTCCGGAGGGTGCGTCCGGGTTCCCCGGGTGCTGCCGCGCACCACGATCGCCGCCGCCAGGCCCGCGAGCCCGAGCGCCGTGAGACCCCACGCGGCGCGCACCAGGAGCGGATCGCCGGCGTACCGGTCGCCGATCCCCACCAGGGCCCACCCCACCACGAACGGGAAGAGCCACACGCCGCGGCGGCTCACCATGGCGAGGCCGAGCGCCGTGGCCACCGTCATCATGATCACGGACCAGATCCGGCCCGGAATGCCCCATCCCCCCCAACCGAGGTACGTCAGGTACTGCGAGGCGTTGGCGATGACGGCCACGGAGACCCATGCGAGGTAGAGGTCGAACGGGTACGAGCCGAACAGCCGGTCTCCCGCGGACAGATCGCTCCGGTGGGTGCCGATCTGATCGTTCAGCATGACGAGGCTGACGAGCAGGCCGATGATGAGCGCCATCGCGATCCCGAACCGTGAGAACGAGAACGCGACGACCCACCCGATGTTCAGGACGCCATTGAGGAGCCACCAGGGTCCGACGCGGTCCACGAACCCGCTCCGCCGCTGCGCCGGGAGCGCCTGCCAGACCACGAACCCCGTGAGCCACAGGTAGATCAGGCTCCAGATGCCGAACACCCAGCCGGCAGGCAGGAAGTAGGACGGGTAGCGGTTGGCGACCATGCCGATGGACTCGCCGCTCAACGCCCCGGATCCCCCCAGGCCGTTGGCCACGAGGACCAGGGCCAGGGTCGCCACGTTGACGATCTGCCAGGCCAGGGGACTCACCAGTTCCTCCCGAGTGCGAGTTGGAGGGTGAAGTCGGTGGACGGCCCCCGGGCGGGCATGTCCTCCTGGATCGCGGCCTCCCACCGCCACCCACTCCGTTTCCGCCCCACGATCCCGAACACGACGTTCGTGAGCGCCCCGTCCACGTCGTGGTCGCCGAAGTCGCGTAGGAGCTGCGTGGATCCGGTAAGCTGTGCGACGGCGGACACGCCGGTGCCGAGCGGTCGCTCCACGCCGAGCATGGCCAGCCACTGGCGGTCGCGCAGGACCTCCTCGAGGCCGGGCGAGCGGCGCACGGTCGTGGCACCGGCCAGCCCGTGCACGAACCATCCCCGCCATGCCGTGTGACCCAGGAGGAGGAGCGCCGCGTCCGAGCGCTCGACGCCCACGACGTTGTCCGCCGTCGGGAAGCGGACCTCCGCCTTGATGGCCAGCGCGCGCCGCCCGTCCTCCGAGGCGTACGCGCGCCACTTTCCGAAGATCCGGATGTCCTCCAGGGTGGGCCCACCGCGTCGGGGGATCTCCACCAGCAAGGTCCCGTCTCCGTCGCGCAGCCACTGCCCGTAGGCGTCGGCGGGGTAGTCGGTGCGATTCCGGTCGCCGGCGCCCAGCGCGTCGTGGAGGCAGAGGACCGCTTCGTCGAGGAAGCCGCCGCCCGTACGCTCGAGCGTGGCGCGCACGCCGGCTTCCACGCGAGGGGCTACGCCGATCCGCACCGTCGCGGCCGTGATGAGCCGCTCGAGGTCCAGGAACACGTTGGCGACGGACGAGGAGTCCTGCTCCCAGACGTTCGCGTAGGCGAGCCAGACGTCCGCGCGGACCCTGCCCGGAGGCGTGACCGCGGCGCCCTCCACCGACGGCGTGAGCCCCAGCCGCTGGAGCGGTGCGCCCTCCTCGGACGTCAGAGGACCGAGCGGGGCGGGCTGGGCCGCGAGCGGAGGCGGGACCAGGGCGCCGACCAGCAGCGCGAGGACGGCCGTGCGGGATGGGAGCGTCACGCTCCACGATCGTGGAAGGAGAGCCCGCCGGGAAGCACCCGGCGGCAAACAGGGGGCGCGGAGACGGTGGGTGGCGATACATTGACACGAGATCCGTGTTACACGAGAATCGTGTCATGAGCCGACGACTCCGGAACGTCACGGTCACGCTCGACGAGGACACCGCGCGCTGGGCCCGCCTCGAGGCGGCGCGGCGAGACACGAGCGTCTCCCGTCTGCTGGGGGACATGCTACGGGAGCGGATGGCCGCCGAGGCGGAATACACGACCGCCATGGCGGGGTACCTGGCGCAGGAACCCGGCCGCCACCGGCGCGAAGGCCAACGCCTCCCCCGCCGCGACGAGCTCCATGAGCGACACGGTCTTCGTTGACACGAACGTGCTCGTCTACGTCCGCGACCGGACCGACGACGAGAAGCAGCGCCGGGCCGCGGCCTGGTTGTCGGCGCTGTGGGAGAGCCGGCGGGGGCGGCTGAGCTACCAGGTCCTCCAGGAGTACTACGTCACGATGACGGCCAAGCTCGATCCCCCGCGCGCCGTGGCGGACGCGCGGGAGGACGTGTGGGCGCTCCGGTCCTGGAAGCCCGAGCCGACCGAGTACAAGACGCTCGAGACCGCCTGGACGGTCCAGGACCGCTCCGGGCTCTCATGGTGGGATGCGCTCATCGTGGCCGCCGCGCTCGGCGCGGGGTGTCGTTGGCTCCTCACCGAGGACCTCCAGGACGGTCAGGAGATCCTCGGACTGAGGGTGGTGGATCCCTTCCGTCACGCCCCGGAGGACATCCTCGGACCCTGATCGTGGGGATCACTCCCCCGTCTCGGCCGCGGCGTAGTCGGCCGCGAGCTCCGTCGGCCTGTGCGCCTGCGCCGTGAAGCGGTCGAACGCCTTGTAGATCACGGGGATGAGGAACAGCGTGAAGACCGCCGCGGACAGGACCCCTCCGATCGTGACCACGGCCATCGGGACCTGGAAGAACTTGCCCGACCCGGTGGCCAGCGCCTGCGGCAGGAGAGCGACGGCGATAGCGGTGTTCGTCATGATGATGGGTCTCAGCCGTGCCGGCGCCGCCTCCATGAGCGCGTCGTGGAGGCTCATCCCGCGGCTCCTCAGGATCTGCGCATAGTCCAGGATCAGGATCGCGTTGTTCACCACGATCCCCACGAGCATGATCAGCGCCATCATGCTGAAGACGTTCAGTCGGTTCCCCGTCAGGAAGAAGGCGAGCACGGAGCCCACGGCCCCCAGGGGCAGGGTGATCATGATCGTGAACGGGTGCACGTACGACTCCATGATCATGGCCAGCACCACGTACGTCAGGATGATGGCCAGGATGAGGGCCTTGCCCATCTCGGTGAGGGACTCCTGGAAGACCTCGAACTCCCCGGTGATCTCGTAGGAGTAGCCGGGCGGGAACGCGAGCTGGTCGAGGCCCGCCCGCACCTGGCCGGCGAGGGCCGTGAGGCTCCCGCTCCCGATCTGGGCGTCGATGCGGACCGTCCTCTGCTTCTGGTCCCTCAGGATCGTATTCTCGCCGCCCTCCAGCCCCAGCGCGCCCAGCGTCCCGGTCGGGACCATCCCGGCGCGCGTCCGGATCTGGAGGTCCTCCAGCTCGTCCACCCGGTCCCGTGCGGTCTCGGCGAAACGGACGCGGATGTCGCGCTCCTCGCCGGCCTCCCGGAACACGCCCGCGCTGGAGCCTTCGATGGAGGTGCGCAGGGCGCCGCCGACCTGCGCGACGGTGAGCCCGTACTCCGTGAGGATCTCCCGGCGGGGGTGGAGGACCACCTCCGGCCGGGGCTCCTCGATCGTGTTCTCCACCTCCACGAGGCCCGGGACCGCGTTCACCACATCGGTGGCGCCGCGCGCCACCTCCTCCAGGCGGGCCTGGTCCGGACCCTTCACCATGATCTGGAGCGGGGCGCTTCCCATCCCCCCTCCCATGGACTGGCCCAGCGCGGCCGTGACCTCCGCGTCGGGCAGCACGGCCAGGAGCCGACGGATGGTCGGGATGAAGCTCTCGGTCGGACGTTCCGACTCCACGGTCACGGTGAGCGACGCCTGGTTCACGTCACCGCCCGTGCTGAGGAACATGCCGCCGCCCCCTCCTCCGATGGTGATGAGGACGTCGGTCACCTCGGGGATCTGGTCGAGGAGACGCTCCGCGCGCTCGGCCACGTCGGCCGTCCGCTCGATGGGCGTTCCCGGGGGCAGTTCCAGCGCGACGTCGACGACGCCCTCGTCCTGGGCGGGCATGAACTCGCCTCCCACGAACGCGAACTGGATAAACCCGGCGAGGGCCACCAGGGCGGCCGTGCCACCCACGACCGCCCAGCCGTTCCTCGGGCGCTCGAGGACCCACTCGAGCGCGCGGCGGTAGTCCGCCTCGATCGCGTCGTATCCGCGGTCGAAGCGCCTCCACAGGACGCTCAGCCGTCCTTCCTTCTCCTCGAGTTCCGTCTCGTAGGTGCGCAGCAGGCGGGACGCGAGCAAGGGGGCCAGAGTGAACGAGAAGACGACGGAGATGACGGTGGCGTACACCACCGTGAGGCCGAATGCGTAGAAGAACTGGCCGATGATGCCCTGCATGAACGCGATGGGCGTGAAGACGACCAGATTCGTGAGCGCGCTGGCCAGCACTGCCACCCCCACCTCGGTGGTTCCCTCCTCCGCCGCCGTGATGGGGTCCGCTCCCCGGTCCAGGTGCCGGTAGATGCTCTCCAGGACCACGATGGTGTTGGTGACCAGGATTCCCACCGTGATCCCCAGCGCCATGAGGGTCAGAACGTTGATCGTGAACCCGAGCTGGTCCATGGCCAGGAAGGTGGCCACGATCGTGGCCGGCATCGCGATGGCCGCCACGATCGTTCCCCGCCAGGAGTGGAGGAAGAGGAAGAGAATGATCGTGGTCAGGACGATCCCGATGACGATGCTCCACGTGGTATCCCGGACCGCGTCCCGGATGAACCGACTGTAGTCCCTCGCCACGCGCAGGTCCGCCCCGGGCGGGAGCTGCGCGCGCAGCTCCTCGAGGACGGCGAACACGCCCGCCGCGGCCGCCACCGTGTTGGCGTCGGAGCGCTTCTGGAGGGAGACGCTCACCGTGGGCTGTCCGTTGAAGCGGGCCAGCTCCCTCCGATCCTCGAATCCCGCTTCCACGGTGGCGACATCGCCCAGGCGGACCCGGCCTCCGCGGGGCAGGGGCAGGGGCAGATCCTCGATCTCCTGGATCGACGCGTACTCGCCCGCTACCCGGACGGCGTACTCGGCGTCGGGCTCCGTGATCCGGCCAGCCGGGACGGTGAGGGAGCCCGCTCCCACCAGCGCGGCGACGTCGTTGATGGCGAGGCCGTAGGCACGCAGCCGGTCGGGATGGACCCGTACCTGGACCTCCCGTTCCTGACCGCCGATCACCGTGACGGAGGCGACCCCCTGCACCTGCGCCAGCCGGTCGCGTAGCGTCTGATCGGCGATGTCGTAGAGGGTCGCGAGCGACTGCGGCCCGGACAGCGCCAGCTCCACGATGGGCATGGCCGTGATGTCCAGCTTCTGGATCGTGGAGGGCTGGACATCGTCGGGCATGTCCGCCCGGATCGCGTCCACCTTGTCCTTGACGTCGATGGCGACGAGATCGGCGTTCACGCCGTACGCGAACTCGATGATGATGATCGAGACGTTGTCCTGGGAGTAGGACGTGAGGGATTCGAGGTTCGCGATCGTCGAGACGGCGTCCTCGATGGGCTCCGTGACCTGGGTCTCCACCTCCTCGGGGCCGGCACCCGGATAGGCGGTGACCACGGTGACCACGGGGAAGTCGATGCCCGGAATGAGGTCCACACCCAGACGCAGGTAGGAGAATGCGCCGAGGATCACCAGGGAGGTCACGATCATCGAGGTGAGGACCGGTCGCGTGACGGCGAGCCGCGCGAGGAAGCGGATCATGGCTCAGCCCTCCACCACTCGAGCGAGGACCCCTTCCGAGAGGAGCGAGGCGCCGGCGACCACCACGTGCTGTTCCGGCTGGAGTCCGCCGAGGATCTCGACCCGGTCGCGTCCCTGGAGTCCGATCTCGACCGTCCGGAGATGGGCCCGGTCCTCGGTGTCCAGCACCCAGACACCTCCGTTCTGGAGCGCGGAGCGTGGGACCACGAGCGCCTGCGCCTTGCTCCCCACGACGACCTCGACCTCCACCAGGGTGCCGGGGATCACGGACGCGGCGCCGGGGAAGGTGAGCTCCATCTCGACCAGGCGGGTCTCGGGGTCGGCCTGGAGCGCGATGCGCGTCACCTGGCCCTCGAGCCGTTGGCTCGGCAGCCAGGCCTGCTGTCCGCGCGCGAGCTCCGCCGCCTGATCCGGGCTGAGGTTCACCAAGACCTGGACGCGGGAGAGATCCGAGACGCGGACGAGGTCGTCGCCCGATCCTGGGAAGCTCCCCACGGTGACGAGCACGTCCGTGACCACGCCCGCGATGGGCGAGGTGAGAACGACGGCTCTGCGCGCGGCGTCGAGGTTCGCCTCGGACACGCGGAGCGCGGTCTGGGCCGCATCCCAGTCCTGGTCGCTGATGGCTCCGCGTTCGTGCAGCGGCCGCAGGCGTTCCGCGGTCCGCTGGGCCTGCTCGAAGGCGGCTTCCGCCTGCCTCACGGACGCCGCGGAGCCCTGCGTGGACTGGCGCACGAGGACGTCGCCTTCCGCGACGCGCTGCCCGACGCGGACCGGGATCTCGAGGATCTCGTCGCCCGTGCGGGCCCGAGCCGTCGCGCTCCGGATTCCCCGCAGCGCTCCGGTGAACGTGCGGCGCACCTCCAGCGGGGCGAACTCCGCTGCGGCCACCTCCACCGGGATTCCCGACTGGGCGCGGATCTCGTCCACGTCCGGCGGGGGGGCCACCTCGGCGGTGGCCTGCACGATGCGCAGGGCCACCAGCCCGACCAGAGCGAGGACCGTGATGCCGACGACGACGCGCTTCACCGAGAAGAAGCCCTTCATGGTATCTCCGTCCTGTCCCTGGTGTGTGCTCCCGTCCATGGAAACCACCTCGCCTACGGGCCGCGCCGTACGAGTTGCATCCTGCCTCCCGAAAGCCGCTCCAGCTGCGCGAGCGCCTGCGCGGAGTCGAAGAGCGCCTGAGCCTCGTTCACCCGCGCCTGGTCGAGCAGGAGCGCCGCGTCGCTCACCTCCAGTTGCGTGGAGAGCCCCGAAGCGAACCGGGCCTCCGCGAGCTCCAGCGACCGCTCGGCCAGCGCCACGGTCTCCCGCCTCGCCAGGATCTGGGCGCGGGAGCTCCGGTACTCGGCCAGCGCCGCCTCCGTCTGGAGCGCGAGTCCCTCCCGGAGCTGAGCCTCCTCCACGTGCGCGACGACCAGATCCGCCTGAGCCTGGTCGATGCGACCCCGGGTGCGGAACCCGTCGAACAGGGGGACGGAGACGGCGAGCCCCACGCTCCAGTCCTTACGCCACTCACCCCAGCCGGGAGGGAGCGGGTTTTCCGGGTACCCCTGCCAGCCCATGTTGCCCTGGAAGGCCACGGTGGGGAGCCGATCTCCCTTGGCGATCCGGACCGCCTGCTCCCGCATCCCGATGGCCTCCTGCGCCGCCCGTAGCAGCGGGCGCTCGAGCACCAGGCGGTGCAGCTCGGCCTCGTCCACCTCGACCAGCGAGGGGTCGATCTCGGACGTGAGGCGCAGGGGCTGCTCCGCCGGGAGGTTGACCAGGCGCTTCAGCTCGAGGAGTGCCAGGTTCGCTCCGTTTTCGGCCTGCACCACCACGGGGTCCCGATTCTCCAGGTCCACCCGGGCGCGTAGCAGGTCGAACTCCGACGCCGTTCCCGCCTCGCGGAAATCCCGGACCTGGAGGTAGTGCGCCTCGGCGATGCGCCGGCTCTCTCGAGCGATATGCACCAGCCTGTGGGCCAGCGAAGCGCTCAGGTAGGCGGCGCGCACCTGGAGGACAAGATCGGCTTGGGTCTCGTCCACCTGGCTGCGAGCCACTGCTCGATAGTGCTCGGCGACCTGGAGGGCCGCGCCGACCTTCCCGCCCACGTAGAGGGGTTGGCTCAGGGAGAGCGTCGCGACGTAGGTGTTCTTCCGGCCGAACGGGAGCCCCCGGAACATGGCCGAGACGAAGTTGGTCGCCATGAGGTCGCTCAGGAGATCGAAGCGCTCCTTGGGCGTCTTGTCCTCGTCGAAGGCGGGCGGGATGTCGTCGTCGTCGACGGTCGGCATCGTGCCCATATCGTCGAAGATCGTCTTGACCGCCCGGTTGTACGCCACGTTCGAGTGGAACTGAGGCAGCGCCGCGGAGAACGCCTGGGTGACCTGGGATTCCGCGGCGTCCAGCGTCGCCCGGGCCTTGGCGATCTCTTCGCTCTCCCGGAGGGCCCGGCTCACCGCATCGTCGAGAGAGAGGGCGAGGGTGTCGGGGGCTCCGAGGCCCGCGCCCGTCTCGACCGCCCCTGCCTGCCCCGCGAGCGCGGACAACGCACCAAGCAAGATCACCGTCCTCCGCATGCTACCTCCTCTGTACCCTGCCACCTCACGGGGCCAGCCCCGCGAAGATGATGTCGAGCTTCACCTCGATGGAGTCCTGCATCCGCTTCACCGATCCTCCCCGGACGAGCCAGCGGATCAGCGTGTCGAAGACGGCGGCCCCGATGAGCGACGCGACCACGCTCGTGTCCAGGTCGGCGCGGACCTCTCCGGTCGCTTGGCCTCGGACGACGACGTCGTGAGCGACGCTCTCGATGCTGAAGAGGGCAGCGTTGTCGGGAAGGCGTTCCTCCCTCATTCCCGCATGGACTTCCCGCATGGACTCGAAGATGGCCAGGCGGGCGAGCTCCCGATACTTCGTGCTGAACTCGGCCGTGAGACGACAGACGTGCTTGAGCTGGTCCCTCGAGCTGCCGTCCCACGACTCGATGGGACCCAACTGCGCGGTGATCTGGGAGAGCCATTCCTCCACCAGCGCGGAGAGGAACGCACGCTTGTGGGGGAAGTAGTTGAAGACCGTTCCCTTTCCGACGTCCGCCCGCTCGGCGATCTCCTCGACCGTCGTGGCCTCGTATCCCTTATCGAGGAACAGGGTGAGGGCGGCGTCGAAGATGCGCCGCCTCCTCTCCAGCTTCTTGCGCACCCTCAGGCCCGGCACGTTCCGGTCGGGGTCGCTGCTATCCTGCGGTTTCGTCACGGAACGCATGACTCCAGCAAAAAATGACCGAGGTCGAAAATGACTAGGGTCACATAAGCGGTCAAGGGGGTGCAGGTGGTCCACCCCTCCCGCGCTCCGCCCCTCCGTCCCTACCTTGCATCCGATGATTTCCCTCCTCGTCCTCGCGTCGCTCCTGCTGCTCGCTTCGGGGCTGCTCAAGATCAAGGCTGCCTCGCGGGTGGGCATGGGCGTGCCCATTCTGGCTCTGGTCGAGATTCTCGCGGGGCTCGCCGACGTCGGGGCCCTCTTCCTCGCGGGGCTCACGGCCCGCCAGGGGCTGGCGATCCTGGTGGGGTCCGTGCTCCTCGTCGTCGTTTCCTCCGTCCAGGTCGGCCTGGAGATTCGGCGACGCCAGCGGCTGCGCGCGGCGTCCGAGGGGGCTCGACTCGCGAGCTACGTGAAGTATTTTTCGCGCCTGGATCCTCCGGCGTCCTGACGAACGCGCACGCTCACGGTCCGCCGGCGCCGCGGATCGCGTGCCCCTTCCACAATCGTCTCCGATGAACCACCTGGTCAGCTTCACCACCATCCAGGCTCTCGGCAGCCTCGGCGAGTTCGTAGGCGCGCTCGCGGTGGTCATCTCGCTCATCTACCTCGCGGGGCAGATGCAGCAGAACACCACGTCCGTGCGCGCCGCCTCGTTCAACTCGATGGTGCAGAACAGCATCACGCTCCTGGAGCATTCGTTCCGGGACTCGGAGTTCGCCGCGTTCCTGTATCGGGCGGAGCGGGATCCGAGCGAGCTCACCCCGGCCGAGAAGGTCCGCTGGGATGCCTACATGACGGCGGCGTACCGCCACTTCGGCAACCTCGTGTATCAGTACCGCGTGGGCGCACTCGACCGGCAAATGTGGGAGAGCTACGAGCGCACGCTGCGCGAGCACCTGCGCACGCCCTCTTGGGGTGCCTGGTTCAACCTCAACCGCCACGTGTTCAGCGACGCGCTCCAGACCCATGTGGACCGGGTGCTGGCGGAGCTCGAGGACGAGAAACGGCAGCGCTCGGAGCAGGCGGGGGCCACGGCCGCGGTTCGTTCCTAGCGTCTCGGAACGCGCTCCGTCGGTGCCCTCTCGCGCCCGGACGGATTCGCCCGGACCGATTCTTCTTGCGCTCGGCGGAGGGCAGGCCGAAGCTTTGAAGCAAGAGGTCGTGTCTCCGTTCGGCACGCCCTCCCGCCCCCGCGAGGGGGCCGCTGGCCCGCCCGACCGCGAGTCGGAGGCTGCGTAGGGAAGAGTACCTTCCTGGCCGGCGCAACCTGGACGGACTTCGCCCATACATCCGTAGGTGTGTGCCCTCGCGGGCGTCGTCGCGGTGCCTCCGGGCACGGCGGTCCGTCGGGTGTCGTGGGGAGGTGGTGGGCAGCCATGCAATCGCGCTTCCTCATCCGGATGCGGGAGGGGCAGGAAGTGGCGCCGCGGACGCTGGACGCGTTCTCCGAGATGGTTCGCTCCGGCGCGATCCGCCCCGATGATCTCGTGTTCGACGCGCTCACGGGCGTCTGGGTGCCGGCGGAACGGCACCCGATGGTCCAGCTCTTCAAGGATCTCATCGAACACGATCCGCTTTCGGGCAGCGCGGACGAGGACCACCTCGGGTCGGCGCGCGAGTTCACGCTGACCGACGGCCGCCCGACCCTCGATGCGGCGCCGGAGCCGGATCCCCTTCCGGTCGTGGACGCCGAGCGCTCATCAGGATCCCTTGTCGTCCCGGCGCCTCCCCTGGTCGAGGAGCCGTGCGCCGATGCACCACGGTGGAGGCGCGCGGCGTGGCATCACGCGCCGCGTGGAGTCGGCGCCGTCGTGGCCGTGACCGCCATCGGAGTGCTCGTGACCTGGAGGTCCGGGGCCGAACCGACGGCTCCTGCGGAGGTGAACGCGGCGCTCGACGGAAGGGGGCTGCGGCAGGCTTCCGTGGGTCCGGCCACGCGCGTGCTCCCGGCCTCGGAGGGGGAAGTGCGGGCTCGGGCCGGGGAGTATTTCGCGACGGCGGTGGACCGCTTGCGCGAGGAGCTGGGACTCGGCAACGCGCCGGACGTGTGGCTGGAGGGGCGGTACCTGGCGGACGCGCGTGCGTATCCGGAGGTGGAGCGGTACTGGAACGACGTGCGTTCGTTCGTCGAAGAGATCCGTGGTCGCGCCGGGGCTCTGTACCGGGAAGCCTATCTGCAGACCGAACGTGAGCTCGGCGTGGAGGGCCCGCTGCGCTCCCTGCGACTGGCTTCGGCGATGGAGGACTTCGCGGCGGACGCGCCCCGGCGGGAGATGCACTATCAGCGGGTGTCCGACCTGGCCGCGGCCGCGCTCGACCTCCACGATCTCATGGCCGAACTGGAAGGGCGCGTGACCTACGAGCCCATCCGGGGGGCCCGCCTCTCCGCCGACCCCGTGCTCGAGGCGGCCGGTGCCGACCCCGAGGCGCAGTCACTCCTGGAGGTCGCGCTCGACCGGGTGCTGCGGTCGCTTCCCGGGTCCGAAGGCCTCCCGTCCCGGGACCGCAGCCGCCTCACGGACTGGATCGTCGAAGGCGTGGTGCGCTGATCGGGTGGTGTCGGTGGCGGCGCCCCCCGCCAGCCGCCCGCCGCAAGGTCAGCGCACCACGCCGCTGCGGAGGAGACGGAGGAGCATCCAGGGAGCGACGAGGAGCGGATGGCGCCGCATGAACGGCGTCACCTCGATCGCCACGCCCGTGTGGCGGTGGATCTTCCAGGCCACGTAGTCCGGGCCGCCGGCGAACGTGAAGATCGACTTTCCCAAGCGGAGGACCGAGAGCGCCTTGCCCTGCCGTCGGCGCCGGCGCCACCGACCGACCGAGCGGCGCCGCTCCTGCTCGGTGGCGCGCGGCCGGTAGCGGCCTCGAGGCAGGACGTCCACGACGCGGTGGAGCAGGGGCGCCGCGGCGGAGGTGAGGCGCGCGTAGTCGGACAGATTCCGTTCGATGAGCCAGCGCACGCGCTCGGCACGCTCCGGGCGGATCTCCGAGGCGTACGTCAGGGACAGTCCGCGCGCCCAGATCTCCTCGGCGCCGACGTCCTCTCCGGTCAGGGTGGGCAGGACGTTCTCGAGGAACGTCAGCACGGCCGCCGCGAGCGTCCGGTGCAGGGACGAGGCAGTGGCCTCGTCGCGGGCCCACAGCACCCGGCTGGGTTGGGCGAAGCGGGCCCACACATAGGAGTGGAACCACCGTGTCGCGCCCCGGCGGAAGTCGTCGCTCGAGAGGACCGCGTACTTGGCCCGGAGCGCCATGCCGCCCTCCACGATCTCGGCGTAGAAGACATTGGGCGGGAGCAGGGCGTTCAACCAACGGTGGAGCCGCGAGGGGTAGGCCGTCCGATAATCGCGGAGGAGCGCATAGACGTCCACGATGCCGTCCGTCGGGTCTCCGGCGTGTAGACAGGACCCGTAGAGGAGCACGGCGTCCAGCTCCTCCCCGAACCGGGCCCGGAGCCAGCGGACCAGCGCGCGCAGGACCCCCGGGGTCGCGCGCGAGGACTGCCACACGACTTCGGCGAGCAGGTCGGCGTCGGGGACGGGACCGATTCGGTCCGCGTCAACGGTCATGGCGAAGAAGACCCTCTCCATCGAGGACGTGGCCGTGCGGAAGTTGGCCAGCCCGGCCGAGTCCTGGAAGCCCCGGAACCTTGAACGGAGACGGGGACGTATCCATCATGGTTTGCCCCACCCGAGGGTCGGGGGCCCCACGCCATCCGTGAGACGATGCCCATCCGCCCAGAGTTGAGCGCCGCGTCCGACTCGAGGACCGTGGCCAAGGCGGCCGGGGTCAACCTTGCCGGGATGGCGGCCCGATCGTCCCGTGCGCTCGTCACGCTGTTCGTCACCCGCGTGAGCGGGCCCCGCGTCTTCGGCTTCTTCACGCTGGTGCTGGCCGTCGTGGACGTCGTCGGGAGGCTGGCCCTCTTCGGGATGGACAAGTCCGTCCTGAAGTTCGTGCCCGAGGTGAGGGCGCGAGGCGAGGAGGGGCGCTACGGCGTGATCGCTTCGTCCCTGTGGATCGGACTCGCGCTCGGAGCCGGGCTCGGTCTCGCGGTCGCGCTCATCGCGCCCTGGATCGCGACGAGGTGGCTGGCGGAGCCCGGGGTGACGCTGCCGCTCCGCATCATGGCCCTGTCGGTCCTGCCGACGACGCTCGCCAGCTTGCTCCTTGCGGCGACCAAGGCGCTGAAGATCATGTCCTACGACGCGTTCGTCACGGGCATCCTGCTTCCGCTCGCGCTGCTGGTCCTGTCGGTGCCGATCCTGTGGGCCGAGGACGACCTCGCCGTGCTGGCCGTCGCGTACACGACCTCGTGCGTGGCGGCCCTCGTGGCGAGCGCGTGGTTCTTCCGGCGCCACTTCTCCCTGCGCCGCGCGCTCGCACGCCCCGCGGCGGGTGAGCTCCGCCGCCTGGCCGTGTTCTCGACGCCGCTGGGCCTCCACGATTTCGTGCAGTTCCTGACGCTCAAGCTGGAGCTGTTCATTCTCGCACTCTTCGTCGCGCCGGCCGAGCTCGGCGTCTACGCTCTGGCGGCGGAGCTGGCGACGGTGGTCCGCAAGTTCCGCCAGATCTTCGATCCGATCCTCCTCCCGCTGATGTCGGAGGCGCAGGATCTCCGCGATACGGCGCGCCTGGAGGCGCACGTGTCCCGTGTCGTGCGGTGGGTGCTCGTGCTCGGGGTCTTCTACGTGGGTGGCCTCACCCTCTTCGGCGTGCCGGTCCTCGGCCTGTTCGGAGCCGGATTCGCGGCCGGGGCGGGGGTGCTGGTGCTGCTCTGCACGGCCCAGCTCCTGAACTCGGCGACGGGGCTCCTCGACATGGCCATGCTCGCCTCGGGCCGCCCGAGGATCAATCTCCAGAACGCGATCGTGATCCTGACCGTCCAGACCACGCTGAATCTCACGTTGATCCCGAGGTGGGGACTGATGGGAGCCGCCTGGTCGGCCCTGGTCGCCTACGGGCTGATCAGCATCGTGCGGCTGGGCCAGACGCTCTGGATCCTGCGCCTCCGTCCTCTGGATCGGACACAACTCAAGCCTCTGGTCGCCGGAGCGTGCGCCATGCTGGCTGTCGGCGCGGTGCAGCGCGCCCTCGGGGAGAACGGCCTCCCTCTCGTCTGGCTCGCCTTGCTGGCGGCGTTCGCCGCTCTGTACGCCCTCCTGCTGTTCGGCCTCGGGTTCGAGTCGGAGGACGCCGACCTGCTCCGGGCCGCGCTGCGGAGGCGGAAGGAATCCAAGGACCGGGTGTAGGAACGGGCGCCGCGCCGACGGACGGCCGCACCGGCCGAACCGGGCACCCGATACCAAGACGGTCTCATGAACCGCACGAAACTGCTCATCGGTACTCTTGCGCTCTCTTCTCTTCCCGCGTCGGTGCTGCTGGCCCGGCAGACCGCCCCGCTCGAGCCCCTCGTGTTCGACGATTTCTCCTCCACCGTCGTCGGGCAGTTCCCCGACACGTGGACATGGCGCCTGGAGAACGAGACCGGGGACGCGGAGAAGGCGCGCAAGGACGGCGTGGACGTCTTCCGCTGGGTGGTGCGGAGCGAGGGCGCGAACCGGTATCTCCACATCCGGGACGAGTACCGCCCGGGTCCC
This sequence comes from uncultured Gemmatimonadaceae bacterium, assembly GCA_964412015.1. Classification (GTDB taxonomy): domain Bacteria; phylum Gemmatimonadota; class Gemmatimonadetes; order Longimicrobiales; family Gaopeijiaceae; genus SZUA-318. The sequence continues at coordinate 4,750 of CAYPMO010000042.1, read as the reverse complement.
ACGGTCTCGCTCTTCGTCCAGACGGACGAGAGCGGGTGGAAGCTGTCCGAGCGCCCCATCCTGAGTTGGCGCTGGCGGGTCAACGAGATTCCCCCCGGCGCCGACGAGCGCTACACCGAGACCAACGACACCCCCGCGTCGGTGGCGGTGATCTATGGGACCCGTTTCCCCTTCACGCCCATCGTCATCCGCTGGGTGTGGAGTTCCACCCTTCCCGTGGGTGCGGTGGCGTACCGACCGGGGCGGGGTAGGCCGTACGTCATCGTGGTGGGGAGCGGCTCGGATCGCCTGGGTGAGTGGGTCACGGTGGAGCGGAACCTGGTGGAGGACTATCGGGCCATCTTCGGGAAGGAGCCCCCCAACGAGCCCAAGGCGATCCAGATCTCCACGGACGCCAACCGCACGGAGGGCGCCGCGTCCGACGCCGACTACGACGACTTCCGGGCCCTGGCGGCCTACTCACCGGGATTCCCCAAGGAGCCGTTCACCCTCCTGAAGCAATACATGGAGGGGAACCGGTAGGGGCTACCGTTTCGGCTTGACTTGGAGGCTGCGGCTTTCGCACGTTCCAAGTAGTGCTTGACCCGTGCGGATGCCCCTCCCTGCTTCCTGCGCGTCGATTTTGCCTCCGAGCTGGCCGGAGCCCGATCCGGTGACCACCGGGGAGTGGGTGACGGCCTCCATCCCGAAGTTGGAGGTTTGTTCCGATGCTTTCTCGGCACATGCGAGTTCTGCTCACCGGTGCTTGCCTCGGCCTCGTCCTGGGCGTGCCGTCGTCCGGCGCCCGAGGCCAGGTCGTCCTCGAAGAGCAGAGCAACTGGGGGCCCACGTTGGCCTCCCTGGGCGGCAACATCTTCATCGGGTGGACGGGGCGGGACTCGAAGATCAACATCATGCGCTCGCCGGACGGCGTGGACTTCCGCGCGAAGATCGTCCTCGAGGAGCGGAGCGAGCTGCCGCCGTCCCTGGCGACCCTGAACGACAGGCTGTTCCTGGCGTGGACCGGCCGCGACGGCAAGATCAATATCATGCGCTCCGAGGACGGCATCGACTTCCGCGCGAAGATCACGCTCGAGGAGCAGAGTCAGTCCGACCCCGGGCTCGTGTCGCTGGACGGTCGGCTCTTCCTCGTCTGGCGCGGGCGTGACGACAAGATCAACATCATGCGCTCGTCCGATGGGATCGACTGGGGCGCCAAGGTCACGTTGGAGGAGCAGACCGAGGAGCGCCCGTCGTTGGCGTCCCTCGAGGACCGGCTCTTCATCGCGTGGACGGGCCGTGACTCGAAGATCAACATCATGCGCTCGTCCTCGGGTGTGGACTGGAGTGGCAAGGTCGTCCTCGAGGAGCGGAGCAACGTAGGCCCCGGGCTCACCTCCTTCGGCGGCCGGCTCTTCCTCGTCTGGTGCGGCCGCGACGACAAGCTGAACGTGATGCGCTCGTCCGAGGGAATCGACTGGGGTGGGAAGGTCACGCTCGAGGACCAGACCCAGGACGCGCCCATGCTGACCACCCTGAACGATCGCCTCTATCTGGCCTTCACGGGGCGGCGTGGGAACGAGAAGCTGAACGTCCGTCGCTCCTCGGACGGGATCGACTGGCGCTGAGCGGGCCTCTTCGCGGGCTCCGGACGGGGCGCGGGCCACCTTGACGACCCCCCGCGCCCCGGCCGCTCCTCGACGCGTTCTCTTCCTGACGGCGTGCACGGGGAGGGGGGGAGCGGGGAACAGCCTGGCGTTGCTGCTCCGCCACCTGGACCGCGCGCGGCTGGATCCCGTGGTCGTGATGCCGAACGAGGGGATCATCGGGCCGGAGCTACGCCGTATCGGCGTTCCGATCGTGCTCGCGCCTCGTCTCAGGGAACGGTTCTGGGAGCTCCGCTTCCGCCGGAGCACGCCGCTCAACAGGGTCGTGTCGTACGCACTGAACCTCTTCGACAGCGTGGTCTTCACGCTCCAGCTCGCGGGGCTCGCGCGGCGCCTGGGGTGCGACCTGATCTACGCCAACCACATGATGGTGAAGATCATGGCCGTGGTGGCGGGCGCCCTGAGCGGTCGTCGGGTCGTCCTGCACACGCGCACGATCTACGCGAACCCGCTCGAGCGGTGGCTGTACACGAGCTTCGCCGCGCTGCCGCACGTGAAACGCATCGTGGCCGTCTCCGACGCGGCGGGCGCGAACTACCGCGCGCTGCCGCGCAAGGTGCGCGTGGTCAGGAACGGCGTGTCCCTGGACGGGCTGCCCGACCCCTCTACCCGGGGGACGTGCCGCCGGGAGCTGGGGATCGCCGCCGACGCCCCGGTCGTGGGATTCGTGGGGCGTCTGGTGACCTGGAAGGGAATCCATGTCTTCCTGGATGCCGCGGCCGCGTTGGCCACGTCGGACCTCTCGGCGCGGTTCGTGGTCGTGGGTGACGCGCCCGTCGGCTCGGCCGGGAGCGGACTCGAGGGCCTGGCGGAGGAGGCGCGGAGGCGGGGTCTCACGGGTCGGGTCTCGTTCACGGGATTCCGACGGGACGCCGTGGCCTGCGTCCTCGACTTCGACGTTCTGGTGGTGCCGTCCGTTCGACCGGATCCGTGTCCGAGGGTGGTCCTCGAGGCGATGGCCGTCGGCACGCCCGTGGTCGGATCCGCCTCGGGCGGGATCGCCGAGACCGTGCGGGACGGCGTGACCGGCCTCCTGGCCGTCCCCGGCGACGCTGCGGACCTGGCCGCGAAGGTGTCGAGGATCCTGAACGACGACGCGCTGGCTTCGAGACTCGGGCGCGAAGCGGCTCGTGTCGCCGCACGGGACTACGACGCGCGCGCGGTCGCGCAGAGGATCCAGGGGATCGTCCTCGAGGCGCTCGGCGAGCACGCGCCCGGCCCGGCCGGTGCGACGCCATGAAGGTCCTCCTGGTCACGTTCGAGTATCCGCCCTACGTCGGCGGCATCGCGACGTACGCGCTCACCGTGGCCGAGGGGCTGGCGAGCCTCGGGTGTGACGTCCACGTGCTGGCTCCCGCCTACCCGGGCTCGGAGGAGTTCGACGGCGGCCTCGCGTCCACCACGGTCCGCATCCCCGTCGGACACGGCACGAAGGAGCTGATCCGGTTCGTGCCCGGCCTCCTGCACCTGCGTGCCGAGCTCGCGCGCTTCCGGCCCGACGTCGCGCTCCTGGCCAGCGACCTGGCGCACGGCATCGGCGCGGTGGCCTGTTCGGCGAGGGGTGTGCCTTTCGTGCCGGTCGTGCACGGCTCCGAGATCGCGAAGCACTTCCCGCCGCGCACGCTCAAGCGGCGCATCCAGGCCGTATGGCTCCGGCGCGCGTACGTGCGCTCGGCCGAGGTCATCTGCGTGAGCGCATACGTGAAGGGGCTGATGGAGAAGGCGGGCTTCGACCCCGCGCATCTGGCGGTGCTGCACAACGGCGTCGAGGACGACCTGGTCGAGAAGAGCGAGGACCCGGCACGCGAGGCGGAGCTCCGGAGACGGTACGGAATCGGCGACAGGAAGGTCGTGCTCACGTTCGCCCGGCTGACCCCGCGCAAGGGGCAGGACGTCATGATCCGCGCGCTCGGGGCCGTCCTCGCGCGGCACCCGGACGTCTGCTATGTGATCGCCGGCACCGGGGACGACGAGGACCGGCTGCGCACGCTCGCCGTGCGTGAGGGCGTGGAGGCGTCGGTGGTCTTCGCGGGCCGCGTGACCGGGGAGGACAAGACGGCGCTCCTGGACCTCTGCGACGTGTACGTCCTGTCCAGCCGGGAGGAAGACCAACGGGTGGAGGGTCTCGGCATCGCCCTGCTCGAGGCGTCCGCCCGCGCGAAACCGCTCGTTGCCGGACGGCACGGAGGCGTTCCGGAGATCGTCGAGAGCGGATCCAACGGATACCTGGTGGACCCTACCGATCCGGGAGACCTCGGGCGCCGCGTGGCCGAGCTCCTCGATGATCCGGTCCGGGCGCGCGCGATGGGAGCCGCGGGGCGCACGGTCGTCAGGGAGCGCTTCCTGGCGTCCCGGATGGCCGGGGCGTATCGCGCGCGCCTGGCCGCGGCGGCCGCGACGAGGGCCTGAGCCGGTGCGGTTCGCCCCTACGGTTCTTCGGGGGCGATGACCTCCCACCGGAAGTCCACCCGTACGGCCGCGTGGTCCGAGAGCGGCGACCCGCTCCCGTCCACGAACTCCTCGGCCACGGCCTGCGCGGTGGGCTCGAGGAGGAGCGTCTCGCTCCCGCGGTAGAAGAAGCGATCCACCTCGTCGCACGTGCCCAGCGTGCGCCCGGCGATCGTCGTGCCGGTAGCCGCCATGAACTCCTGGAGGGTCTCCTCGTCCGCCTGGACGGGGGCCTGCAGGTTCGTGTCTCCACCCACGATGATCGGCTGTCCGGCCGAGCGGAGCGCGATGAACGCCGCGAGCTGGCGGAACTGCGCTCTACGCGCTTCCTCGTCCCACGGACGCCGGCCGGCGTCCGCATGGACGTTGTAGACGTCGATCGTGACGCCCGGCGCGATCGTGTGCCTCGCGTACATGAAGCCCTTCGAAGCGAGGCAGTCGTTGGATGCCGCGGTCACGCCGCTGCACGTCCCCCAGCGCTGCCGCTCGAACGTCGTGAACTCGAAGCGGGAGAAGTGGTTGAGTCCGTCCGTCGTGATCCGGTCCCCTCCGGCGATGCCGAGGATCCGGTCCACGTCCAGGGAAGGAAAGGACAGCAGCAGGTCGAGGAACTCGCGGCCATCCCGCAGGCCCCGGAGGGTCAGGGCGCCGATCGA
>CAYPMO010000041.1:0-30482 GCA_964412015.1 uncultured Gemmatimonadaceae bacterium | reverse complement strand
CCACCGAGGGCAGCTCGCCCACCAGCGCCGCGACCGACGCGTTCAGCGTGGGGTGCATGACCACCTGGCTGGCGTCGGCCAGGATGATGCGCCGCAGCTCCGGGAACTCGAGCGTCTCGGGCTTGAGGAAGACCGGCTCGGCGTAGAGCAGCGCGTCGCCGAGCGGGATGACGAGCAGGATGCCCCGCATGACCTCCGAGCCCACCTGTCCCCAAAGCGTGAACTGCTCGGAGATGACCGCGTCGTTGTCGATGCGCGCCTCCACCTGGCTCGGGCCGTCCACGTGGCGCCCCGACGGGAAGAGGAACAGCTCGAGCTTTCCGTAGCGCTCGCCGTCGCTCCGGGCGGCCATCCACCCGACCAGGTTGTGGCGGTTCTGTGGGGTGAACGGCTGGATCAGGAGGAACTCCTCGCGCTCCTCGCCCGGGAGCCGCGCGACGATGTAGTAGGGCCGGAGCGGCTGCGCGCGGCCGAACGACATCTGCCCCGGCACGGACCACTGGTCTTCCTTGTTGTAGAAGACCACCGGGTCCTCCATATGGTACTGCAGGAGCATCTGCGTCTGGATCGTGAACTGGTCCAGCGGGACCCGCACGTGCTCGCGCAGCGCCTCGGGCATCTCCTCGGCTGCCTTGAAGAGATCCGGGAACGTGCGCTGGTAGGCCTGGATCAGCGGATCGTCGGGCTCGAAGACGAAGAAGTCGATCGTGCCGTCGTAGGCGTCCACGACCGCCTTCACGCTGTTGCGGATGTAGTTCAAGCGGCCGGCCCACGGGGTCGAGTACGGGTAGCGGTCCGTGACCGTGTAGGCGTCCTGAATCCAGGAGATGCGCCCGTCGGCCACCACGGCGTACGCCTCGGAGTCGCGCAGCAGGAAAGGCGCGATCGTCGCGAAGCGGAGCGGCACCGTACGCCGGTACTGGATGTGGCTCTCCGGCTCGATCTCCGCGGAGATCAGGAGGTTGATGTCGCGGAACTTCCAGGCGTAGAGCAGGCGCCGGAACATCGACGACAGCGCGACGCCGCCCCGCCCCTCGTAGCGCGTGTAGGCCGGGCCTTCCGTGCCCGGGTAGTTGAACTCCTGCATTCCGCTACGCACGACGACGTAGCTCAGGCTCTTCAGCCCGTAGTAGACCTCGGGCCGCTCCAGCGGCACCGGGCCGCGGGGCGGCACGTCGCTGACCACGAAGGCCGGCCGGCCGGCCGCGTCCACCTCGGTGACCGGGCTCATCGCCACGCCGTAGCCGTGCGTGAACTGCAGATGTCGGTTCACCCAGCGCTGCGCCTCCTGTGGCAGCTTCTCCGCCGACAGCTCGCGCGTGGCCAGCATGACCTGCCTGAGCTCGCCGTCGATCCGGTACCGGTCCGTGTGCACGGCCAGGAAGTCGTAGTACAGGCGGAAGAACTGGATCTGGTTATAGCTCTGCAGCAGGGGCTCCTCGTCCCAGAGACGCACGTTCTGCAGCGTGCCCTGGTTCGCGGCCACCATCCCCTGGTCGATGGCGCCGAGCGCCGGGTGGCTGCGCGACGCCGCGCGGTCGAGCCCGAACGCCTGGCGCGTGTAGCGGATGTTGTTGGCCAGGTAGTCGCGCTCGCGGGCGAGCTCGCTCGGCTCGACGGTGAGGCGCTGGACCGCCGTGGGCGCGAGGCCCCCGATGAGCAACGCGGCCACGAACCACCCCACGACCGTCCCGACCAGCATGCGCTTGCGCGTCGAGCGGAAGCCGCTGAAGACGATGAAGCCGGCGGCGACGAGGGCGAGCGCCGCGAGCACGGCCCGGCCCGGGAGCGTGACGTGGCTATCCGTGTAGCCCACCCCGTAGACCGCGCCCGTCGGGGAGTACAGCAACTCGTAGCGGCCCAGCCACTCGCCGACGGCCAGCATGACGAACACGGCCGCGCCCAGCAGGGTGAGCTGGACGCGCGCGGACCGCATGAAGTCTGAGCGGTCGACGCGCACCCTGCTCGTGATGTAGTAGAACCCGAACACGATCAGGGTGACCGTGACCAGGGCCGACATCAGCCACATGCGCGCGAGCTCCAGCACGGGGAGCGTGAAGACGAAGAAGCCGAAGTCGCGCCCGAAGATCGGGTCCGCCTCGCCGAACGGAACGCGGTTCAGGAAGAGCAGCACCTTCTCCCACTGCGTCGCCGGATGGCTGGCGAGCAGGAGCGCCGCGACCGCCGCGATCACGACCGCGGCGCGTCCGAGCAGCTTGCGCAGGAGCCCGTAGTCCGCCGGGGACAGCCCCTGCGGCAGCGCCGGCATGCCGCCGGTGGCGCGCCACGCCCAGGCGAGGTTCGGCAGCACGAGCGCGAGAAACGCCACGAGCGCTCCGACCCAGAGCACCACCCGGGTGAGGGTGGTCTTCACGAGCACGGCCTCGTGGCCGACGCTGCGGAACCAGAGCCAGTCCGTGTAGAAGGCCTGCGCCCAGTTCAGCGCCATGCACAGCAGCACGACCGCCAGGGCCCAGAGGCCCAGGCGTACGACCCGGTCGATCCTGTTCAGGTCGAGGCTCTGCAGGGTGAAGGGCTGTCTCTGGCCGTGAGGGGGAACGCCGGGGCCGCCGATCTCCGCCATGTCGACTCCGCCTGTGGCAGTGCGGGGAATGTCAGTCCTGCAAGGTATCGAGAAGGCGGCCGCGGGGCGAAACCGCGGCGGCTCCAGGGGCGTGCGCGGGTCCCGGCAGAGGACGGGATCGCCTTCTCGACAACCCCTTAAGTCTCTTCAGCCATGCACCTTCCGGAGGACGTGCGGGAACAGCTTCAACGATACGGTCGGGTGGGTGGCTGTCGGCGCGCCGGAGAGGCGGCGGGTTGCGGTGTGGCCCTGCAGGTCGGGCCAGATCTTCCTCGACGACCGCTACGGTCAGAAGGCTACCCTCGTGACCAGTCAGCTCCTCATCGAGCACTGGCACGACGTGATCGGAGAGCCCACCTTCGCCGACGCCATCCTCGATCGCCTCGTCCACCACGCCCACCGCATCACCCTGAAAGGACCATCCATGCGGAACAGAAAGCCGGCCTCGACCTCCTCGGCCGACCCGGCTGCTACCTGAACCCTTCACCTCCAGCGCCGCTAAATCCGCCATGATTTCAGCCTCCGAAGGGTCCGGGAGACGCTTCCGGCCTGGGCTCGAAACCACCATTTCGCCAGAGAAATTCGTGGGGCTCCTTCTGGTTCTGTTGGTCCTCGCAGGGACCAATGTCTATCTGGAGATCCCTCTGCCGGGCACCGGCGCCGACGTCCGTCCCCAGATCGCACTCATTCTTCTGGTGGGCTACCTCTACGGCCCCGTTTCCGGGTTCCTGGTGGGGTTTCTGGGAAACAGCCTTTCGGACCTCCTCATGGGGTACGGGTTCGAGTTTCTTCCAAGCTGGTCGGTGGGAAACGGACTCATGGGACTGGTCATGGGCTTGTTCCCTCAGAGAAGGAAGTCTCGACTGAACGACCTGGGAGACCTTTTACGCCTCCTCCTCTTCATCCTTGGAGCCAACCTGGCGCTGGTGACCTACTCGGGAATTTCCGGGGGCATCCTGGACCGGAACCTGGAATGGCCCGGAACGCTTCAGTACGTGCTCCTGCCGGAGTTGAACTCGAACCTCCTGGCCTCGCTCCTCCTGGTACCGGCCACCCTCTATGGGATGGGTCGTTTCAGGAGGAGTTACTCCATCAAGCTTGCCCTCTCCCTCTTCTACTTCAGCGGGCTTCTCCTCTTCGTCTCCTGGATCCTCCTCTTCGCCGGCACCGAGGGAATGCGAGAGGTGGTGGGGGTGGGGGACGACCGGCCCCTTCTGGATGCGTTCAATCGTTGGACCCTCCTCCTCGTGGCTGTTCTTCTCCTGGCCCTTCTCGCTGCCGCACTTCTTTCACAGGCCGTGACCCAACCCCTTTCCGACCTCGAATCCGCCGTGGTCCGGCTTCTGCGCGGTGATGAGACGCTGGCCCAGGAGGAATTCGACGCCATGTCCGGTCGGGAGGACGAGGTCGGACTCCTGGGTCATGCTGTCGGACTGCTTGGAGAACGGATCTGGGAAAACCAACGGCTCTTCAAGGCGGATTTTTCCAGGAGGATGGGCTTTGTGGGGGGCGAGGACCGGGTGGAGGACGAATACATGGCCGGGTTGGCCTCCCTCCTGGGCCGGGAATCGGTCCCACACCAGGACGGCTCCCCGGCCCCTTCTCCCCCGGAATGCCTGAGGGGAATCGACGCCATTTCTATTGCGGTGACCATGGGCGGGCTGAGCGAGCTTGCCGACACCTATTCAGAATCCAAGGTCGAGAGAAGCCTCGCCCCGGATCTCGTGGGAAAGGATGGTTTTTCCGCCGAGCAGCTCCGGAGGTTGGCGGTGGCAGTGGACCTGAACCTCATCTTCAGGGGGATGCTGCGGTCCACGAATCTTCGGGACCCCCTGGAAGCGGATCTGGCCTGGCACCTCCTCTACCGGATCAACACCTTCTTCAACCGCGAGCAGAACTTCATCGGCTACGTCACCGAACCGGATATCGCTGCCCGGTTGATGGAGGCATGGGAGAGGGGGGAAAAGGTCCGAACACCCGAATTGGAGTCTGTCTTTGACCGGGCGATCGCGGGAAAGGCCATCACCGGCTATCACATCAAGCGTGTCCGGGACTTCGCCAACTTCGACCGCCGCTTGAAACTCTCCTACAGCCACAGCGACACGAAGCACCTGAAGCAACTGACAGGCCTCCTGATAGGGGAGCACCTGCAGGCCAAACTGCAGCTCGAGATCAAACGTTCGCACTTCCGTTACCTGCCCTCATGGCAGAAGAGGAGCCAGGCTCTGATGGAGCACGGACCCGGTGGGGTCGATATCCTGCGGAACGACGAGTTTGATCTGGTGATGGAGTTCACCACGCCGGAGGGCCGGGACCGGTTTCGGCAGATCGTCGAGACGTGGGTGAGGAAGGGGGGACCAGGGCAACCCAAGGTGCTGTACGAATCGTGGGTTCAGCCGCTCTACTTTTCCGAAACCCCCGGTGAAGGATATCACCGGGTGGAGGACCTCATTGTCAGAAGCGGCGACTACCAGATTCAGACCTACGTCATCACAGGGAGAATCCAGGAGGTCCAGGCCCATCTCCAAGGCCTGTTGGAGGGCGGGGAGTTGAGGGTCCGGCCACTCTGGGTCAACGATTCCTTCTTCCGCTACCTCCGGGAATACGGGGGTTGACCCCTGGTCGGTCACGAGAGCTCAATCGCGTTCCCCTGCGAAACCGACATCCCACAGACGGGTCATCTGCCCACTGTCCTGCCTGGTCCATGTGGCTCCGCCGTCGTCGGTATGGAGGATGATTCCCTGTGGGATTCCAAAGGCCGAACCGCCTGTGACCCACGCGGTGTTTGGATCCAGCGCGCTGATCCTCAACAGGTAGAAGCCATGGGCATTGGCTGGGACCTGCTGGACCGCCCAGGTATCCCCCCCGTCGGTGCTCTTCACGATGAGGGCGCCGTGTCCTACGGCCCAGACGTTATCCTCGTGAGCCGTGGCCACGGAGATCATGGTCCAGTCCTCGACCAGCGGGCCGGCGTGGGAGGTCCAATGAGCCCCACCGTCGGTGGTATGGAGGATTGCGCCGTGGCGCTCGCTTCCCCCCACGATCCAGACATCCGATGGGTCGATACCTCCGATGCCCTGCCAACTGAAACCCTCATAACCCGAACTCGACCTGTCTGCCCAGGTCAGGCCGCCGTCGGTGGTGCGGTAAAGGGAATTCCGTCACCGCCGATCCAGGCGACCTCGGTGCTGAAGGCTTTCACGCAGAGGGTGCCTTCGGGGATCTCGATCCCGCTTCCCATCCTTTCCCAGGAGGCTCCCCCATCGGTGGTCCTGAGGACGACCCCAAATCCGTCGCTGAGCCCCCCGGCGATCCATGCGGTGGAGCTGTCGACCACCGAAACACCGGTCAGGGCGCTGCCCGCCAACGTCAGGTTGCCCCCCTGGGGTTCCCAGCTCACCCCGTCCACGGTCTTGAAGATCGCGGGCGGGTCCTCCATGGAGATTCCGACGACCCACCCGTGAGGGGCCGGAGGTGGAACGGGGCCGGTCCCCTGGTCACCGCAACCGATGGCTGACGCGAAGACCAGAACCAAGGCCGGGTACATCCTGGACATTTTCTACCGATAGGAGATCCAACCGCGCGGAGAGGCCAGGGGCCACGGTACGGCGCGGTGAGGCGGTGAGCAAGCTGGGGGGCTCTGCGGGGGAGGAGCGGGGAAGCGCTGGAGCCGATGCTGTCCCCCGCGCCGGCTCTCGACCAGCGTGGCGAGGATGGGATAGGCCTCGCTCAAGTCGGCCAGTACCGATCGCAGGTCGCGCCTTCCCGTGGAGCTGGAGGGAGGCGTGGAAGGCGACAACCGCGTCGTCGGTGGGCTTCGTGGTGGGAAGGCACGGGTCCACCGGTGCCTCTGCGGGCGTCGGCCCCGGGGGACCACGGCGTAGAGGCTGCGGGGCACATGGACCAGATTGGCTCGCCTCAGCCCGGCTTGTATCGCTGGGCCTGCGTGAAGGCGTCGCCGAGGTCGAGTTCGGTCAGCCAGTGGTCCAATTCGCCGGCGTCCACGAGATCTGCGCTGATCCGGAATATCATCGCAACATCGCGAAGGTGCCGGTCCGACCCGGAGGCCCGGTAATACTGCAGCTTGCGGAGGACGACGTACTCCACTGGGGCAACCCAGATCTCCGTGGCCTCGAGCCGCATCCGCTGGCGGTGCTGGAAGGCCCAAGCATGGAGCGGGTCGTCACCGGCGAGGTAGACGTCCGCCCGGAGAGCCGTATCACGGTGGACGACGTTGAAGTGCCCGGCAGGCGAACGTGAGGCCTCCTCCGCGAGGGCCTCCGAGGGAGGCACGTAGTAGTCGTTCGCTGGAAACGCCTGCGCGAGTCGCGGGACGTCCGTCGGCCGGAGGTCAAGGACGACATCGATGTCACGCGTGAATCGTGGTTCGCCGTAGATGACGGACGCGACGCCGCCCGTGATCATGTAGGGGATCCGGGTCCCCTCGAGGGGCTCGATGAAGAGCCCGACCAGGTCAGGGGCAGTCACCGCCGACCAGGGTTCGCGCCCGAGCCAGTACCTCGCGCTCGGGCATGTCCGGCCAGCGCGCTCGCAGGGCGGCGGCCTTGAGCTCGTAGGCCTCCCGAATGAGCGCATGCATCACCGTCAGCTTCTGGGCAGGTGTCATGCGCCGGAGAACGTCGGTCTCCTGATCCTGGAAGGTCATGCTTGTAGTTTCCCGCGCTCGAACGACCGGGGCAAGGTGACCGGCCGATGGCGATGACCCGCAGCTCCGCGGAACCCGGCGTAACGAGCTGGAGGAGGATCTGGATCGGTCGGCGCCCCGACGGACGGCATTTCGACCCGGAGCACGGGGGGCTAGTATCCAGGGGAAACGGCGGCGGTCGTGTCCTCAGCCGGTTACCGGATGGGCCGGGTCCCGCACCGGCCGCCGCTCCGACCTCCCATCGCCAACCCACTCGGGTACCAGGATGTCGACCCCACGCCGCCTCTCGGTGAGAGCCCCTTCCGCCGGGCTCTTCGTCTCTCTCGTCGGCTTTACCGCGCTGCTCCTCCTCGCGGCCTCCGCCTGTACGCCGGGCGATACCCGCGGGCCGCAGGAGGCCGCCGGAACGACCCCCTCCACGCACGCCGACCTGGTGGCCTTCTACCAGGAGTGGCGGGAGTTCCAGAAGCCCCGCTTCGTGGACGGCGTGCCGGACTACTCCTCCGCGGCCATGGCCCGTCAGCACGCCGAGCTGTCTCGCTGGCAGGCCCGCCTGGCCGCCATGGACACCACGGGGTGGTCGGTGGCGGAGCAGATCGACTGGCACCTGGTGAGGGCCGAGATGAACGGGCTGGACTTCGATCACCGGGTGCTGAAGCCCTGGGAGCGCATCCCCGGCTTCTACACGATGATCCATCTGGCCCAGAGCGACGTTCCGGCGCACGAGGGCCCCTTCCTGGCCGGCTGGATCGACACCTGGACGTACGACGACCCACTCTCTCCCGAGGACGCCGCCGAGCTCGCGGAGCGCATCGCCCGCATTCCGGCCATCCTGGAGCAGGCCCGGTCCAACCTGACCGGCGACGCCCGCGACCTGTGGCTGGGAGGCATCCGGGCCATGCAGGGGCAGGCTGGTGCTTTGATGACGCTGGCGGAGCGGGCCGAGGGGGCCGGCGCCGAGCTGGAGCACGCCATCCAGGAGGCCAAGGAGGCCACCGATGCCTTCGTGGCCTGGCTGGAGCAGGAGGCGCCGTCGAAGACGGGGCCCTCCGGGGTCGGCGTCGAGGGCTACGACTGGTACCTGAGGAACGTGCACCTCGTCCCCTACACGTGGGAGGACGTGGTGGGGATCGCCCGCAGGGAGCTGGCCCGCTCCCACGCGGCCCTGAAGCTGGAGGAGGAGCGGAACCGGGGCCTTCCCACCCAGACCCGCATCGCCTCGGCGGCGGAGTACGATCGGCTGCTGAACCGGGCCGTCACCGACTACCTGGACTTCCTGGGTGGCCACGGGCTTCTCACCATGCGGGACTATATGGACCAGGCGCTGCGGGAGCGCATCGGGAGCTTCCAGCCCGTGGATCCGCCCGACGCCCTCCGGGGATTCTTCAGCGAGGTGACCTATCGGGATCCTCTCACCATGCGGACCCACGGGCACCACTGGTTCGACCTGGCCATGATGGCCACGGATCCCCACCCCAGCCCCGTCCGGGCCACGCCGCTGCTCTACAACATCTGGGACAGCCGGGCCGAGGGCGTCGCCACCGGGATGGAGGAGTGGATGATGAACGCCGGGCTCTTCGACGACCGGCCCCGCTCCAGGGAGCTCATCTACATCCTGGTGGCCCAGCGGGCCGCCCGCTCCATCGCCGGGCTCATGATGCATGCCAACCAATGGACGCAGGCGGAGGCCTGTGCCTTCGCCGCCCGCTGGACCCCCCGTGGCTGGATGCCCGAGGACTCGGGCACCGTCTGGGGGGAGCAGGACCTCTATTTGGTGCAGCCCTTCTACGGGGCCAGCTATCTCACGGGGAAGCACCAGCTCGAGCGGCTCATGGCCGAGCGGGCCCAGCAGCTCGGCGCCGACTACTCCTTCAAGCGGTTCATGGACGAGGTGGCGGCGTCGGGCCTCATCCCCGTCTCTCTCATTCGTTGGGAGACGACGGGTGGGGACGACGAGATCCGGGGGATGACGCGAGAATGACCGAGGCCAAGAAGTACCCCTGCGAGACCTGCCCCTTCAGGCGGAAGGCCGAGGAGAAGCCCGGCTCCCTTCTGGGCATCCTCTGGAGGCTCCACACCAAGATCTGCCCGGGGTGGAGGGCGTACCAGCGCTCGCTGCGGGCGTAGGGGGTGGTGGGGTGAGGTGGGTCGGAGAGGCGCGCGTTGTTGCCTGACGGTCCCGTGTCCTCTAGCGTCCTGACATGGCTAACCGACATGCCGACTGGCTCCGCCAGGCCGAGGCCGATCTCCGGCACGCGCGGAACGCTCTCGAGGACGGAGACCACGAGTGGGCGTGCTTCGCCGCGCAACAGGCTGCCGAAAAGGCGGTGAAGTCCGTCATCCAGAGATGGGGCGGCGAGCCCTGGGGGCACTCGGTGAGCATCCTTCTCGGAGCGCTCGCGGAGCGGCGCGAGGTCGCTCCCGAGATCGTGGATGCCGGCAAGCGACTCGACAAGCACTACCTCCCTACGCGCTATCCCAACGGGTTCGATGCCGGCGCCCCTACCGATTACTACACGCGCGCGGAAGCCGCTGCCGCGGTCGAGGACGGGCGGGCGGTTCTGGAGTTCTGCCGTGGTGCGCTGGGCTGATCCGGAGCGGATCGCCGCCGCCGTCCGCTCCTACGCCGATGGGCTGCGCGCCCGCCGACCCTCGGTGCGGCGCGTGCTGTGGTACGGGTCCTGGGTGTCAGGCATCCCTACGGCCACGAGTGATGTGGACCTCGTGATCGTGGTGGAGCACGATGCCCGCCGGCCGCGCGACCGGCTCCCCGACTTTCTTCCCGATCGCTTTCCGGTGGGCGTCGACCTGGTCGTCCTGACCGAGCGGGAGCTCGGGGACCTCGCCGAGCGCTCCCCTGGATGGTACCGGGCCGTGAAGGCGGGGAGGGCGATGTAGCGGCGGGGGCGGCCGCCGACCAGGATCCGGCCGTGGGGGTGTCCTGGTACGAGGCGAGATTGTCTAAATTTACGGCATGGATCCGTTGCCGACCGTACCTCTCGCCGAGCTCAAAGCCGGGACCCACGCCGTGGTGCGGGCATTCCGCGGCGGCCGCGAGTTGGTAAACCGGCTCACCGCCCTCGGGCTGATCGCCGGCGTGTCGCTCGAGGTGTTGCAGAACTACGGTCGCGGGCCGCTGCTGGTGCTGGTTCGTGACACGCGCATCGCCCTCGGCCGCGGGGAGGCACTGAAAGTCCTGGTCGAGCAAGGATCGTGAGCGCACGATCGTACGACAATCGATCGTCGATCCTGATGGCGCTCGCCGGCCAGCCCAACGTGGGCAAGTCGACGGCCTTCAACCTGCTCACGGGACTCTCCCAGCACGTCGGCAACTGGCCGGGCAAGACGGTCGAGCGTAGGGAAGGCGACCTCGTCCGTGGTGGCATGCGGATCAAGGTCGTGGATCTGCCCGGCACCTACAGCCTGAGCGCCGACTCCGAGGGAGAGCGGATCGCCCGCGATTTCCTTCTCCGGGAGCGCCCGGACGTGGTGATGGTGATCGCGAACGCCGCCGCTCTGGAGCGCAGCCTCTACTTGTTGGCCGAGTTGCTGGCGCTTCCGGTCCGGGTCGTCGTCGGACTCAACATGATGGACGTGGCGAGACGCGAGGGCATCGAGGTCGAGCCGCACGTTCTGGCCGCGGCCCTGGGGGTGCCGGTCGTGCCGCTCGTGGCGAGTCGCAACCAGGGCGTGGCCGAGCTCATCGCAGCCGCCGAAGCTCTCGCGCTCGCGCCCGAGCAATTTCGGCCCGCGCGGCCGGAGGTCACGACGCGCCATCGCGACGTGCTGGAGCGCGTGCGCGCGGTCCTCGGCACGTCGGTGCCGCTTCCCTACGATAGGGACTGGATCGCGCTGAAGTTGCTGGAGGGCGATACCGAGGTCACGGCCATGGCGCGCACCTGGGTGCCCGCGCCTGCGTGGGGGTCGCTCTCGGAGTTGTTGGCTCAGCACGAGCACGCCGGGGTGGACATCGCCAGTGGGCGCTACGAGTGGATCGGGCGCATGGTGCGCGCCGCCGTGACGCGCCCGCGCCTGGGGCAGATCAGCCTCACGGACCGGCTGGACCGGGTCGCCACCCACCCGTTCTGGGGGCTCCTGTTGTTGCTCGCGGTCTTCGGCGTGACGTTCTGGATCACGTTCACGGTCGCCTCGCCGCTTCAGGTGTGGCTCGAGACCGGCGTCGTGGCTCCGCTGCAGCGGGCGGTCCACGCGGCTTTCGCTGGAAGTCCCTCGTGGGTCGGCGGCTTGTTGGCCGAGGGCGTGGTGGGCGGCGCGGGGATCGTCGTCACGTTCGCGCCGATCCTCATTGTGTTCTTCACCGTGCTCGCCCTGCTGGAGGACACCGGGTACCTGGCACGCACCGGCTACCTCATGGATCGCGTGATGCACGTGGTGGGGCTGCACGGCAAGAGCTTCCTGCCCCTGTTCCTCGGGTTCGGCTGCAACGTGCCGGCCGTGCTCGGCGCGCGCGTGATCGAGTCGCCCAGCAGGCGATTGCTGACCATTCTGCTCGCGCCGATGGTCCCGTGCAGCGGGCGCCTCACGGTGGTCGCATTCCTGGCTCCGGTGTTCTTCGGTCCCCGGGCGCTCGTCCTCGCCCTCGGCCTGGTGGCGCTCAATCTGACCGTGCTGATGCTGGTCGGATTGGTGCTCAGCCGTACGGTGTTTCGCGGCCAACGGGATCCGTTCATCATGGAGTTGCCGCTCTACCACGTACCGAACCTGCGCACCATCGGCATGTACGTGTGGAACAAGACCGCGGCGTTCCTGCATGGGGCCGGCACGGTGATCCTGGTGATGGCCATCATCGTCTGGGCGCTCGCGAGCTTCCCGGGCCCCTCGCTCGAGACGAGCTATCTCGCCGGGGTCGGGCGATTCCTGACGCCGCTCGGCGAGCTCATGGGCATGGATTGGCGGATGCTGGTGGCATTGTTGGGCGGTTTCATCGCGCGGGAGAACGTCATCGCCACCCTCAGCATCCTGTACCGTGGGGGGGAATCGGCACGAGGCCTGGCGGCCGGGCTCGCGGCTTCGGTATCCCCGGCGGCGGCGCTGGCATTCCTGACCGTGACGATGCTGTTCATTCCGTGCGCCGCCACCGTCGCGGTCATGCGCCAGGAGACGCGCAGTTGGCGTTGGACGCTCTTCAGTGTCGGCCTTTCGCTGGTCGTCGCGGTCGGGGGCGGGATCGTCGTCTACCACGGGGCTCGGTGGCTCGGCGTGTAGACCCGGAGTCTCGCTACTCCGCGTGCAGCGTCTCCGAGAGCGGCACCCGTGAGGCGCGCCGCGCGGGCACGAACGTCGCGAGCAGCACGACCGCCATCAGGATCCCGGTGACCGACAGCAGCGTCACGGGGTCGTGCGGCTCCACGCCGTAGAGCAGGCTCTCGAGCGCGCGGCCCGCCACCAGCGATGCCGCGAGTCCCGCCAGGAGCCCGAGGACGGCCGGCGCCACTCCTTCGCGAACGACCATGGCCACGACCTCGTCGGCACCCGCGCCCAGCGCGAGGCGGATGCCGATCTCGCGCGTGCGTCGGCTCACCGCGTAGGCGACCACGCCGTAGAGCCCGCCGGCCGCGAGCACGAGCGCGAGCACGGAGAAGATGCCGATGAGGGTGAGGTAGAAACGGGTCGGCGCGAGTTCCTCCGCGACGACGTCCTCGATGCGCTCGGTGCTCGTGACCGCGAGGGCGGGGTCCAGCTCCCGCAGGACGGCGCGGGCCGCGGGGAGCGCCGTCGGCGCCCCGCGGTCGAGGCGCATCGTCACGTACGCGACATCCACGCCGAACTGGGCGTTGGGCAGGTAGGCGGCCGGGACGTCCGGCTCCCGGGCGCTCGTGCTCCGCGCATCGCCGACCACACCGACGATCGTCCTGGGCGGACTCTCGTCGAACCCCCAGGAGACGCTCAGCCCGATGCGGCGTCCGACGGCGTCCTCGCCCGGGAAGAACCGGCTCGCCGCGGCCTGGTTGATGACCGCGACCGCCTCGACGTCCTGCCGATCAGTCTCCGTGAACCAGCGTCCGCGCACGAGCGGGAGGCCCATGGCCTCGCGGTAGCCTGAAGTCGCCGGGCGTACGGCGATATGGGGCTGGTCGGCCGGGTCCACGGGCTCGCGCTCGGGGAAGGTCACGCTCGTGAAGATGTTGCCGCTGCTCAGCGGCGCACCGAAGACCGAGCCGGCCGCGGCGACCTCCGGCAGTGCCGTGAGCCGCCGCTCCAGTTCCTCGAAAAAGCGGATCGTCGCCTCGGTGTCGTACCGACTCTCGGGCGTCGAGACGCGGAACCGCTCGACGCGCTCGGTCGCGTAGCCCAGGTCCTGGGACCGGATGCCCCGGAGCGTGCCGAACAGCAAGCCCGCACCCAGGAGGAGCATGAGCGAGACGGCGACCTCCCCGGAGAGGAGGAGCGATCGCGAGAGCCCGCTCCGCCGTCCCCCGGCGGTGCGGCGGCTCCCGCCCATCGCGGCGTTGAGCGGGCTGCGCGCGAGCTTGAGGGCGGGCGCGAGCCCGAAGAGCGCGGTCACGGCCAGGACGAGGAGGAGCGCGAAGCCGATCACCCGCCCGTCGAGCCCCGCCTCGTCGAGCCGGGGAATGCCCGCGGGCGCTATGCGGACCATGGCCGCGACTCCCCATGATGCCAACGCGACGCCCAACACGCCTCCCACGATCGAGAGTAGCAGGCTCTCCGTGAGGAGCTGGCGCACGATGCGCGTGCGCGGCGCCCCGAGCGTGGCGCGAAGCGCCACCTCCCCGACCCGGTCCGACGATCGCACGAGCAGGAGGTTGGCCACGTTGGCGCAGGCGATGAAGAGCACCATCGCGACGGCACCGAGCAGCACCAGGAGCGCGGTGCGGACGTCCTCCACCTGCGCGTCGAGGACCGGCTGCAGCTCGATCCGGTCGTCGCGATGGGCGTCGGGGAACTCCCGGGCCAACGTCGCGGATGCGGCGTCCATGCGCTCCTGCGCCTGCTCGAGCGTCGAGCCCGCCGCGACGCGTCCGATCGCTCCCATGTACCGGCAGCCGTGGCCGCAGTCGGTCTCGTCGTGCTGCTGGGGCCGCCAGAACACGGATCCGTTCGGGAAATCGAAGTCCTGGGGCGCGACCCCCACGATCTCCCAGGCCCTGCCGTCCAACTCGAGCGTGCGGCCGAGCACTCCGGGATCGCCCGCCAGTCGCTCCCTCCAGAAGGCGTGCGAGATCACGATGACGTCCGGACCCCCGGGCACGTCCTCCGCCGCGGTGATGTCACGCCCGAGGACGGGCGAGAGGCCGAACACCTCGAGAAGGCCGTTGGTTACACGCGCTCCATGGAGGACCTCCGGCTCGCCCATTCCCGTGAGCGTGGGCTGCACACCCGCGTGCCCCGCGAGCGTCAGCTCCGGGACCTCCTCCCGCCAGAAACGCACGGACGGGTGGTCGACCCCGTTGGTGCGACCGCCGGTCCGGGTGTCCACGTTCCAGAGCACGACCAGACGTTCGGGATCCGGATAGGGGAGCGGCTTCAGGAGCACGCCGTTCACCACGCTGAAGATCGCGACGGTGGCTCCGATACCGAGCGCGAGCGTTCCCTCCGCGGCCGCGGTGAACCCGGGGCGCCGCAGCAGGCTGCGCGCGCCGAACCTGAGATCCTGCGTCCACCCTTCCATCATCCCCTCCCTCCGGATCCCGTTCATCACGTGGCCCGGGACGCGCCCCCACTCCGCCGCCGCGTGCAGCACCGCGTCCACTCCGGCCTCCACGGCGAGTCGCCATGCGGCGCCGCGCCGCCCCTCCACCTCACGCAGGCGGTCCGCGTACAGGCGCGCCATCTCCTCCCCGTACTTCTCGCGGAACCGTCGGGGGAAGATCCGGAGCAGTCGCCGGTAGAAGCGCGCGCCGTCCATCGGATCAGCCCAGCAGGCTCCGCGCGCCCGCGAGGAGCTCCTCCAGGCGGAGCGCCTCCGCCCTCGCCACCGCCTCGCCCCGGCGGGTCAGGCGGAAGTAGCGGCGGCGCTCGCCCTCCCCGTGCCCCTGCTCGGGTCCTTCGGTCTCTTCGATGAGCCCCTGCTCCGAGAGAGTGCGGATCCGTCGGTACAGGTTGGCGGGCAGGACCCGTCCGGGGCGGCCCGGATCCCGCTCCAGCTCCTTCACGATCGCATACCCGTGCAGCGCGCCGGCGCGCAACACGAGGAGGATCCGGAAAGCCTCGGGGTGGAGGGGGAGATGGCGCTCGATCTCCGACGCGGAGCCGTCGCTCATGAGGTCCTCTGGTGTCAGTTGGATACTAATGTCGGGCTGACACTAACCTTCCGCTCGGCCTCGGTCAACCTCCGCGGGCTAGAGCGTCCTCCACGACGCCGCCACCGGCCGAGGCCGGATCATGGGGCGCTCACCAGGGCGGGATGCGGGCCTTGTTCCGTCTCAACCAGGCCGACATGTCGGGGTCGGACTCGTCGACGCGCATGGGCACGATCGTGATCTTGCCCTGGGCGACGAGCGCCGCGTCGGTGCCGGGGGGCGTGGGGAACGCGTCGCGTACGACCTGGAACGACCACCGCTCCTTGCCGGGAGCGTCCCCGGCGGACGGGAGGAGCTCGGCCTCGAAGGTCCGCAGGCCGCGGGCGTGCTCGGCGACCTCGACGCCGGTGATGCTGGACGCCGGCCCGACGGGGAAGCTCACGGTCAGGTACTGGGGGGGCTCCAGTCGGCGCACGATGTCGCTCCGGGCCAGCTTGACGGCCCAACGCACCACGGCGGCCACGGCCTCCGGGTCGTCGTTGTCGACACCCGAGAGCGCGAGGGCGGGCACGCCGTAGTAGCTGGCCATCCGTGCCGCCCCGACGGTACCCGACGCCACCCATGCGTCGGCGACGTTCGAGCCGGTGTTGATCCCTGTGATCACCAGATCCGGCGGTTCGTCGCGGAGGGGGCCGGCGAGGGCGAAGTAGATGCAGTCCCCGGGATAGCCGTCCACGGCCCAGGCGGTGATGCCGGCTCCGACGTCCCGCCGTTCCACATCGAACTGCAGCGTCCGCGCCGCGACGGCGAAGTTGGAGCTCGAGCTCCGGTCCTGGGCCGGGACGATCAGGAAGGTCTCCGCGAACTCGGCGAACGCGCGCGCGAGCTCGAGGGTCGCCGGGGATTCGAATCCGTCGTCGTTCGTGATGACGACGCGTCGCGGCCAAGGTGCTTCCTGGGCCGAGCCGCCCACGGGCCTCCGCCTCGGGCCCAGCTGCACGTCCAGGTACGTCAGCGTGAGCGCCAGGGACTCCGCCTGCTGCTCGGGCGTCACCCCGGATCCGTGGCCGCCCTCGACGTTCTCGAAGTAGAGGACGTCGTGGCCCAGGGAGCGCATGAGCGCCGCCATCTTGCGGGCGTGTCCCGGATGCACGCGGTCGTCGCGCGTCGTCGTGAAGATGAACGGCCGCGGATAGTCGACGTCCGCCTCCACGTTCTGGTACGGTGAGTACTCGCGGATGAACGCCCACTCCTCGGCGATGTCCGGGTTGCCGTACTCGGCGATCCAGCTCGCGCCGGCCAGCAGCTTGTGGTAGCGCTTCATGTCGAGCAGCGGCACCTGGATGACGACGGCCCCGAACAGGTCCGGGCGCTGCGTCATCGCGGCGCCCACGAGGAGGCCGCCGTTGCTCCCGCCCATGATCCCCAGGTGCTCGGGGGACGTGATCCTCCTCGCCACCAGGTCCTGCGCGACGGCGAGGAAGTCGTCGTAGGCGCGCTGGCGGTTCTCCTTGAGCGCGGCCTTCCACCAGGACGGTCCGAACTCACCGCCCCCGCGGATGTTGGCGAGTACGTAGACGCCGCCGCCCTCCACCCACCCCTTCCCGTACGTGCCCAGGTAGGAGGGGGTCCTCGAGATCTGGAAGCCGCCGTACGCGGTCAGCAGCGTCGGGTTCGAGCCGTCCATCGGGGCATCCTCCGGACGGACCACGAAGTACGGGACGCGCGTGCCGTCTCTCGACGTGGCGTGGTACTGCTCGGCTGTCAGCCCCTCGGCGTCGAACTGGTGCGGCAGGCTCCGGACGGCGCGGATCGAGCCGTCTTCTTCGGCCAGATACAGCGTGGTCGGCTGCGTGAACGAGCTGAACGTGAAGAAGAAGCGGTTGTCGTGGGTCGAAGCCGCCGTCACGCCCACGGCGCCCATGGGCGGCATGTCGATCTCATCCCACTTCCACGCGCCGCTTTCCCTGCGATAGCGGAGCAGACGCCCCTGCACGTCGGTGAGCAGGTTCACGAGCAGGTAGTCCCGCGTGCCGATGGTCCCGTCCACCGTCGAGCGTGCGTCGGGCGTGATCACGACGTCCACGGCCCGCTCGCCCCCCAGGTAGGCGTCCAGGTTCGCGCTCACCACGGCTCCGGCAGGGTACACGCGACCGCCGACCTCCCAGTCCGAGTAGAGCTGGAGCACCATCTGGTCTCCGACCAGGGTCGTGTGCGCGTCGGAGGGGACGTCGAGGCGGACCAGGCGCCCGTCCTGCAGGAAGTGGTACTCCGTGTCGAAGATCGTCACGAACCGGAGCACCATCGGGATGGAGCGCGCGGCCGTCTCGGCGGTGGCGACCCACATGCCCATCTGCTCCTCGGTGCATTCGGCGAGGACCTCGGCGGCCTCCAGGGGCGCGCCCCGCTCCCAGCGTCGCACGGCGCGGGCGTAGCCCGAGGTGGTGACGTAGCCGGGGTCGAGGTTGTGACCGACCAGGACCGTGTTCCGGTCCACCCAGGCGACGGTGTTCTTGGAGACCGGGATGTGGAACCCGCCCTCCACGAAGCGCCCTGTCTCGAGATCGAACTCGCGGACCTCCGTGGCGTCGGAGCCGCCCGGGCTCAGGCTCACCAGGCAGTGCCGCTCCTCCGGGAACAGGCAGGTCATCCCGCCGTACGCCCACGGCGTCCCCTCGGCCTCGGCCAGCGCGTCCACGTCGAGGACGGTCTCCCAGTCCGGGTCGCCGGACAGGTAGGCGGCCCACGAGGTGCGCCGGTACACGCCGCGCGGGTGTTCCGCATCGCGCCAGAAGTTGTAGAGCCGGTCGCCGCGGATGGACGGGTACGCGATGCGGTCGTCCGACGTGAGGATCTCGAGCACCTCGTCGAAGGTGCGCCGGTAAGACGGGCGCGCCTGCAGCTCCGCGCGCGTCTCGGCATTGCGCGCCAGGACCCACTCCATCGCCCGGTCGCCCTCGATCTCCTCGAGCCACAGGAAGGGGTCCTCCGCCTCCGTCTGTGCCGCGGCCGGCGCGGCGGCCGCAAGGCACAGGAGGGAGACGACGAGGGCGGGGATGACGTGGCGGGAAGTCCTCATGGCGCTCACCTCGGGGTGCGGGCCGGCGACGGAATCACGGATTCACACGCTGACATGGTACGCAGCGAGCTCCTTCGGGTCGATGGGGGGGGGCTCCGGCGACCTCACCACTGGCCACCCGCGTTCCGGCCCCGCATCCTTACCGGGTTGGGCACCTACCTACGATGCCGGCCAGGCCCGACCCTTCAGGGCCCCAACCCCCGAGGGGCTCCGCCCTGGAAGGAGACACGACATGTCCGCGCACGCACGTTCCTTCCTGCCCGCTGCCGCCCTTCTGGCCATCACCGTGGCTTGCGAACCCTCCTACACCGGTCCCCCCGCTGACCTGGTGGTGAGGAACGCCAACGTCCTCACCATCGACAAGGACCATCCGCGGGCCGAGGCGGTGGCCGTGATCGGAGAGGAGATCGTGGCCGTCGGGTCGGACCGGGCCATCGAGGCCTATATCGGGGAGGCCACGGAGGTCATCGATGCTGATGGGCGCCTGGTGGTCCCGGGCTTCAACGACGCCCACGCCCACTACGGCCCCCTGGATCCGGAGTACATCGAGCTCCGCTACATCACGGATCCGCAGGTCATCACCGAACGGGTTCGAGAGCGAGTGGCCCAGGTGGAGCCCGGCGTTCTGATCCGCGGCGGCCACTGGGAGCACGAGATGTTCACCGATCGACAGTGGCCCACCAAGGAGCTCCTGGACGACGTGGCGCCGAACAACCCGGTCTCGCTCAGCCGGGCCGACGGCCACTCTACGCTGGTGAACAGCTACGTGATCGGGGCCAGCGGCATCACCAAGGACACCCCGGATCCCCCGGGTGGCGAGATCCAGAAGGACCCGGTGACGGGGGAGCCCACGGGGATCTTCAAGGAATCGGCCCAGAGGCTCCTGGAGTACGACGCGGTGGAGGTGGACCGCACGCCCGAGGAGACGGCGGCCCTCCGGGACCAGGGATGGGAGCAGATGCTGGAGCACACCCGGAGCCTGGGGGTCACCAGCATCCAGCACCCGGGGGGCGGTGACGCCGAGACCTACCAGCGCATGATGGACCAGGGGAGGCTCACGGTCCGGGTAGACGTGGCCGGAAGCCTCACCGACGATCCCGAGCGCCTGGCCGCCTACGATTCGCTCCGGACGCGTTATCCCCCGGAGGGAAACTGGATCCGCTTCGGCATGCTGAAGGGGTTCATGGACGGCACCCTGGGCTCGGGGACCGCCATGTTCTTCGAGCCTTATGAGGACGATCCCGACACCCGGGGCCTCCCCCAGATGTCCCAGGAGGAGCTGGAAGCCCGGGTCCTGGCCGCCGACGCCATGGGGTTCCAGATCGGGATCCACGCCATCGGCACCGAGGCCAACCATTGGATCCTGAACGCCTTCGAGAAGGCCCGGGAGGCGAACGGGGTCCGGGACAGCCGGCACCGGAGCGAGCACGCCCAGGTCCTCACCGATTCCGATATCCCGCGCTTCGCCGAGCTGGGGGTCATCGCCTCCATGCAGCCCACCCACTGCATCACGGACAAGCGCTTCGCCGAGAAGCGCATCGGTCTGGAACGGAGCCGGGGCGCGTACGCCTGGAGACGGCTCCTGGACGCCGGGGCGAAGATCGCCTTCGGGACCGACTACTCGGTGGAGCCCCTGAACCCGATGGAGGGACTCTACGCCGCCGTCACCCGGAAGGACCGCCTGGGAGAGGAGGGGGAGGGCTGGTTCCCGGACCAGAAGCTCACGATGGAGGAGGCGATCGAGCTCTACACTCTGGGTTCGGCCTACGCCCAGTTCATGGAGGACCGGAAGGGGATGATCAAGGAAGGCTATCTGGCCGACCTGGTCATCGTGGACCGGGACCTCCTGACCATCCCCGAAGACCAGATCATGCAGACCCTTTTGGACGTCACCGTCGTCGGAGGGAAGGTCGTCTATCGGCGCTAGGATCCCGTGGAGTGCTTGCGAGAGTGAAGCCCGTGCCGCGGCGCTCGCGTCCGGACGAGCGCCGCGGTGCCTTACGGGTGGGCACGTCCGGGTTCCAGTACGAGCACTGGCGAGGCGTCTTCTACCCCCCCGATCTCCCCCGCCGCCGATGGTTCGCTCATTACGCGGCCCACTTCGACGTGGTGGAGATCAACAACACCTTCTACGGGCTGCCCTCGGAGAAGGCCTTCGAGAGATGGCGGGCGCAGGCGGAAGAGAACTTCTCCTATGCGCTCAAGTTCAGCCGGTACGGAACGCATGTGAAACGCCTGGCGGACCCGGAGCGCACCATCGGCCTCTTCCTGGAACGCGCTCGCCGGCTGGGCCCTCTCCTCGGTCCGATCCTGGTCCAGCTTCCGCCCCGATGGAAGGTCCTACCCGAACGGCTGGCGCGTTTCCTGGAGGTCGCGCCGGACGACGTCCGATGGGCGATCGAGCTCCGGGATCCGAGCTGGCTCCGGGAAGACGTCTACGACGTCCTTCGGGAGCACGGCGCCGCCCTGTGCATCCACGATATCCTGGACGAGCATCCCCTGGAGATCACGGCGGATTGGCTCTACCTCCGCTACCATGGTCCCAGCCGGTACGCGGGGAGCTATGCGCCCGGAGCCCTGAGAGCGGAGGCGCGGTGGATCGGGGAGCAGCTCGCCCGGGGGCGGGACGTCTTCGCGTTCTTCAACAACGACGCCCAGGGCCACGCCGTCCACAATGCCCTGGAGCTCAGGGCATCCGTGCTCGGTACATGAGGGTCACCCCTACGTCGGCTCGACCTTGAACACCTGGTCGTGCTGGCGGACGCGCTCGACCACCTTGACCGCGATCTCGTCGCCCGCCCGCGCCGTCTGCACCTTCTGGTGCTCGACTTCCATCGAGGTGACTTCCTCCACGAAGTCGCTCGTGTGGCCGACGATGCGGATGGTGTCGCCCTGGTGAAGCTCGCCCTCCGTCACCTGGATGACGGCGACGCCTGGCCCCCCGAAGTAATGCGTGACCGTGCCGATCAGTCGCTCTGACATGATGTGCCTCCGCGGCGGGAGAGAACGGTAGGGTAGAGACGACGCAGGGACCTGACCCTGCCCCGGCCCGGTGGAGCGAACGTGGTACATGTTAGGGACCGAGACGCCCGATGAGGAAGGGCTGCGAGCGGGAAGGATGGCCGGGTGGCCAGGGCGTGGACCGCGTCCCGGAACCTCAGGTGGCGCGCAACGCCTCGACCGGATCGACCCGGGAGGCCCGGTACGCGGGGATCCACCCGCCCACGAGGGCCAGGGCCATCAGGCCGGCGGAGGTGGCCACGAGCGTGACGGCGTCCGCGGCCCCTACGCCGAACAGCAGCGAAGCGATGAGGCGCGAGAGGGCGAAGGCCGACGCGATGCCCAGCGCCACCCCCGTGGCCGCGAGGGCCAGGGTGCGCCCCACCACTCGCCGGCGTACGCTTGTCGCCGATTCGCCCAGGGCCATGCGGATCCCGATCTCGGGGATCCGCTGGCTCACGGTGTACGACAACACCGCGTAGATCCCCAGGCCCGCGAGGATCAGCGCCGTGCCGGCGAACGCCCCCAGAAGCGCCAGGATGAAGCGCCGGGGCGAGACCGCACGGTCGATGATCTCGTCCAGGGTGCGGAAATCGTCGGTGGGAATGGCGGAGTCCACCGCACGGATAGCCTGGCGCACACGTTCTGCCAGGACCGGGAGCGGAAGGGTCGACCGCACCACCACTTCGGCCGTGGGCATGTCCCAGTACTGGGCGAACGGCAGGTAGGCCTCCGAGCTGGCTGCCGCCTCCAGGGACTGATGGCGGACGTCGCCCACCACCCCCACCACCTCCCAGGGCTCCGGTCCGGTGATGAGGAGCCGCCCGCCGATGGGGTCCTGGCCGGGGAACGCCCGGTCGGCCGCCGTCTGGTTGATGACCACGACCTTTCGCGAGCCGTCCCGGTCGTCGGCGGTCAGGTGCCGCCCCGCCACCAGGGGGATGCCCATGGCCTGCACGTAGCGGTGGTCCACGATGCGTGGGTAGACGCTCAGCCACTCGCCGTTCTCGTAGGCCACCCCTTCCACCCGCATGCCCCAGCTCCGGTTGCGTCCCAGCGGCGTCGTGTCGGTGAGCCCGGCGGCCCCGACGCCGGGGATGGCCTGCACGCGGCCCAGGAGGTCGTCGTAGAACGCGGCCCGCGCGGCGAGGCTCTCGAATCGCCGGTTCGTGTCCACGCGCCAGGCCACGACTCCCTCGGGACGGAAGCCGAGATCCACGTCCAGGACGTTCACGAAGCTGCGGAGGAGGAGACCTCCGCCCACGAGGAGAACCAGGGCCACGGCCATCTCCGCCACGACCAGGGTCTCCCGGGCCGCGGTTCCTTTCGTCCCCTCGCTGGAGCCCCGGCTGGAGTCGTTGAGCGTGGCCGCCACCCCGGACCTCGCGAGCTGGAGCGCCGGGGCGACGCCCATCACGAGCCCCGCCACTACGGCCACCAGCAGGGTGAACCCCAGCGCCGTGGCGTCCACCGACACGGAGCTCAGCAGCGGGATCCGCACCGCGGTGGTCCGCGACACCGCCCGGGTCACGCCCAGGGCGAGGAGCGCGCCTACCGCCCCGCCGGCCAGGGCCAGTGCCACGCTCTCGAAGACGAGCTGCCGGGCCAGCCGGATCCGATCGGCGCCCAGCGCGCTCCGCACCGCCATCTCCCGGCCCCGGGTGCGCCCCCGGGCCAGCAGGAGGTTCGACAGGTTCAGGCACGCCACCAGCATCACGGCGGCCGCCGCCGCCGCCAGGAGGAGCAGCGCCGTGCGGAAGCTCCCCGCGATCTGCTCGCGAAGGGGGATCACGACGCCCCCCAGCCCCCACCGGTCCGGGTCGGCCTGCTCGAGCTGCGCGACCATCCGGTCGAGATCCGCCTGCGCGCTCTCGACGGTGGCGCCGGGGCGGAGGCGGCCGATCATGGCCAAGGTGTTCCCCCACTGGTCGGTCTCGTCGCCGATGGGGAAGGGCCGGAGGAAGTCCACGCGCGACGCCGGTACGAAGGTCGACGAGAAGTCGAAGGATGCCGGGAGCACGCCCACCACTTCGGTGGCGACGTCGTTCAGGACCAGGGTCCGGCCCACGATGGCGGGATCGCCGCCGAAGCGGCGGGTCCAGAACCCGTGGGTGAGGAGTGCCGCGGGGCGGCCGTCCCACACGGCCTCCTCCTCGACGAAGTTGCGCCCCAGCGCCGGAGCGACCCCCAGGACCTCGAGGAAGTCCCGGGCCACGCCCACCCCCACGAGCCGCTCGGGCTCGCCGTCTCCGGTGAGGTTGAAGCTCTCGTACTCGAAGAAGGCGAAGTACCCCGTCAGCCCGTCGAACGAGTGGTTCATCGCCCGGAAGTCGCGCAGGTTGGACGTGCGCGACGTCACCGAGGACATGCCTCCCGTCCGGTTCAGGGGCACCCACACCAGCCGGTCGGGCTCGTGGAACGGGAGGGGGCGGAGCAGCAGCGGACTCATCACGCTGAAGACCGCGGTGTTGGCGCCCACTCCCAGCCCGACGATCAGGGCGGCGAAGAGGACGAAGGAGCGCTCCGTGCGGAGGGAGCGGAGGGCGTACCGGGCATCCTGCAGCAGGGCGTTCATGGCATGTTGGATGGCTGGACGACCTCCAGAGTTGGGAAGAAACCCTGCTAGGCCACCGGACGCGTCGGCGTTCCCACCCCTCTTTTTGAAACCCACGGGCCCCACGCTACCGTAGTAGTCATACAAAGTCGTCATTGGTCCGACCCAGCGCCTTGGGTCCGGGAAGGCAGGGAGCATGGGAGACCGGGGGTTCCTGGGTGAGTTCGAGCAGATGATCCTGCTCGCCGCGCTGCGCCTGCGGGACGAGGCGTACGGGGTGCGCCTGATCGAGGAGCTGGAGGCGACGGCCGGCCGGAGGGTCTCGCGCGGGTCCGTCTACGTCACGCTCGACCGCCTCGAGGAGAAGGGGTGGATCGACTCCACCATGTCCGACGCGCGTTCCGAGCGTGGCGGGCGCCCCCGGAGGGTGGTGCGGGTGACGCCCGAGGGACGCGAGCAGCTCCGGCGCTCGCGCGAGGCGCTGCTCGCGCTGTGGGACGGTGTCGAGGGCACGCTGGAGGGACGGTGAGGGAGCCGGGACGAGAGCCGCAACCTCCGCGCCTGGCCCGCAGAGTCCTGGAGACGCTGCTCCCGCCCGGGCCGCGGAGCGACGCCGTGCTCGGAGACCTGCACGAGGAGTTCGCGAGGGATGCGCGCAGCCGGCCCTTCGTTGCGAGGCTGCGCTACGGCCTGGACGCCGCGGGGATCGCGATCCGGTACCTGTGGATGGTGAGGGGACGTGCAACCGGGGGAGAGATGATGGACGGGATGTGGAGGAACGTACGCTACGCGGTGCGGCGGCTGGTGCGCAGCCCGCTGTTCACGGGGGTGGCGCTGCTGTCGTTGGCGCTCGGGATCGGGGCGAACACGGCGATCTTCAGCATCGTGAACGCGGTGGTCCTGAGGGACCTGCCGTTCGCGGAGCCCGAGACCCTGGTCGACGTCTACGTCTCCATAGAGGACTACTCGCACGCCCCGCTGTCGATTCCCGACTGGGAGGACGTGCGCCGGGACGCCGCGGGCGTCTTTACCGACGTGGGCGGCTCGACCTTCGCGATCGTACAGGCGGACGTGGAGGGAGGCGTGGAGATGCTCGCCGCCGAAGGCGTGAGCGGGAGCTACTTCCCCACGACGGGCGTGGGGGCGGCGGTCGGGCGGCTGTTCACCGACGAGGACCATGTCTCGAAGGGCGCGCACCCGTTCGTCGTGCTCGGCCACGGCTACTGGCAGCGACGGTACGGAGGGGATCCTGGCGTCGTCGGGAGCGAGATCCGGCTGGCGGGCAGGTCCTACACGATCGTGGGCGTGGTCGAGCCTACGTACACGGGACAGGTCCGCGGGCTCGTGCCGGACTTCTACTTCCCGATCCTGATGTACGAAGATCTGCAGCAGTCCAGGGGCGTGCTCGACGGGCGGGGCTCCCACGGCTTCTTCACGAAGGCGCGCCTGGCCCCCGGCGTCACGCTGGAGCAGGCGGAGAGCGTCCTCGATGGTCTTGTGCCATCCTACAAGGAGCGCTGGCCGGAGGACTGGGGGCCGATCGGCGGGTTCGTACTGGTGCCCAGCGCGGACGTGATCATGAACCCCATGATCGACCGCGTGCTCGTCCCGGCCATCGCGATGGCCATGGCCGTGGTGGCGCTCGTGCTCCTGATCGCGTGCGCGAACCTCGCCTCGTTCCTGCTGGCGCGCGCGGCCGACCGGCGTAAGGAGATCGCGGTGCGCCTCGCCCTGGGGGCGAGCCGGCGGTCGCTCATCGCGCAGCTCCTGACCGAGACGACGTTCCTGGCGCTCCTCGGCGGGTCGGCGGGCGTGGCCCTCGCGACCTGGTCGGTGCGCGCCCTGCTGGCGGCGGAGCTACCGTTCCCGTTCCCGGTCACGCTCGACGTCTCGCCGGACGCGACCGTGCTCTCGTTCACGCTCGCGGTGTCGCTGGCGGCCGGCGTGCTCTTCGGCCTCGCGCCGGCGCTGCAGGGCACCCGGGCGGAGGTGTCCTCCACGCTTCGCGACGAGAGCGCGGGAGGTGGGCGGTCGCGCGGGAGCTCGCTGCGCAACGCGCTCGTGGTCGCGCAGGTGGGTGTGTGCGTCGTGCTGCTCACGGGCGCCGGGCTCTTTCTGCGCAGCCTGGACGCCTACCGGAGTGTGGATCCGGGCTTCGGTCGTGACGCCGCGGCGCTCCTCAACCTGGGCATCCCCCAGGACCGCTACACGGACGACGAAGCACTCGTGTTCCTCGACGCGTTGCGCGAGCGCGTGGCGGCGCTGCCCGGCGTGCGGGGGGTCGGGATCGCCGGCAACCTCCACCTGAACACGCTCAACACGAACATCGCTCGCGTGCAGGTGGAAGGCATGGAGCCTCCGGAAGGGCTGGACGCCCACCAGGTGGACGCGACCTCCGTGGACGAGGCTTTTTTCGACGCGGCGGGAATCCCGCTGCTCGCGGGACGGGGCTTCGCCTCCACGGACGAGGCCGGCGGCGACGAGGTGGTCGTCGTGAACGAAGCGTTCGCGCGTCGTTTCTTCGGTGGCGGCAGCGCGGTGGGGCGGACGATTCGGGTGAACGATCGCGAGGTGCGCATCGTGGGCGTGGTGGCGACTGCGAAGATCCGCCAGCTCGGCGAGGAGCCCCGGCCGTTCGTCTACCGGAACCTGCGCCAGGCCTTCACGCACTATGTGTTCGTGGTCGCGCGTACGTCGGGCGACGCGAACCGGACGGCGCCCGAGCTGCTCCGCACGGCCCGGACGCTCGACCCGGGGGTGCTCGTCATCGAGGGCTCCACGATGGAGCGCCATCTGGCCGTCCACCTCCTGCCGAGGAAGCTCGGCGCGGCCGTCATCGCGGGCTTCGCGGCGCTGGCGCTCCTGATCGCCAGCATCGGGCTGTACGGTCTCGTGAGCTACGCGGTGGCGCGGCGGGCGCGCGAGGTCGGGATCCGGCTCTCGCTCGGGGCGGACGCACGCAGCGTCGTGTGGATGCTCGCCGGCGGCGGCATGCGGCTGGTCGCGATCGGAGGCGTCCTCGGGCTGGTCGCGTCGGCCGCGCTCGCACAGCTCCTCTCCCGCATGCTGTACGGTGTGCCCGCGCTCGATCCGGTCACGTTCGCCGGCGTTCCGATCGTGCTCGGCCTGGTGGCGTTCCTGGCTTCGTGGATCCCCGCGCGGCGGGCGAGCCACGTGCCTCCGGCCGAGGCACTTCGGGCCGAGTGACGAAGAAGGTCCTGGCGCGCGGGCTCGGGCCGCTCAGGTACGGTCCGGAGGACGGATGGAGGCCGCTCCCTCGACGGTGAAGGGAGGCGGCTCGGGGATTCCCTCCCGCCGGCCTTTTCTCTTCTCGGGTGGGAGCAGGCCGGCCGCCTTCTTGTAGCGCCGTTTGTTGAGCCGCAGGTAGTCGAGGACCAGTTCGCGCTTCATGAGCTGGATGGCCCGGGCCGGGTCGACTCCCTTGGGACAGACCGCGGAGCACTCGCCGGCGTAGTGGCACGACCATGGGCCGAGCTCGCTGGAGAGGATCTTCTTGCGCTCCTTGAACGCTCCGTCACGGGAGTCCACGAGGTAGCGGTAGCCCTGAGTCAACGGTTGTGGGCCAGGGAAGAGACTGTCGGTGGCCACGACCGGGCAGGCCGCCATGCAGGCGCCGCACTTGATGCAGTAGGAGAACTGCAAGTACTTGTCGAGGTCCTCGTGCGACTGCCAATACTGGTCAGTCGGCATCAGCATCTCTTCCTCGTCGTCACGCACGATCCAGGGCATCTGCTTGCGATGACTCTCCATCATCGGCTGCAGGTCTGGGACCAGGTCGCGGATGATGTCGAAGTTGGGAAGAGGAGCAAGCAGCAGCACCTTGTCCGCCACGTTGAGGATCTGGGTGGTGCAGGCCAACCCCGGTCGGTTGTTGATCAACATCGCGCAGGCGCCGCAGACGCCCATTCGGCAGGAGGCGCGCCAGGCCAGGGTGGGGTCCACGTGCTCCTTGATCCACCATAGCCCGTCCAGCACCGGCATCCCGTTGCTCACCGGGACGGTGAAGTCCTCGAAATAGGGCTCGCGGTCCTTGGCGGGATCGAACCGACGCACGCGGAAAACGATGTTGGTGGTCTTGTTCTCCGTCTGGTTCATCGTGCGCCTCCTACCGTGTGAGCGCCAGGGCTGTCGTCCTGCCGGCGATGGCAGCCCAGGTGCCCAAGACGAGGAGTCCGATGCCCATGATCAGGAACAGGCCGGTGATCCAATTGCGGACCCGTGGTGAGGGATTCAGCTCGAACAGGATGGTCTGGGTGCCATAGAGGCCGTGGAAGAGCCCGGCAGCCAGCACGAGGATATAGATGATGGTGAACGAGAGCTGCTTCGTGCGGAAGGCTACGTTCTCCCAGTCGATCGGATTGGCGCCGTAGGGGTTGAAGCCCGCCAGGTTGAGGATGTCGTTCAGGTGCATGATGGCGATGTGTAAGCCCAGGAGCACCAGAAGGACCACGCTGGCGATGATATGCCAACTCCACAGCTTGGTGTGAGGCATGCGCACGAGGTACCTCCTAGTGGGCGGCGAAAATGTCGACGCCACCCATGACGATGAGGACGGCGGCCAGAGCCATCATGACGATCATGAAGGGACGCTGAACATTCAGCGAGGTCTTGTAGGGATAGATCGGCTCCTCGGCCTTGCCGGTGAGCCAGCCCATTTCGATGAGCACGAGACGGAGCCCGTTGGCCGCGTGGAAGGCGAAGCCCGCCACGACGAGGAACTCGCCGAACGTGAAGATGGGACCGGTTACCGCTCCGATGGAGCGATCCCACCATTCGGCTCCCAGTGCACGGCTCGCGGTCACGACGATGTGCATCAGGAGATACGTGATCAGCCCCAGGCCGGTCAGGCGATGCAGGATGAAGAGATAACGCTCCACCCCCCATCGGCCTCCGAAGACCCAGCCATTCAAACCGAGGCGGTTGGGATAGGTCCTCTTCTCGGGCATCGTTGCCTCCTCGGGAAATCTTCTAGTACTTGCGCTCGACCGGCTTCCACCTCGAGATGGTGACCGGCTTGTAGTCGAGCTCCATGACGCCGTTCCGCATCCAGACCAGCGTGTGCTTCAGCCAACGCTCATCGTCGCGCTTCGTGTAGTCGCGGCGCGCATGCGCACCTCGCGATTCGGTCCGGGCCAGGCCGCCCATCAGCATGAGCTCGGCCAGGTCGAGCATGTTCTCCAGCTCGAGCACGTGGAAGACGTTCGTGTTGTAGCATCGAGCCTTGTCCTTCACGTGGATCGCGGAGAATCGGCGCCGGAATTCGGCGATCTTGCGCAGGCCTTCCTCCATCAGCTCGCCGGTGCGGAAGACACCGAGATGCGCCACCATCATCTCCCGCAGGTCTCGCCGGATGTCGTAGGGGTTCTCCGGCCCGTTCATGGCCGGGATCTCCTCGAAGACCCGTTTTTCCTCGGCGGCCACCTTGTCCTGCGGTACGCTCGCGAGCTCGGACCCGTTGGCCAGGTATTTGACGACCTCCTGTCCGGTGATCCCGCCCCAGACGAGGCACTCGGCGGTCGAGTTGCTGCCCAGCCGGTTGGCACCGTGCATCGAGAGACAAGACGCCTCCCCGGCCACCCAGACGTTCGGGATCCGGGTCCGACCGTCGATGTCGCCCTCCACCCCCCCCATCGAGTAGTGGGCCACCGGCCGGACCGGTATCGGCTCGTGGATGGGATCGAGGCCGAGGAAGTTCATGGTGACTTCACGGATCAGCGGCAGCGTCTGGTTGATCTTGTCCGCTCCCAGATGCGTGAGGTCGAGCCAGACGTGGTCGACACCGTCCGAACCTCGGATCCCGCGCCCTTCCAGGATCTCGGTCTGCTCGGACCGGGACACGACGTCCCGGGGAGCGAGCTCCATCTTGCCGGCGGCGTAGCGCTCCATGAAGCGTTCGCCCGAGCTGTTGCGGAGGTAGCCTCCCTCACCGCGGCAGGCCTCGGTCATCAAGATCCCGCTGGGAACCAATCCCGTGGGGTGGAACTGCAGGAACTCCATGTCCTCCAGCGGGATCTTCCCGGTGCGCAACGCGTAGGCGAGGCCGTCGCCGGTGACCGTCTGGGAGTAAGTCGTGAACCCGTAGAGAGCCCCCGCCCCGCCGCTGGCGATGATGAGTGCCCGGCCGCGCAGCACGAGCAGTTCGCCGGAGAGCGCGTCGATGGCCGTCAGCGCGGCGAAGTGATCGTCGTCGGTCAAGATGCCGGTCACGAACACCTCGTCGTACCGCTGGAAGTTCTTGTACTGCAGGAGCGTGTCGTACAGCGTCTGCATCTCGAAGAAGCCGGTCTTGTCGGCTGCCATCGTCGCCCGGGGGTAGGAATGGCCCCCGAACGGACGCTGCAGGATCTTGCCGTCCT
>CAYPMO010000040.1:0-34631 GCA_964412015.1 uncultured Gemmatimonadaceae bacterium | reverse complement strand
CTCACCGCGGACGGACAGGCGTTCCACTACCTGAGCGAGCAGAGCGGCTCCTTCAACGTGCACCGTATGAGTGTCCAGGGCGGCGCCTCCGAGCAGGTGACCACGTTCCGGGGCCCGCCGGTGCGCTTCCTCAGCACGGCGCGCGACGAAACCCTGGCGTTCGGATGGGACGGGGCGCTGTACACGAAGCGGGGCTCGGAGGCGCCCCGGAAGGTGCCCGTGACGCTGGCCGCGGACGCGCATGCCAACGACGTGCGCGTGGTCCCGGTGACCGGAGGTGCCCAGGGGATGGCGGTCTCGCCCACCGGCAAGGAGGTGGCGTTCATCGTCCGGGGCGAGGTCTTCGTGACCAGCGTGGAGGGCACCGCCACCAAGCAGATCACCCGTACGCCCGAACAGGAGGCGGACGTCTCCTTCTCGCCCGACGGCAAGTCGCT
This sequence comes from uncultured Gemmatimonadaceae bacterium, assembly GCA_964412015.1. Classification (GTDB taxonomy): domain Bacteria; phylum Gemmatimonadota; class Gemmatimonadetes; order Longimicrobiales; family Gaopeijiaceae; genus SZUA-318. The sequence continues at coordinate 34,194 of CAYPMO010000040.1, read as the reverse complement.
GCTGTACGCCTCGGAGCGGGACGGCCGCTGGCGGATCATCCGCGCCGACCGGACGCGCGAGGCGGAGCCCTACTTCTACGCGTCCACGGTCATCGCGGAGACCGCAGTCGTGGACGACGGCCACGAGGCCACGCGTCCGGCGTTCTCTCCGGACGGCGAGCGGATCGCGTACATCGAGGACCGCAACACCCTGAAGGTCCTGGACGTGGCGTCGGGCCGGACCCGCACGCTGCTCACTGCGGATCAGATCTTCAGCACGCGGGACGCGGGCACGTACTACCAGTGGAGCCCGGACGGGCAGTGGCTGCTCTTCGATCACTCGATCCCGGGACTGGCGCCCGGCGAGGTGGGTCTCGTGAAGGCCGACGGCAGCGGCCGGATCGTCAACCTCACGCAGAGCGGCTTCGAGGACCGCTCAGGCAAGTGGGTGCTGGGCGGACAGGCGATGATCTGGGTGAGCAACCGTCACGGCCTCAAGGCGGTGGCCCAGTCGGGAAGCTCGCAATCGGACGTGTACGCGATGTTCTTCACGCAGGACGCGTGGGACCGCTATCGGCTGAGCCCCGAGGACTACACGCTCCTCGAGGAATCCGAGGAGAAGAACAAGCCGAAGCCCGACACCACGAAGAGCGTACCCGAGCCCGTGGAGATGAATCTGGACGGGCTCGAGCTGCGCAAGGCTCGCCTCACCGTCCACTCGTCGTCGCTCGGCGACGCGGTGCTCTCCAAGGACGGCGAGACGCTCTATTACCTCGCCCGGTTCGAGCGGGGGATGAATCTCTGGTCCACCTCGCTCCGGAAGCGCGAGACCAAGATGGTCGTGGCCCTGAACGCGAACCGCGGCAGCCTGGCCTGGGACAAGGACGAGAAGACCCTGTTCCTCCTCGCGGACGGCGGCATCTCGACCATCGATCCCGCGAGCGGAAAGCGGACGAACGTGAGCATCCACGGCGAGATGACCCTCGATGTCGCCGCGGAGCGCGCCTATGCGTTCGAGCACGTGTGGCGGCGTACCAAGGAGACGTTCTACACGGCAGGATACCACGGCGTGGACTGGGACGGCATCAAGCCGGTCTACGAGAAGTACCTGCCCCACGTCGGCGACGGGTACGACTTCGCCGAGATGCTCTCCGAGATGCTGGGGGAGCTGAACGTCAGCCACAGCGGGGCCCGCTACTCGCGGTCCGAGCCGACGGACGACGCGACGGCCTCCCTGGGCCTCTTCCACGATCCGTCGTATCGCGGAGCGGGAGTGAGGGTGGTGGAGGTCGTCAGGAACGGGCCGCTCGACCGGGCCGGCATGGACGTGCGTCCCGGAATGGTCATCGAGTCCATCGACGGCGTGGCGATCGCGACGGACACGGACCCCGCGCGGTACCTGAACCGGAAGGCGGGCAAGCGGACGCTCCTGGTGGTGGCCGACGGCGACGCGCGCCGGGAGCTCGTGGTGCAGCCGATCACGTTGGCGGAGGAGGGCCGGCTGCTCTACGACCGCTGGGTGCGCCGCAACCAGCAGGAGGTGGACAGCCTGAGCGGAGGCCGGTTCGGCTACGTGCACATCCCGGGCATGAACGACGGCGCGTACCGCACCGCCTACGAGGAGATCATGGGCAAGTACGCGGACCGCGACGGCATCGTGGTGGACACGCGCTTCAACGGCGGCGGCGACCTGGTCGCGGACCTCGCCATGTTCCTGAGCGGCGAGCGCTTCTTCGACTACACGACCGACACGCGGAGCACCGGCTTCGAGCCCAACTTCCGCTGGACCAAGCCCAGCGTGGCGATCGCGGGGGAGGCCAACTACAGCGACGGGCACTGCTTCGCCTACGCGTACCAGGCGTTGGGGCTGGGCACGCTCGTGGGCGCGCCCGTGCCCGGAACGTGCACGTTCGCCGGGTGGGAGACGCTCCCGGACGGCAGCACCCGGTGGGGCGTGCCCGGGATGGGCGTGAAGGACGCCACCGGCCGATACCTGGAGAACCACCAGACCGAGCCCGACGTGCTCGTGCTGAACGAGTTCGGCGCGGCCGCGCGCGGGCGGGATCAGCAGCTCGAGGCGGCGGTCGCGGAGCTGAGGAGGAGGATCCCACGGTAGGGCCGGCCCCGGCTCGTCGCCTCCGGCCCGGCCCGGCCCGGCGATCCGCCCCCCTCCGTGGACCTGGCCGGGCGTCTCCTGCCCGAGGACTCGGAAATCTGAGGGATCGGCGGATTTCCGAGGGCCAACCGCAGGCGCCCGGGGCCTGTAAGTAACTATATTACAGTCACTTACGGGCCATGACGGCCGTGGCACCCATCTTGCTGCTAATGGGATCGGTTTCACATGCCCCGGACACGGGGCGATCACCCACCTCATCATGGGATCTCCCATCATGAAGCGACTCAAGTACTTAGCCCTGGCTGCGCTGGTAGCCGTGGCGGCCTGCGGTGATGACGGCACTCCTGCGATCGAGCCGGACATCGAGGGCAACGTCACGGGCGTGGTCACTGTCGACGGCGCGCCGCTCGCCGGCGTGACCGTACGGCTCGACGGTGCGACCAGCCAGACGGCCACCACGGGAGCCGACGGCTCCTTCTCCTTCGCCTCGGTCCCGGCAGGGACCTACGGCGTGAGCCTCGAGAACGTCCCGAGCGACGTGAGCTTCTCCGTCGGGGCGAAGATCACCACGATCGCCACGCAGGGCCAGACGGCCAGCGTGAACTTCAGCGGATCGTACATCCGCACTGCGGCGATCACCGGGACGATCTCGGCGACCACCGAGGACGGCACCGCCACGGTGGCCGGTGTCGCGGTGAGCCTGTCGGGCGTCGAGAGCAAGACCGCGACGAGCGACGCGGACGGCCTCTACTCCTTCACGGGCCTGCGTGCCGGTGCGTACACGGTGACGATCGACCCGGGTGCGCTCGGGATCGAGTTCGGCACGACGTCCCAGGACGTCACGCTCGCCACGGGCGGCGTGGCCAAGGTCGACTTCGCGGGCGTCATGCCGTCCGAGCCGCGCGTGTACATCCAGAAGGTGCACCTCGGCGGCGGGTTCGACATTCCGCCGAACGCCATTGCCGGCTGGATCTACGTGGACCTGGCGGTTTCCCCCGGCACGGAGCAGGTCACGCGGGTCGGAATCACGCTGGACGGTGAAGAGGTCGCGACCCAGGACGTGAGCCTGTCGGTCGTGGGCCCGGAAGCGGGCGCGATGGCCGCGGGAGCCTCCCCGGTCACGTTGCCGCTGAACTCGGCCGCGTACGACCCCACGACGTTCATCGTCGAGTACGTGAACGGCGACCATGAGCTGGGTGCCTTCCTCGAGACCGCGGAGGGCAACACGGCCACGGCCGACATCAGTTGGCCGCTCACGTTCGCGAACCCGAGCGTGGTCTCGGTCGAGTGGGTCGGCGACGGCGGCCAGCTCATCAGGGGTGGCAACCGGTGGCACGGCGGCCCGCAGGACTTCACGCTGCACGCGCAGGCGATCAACTACGAGTCGCAGGTCGCGATCGACCAGATCGGCGTGATGTGCACCAGCGCCACGCTCACGGCCAACGGACCCTTCGACCTCGACATCGGCGAGGGCAACGGTGACGAGATCCTGGTCGAGGCTCCGTTCGACATCGTGGTGTCCCACGAGGACAACTTCGGTGACGTCGAGGACGTGCCGGCCCCCGGTGGCTTTGGTCACACCTGCGCGGTCGTGAGCGTGCTGGACCCGGATGGGCTGAACATCATCGACCAGTTCCCGATCCAGGTGGACCTCGACGATTTCTTCGTCGACTTCACGCCGCCCGAGCCGGCTTCGCCGGGTGTCGCCGACGACATCCTGATCGACGATTTCCCGGCCGACGACATCGATGAGGACGGCGTCGGCGGTGAGCTCCCGCTCCAGTTCTTCTCCGCGGGCGACTTCGATCTCGACAACATGGCCGAGTTCGGCGTCGGCGGCACGAACCTGACGTGGGACGCGTGGGCGGATGACGATGACGACGATCCCGCGTTCGAGAACGTCAGCTCGATCGACGACCTGTCCGAGCACGGAATCGACGCTGGCGACGCGGACTATTGGTACAGGATCGAGGTCACCAACCTCGCGGACGACCTCGGCAACGCGTGGGATCTCGCGGACGACCCGGTCGCTGGCGACCCCGACAACCTCTCGGTGCCGTTCTTCGTCGACATGAGCGCGCCCGAGACCGACGACGTGCTGCCCGAGCCTGAGGTGGCCATCATCCTGAACCCGGATGACGACAACGCTGATGGTGACATCGCGACAGCCCACCGCCTGGTCTTCTCCGCGGAGGACCCGGACCTGTCCGACGAGTTCCCGGGCTCGGGGCTCGCGGCCTTCACGGCCGAGGACCAGGACGGCGTGGTGCTGACGGTGACCCCGCTGGTCGCCCCTGATTTCGAGATCGATCCGCTCACGGCCGACGTGGCAAACGCGTATGGCCTCTTGGGTCGGATCGCCGACGACGAGTACGAGATCACGGCGACGCTGCCGGACCTCGCGGTGCGTGATCCGAACACGACCGAGATCGTGTGGAACGTCACCATCGACTCCACCGATCCCGAGACGAACATGCTCAACCCGCCCGGCTCGGCGATCGAGAGCAGCAACTCCACGCTGACGTTCACGATCTCCGGGAACGCGAGCGACGAGAACGGGCTGTCCGAGGTCGTGATCATGGTGCTGGACGCCGACGCGGGCGTGGTGGACGTGTGCGAGCTGACGGATACGCCGCTCACCGAGGGCACCGCTGCCGGCAACGTCGTGGAGAACGACATCGACGTGACCGCCGACGCCGAGGCCGGGTTCTCGCGGACCGTCACGATCTACAACGCGGGCGTCACGCAGGACGTCTGTTTCTTCATCCTCGCGAAGGACAACGCGACGGACAACGAGGGCAATGAAGAGCCGAACACGTCGAACCAGTCGGCCCGTACGGTCATCACCTGGCATTGACGCCTAGCTCTTCGTAGCACGAGCAGGCCGCTGCAAACCGGCGGGAGGGCCTCGGCCCTCCCGCCGGAGTGCTTTTCGGGGGTTGGCGAAGTCTCCAGCCGCGCTTATCCTGAAACGACACGGCGTCCCCCGACATCCCTCCGAATCCGAAGCCCATCGCGCGATGCGCCTCTTCCGATCCTCCCTCGCTCGCCTCCTCGCCTTCCTGCTCCCCCTAGCCCTCGGCTCCTGCGACAAGAGCCCGACCCCACCGGCGGAGGAGCCCGCGACCATCACCGGAATGGTCTCCGCGGAGGGTGAGCCCCTCGCGGGCGTCACGGTCACGCTCAGCGGCCCGGTCACGGGGTCGACGACGACGAGCACGAGCGGCTCGTTCGAGTTCACGGATCTCGCGCCCGGGACGTACGAGGTGCGGGTCGGCAACCTCCCGGCCGACGTCGTGATCGGGGATCCGGACCGCACGGTCATCCTGACGTCCGGAGGAACGGGGACGGCGACCTTCGAGGCCACGTACGTGCGAACCGCCGCGATCGACGGGACCGTCCGCGTCGACGGCGAGGGTGTGTCCGGAGCGCCCGTGCGGCTCACCGGCCGGGAAAGCCGGGAAACCACCACGGACGCCGGGGGGCGCTATCGCTTCGCGCAACTGCGCGCCGGGTCGTACACGGTGACGCTGGGCGACCTGGGTGACGACGTGACCGTCGAGGACTCCGAGCACGACGTCGTGCTGGACCCGGGGGAGCAGGCCACGGCGGACTTCGCCGGCGTGCGGGACATCCCGGTCACCGTGAGCGTCCCCTATGTCGAAAAGCCGGGAGGCTCGCTCCGCTTCAACCCGGCCGCGGTGAGCGGCGAAGCGGACGTGATCGTGCTGGTGGAGGCAGGCAGCCACACCGTCACGGAGGTTCGGCTCTTCCTGGACGACACGCAGGTGGCGAGCGAGGCGTTCGAGGCCGGAGACATCACGGAGACCGCGAAGCTGGAGATACGGGTGAATACCGCCGAGTTCGACGACGAGAGCGGCGACCCGCTCTTCGCGAACGGAGTCGTGGTGGTGCGGGCCGAGGTGGACACGGAGGAGGGCGGCGCGAACGTCGCGTTCGCCACGCTGGAGATCGGGCTGGCGAACGACAACCGCATCGCGGGCATCAGCGCGGTGTCGGTGGGCGACGGCGTGGTCTCGCAGGGCCGGCGGTGGTACGGCGCCCGGGACCTCACGTTCCAGGTCGTCCCCGTGATCTACGATCCCGCCCAGGCGATCGGCGCGGTGACCGTGCGGGCGTCCGGGGACCCATCCGCCAATGGCGGGCCGTCGCTCGATCTCGGGTCGGGGCTCGGCGTGGATCACCGGGTGGAGGGACCGCCGTTCACCTTCACGGCGTCCCTGGAGGACAACGCCGGCCACGTCGAGGACGATCCCGAGGGTCGGGGGCACACCATCCGGGTAGTGAGAGTCTTCGACAGCGAGGGTGTGGACGTCACGGGCCGGTTCATCCCCGGGCGGACGCAGGACCTCTCGGCATTGTACATCGACTTCGTCGGTCCGCAGGTCGGGGGAGGAAGCCAGATCCGTGTGGGAGGCGTGGCACCCGCGGGGCAGTGGTTCTCCGACGGAGCGTTCTCGGTGACCTCGCTCACCGAGACGGGAGCGGGCGGGGTAGAGATCGCCTACGAGGTCGACGACGCGGAGGAAGATGATCCCCTGGCGGGCATCGCCTCCGTCGCCGCCCTCGAGGAGGGCGGGGCCGCGCGCTACTCGATCTCGGTCGCGTCGATCGTGGACATGATGGGCAACCGGACCGCCGAGGCCGACCTGCCGCCGCCGACCGCGGCGTTCGGTGTCGACCGAACGCCCGTGGTGATCACGGAGATCCTCCCGGCCGAACCCATCGTCCTCAATACGAACGCCGCGGCCGGAAAGCTCTCCTTCTTCGCGGAGGAACCGCTCCTGGCGGACGGAGCCGCGGGTTCCGGTTACGACGGGACGACGGTCGTGGCGACCGACGAGGACGGGGACGTGTCTCCCACCGGCGGGGTGAATCCGAATGCGTCCGGAGCGAACACCATCGACGTCGGACCCCTCGACGAGCGGGAGTGGACCATCGTGGCCACCACGAAGGACGGAGCCACTCCGGCGAACCAGACCGTGTTCTCGTACTCCGTCGTCGTGGATCGCACCGGTCCGGTCGCGACGGTCACCAACCCTCCACCGAGCGCGGTCGGCGTGGGCGGTGGCTCGGCGTCGTTCACCATCAGTGGCACGGTCACCGATGCGAGCGGGATCTCCGAGGTGCTGGTGACGGCCCGGAACGCGGACGGCGGCCTAGGCATACCGGGCTTGTGCGAGGTTTCGGATCCCCTGTTCCCCCAGGGCACCGGCCCCGGGGAGGTTACCGCGAACACCGTCGATGTCACGTCGATGGTGACGTCGTCGCAGGTGGGTGCGTTCTCGGCGACGTTCCAGTTCCACAATCCTGCGCCAGGCAGCCAGCAGAACGTCTGCCTCTTCATCGAGGCGGCCGACGTCGCCACGGACAGGGACGGAGACGAGGAGCCGAACACGGGCAGCACCTCGACCAAGACCACGATCACCTGGAGCTGACCGGGGGGGGACAGCGCGACGGGATCAGCGGCTCGGGGCGGCGGTGGCGGCGTTCGCTGAAGTCGGGCGCTACCACAGGCCCGGGATGAGCCGATAGGGCACCTCCGCTCGGTAGGCCTCGTATCCCTCGAGATCCCGGAGGAGCATCTCCTCCTCGTTGGCGATCCGGGTGACCAGGAGCGGCGGGAAGAGCGCCGCTGGAATCAGCGCCCAGTACGAGCCCAGCGCGAGGGGCGTGCAGCAGACGATGAGCAGCATCGCCACATACAGGGGGTGGCGCACGAGGGCGTAGGGCCCCCTGGAAGCCAGGTGCTGGCGCTCCTCCACTTCGACGACGCGGGAGGCGTACTCGTTGGCATTCAGCGTCGCGATGAACAGAGCGTAGCCGGACAGGACGAGGGCGTCCGCGCAGAGCACGAGCCACGCCGGCACGGACGAGAGACCGTAGCGCTCGTCGAGTCCGGGCACGAGGAACGTGACGAGGAGCACCAACGAGGAGAGCACGATCACCCTCCGTTGCTCGGGCCGCGATTCCTTCGTCCTCATCCTGCGCTCCAGGAGCTGCGGGTGGCGCAGGATCAGGCGGAGCGCGAACCCCGTCATGGGAAGAAACAACACCGCCATGTAGACCCAGGCCTCCCAGAAGCGCAGGGTCCCCGCCGGCAGAAAGAGCACCGCCCCCACGACCACGACGCCTCCGCTCAGCCTCCCGAACGTCCGCCCATGGAGGCGACCCGACGGTGCGTGCGTCACGGTCGTGCCGCGCTCCGCTCCACGATCATCGCCCGGCCGTCGAATCGTGCCGCTCCAGTGGGGACAGGCATTCCGGCACCCATGGTATCGCGCTTTCCGGCATACTAATATATCAGTTGGGTGCCCGAAAGAAGGGTCGTACCGGCCGCCCCCAACGACACGGACGGCAACGTCCCCTCAGGTAGCGACATCGCCCGATGGCACAGACCGTCTCCGCTAGCCGCCCTCCCCCGAAGTCCCTTCGCGAGGAGGTCTACGAGCACCTCCGCACTCTCATGAACGACGGGCGACTCCGCCCGGGCAAGTACCTTGATCTGGACAGCCTTGCGGAGGAGATCGGCATCAGTCGCACACCCCTCCGGGATGCTTTGCTCCGCCTCGAGTGCGAGGGCTTCGTCGAGATCCTGAGCCGCAAGGGAGTTCGCGTCCTCGAGCTGACTCTCGACCAGATCCGCGACATCTACGAGATCCTGGGAGCACTCGAGTCCACCACGCTGCTCAACGTCGCCGACGAGCTCACCCCGGAGATCCTGCATCGCATGGAGGACCTGAATCGCGAGATGGAAGCCGCCTTGGATGGTTCGAACTTCGCGCGGTTCTACGAAGCGAACCTCGCGTTCCACGACTGCTACCGGAACCTGTCGCACAACGAGCACATGGCCCGCACCATCTATCTGCTCAAGCAGCGTCTGTACGACTTCCCGCGCCAGAAGGGGTTCGTGCCCGAATGGGAACGCGAATCCATCAAGGAACACGGCCGGCTGGTGAGCCTGCTCGCGCGGGGCAGAACAAAGGAAGCAGCCGACCTCCTACGGGACGTGCACTGGTCGTTCACGTACCAGGAACCCTTCATCCGACGCTACTACCACGCCACCCGGAGCGACGAGGGTAACGCCGAAGGTTGATGCGGATGCGCACCGGTGTGGTTTTCAATGTCCAGAAGTACAGCATCCATGACGGTCCGGGCATCCGCACGACAATCTTCCTCAAGGGATGTCCCCTCTCCTGCTGGTGGTGCCACAACCCGGAGAGCCAGAACCCGGACCCGTTCGTCTCCTACGACCCCGATCGATGTCTGGGATGTGGGGATTGCGTCGGCGCATGCCCCGAGGGGGCGCTGGCGCTCGCGGCAGCGGGCGTCGTCGTGGATGCGACCCGGTGTCGTACGCATGCCCTATGCGCATCGGTGTGCCCGGCCGAGGCCTTGCGCTTGGTGGGCCGTAAGATGACGGTGGACGAGTTGGTGCAGGAAATCGAGAAGGACCGACTGTACTACGATGAATCGGGCGGTGGCGTGACGTTCTCCGGAGGCGAGCCCCTGCTCCAGTGGCGCTTCCTCTTGGACGTGCTGGCGGCATGCGGCGAGCGTGGTCTCCACCGGACCGTGGACACCTCGGGCTTCGCGCCTGCGGACGTCCTGATGCGCGTGGCCGAGCATACGGATCTCTTCCTCTACGATCTCAAGATGATGGACCCGGAGCTCCACCAGCGCGCGACGGGGGTCCCGCTGAGGCCCATTCTCGACAACCTCGTGCGGCTCGTCGAGGCGGGAGCGCGAGTGCGCGTCCGCGTTCCTCTCGTCCCGAGCATAACATCGGACGATGGGATCGAGCGCACTGGAGCCTTCCTCACCGGCCTATCGGCGATCGAACGTGTGGACCTTCTGCCCTTCCACCATTCCGCCAAAGACAAGCATCGGAAGTTCAACATGCCCTGGCGTCGGGAGTTCGACGAGCCCATCCCCGAGGAACGAGTCGCGGAATGGGCCGCGCGCATGGCTCGCCACGGACTCCGCGTCGAGGTGGGAGGATGAGCGACATGAACGGACGGATCAGAAGGCTCATGGACCGGAGCTTCGAGGAGGAGCCGCGCATCTCGACGGAGCGCGCCGAGATCCTCACCCGGTTCTATCGTGAGAACGAAGGCCGGCACTCGGCACCCGTCCTGCGCGCGCTCGCCTTTCTCAGGCTCTGCGAGGAGAAGACGATCTGGATCGGGGACGACGAGATCATCGTCGGAGAGAGGGGCCCGGCGCCGGCAGTCGTGCCCACCTATCCGGAACTGACGTGCCACTCCGCCGAAGACCTCAGAACCCTGAACGATCGTGAGAGCACGGCGTACATCGTGGACGATGCCGCCGTGCAGACCTACGAGCAGGAGATCATCCCGTATTGGCGTGGCCGTTCCATGCGTGACCGCGTATTCGCCCACGTGCCGGCCCGCTGGCGGGACGCCTACGAGGCCGGAGTGTTCACCGAGTTCATGGAGCAGCGGGCCCCGGGCCACACGTCGCTGGACGGTGACATCTACCGGAAGGGCATGCTCGAGTTCAAGGCGGACATCGAAGCGCATCGGGCGCGTCTGGATTTCTTCCGGGATCCGGACGCGGGCCGTAAGGACGAGGAACTCCAGGCCATGGGCATCGCCTGCGACGCCACGATCCGATTCGCCGAGCGGCACGCCGAACTGGCGGAGCGGATGGCCGCGGCCGAGCCCGACGCCGAGCGGCGTACCGAGTTGCTGCGCATCGCGGAAGTGTGTCGCCACGTGCCCGCCCACGCCCCACGCGACTTCCACGAAGCACTCCAGACATACTGGTTCACGCACCTGGGAACCATCACAGAGCTGAACGGGTGGGACGCCATGAATCCCGGCCACCTGGATCAGCACCTGCAGCCCTTCTACGAGAAGGGGCTCGCCGACGGAAGCCTGACCCGCGAGCGCGCGAAGGAGCTTCTGAGCTGCTTCTGGATCAAGTTCAACAACCACCCGGCGCCTCCGAAGGTGGGCGTGACCGCCAAGGAGAGCGGAACGTACAACGACTTCACGAACATCAACCTCGGTGGGCTGACGCCGGACGGGCGCGACGCGGTGACCGATCTGTCGTACCTGATCCTCGAGGTCGTGGACGAAGTCCACCTGCTCCAACCGCAGTGCAACGTCCAGATCAGCGCGCGCACGCCGGACCGGTTCCTCGAGGCTGCGTGCCAGGTGATCCGGAAGGGCTTCGGCTACCCAGCGGTCTTCAATGCGGACACGATCGTCGCGGAGCAGCTCCGTGCCGGTAAGGCCCCGGAGGACGCGCGGGAGGGTGGCGCCAGCGGCTGCATCGAGACAGGCGCCTTCGGAAAGGAAGCTTACATCCTCACCGGGTACCTCAACGTCCCGAAGATCCTCGAAATCACGCTCCACGACGGCGTGGACCCGGCCACGGGGAAGCGGGTCGGCCCGGCGACCGGGGCTGCGGCGAGCTTCGCGTCGTTCGAGGATCTCTACCGGGCCTTCGAGACCCAAGTCCGCTGGTTCGTGGACGTGAAGATCGAGGTAAACCAGTACATCGAGTCCATGTTCGCGCGGTACTGTCCCGCGCCGTTCCTGTCCGTACTTATCAGGGACTGCATCGAGAAGGGACGCGACTACCACGACGGCGGGCCGAGGTACAATACCGCCTACATCCAGTGCTGTGGGATCGGGACGATCACCGACAGCCTGTCGGCCATCCGCACGCACGTGTTCGAGAACGGCGTGCCCATGAACGAGCTCATGACCGCGATGCGCCGCGACTTCGCCGACGACGAACCGCTCCGTCAGCGCCTCCTGAACCGGACCCCGCGCTTCGGGAACGACGACGACCGCGCCGACTCCTTGATGCAGAGGATATACGGGACGCTCTTCGAGGCGATCGACGGCCGGCCCAATACGCGGGGGGGGCACTACCACCTGAACATGCTGTCCACGACGTGCCACGTGTACTTCGGTACGCGCGTCGGGGCCACACCGGACGGGCGGCACGCTGGCTTGCCCATCTCCGACGGCACGTCACCCGCGCAGGGCGCGGACACCCACGGCCCCACGGCCGTATGCCGCTCCCTCGGAAAGATGGATCAAGTCCTGTCCGGCGGAACGCTGCTGAACCAGCGCTTCCTGCCCCAACTCGTGGAAGGCGACACGGGGATCGACGCGATGGCGTCGCTCATCCGCACCTACTTCAGGATGGGAGGACACCACATCCAGTTCAACGTGGTAGGGACCGAGACGCTGAGGGACGCCCAGGCTCATCCCGAGCGGTATCGGGACCTGCTCGTGCGCGTGGCCGGATACAGCGATTACTTCGTCGATATCGGGCGCGACCTCCAGGAAGAGATCATCAGCCGTACGGAGCAGGCCTCGCTATAGCACGCGGTCACCTCCCCATCCGCAGCGTCTCCCCCACCACCTCGAACCGCCCCAGCATGACCTGGGTGGTGGTCGCGTCCGCCACGCCCGAGAAGCCGGGCTGCTTGCCGCCCACGCTCACGCGGAAACCACCCGGCTCCAGGATCCGATCTCCCGTGGACGCGACCAAGGAGAGCTGAGCGGGCGTCAGCACGAACGTCACCCGCCGCTGCTCGCCCGGCCGCAGGGACAGTCGCCGGAAGCCCTGGAGCGACCGGATCGGTCGGGGGCCGGACGCCTCCTCGTCGGTCAGGTAGAGCTGGACGATCTCCTCCCCCTGACGCGATCCCGCGTTCCGCACCGTGACCGAGACGGTCACCGGCTCGCCCGCGCGCACCGTGGCCGGAACCTCCAGGTCGGAGTATACGAACGACGTGTAGCTGAGCCCGTGGCCGAACGGAAAGACCGAAGCACCCTCGAAGTACCGGTACGTGCGGCCCCGCATGTCGTAGTCGTCGAACGGGGGGAGCTGATCCGCGGAGGCGTAGAACGTCACGGGGAGGCGGCCGCCCGGGTCGTAGTCACCGAACAGCGCGTCGGCGATCGCGGCGCCCGCGGCCTGGCCCGGGTACCACGCCTCGACGATCGCGGGCACGTGCTCGGCGGCCCAGCCCAGCCCGAGCGCGCTCCCGTTCAGGAGGACGAGGACGACCGGCTTGCCCGTGGCCACCACGGCCTCCATGAGCCGCCGCTGGGCGGCGGGAAGGCCGAGGTCCACGCGGTCGCCTCCCGCGAACCCCGGGACGTCCACCGCCATCTCCTCCCCCTCCAGGCGTGGCGAGAGCCCCAGGACGAGCACCACGGCGTCGGCGGACTCGGCCGCGCGTACGGCCTCGGCCTCGAGGCCCCTCTCGGGCGGCGCCCAGACGAGCTGGACGGCGCCGTCCTCACGTCGAGGCCGGTACTCCACACGGATACGTTGCGGTATCCCGGCCCCCAGATCGAGGTCCGTCCACCGCGTGTTGATCTCGTGCTCGCTCGAGAACTCCGCCATGAGCGAGTCGTTCAGGAACACCTTGAACCACCCCAGCCCCTTGCCGCCGATGGAATAGCGACCCGTCGTCGGGGGGAGGACGCTTCCGGTCCACCGGACGCTGAACGCTCCCGGGTGGAGGCCGTCCATAGGGGCGTCTCCCCACCACCGGAAGTCCACGCCCGCGTCGGTTCGGACGGCGAACGGCTCTCCCTCCAGTGTCGGGTTCGCGAGATACTCCGCCGTGAGGCCGTTCTCCGTACCGCCGGCGACCCCGCCGGCGACTCCCCCAACCCCGGTTCCCCCTCCGGGCCGCAGCACGGATGCCGGAATGGGCACCAGAGCCGGCAACTCGTCCGCGTGTCCCGACCCCCGCGCGTACACGACGCGTGTGCCGGGCACCTTCTCGCGAATCCCCCGGAGGGGCGTCACCGGATCGGACGGGAAGCCGTTGTAGTTCCCGAGCAGCACCTCCACGTCGTCGGCATTGGGACCGACCACCGCGATCGTGCCGAGGTCCTTGGACAGCGGAAGAAGCCCATCCTCGTTCTTGAGGAGGACGATGGACTTCCGCGCCGCCTCCAGGGCGAGCGCCCGATGCCCGGGGGAGTCGTTGACCGAATACGGGATGCGCGCCCAGCGCACGCGCTCCGGGGGATCGAACATCCCGAGGCGCATGCGCGCCGTGAGGAGTCGGCGCACGGCCGCGTCCACCCGTGCTTCCGTCGTGAGGCCGCTGCGCACGGCGTCCACCAAGGCTCCGAAGCTCACGCCGCAGTTCAGATCGGTTCCGGCACCCAGGGCGAGCGCGGCGGCCTCCGCCTGCGTCCTCACCACCCTGTGCGTGGCGTAGATGTCCGTGATGGCCCAGCAATCGGAGACCACGTAGCCCCCGAAGCCCCAGTCGTCCCGGAGGATGTCCTGGAGCAGCTCCGTGCTCGCGCACGCGGGATCGCCCCGGAAGGCGTTGTAGGCGCACATCACGGACCCCGCGCCTCCTTCGACGACCGCGGCGCGGAACGCCTCCAGATAGGTCTCCCGCAGATCCCGCTCCCCCACCACCGCGTCGAACGTGTGGCGATCGGGCTCCGGCCCGCTGTGGACCGCGAAGTGCTTCGGCGTGGCGATCGTCTTCAGGTAGGTGGGATCGTCCCCCTGCATCCCCCGCACGAATTCGACGGCCAGCCGGCCCGTCAGGAAGGGATCCTCCCCATAGGTCTCCATGCCGCGGCCCCATCGGGGGTCCCGGAAGATGTTGATGTTCGGGGACCAGAACGTCAGTCCTTCGTAGATGCCCCTGCGCCCCCGGCGGATCCACTCGTGGTGCTTGGCCCGCGCCTCGTCGGAGATCGCCGTGGCGACCCGGCGCATCAGGTCGGTGTCCCACGTGGCCGCCAGCCCGATGGCCTGCGGAAAGACCGTGGCGATCCCCGCGCGGGCGACCCCGTGGAGCGCCTCGTTCCACCAGTTGTAGGCGCTCACGCCGAGACGCTCGATCGCCGGGGCGTCGTACAGCGTCTGGGAGACCTTCTCCTCGAGCGTCATTCGTCCCAGGAGCGCCTCCACGCGCGTCTGCGGGGGCAGCTCCGGGTCGAGCCACGCAGGCACGCCGGCGACGGTACCGGAGGTCGGCCGGTCCTGGGCGGCGGAGGCGGTGGGAACCAGAACGGAGGCCACCAGGGCCATCACGACGCATCTGATCTCCATGCTCGATGATACTGCCTCATTCGCGCCGGCGCCGCTTCGCGCCAGCCTTGCCGCCTCACCCGTCCGCTCCTACCGTCTCTCCAGGCCCTTCCTCCGGTACTGTCTCCTATGCGCCGAGCTGACCGACCATGAACTCGAAGCCGGCAGGATCGCTCGCGGCCGCGCTGACATGCGCCCTGGTCGTCGTAGCGTGCGTCCCGGAGCGGACGTTCATTCCGACGACGTTCTCCGACAGCGCCGGCGTGACCATCGTCTCCAACGACTGGAAGTCGCCCGTATGGACGCGGGCGACGAGTTGGACGATGGCGAATCAGCCCACCCTCCAGGTGGGGAACATCCCCGGAGCCGAGGGACACCAGCTGTTCAACGTCACGCACTCACGGCGTCTCGCCGACGGCGGCATCGTCGTCGCGAACGCGGGGTTCGGCGAGGTGCGCGTCTACGACGACGTCGGCGGCTACCTCTGGACGGCGAGCCTCGGGATCCACGCGGCGGACAGCGCGCCGCCGCTCCTGGTCCATCAGCCTGCTCCGGACGAGTTGCTCGCGTATCAGCGAGGCGGCTCGCTGGCGCGGTTCTACGGCACGGACCCCCGACCCGTCCGCGCAGCCCTGGAGGATCCCGGCGAGGGCTTCGAGGAGCCCGATCCGATCGGTGTGTTCGGTGACGGCACCCTGCTCTTCCGCGCGCGCTACGATTGGGACGATGCCCGGACGGATGTCGGAAGGCGGAGGGCGCGACTGTTGCGCTACGCCCAGGACGGGACGTTGATCGGCGTCATCGGAGATTTCGACGACGATGCCGCGCTGTTCGCGAACCGCGGCGTGTTCGTCTTCGCGCCCACCGCGTCCTTCGCCGCCGCCGACTCGACCGTCTGGTACGGGGACGGGGAGCATTACGAGCTCCGGGAGATCGCGCTGGACGGGCGCACGCTGCGCCTCGTCCGGCTGAATCGGCCTCGTTCACCGGTTCAGTGGGTCGACCGACACCTGTACGACAGAGCCGTAACTCTGAAGGTCAAGGACACCGAGCGCGACACCGCGATGCAGACCACGCTCGATTCGTCGGTCTACGCGGATACGTTCCCGATGTTCGACCAGATCATGGTGGACGACCTCGGCAACGTGTGGGTCCGCAACTACCAATGGGTGGACCTGGGCACCGGCAAGAGCTGGACGGTGTTCGACACCGAGGGCCGCTTCCTGGGCGAGGTGACGACCCCGACGATCCTCGAGCTCCACCAGATCGGGGCCGACTACATCCTCGGACGCATGCGGGACCCCGTGGGCCGGGAGGCCGTCTACACCTTCGAGCTGCTGAAGACGGGGACCTCGCCGTCGGCAGGTCCGGCGCCCTCCGGGTAGCCGAACCGTGCTCCTCGTTCGGCGAGTCGCGGAGAGCGTCCCGCCCCGTCCTGCGACGCGGAGCCACCACATGACGCGTCACGCCATGACCGGCATCGCACGTCGCCTGTCGCGAGGCGCCGCGACGTGGTTCGTCGCCACGGGTGTCGCGGCCCCGCTGCCGGCCCAGATACCCGCGCCCGCGACCCTGGCCGTCTCCACGCAGCTCGTGATGGTCACCACGGACGGCTGGGACTCCACCACGGGCCGGCTCGAGCGCTTCGCGCGGGACGACACCGGCTCGGCCTGGCGCCGCGACGGTGAGGCGGTGCCGATCGTCGTCGGGCGCACCGGGATCGCATGGGGCGTGGGGTTCGATCGCTTCGCCGAGCGTGCCGAACCCCATAAGCAGGAAGGAGACGGCAAGTCACCCGCGGGCGTCTTCCCGCTCCGGATCGCTTTCGGCTTCGCCCCTCCCGATTCGGTATCCTGGGTTCGGCTGCCCTATCTGCGGCTCGTCTCGACGACGGAGTGCGTGGACGACGCTGCGTCGGCACACTACAACGAGGTGCTCGATCGGGGCTCCGTGGAACGCGTGGACTGGGACAGCTCCGAGCGGATGCGCCGGATCGGATCGTACCGTCTGGGTGTGATCATCGACTACAACGCCTCGCCACCGGCCAGGGCCCGCGGTTCCTGCGTGTTCCTCCACATCTGGGGAGGCCCGCGCTCGCATACCGCCGGGTGTACGGCCATGGACGCGACCGAGCTCGAGCGGCTCGTGGCGTGGCTCGATCCGCGGGCGAGGCCGGTCGTCGCACAGCTTCCCACGAGCGCCTATGAGCGCGTGCGAGCGGACTGGGGACTCCCGGAGCGCCCGCCGGAGGACCCACGATGACGATGGACCTGAATCCGAGGGCCGTGGAAGCGGCCGTGTGGGGAGGCGCGTTCCTCGGAGGCGGCGGAGGGGGCTGGCCGGCGGACGGCCTGACGGCCGGGAGGCAGGCCCTGGAGATCGGGTTTCCGCGCCTCGTCCCCCTGGAGGACCTTCCGGCGGAGGCTCTGGTCGTCACGGTCTCGATGGTGGGTGCGCCGGCCGCGAAGGAGCGGTTCCTCCTCCCCATCGACTTCGCCACGGCGGTCACGGTTCTCAACGACCGGCTCGACGGGCGCATCGGGGCCATGATCTCTTCCGAGAACGGTGGCATGGCCAGCCTCAACGGATGGTTCCAGTCGGCGGTCACGGGGATCCCGGTGGCGGACGCGGCTTGCGACGGCCGGGCGCACCCCACCGGCGTCATGGGCTCCATGGGGCTCGACCGGGACGATCGGTATCGGACGATCCAATGCGCCGTGGGGGGCAACCCGGCCACGGGCCGGCGGCTCCAGGTCGTGGCCGAGGGCGCGCTCGGCGCCTGCGACCGGATGATCCGGGAGGCGTCCGTGGAGGCCGGAGGGCTGGTCGCCGTGGCCCGCAACCCCGTGAGCCCCGAGTTCGTCGCCGAAAACGGCGCTCCGCGAGCGATCACGCAGGCCATCGCCCTCGGTGAGATCATCCTCGACGGGCGGGCCTCCGGGGGCGAGGCCGTCGTCGCCGCCCTCGCGGCGGAGCTCGGTGGACGCGTCCTCGCGCGTGGTCCCGCGCGGAGCTTCCGGCTCGATACGCGTGGCGGGTACGACGTGGGTCAGGTCAGGGTGGGTAACGTCGAGCTGACCTTCTGGAACGAATACATGACCGCCGAGCGCTCCGGTGATCGGCTGGCGACCTTCCCGGATCTCATCGCGACGCTGGACGCCGCGACGGGCGACCCCGTGGTGACCGCCGACCTCGAGGACGGGCACGAGCTCCTCGTGCTCGCCGTGCCGAAGGCTCGTCTGCTCCTCGGCGCCGGCATCCGGCATCCCGAGAGCCTCGTTCCGGCGGAAGCGGCGGTCGGGCGGTCCCTGGCCGAGTACTTCTGAGCGGAGGCCCCGTCCCATCGCCTCCGTGACCATGCCCGGACTCGACCTCGCCATCGTCGTCGTCTTCCTCGTCGGGCTCGTGCTCTTCGCGGGCTGGCTCGCGCGCCGGCAGCGCAGCACGGACGACTACTATCTCGGCGGACGTCACCTCGTCCCCTGGGCGCTCGGGCTCAGCCTCGCGGCGAACCAGGTCAGCGCGATCTCGCTCGTGGGCGCGCCCGCCTTCGTGGCTCTCCGCGAGGGCGGCGGCCTCATCTGGCTCCAGTACGAGCTCGCGGTGCCGCTGGCCATGGCGGGCCTCATCCTGTGGGGCGTGCCCGTCCTGCGCCGGGCTCGAGGCGCGAACGTCTACGCGGCGGTCGAGACGCGCTTGGGGACGGGCGCGCGACGGACGCTGGCGTCGTTCTTCCTCATCGGCCGCGGCCTCGGAGCCGGGGTCGTCCTCTACACGTCGGCGCTCGTCGTGCAGGCGGTGACCGGCTGGGGGCTCGAGGCGAGCCTTTTGGTCGTGGGCACGGTGGCGTTGGCGTACACCGCCCTCGGCGGGCTGATCGCCGACGTCTTCTCCGACGTCGTCCAGCTCGTGATCCTCTGGGGCGGGACAGTGATCGCCACGGGCGTCCTGGCCTACCGGCTCTCGCGGGGACCCGGGATGCTCGCGGGAATCGAGGCGTCGCGACTGGTCCCCCTTCACGTCTCGGGCACGGGCCTGGGAGATGGAGAGACGTTCGCCTTCCTTCCGATGCTCGTCGGAGGGCTCTTCCTCTATCTGTCGTACTACGGCTGCGATCAGACCCAGGCGCAGCGCACCCTGGCCGCGCGCTCCGGGGCGGCCGCGCGACGTGCCCTGGCGATCGCGGCCCTCGTCCGGTTTCCCCTGGTTCTCACGTATTGCGCGCTCGGCGTGCTCCTCGCCACCCTGGTCGCGACCGACGCCGGCTTCGCCGCCGCGCTCGCCGGGCGTCCGCCGGACGCGCTGGTGCCCGAGTTCCTCGTGCGCTACCTGCCTACGGGCATCCTGGGCATCGCCGTCTCGGGCATCCTCGCCGCGGCGCTCTCCTCCCTCGACTCCGCCCTGAACTCCCTTTCGGCGGTGACGCAGGAGGAGTTCGCGCCGCGGTGGGGTCGGACCGGAGGCACCGGTCTTCGCGCCCTGTGGGGGCCCCGCCTCCTGACGGTCGCCTGGGGCGTGTGGGCGACGCTGTCGGGGCTGGCCTTCTCGAGGGCGGACGAGACCGTCATCGAGGTCATCAACCGGGTCGGGAGCGTGTTCTACGGCTCCATCCTCGCGGTCTTCGTGCTCGCCTGGCGCTCACGTCGCGCGACGGGTGCGTGGACGGTGGCGGGGGCCCTGGGCGGGGTCGGCGTCAACGTCGCGCTCTGGGTCCTGGCGCCCGGGGTCTCCTGGCTGTGGTGGAACGTCTCGGGCTTCCTGATCGCCCTCGTGGTCGGTCATTTCGGTCCGATGCTCAGGGGCGTGGAGGCGGTCGTGCCCACGGCCCGGTCGGAGCCGGACGACGTGGGCTTCGGGGCCGCCGCGTCCCCGGCGGCCGAGCCGGAGCGACGGGAGCGGAACGTCCTGGTCGCGCTCATGCTCGCGGAGTTCGTGGTCATCCTCCTCGGGCTCGGCCTCCTCACGCTCCGGACGACGTAGCGGTCGCGCTCGGCGGAAGAGCCTGTCACGATGCTCGTGGAGGTTCATTCGAGCAGACCGTCGCCGCGGAACCGTGCGAGCGTGCGGACCACGTCCTCGATCACCGCGCCGGGCGACGGCGCCCCCTCGAGGTGTGACGTGATCTCCCGCGCGATGCCTCGTGCGTCGAGCGTCCCGTCGCAACAGGCCCAGATCGCCGCCGCCGTCGCATTGAGGACGTGCAGGTCCTGGGACACGGGGTCGTAGAGGACCCACTCGTCCGCCAGCGATCGGAAGACCACGTCCTCGCGTGCCTTGGGCCGCCGGGTCTCCACCTCAGGGTCTTCGCTCATCAATCCACGGGATGGAACGAGATGATCAGTGTCGGCCGGTGGGGCCCTCGAACTCCTGATTCGGCGACAGCGGGGACGCCCCCCGCCCCACGGCCCACCGCACCAGCTCCCAGTGGTACTCCCGCCGCGCGTCCGCCGTGCTACGCCCGCGGGCGGCGGCACGTCGGGCGAGCCACTCGACCGGCGGATCCACCACGTCGAGCAGCTCCCGCAGTGCCTCCCGCGGTGACGCCCTGAGGAGTCCCTCAGTCAGCAGTCCCCCGATCCTCCCCTGCCTTCGGCCCCCCGACACCCCGAGCAAGCGCTCGAGCCGGAGTGCCCGGGCGGTCCAGGTCCGGAGTCTCCTCGGCACTGCCACGGCCTCCACGAGCGTCGGGTCCAGGCGGACCTGCAGCTCGGACCCCAGGAACCACAGGACACGCTGGAGGATCCGCAGGGAGCGCCGCCTGTCAGCCAACCGGCGCAGCCGCCCGGGCTCGCGGATGCGTGGGAGAAGCCGTACCAGGTCCGCGATCCCCACGAGATGGGAGACCACGCGGAGATGCCGCACGAAATGCTCGGCCGTGAGAAGTGCCTGCACCTCGGCCGAGGGCAGGCCCCGCGACTCGTCGGCCCCCTCCCAGAGCTCCTCGGTACACTTCTCGTCCCCGCTGCGATAGGAGCCGTAGGGTATCCGCCAATGCAGATCCAGGGTCACGTCCATTTCCGGCGGTGCTTCGCGGTCCGTGAACGCGCACGCGGGCAGCCACGCGTCCCGTCCGCGCCGCCAGGGGACCCACGGCGTGAACCCCGCGCTCTGCAGGACTGCGACGGCGTCCTGCACGTCTCCGCCACGGACCAGGAGGTCCGCGTCACCCACGGCGCGGGCCCGCGTGTCGGGGTAGACACCGGAGCGGAGGAGACCTACGCCCTTGAAGGCCAGAACCTGGAATCCCGCCGCCTCGAGCGAGTGCCGCGCGCGCTCGGCCGCTTCCACCGTGAGCACGCCCTGCAGCGCCTGCCGGGTGACCTCGGCAGCCACGGTCTCCTCCCAACCTCCGCGCGGCAGGCGCGCCCATCCGCCGTCCGGATGTTCGACCCTCCAGAGCCCGAGAAGGCGATGGGCCCGCAACAGCGCCAGCACCTCGGCCCGCTCCACGGGCGTGGGTGGCAGCGCCCCGGGAGGCGTGCCCGCCAGAACGTGGCGGCAGAACGTCCGAGCCGTGGTGGCGGCCCCACCCCGCCCCGCTTGGTTCCGCATGGCATCCTTCCGTTCGCGTCTCGGCCCCGTCGTGCAAACATGCCGCTCAGGGGATCGAAGGCAATGGGCCCGTCCCTATCTTAGGGGATGGGGAGACGTCGACTTCCCGATGCCCTGGCCCCCGGAACCCGCGAGCACCGCTTGAGGATCGCCTTCCGCTGGATGGAGCAGATTTGCACGGTCGAGGCCCCCGCGGCCATCGCCGGAGACCTCGCCTCCCTCTTCCCCCAGATGGTCCGCAGCGCCCACCCTTCGGTGCCGGCCGACGTCCGCGTCGTGCCGGAGTCGGGCGGGTTCACCGTGGCGTCCGATGAAGTCATCGCGTGTGACCGTGCCCTTTCGGCCCTGGGGGCCGCCGAGCTCGCCGTGACCCGGCGCCTGCTCGCGTCCGACACGGAGCACTGCCACGTCCACGCGGCGGCCGCCCTGGCTCCCGACGGCCGCGCCATCCTGGCGGTGGGATCTTCGGGGAGCGGGAAGTCCGCGCTGGCTTTCGCCTGGTGCAGGACCGGCAGACCTCTCCTGGGTGACGACGTCGTCGCGATCGACCGCGCCGGCCGCGTCCATGCGTTCCCGCGGCCATTGAAGGTGGACGCCGCCCGTCTTCGCGAGGCGGGCGAGTCGCCGGAGGACACGATCGCGTGGGACCTGGGCACCAGCGAGGCGTGGGTCGACCCGACCCGCTACGCGGGCTGGGCGGTGGGAGGGGCTCCGGTCGGACTCCTGGCGGACGTCCGGTTCGTGCCGGCCTCGGATGTCCGTACGCGGGAGGTATCCCGGGCGGCCGCTCTGCGGATGCTCCTGGCCGCAGTGCACCAGACGGGCGTGTCGCGGGCGCACAGCGTGGATCGACTCATCGAGGTGGTGAAGGGAAGCGCCGCCTACGAGGTGCGGTTCGGAGATGCGGTGGACGCGGCCGCGCGCCTCGTCGCGCTCGCGGAACGTTGACACGCCGCGAGCATCCGTTGGATCTTGGGTCATGGGCGATCGGCGGGAGTTCCTGAAGGCCTTGGCCAAGGGCGCCACGTACGCGGCACCCGTCATCTACACGCTGAGCACCCCGCGCGAGCTGATGGCGATCGTGACCAGCGGGAGGTACTTCGACACGCGGGACTCGTTGAACGTCCAACTCCAGGAAAGCTCCACGCCGTGGAGCGCGAGCGACCTGCCCGAGGCGCCCTGGGCCGCTCCCGCGCCGTGGCAAGGACCGTTCCCGGCCAAGCCTCCGTCCCTACCCGACGACAGCGACGACTAGCGTGTCGTTCGTTCGCGGACTCGCGCACGCCTGCGGATCCGCGGGTGCGGCGCTGGTGGCACTGTTCCTGTTCGGCCTGGTGGTTCCCCCGGCCGAGACGTTCCCCGACTCGCTGCTCGTCGCGTTCCACACGTTCTTCGTGGGCACGTTGGTCGAGCAGCAAGGGCTCCCCGAGGAACACGATCCCGGGTGGATGGCGAAGGCGGAGCCCGGCGATGTCCTGTTCGTCTCGAGAGGACACGTGGCCTGGGGGGAGTGGTCCCACGCGGCCGTCGTCGTGCGGGCTCCCGCGGATGCCCGATGGGTCGAGCCGGGCAGGCTCGCGGTCCTCGACGCGTCGATCCACGATGGGATGTACGTCGCCCCGATCGAGACCTACGCCCGCTGGCCCCGGGTGCTCGTCCGGCGGGCGTCCCATGACCCGGAGATCCGCCGCCGCATCGCCGAAGCCGCCCTGACGCACCGCGCCCGGATGTTCGTGGGCGTCGCGCGCAACGGAGCGCCGTACACCAACTGCACCACGTCGGTGATCTCGGCGTTGGAGAGCGTGGGAATCGAGCCGCGACTGCGGGGCTGGCGGACGCCCGACGAGCTTCTGCGCAGCGCGATATGGGTCGAATGATCTGGCGTGGATGGTCGGGATTGTGCCTGATCTCGGGTGCGGTCGTCGTCCCTCTGTTCCTCGAGGTGTTCGCGGGAGGATCCTGGATTCGCTTCCTGGCTCTTCCCCTGCGCTACGCCTGGGTCTGGTGGCTCGGGGTCCCCGTCCTCCGCGAGCGCTGGCTACCCCCCCGGGCGCTCGCCGTGGCGCTCACGGCCTTCTGCGCGTGCGTGTCCGGAGTTGCGATCGCGGACCTCCTGGGATACGGCCCCGTCCATCCGGGGTGGTTTCTCGGCCTCGAATGGTGGCAGCGTGCCGTCTATCCGTGGCTGGACCTGCTGCCGCGTTGGTGGTGGCATGACAGGCCGGGCTATCTGTGGATGGTCTCCGTCTGGAACCTCCTGGAAGGCGTCGCGCTGAGCGTGCTCTTCTGGTCCATCGCGGGCGGCGGGCGTCGGGTCGGCGCGGTCCCTTCCGCTGTGCGACCGGGCGGGGTAATGTCAGGGGCCACGTGCACCGAGGTTGCTGGACCGGGCCATCGCCTGGGAGATCACGTCATGAAGCGCCTCGTCCCACTCCCGCTGTTCGCCCTCCTCTCGCTGAGCGCCTGCGGAGGAGATTCCACCCCCTCCGCCGACCTCATCCTCCTGAACGGGGAGGTCTACACCATGGAGGAGGACCACCCCTGGGCCTCCGCCGTGGTCGTCACGGGCAACACCATCACCGCCGTGCTCGATGACGACGACGCGGCCGACGCATACCGCGGCCGCGACACGCGCGTGGTGGACCTCCAGGGGAAGTTCGTGCTGCCGGGGTTCATCGACGGCCACGTCCACTTCAACAACGCCGGCGCCCTCATCAACGACGCCAACCTCCTGGCCGTGGCCGACGACGAGGGGCTGGCGAACGAGATGCGGCGCGTGACCGCGATCCTGCCGGAGGGTGAGTGGATCTCGGGAGGGCTCTGGGGCGCCTACGAACAGTGGGCCCTGGGCGCCGAGGGCGCCGAGGGAAAGAAGGGTTCGCGTTGGGAACCCGACCGATCGGTCATCGACGAGATCACCGCCCGCCACCCCTGCCTCCTCAGCTCGTTCGACGGCGAGCTCTACCTCGCCAACACCGCGGCCCTGCGCGCCGCGGGCCTGGAGGAAGCTCCGGTAGCCGGAATGGAGCTGAACGACCAGGGCGTGCCGACCGGGCTGATCCGACGCGGCTCACCGGCGCTCGAGCGGCTGCGTGAGGTCCGCACCCCGAAGTCCCACGAGCGGATGCTCGCCGAGAACCGGGCTGCGCTGAAGGCTCTCCGGGAAGCCGGGATCGTGGAGATCCACGACATCGCGACCCCCGACCAGACCGCGCGCTTCGTCGAGCTGCAGAAGAACGGCGAGCTCACGGTCCGGGTCTGGCTCCGCCCCGATCTCACCCGGGGCGCGGAGCTGGTGGCCGAGGGTCTCACCATGGGGCTCCACCCCGAGACGAAGCAACCCGACCCGTTCCTCCGCTACGGCGCCCTGAAAGGGTACATCGACGGGATCATGGGCACCCACGGAGCTCTCTTCTTCGAGCCGTACGACGACCAGCCCGGCAACTACGGACACTACCGCCCCCACACCAGCAGCGACCCCGAGATGATGGTGGGCGACATGGAGAAGATGTACGGGCTCATCCGTACCGGCCTGGACGGCGGCTTCGTACCCAACGTGCACGCCATCGGGGACAAGGGCGTAGCCCTGATGCTGGACCTCTACGAGCGGTTGAAGAACGAGGGGACGGACCTGACCGGGTTCCGGGTCATCCATGCCCAGGTCGTCCGGCCCGCCGACTTCGCGCGTTTCCAGGAACTCGGGGTCATCGCCGAAGTGAACCCCTACCACCTCTCCGACGACATGCGCTGGATGGAGGAGCGGATCGGGCACGAGCGGAGCAAGGGCGCCTACGCCTTCAAGTCCCTCCTCGACAACGGGGCGATGCTGTCGTTCGGCTCGGACTGGCCCGGCACGTCCGCCGCCGAGTATCACATGCACCCACGCTACCTGATCCACGCGGCCGTC
Source organism: uncultured Gemmatimonadaceae bacterium (assembly GCA_964412015.1). Lineage (GTDB taxonomy): Bacteria > Gemmatimonadota > Gemmatimonadetes > Longimicrobiales > Gaopeijiaceae > SZUA-318. Next base: position 8,554 of record CAYPMO010000040.1, on the reverse strand, counting down.
AACCGCACGACGCTGAACCACACCCCCGAAGGGGGCTGGTTCCCCGAGCAGAGGATCTCGGTGGCCGAGGCCCTGAAAGCCTATACGATCAACAACGCCTTCGCCGCCTTCGAGGAGGACCTCCGAGGATCGCTCGAGGCCGGGAAGCTGGCGGACATCACCGTCTGCGACCGCAACCTCCTGGAGATCGACCCGGCGGATATCCTGAACATGACGGTCGAGATGACCATCGTGGACGGCGAGGTCGTCTTCGAGCGGGAGGGATAGGGAAGATCCATGTCCAAGATCGTCGGCATCCTGGGGGGAATGGGCCCCATGTCCACCGTGGACCTCATGCGGAAGGTCACGGAGAAGACCCCCGTCGAGAAGGAGCAGGAGCATCTGAGGATCCTGGTGGACAGCCGTCCCCAGATCCCGGACCGGACCGCCGCCATCCTCGGGGAGGGACCTTCGCCGGTCCCCTTCCTGCAGGAGTCCGCCCGCCTCCTGGAGCGGTGGGGAGCCGAGCTCATCGCCATCCCCTGCAACTCGGCCCATGCCTTCCTGGGCGCGGTGCGGGAGGCGGTGGAGATCGAGGTCCTCGACATGATCGGGATCGTGGGGCGGGAGCTGGCGGCCCGCTTCCCCGAGAGGACCCCGGTGGGCCTCCTGGCCACCAAGGGGTCGGTACGGGCCCGCCTGTACCACGATCGCCTGCCGGGCTTCGAGCTGCTGACCCCGGCGCCGGAGGTCCAGGAAGCGCTGATCATGGGGGCCATCTATCAGGTGAAGGTGGAGGACAAGGTGGAGGAGCCGCGCCGGAAGCTGCTGGAGGCGGCCGCTACCCTGGATCCGGTCCCGGCGGCCCTCATCGCCGGGTGCACCGAGGTGGAGCTCGCCCTCGAGGGAGCCGAGACTCCGGTCCCCGTCTTCCTCCCCATGGACCTCCTGGCCGAGGAGATCGTGAACCGGGCGTGGCGAGAACGCTGATCCTGCGGTGCGTCCGAACCGGTCCGCCGCCCTTTCCATTCAGGGGCATCCACCCATCTTACCCCGCGCGGGTCCGCCACTCAGGCGGTCCCCGAACCCACATTGAGAGGAACTTATCGCCATGAGCATCGTCTACCTCAACGGCGACTTCATACCCAAGGAGAAAGCCTTCATCTCCGTGGACGATCGCGGCTTTCTCTTCGGTGACGGCATCTACGAAGTGACGGCGGCCTATCGGGGCAACCTCATGCGATGGCCCCGGCATCTGGCCCGGCTGCAGCGGGGCCTTTCGGGTCTCCGCATCGACTTCGATCCCGCCGGATTGGAGGAGATCCACCATCGGCTGCTGAAGGAGAACGGCCTGGACCAGGCCCAGGTGGCCTTCGTGTATCTGGAGATCACCCGGGGTGCGGCTCCTCGCACCCACCAGTTCCCGGCCACACCCGTCCCTGCCACCGTCTACCTCTTCGCCGGCGAGTACCGCCGCCCCCCCAGGGACCGTTGGGAGCAAGGCTTCAAAGCCGTGACGGTTCACGACCAGCGGTGGGCCCGGGTGGACCTCAAGACCATCCAGCTCCTCCCCAACGTCCTGGGAAGGCAGGCGGCCATGGACCACGGCGTGGACGAGGCGGTCTACGTGAAAGACGGCATGGCCCTCGAAGGAGCCTTGAACAATTTCTTCACGGTCTTCGGGAACACGGTGGTGACGCACCCCAGCTCCAACCAGGTCCTCGCGGGGATCTCCAGGGAGGTGGTCCTCGAGCTCTGCGAGAAGCTCGGGTATCCGGTGGAGCAGAAGGCCATCACCGTGGAGCGGATGTTCGAGGCCGACGAGGCCTTCCACACCGGCACCCTCACCGAGGTGAAGCCCTGCGTGGAGGTGGACGGACGTCCCATCGGCACCGGCAAGGTCGGGCCCGTGACCCGGGCCCTCTTCGACGCCTTCCTGGCGGAGGCCGAGCGCGTAGCCTCCGGAGGTTGACGGACGGCCGCGGACCGGATCCGAAGAGAGATGAGAGATGAGATCTACGATTACGGGTGGAATCCTGGTACTGGCAGGAGTGGCGCTCGGGGCCTGCGCGGATGCGCCGGATCCGAACGCCGAGGCCGCCGCGCGGGACGAGCGCGTCGCCCGGATCCACGAAAGCTATGTGTTCGTCGACGTCCATTCCCACCCCAGCCGTTTCCATCGGGCGAACGTCGAGAAGATCGAACCCGAGGAGCTGGAGCGTTACCGCCGCGGGAACATGGATCTTCTGGTCGCCAACGTCAGCAGCGACGCCGCGCTCCAGGGAGGCTACACCAAGCGCGACGGCACGGAGGTGCCCCGGCTGCGGGGCGACTCGGTCTATCCGCTGAAGCCCGGGGAGGGCTTCGCCTTCACGCTGGATCGGCTGGACCGGATCTTCAAGACCGTCGAGGACGGCGACGCCGTGCTCGCCGATTCACCCGCCTCCGTGCTGGAGGCGAAGCGCCAGGGCAAGATCGCCGTCATGGCGGCCCTGGAGGGGGTGGACGGCCTCGAGGGGAGTCTCGAGAACCTGCGGGAGATCCAGCGCCGCGGGGTGCGGCTGGTCCAGCTCATCCATTTCCTCCACAACGACGTCGGCCACAGGCAGACCGCGCCGTACAGCGACGAGGGCCTCACCGAGTTCGGCCGCGAGTTCGTGCGCGAGGCCAACCGACTCGGATTGATCGTGGACCTCGCCCACGCCAACACGCCGACCATCATGGATGCCCTGGAGGTCTCCTCCCATCCCATGATCTTCAGCCACGGCGGCGTGAAGGCGCGCCACGGCGGCGACCGGGATGTCACCGACGAGGAGATCCAGGCGATCGCCGCAGGAGGCGGAATCCTCGGCATCTGGCCCTCCGAGTCCCTGGGCGACATGGCCGAGATGGTGGCGCACATCGACCACGTGAAGAATCTGGTGGGAGTGGATCACGTCGCCATCGGCAGCGACCTGCGAGGCATGAGCTACATCCCCGAGTTCGGCGAGGAGGCCAACTTCCGCGCCATCGTGGACGGACTCATCGACGCGGGCTACACCGACGAAGAGATCGGGAAGGTCATGGGTGGGAACTTCTTCCGCCTCTGGGAGCAGGTCGTCACGGCAGCGGCGCCGCAGGGCGACGCACAGACCGACGGAGCTCACTAGGCCCGATCCCAAGGAGGTCACATGAACGGCTCATACGCTCTTCCCCGGATTCCACGCCGTGCCTTCTCGGCGGTTCTCTTCCTCGCCCTGGCCGTCCCCTTCCCGGCCGGGGCCCAGATCTCCACAGCCTCCGTCTTCCCCGGAGAGGAATGGGACCACGTGTCCTCCCGGGACCTGGCAGCCTACGGGTGGAGCGCCGACGGCCTGCGCGGCGCGTCCGCCTTCCTCCGCGACAGCAGCAACACGACGGGCCTCGTGGTGGTGGACCGGGGGCGCGTCGTCTTCGACTTCGGTGACATCGAGGAGCTCTCGTACATCGCCTCCGCGCGGAAGAGCGTCCTGTCCATGCTCTACGGAGACTGGGTGGAGAAGGGCGTCATCGACCTCGAGACCACCATCGGCGAGCTCGGGATGGATGACATCGGTGGCCTCCTGGACATCGAGAAGACGGCCACCATCCACCATCTCATCACCGCCCGGTCCGGCGTGTACCACCCCGCCTCCTACTCGGGAGACGACCTGAGCCGGGCCCCGGCCCGGGGCTCTCAGCAGCCCGGAAGCTACATGCTCTACAGCAACTGGGACTTCAACGCGGCCGGGTACGTCTTCGAGCTCCTCACGGGTCGATGCATCTACGACGAGATTCAGGCGCAGTTGGCCATCCCCATGCAGTTCCAGGATTGGGACCGGAGTGCCCAGGCCAAAGCGGGCGATCTCACCGTCTCCCGATATCCGGCGTACCCCATCTGGCTCTCGACCCGGGACATGGCCCGCATCGGCCTGGTCATGCTGCACGAGGGAAACTGGAACGGCGAAGAGATCATCTCGCCGGAATGGGCCCGGCGGATCACCTCCGTCGTGACCCCCCTGGAGGAGATGAACCCGGTGAGCCGCCGCGACGGCTACCTGGGGTACGGGTACATGTGGTGGGTCCTGGACGGTCCCACCGCCACGGGACCCTTCGAGAAGGCCTACTGGGCGCGCGGCGCGTGGGGTCAGTGGATCGCCGTCTTCCCGGCCCTGGACCTGGTCATCGCCCACAAGACGAACAACGCCTACGAGCGCCAGACGGCCTGGGATTCCTGGCACCGGATGCTGGAGCTGATCCTGGAGGCGAAGGGCGTGTGGGTGGAGACCTACCCCTGGAGGTGACCTGAAGCGGCCGGCATTCCAACCGGTTCGCCGGGCCCCATCCTACCCCGACTTTCCGGTCGGCGAGGCCGCCGCATCCTCTCCTCCTTCTTCGAGGATCGCCTCCACGCGGGACGCGAGGCGGAAGAACGCCTGGGCCACCGGTGTGTCCTTCCCGTGCAGCACGATCGGCCGGCCTTCGTCGCCTCCCTTCCTCACCTCGAGATCGATAGGGATCTTCCCGAGGAACTCCAGACCCAGCTCCCGCGCCTGGCGCTCTCCCCCTCCCTCACCGAACACGGGGATTTCCGCCCCGCAGCTCGGACATATCAGCACCGACATGTTCTCCACGATCCCGATATGGGGCACCTCCATCCTGACGGCCATATTCGCCGCCCGATGGGAATCGATGAGCGAGACCTCCTGGGGCGTCGTGACCACGATCGCGAATTGCGGGAAGGTCCGCTGGGTGATGGTGAGCACCTCGTCTCCGGTGCCGGGTGGCAGATCGACGACGAGGAAATCGAGGGGGCCCCAGTCCACACCCCAGAGGAACTGCTCCAGCGCCTTGGCCCGCAGCGGCCCCCGCCATATCACCGGCTGGCCGGGGCGAAGCAGGCCCGCGATGGAGACCATCTTCAGCCCCTCGACCTCCAGGGGAATGAGCTTGTCACCGCCTCCGCGGAACGGATGCGAGCTGCCCACCATGCGCGAGACGTTCGGACCCGTGATGTCCGCATCCAACAGGCCGACCTGCTTTCCACTCCGGGCCAGGGCATAGGCCAGGTTCACCGCGACGGTGGTCTTGCCGACTCCTCCTTTTCCGCTGAACACGACCACCCGGTTCTTGATCTCGTGGATCGTCGCTGCGATCTGACGTTCTACTTCCTCCCTCGATATCTGCTGCCCTTCACGAGCAGCCTCTGGCGTCTGAGACATCCTACGCCTCCATAAGTGTGCCGTGTCTGGCGCGACCGCCGCGCCCCACCCACCCCGCATTCCCAACCCCTTGTCAACTTTTTTAAGATAGCATGCACGATCTTCGGTACAAGTACCTTTAAATGCGCATTTTGGACATTATATTGGACACATTGTCGGCTCTTTCGTCCCCGCCGCATGGAAGGGAGGATGCCATGAGCGATCGGAGTCTCCCCGAGGTTGGCCGCGAGATCCACCGCCTGCGGCGCGGAAGGGGTCTCTCCCTCAGGGACCTGGCCCGAGAGTCGGGGCTTTCCCCCAATGCCATCAGCCGCATCGAACGGGGGGAATGCTCCCCGACCGTGTCCTCCTTGCGCCAACTCGCCACCGCCCTGGGCGTGGAGATCGGGAGCTTCTTCCAGCCTGCGCCGGGGGACTCCACCGTGGTGGTGAGAGAGCATCAGAGACCCAGGACGTCGGGGAAGGGTGTCCTCATCGAGGGCCTGGGATCCGGTCTCCCGGGGCAGCGGCTGGGCCCCTTCTGCATGACGCTCCTTCCGGGGGCCTACGGGGCTGACCAACCCATCAGCCACGCGGGAGAGGAATTCGTCTACTGCCTGGAGGGAGAGGTGGACTGCCTGGTTCAGGGGGACTGGCACCGCCTGCGATCCGGTGACAGCCTCCTCTTTCTCGCTTCCCAGCACCACCTCTGCAAGAACACCGGCCTGGTCGAGGCGAAGCTCCTCTTCGTGATCCAGGCTCCCTCGGAGGAGGTCTTGTCGGCCCAGCAGCGTCACCTGATGGTCCCATTGGCCCGCGGGTCCGGTCCTCCCGGGTCGGACGAGGACCGGGGCCCGGCGGCACCCCGAGGGAAGGGACCGGAGGATCCTGGCACCGATCCTCCGAAGGGCACCTTCCGCCATGGCTCTTGAGAGTAGAACCTGCGATTCCGAAAGTCGAAAGGACGGTACCGCGTGGCACTCCTGATCGGATCCCTGGGTCATGCCCTCATGATCACGGGGTTCGTGCTCACCATGATGGTCCTCATCGAGTACATCAACGTCCAGACACGAGGCTGGTGGCAGGACGGATTGAAGGAGAGCGGCTGGAAACAGTACGCCATCGCCACGTTCCTGGGAGCGACACCGGGGTGTCTGGGCGCCTTCACCGTCGTGTCCCTCTATGCCCACGGGGCCATGAGCTTCGGAGCTCTCGTAGGAACCATGATCGCCACCAGTGGGGACGAGAGCTTCGTGATGCTGGCCATGTTTCCCGGCCGGGCCTTGATCCTCACCGGCGGCCTGTTCGTCCTGGGGTGGGCCTCGGCGGTGGCGGTGGACCGCTTCCTCCCGACTCTCGCACCCACTCTGCCTACAGAGCACCGGCTCGAGGTCCACGCCGAAGACCAGTGCCGTTGCTTCCAGGCCGACGTCATCGGCGAACAGTTCCGCCATATCAGCCTCTACCGTATCGTCCTGCTGGGGTTCTTTCTCCTCCTCCTGGCGGGCTTCCTCTCCGGTTCGATGGGGCCCACGGTCTGGAACTGGATCCGGGTCACCCTGGTGGCCAGCACCCTCTTCGGGCTCTTCGTGGCCGGGACGGTCCCCGATCACTTCCTGGAAGAGCACCTCTGGGCGCACGTTCTGAAGCGCCACTTGCCGAAGATCTTCGCCTGGACCTTCGGGGCGCTCCTCACGATCGCGATCCTCGAAGCCTTCTTCGATCCGGCAGGATGGATCCAGGGCAACACGTTCACGGTCCTCGTGATCGCCGCCCTGGTCGGATTGGTGCCCGAGTCAGGACCGCACCTGGTATTCGTGACCCTGTATGCCGAAGGGATCCTGCCGGTCGCGATCCTCGTGGCGAATTCCATCACTCAGGACGGACATGGCACCCTGCCCCTGCTGGCCGTCTCCAGGCGGAGCTTCGTGATCCTGAAGATCCTGAACATCGCGGTCGGGTTGGCTGTCGGGGGAACCCTGCTTCTCCTGGGCTCGTGAGAACACCTGATGGCTCATGATCAACTACCAACAAAACGGAAAAGGACATCCATGAACACATTGACCATCACCGAGCCTTGGCTCAACCAACTCCTGCCCCAGGGATGGCCACTGCGTACATCCACGCTCATCACCGGGCCCGGTGGGTCCGGAAAGCCCCTCATCGGGAACGCCGTCACCGCCAGTTGGTTGGAGGCCGGGGGGAGCGTGGTGTTTCTCTCCCTCCAGTACCCGAGCCATACCTTCATCGCGGAGGCACTCAAGCGGGCGGCCGGCCTGGACCTCGACAGGCTCGCCGACCGTGTCGCCTTCATCGAATTGGACGCGGAGATGGAGGGGATGGAGGAAGTGGATCGTCATCACATCCGGGCGAACCTCGTGAAGCCTCCCACGTGGACCGAGGCACTCCGGGCGGCCCGACAGATGGTCCCGGAAGACGGACCTGGGACCCTCCTCTTCGGATCCGCGTTGAACCTCCTTCTCTTCTCCCGTACCTATGGGACACGGACGCTGGAGGAGATGAAAGCGACCCTGGTCCAGAGTGAGGGTGAGGGAGTGACATCCCTCTTTTCCGTCAGCAGCTCGGCCAAGAAGAAGATGATCGCCGAGCTCGAGGCCGCTGCCGACAACCTCATGCTGGCCCATAGCGCCCGGGATCCTTTCCGGCTCTTCGTCCGCATCCAGCGCATGAAGGGCGTGCCCTTCCACGAGAGTGAGATCCAGGTCCCCTTCTCGCCGGAAATGCTGGGAGAAGTCAAGGAGGTGGCGGAGCACAGCCGCCGGAGGATCATCCCACTCATCTCCTCCATCTGACCGGCGCCGGCCCTCCGCCGGCCCCCCACTTCCCCTCACCTTCGGTTTACGATAACGTCGGTGCGGCCCTCCCTGGTTTCGGCCGTCTTCCCTTGCCACCGCAAGGACGGCTGAAGAGATCCGCTCGGGACGTTCTCATCACGAGTAGAGCACTCGCCCAAGGGAGTCGGAAGCCATGGCCGTGGAACACAGCCACGACGTCATCATCTTCGGGACCGGGCTAGCGGGGCTGCGCGCGGCGGTCGAGATCGCCCGCCGATCCAAGGGCAAGGTCGACGTGGGGCTCGTCGGCAAGGTCCAGATCATGCGGTCCCATTCGGTGTGTGCGGAGGGCGGCACGGCTGCCGTGCTCTATTCCGAGGAGGGGGATTCCCTCGATCTGCACGCATGGGACACCGTGAAGGGATCGGACTTCCTGGCCGACCAGGACGTCGTTGATCGCTTCGTGCAGCATGCACCTACGGAGCTCCTCCAGCTCGACCATTGGGGCATTCCCTGGTCGCGCGACAAGGACGGCAAGATCCTGCAGCGTCCGTTCGGGGGCCATTCCTACCCCCGGGCGAC
>CAYPMO010000039.1:0-35816 GCA_964412015.1 uncultured Gemmatimonadaceae bacterium | reverse complement strand
GCGGGTCACCGACGACAGCCAGTTCGCCAAGTTCCTGCTGGACTGGCTGTTCGAGAGGCTGCTGAAGGGAGTGGAGTAACGGGATGGGCAGACACTCAACGGGTGTGACCGTCGGTAAACGGGCTGCCAGGCATTTCCGCGATGACCTGCGGGCCGCGCGCTACGCAGTGCTTGCTGATTCCGAACAGTACGCGCGACCGCTGCAGGCCCTGGAACGTCTCGGGCGTTTCTTCAGGCCGTCCGCGAAGGGACTGGGTGAGCTTGAGCTTGATCTCCTCGCACTGGGAAAACGATCTCCTCTCGGGTCAATGCTGACTTCCCAATGGCCCGAGATCCACCGACCGCTCCCGGCACTCCTGGAGTTGCTTCGTGAGGCCCGGAATGAAGCCATGCACGTTGGAGCACGAGCTCGGTATCTCACACACCACGCAACGGAAATCTCCCTCATTCTGGAGGACGCATTGGAGCGGGGTATGAGCACGGTGGCCGACTTCATGGTCGCTGCACCGTTAGCGGCGGAGCTCTGGCAACCCGTGAGTCACGTTCGACATCTGATGCTGGCGAACTCTTTCTCCTTCATCCCCGTCGCCCCAGGCAATAAGCGGGGCGCGTGGAGGATGATCGCTGATTACCACGTCGCGCAGTACCTTCGCGGGGTCGGCGTCAGTGAGAGGCGCCGGCGGCTTGCACGGCCCGTCAAGGACGCACTCGCGAGCCGTGCGCTGGGCTTCCACCCCGCTACCACCGTCAGGGCGGATGCACCCGTTGCTGAAATCGTGACTCGAATGGGTGACCACCCCGTCCTCGTGCAGTCGTCCCGCGGAGACGTGGTGGGTATCTTGACGGCGTTCGATTTGTTGTGAACGCGTACGTCGCCCCCACCGACTTCGACTGGTTCCGGTTCCTGGCGGCCCGCCCGGACGTGGACGAGGTCAACTTCTGGTATCCCAAGCCGTGGGGTGGGCATTTCGGTGTGCTCTCCACCGGCCAGCCGCTCCTCTTCAAGCTGAAGAAACCCTTCAACGCGATCGCCGGTGGCGGCTTCTTCAGCCAGTACTGGGAGGTGCCGCTCTCGATCGCCTGGAAAACGTTCGAGTGGAAGAACGGAGCGGAGAGGAGGGAGGAGTTCCGGTCCCGGATCGCGCGACTCCGCCGTGAGCCTGACGTACCGGGAACGGACCCGGTTATCGGATGCGTGCTTCTCGTGGAGCCCTTCTTCTGGCCCAAGGACCTCTGGATCCACGATCCGCCCGGGTTTCAGAAGAACATCGTCCGCGGCCGCGGCTATGATCTCCGATCCGGCGATGGGAAGAGGATCTGGGACGACGTTGTCCAGCGTCTACACGCAGAGCGGGCTCGTGAGGTCGCGCCCACGATCGAGATTCCCGGGGGCTACGGAATCCCGGTCCTTCAGCCCCGGCGTCTCGGGCAGGGCACGTTCAGCGCCTTGATCACCGAAGCTTATCAGCGCCGCTGCGCGATCACAGGGGATCGGGCCCTTCCCGCCCTCGATGCCGCGCACATCCGGCCGTTCAGCGAGGTACGCACGCACTCGGTTCGCAACGGCATGCTTCTGCGCTCCGATGTCCACCGCCTCTTCGATGCCGGGTACATCACGGTGACGCCGGAGCACCGCGTGGAGGCGAGTCACCGGATGAGGGACGATTTTCACGACGGTGACAACTACCTGAAGCTCCACGGGGCCCCGGTCTGGGTGCCCGATGCGCCCCTATCGCAGCCAGATCCCGAAGTTCTGCGCTGGCACAACGAGGCGGTGTTCAGGGGGTGAAGACCTAACCACGCCGCGACCCATCCAACTGTCCCCGCCCCGCACCACGACCGTCATGTCCTACCGCCTCTCCAAGTCCCGCTTCGTCGCCGGGTGGCAATGCCCGCGATTCCTGTGGTGGAAGGTCCACGAGCCCGAGGCGGCCGAGCTCGAGCTGGACATCGTCGCTCGGGACCGGATCGAGCAGGGCAATGAGGTGGGCTTCCTCGCCCAGCAGCGCTATCCGGGTGGGGTGCTCGTGGACCGTCCCTACGACGACATGGAGGGCAAGCTCCGCGACACGCGCGCGGCGCTGGACGAGGGCGCGCCAGCCATCTTCGAGGCCGCCTTCTACGAGGATGACGTCTTCGTGGCGGTCGACGTCCTGGAGCGTGTGGGCGATGCCTTCCGGCTCATCGAGGTGAAGTCCACCACGTCGGTTCACGACAAGCACGTCGTGGACGCGGCGATCCAGACGCACGTGGCGCGCCGCGCCGGGCTCGACGTCCGCGAGGTCGTCCTCATGCACGTCGACCGGGACTACCGCCACCCGGACGTGGGCGACCTCTTCGTCCAGGAGGATGTCACGGCGGCGGTCGAGGACTTCCTCCCCGGGGTGCCGGGCATGATTCGGGATCAACTCGCGCTGCTCGCCGGACCGGATCCGGGCCCCTGCATCGGGGAGCATTGTGCTGCCGCGGAGGACTGCCCGTTCAAGGAGCGCTGCTGGCCGCAGGCGCCCGACCACGTGCGCCGGCTGCACCGCGTCGGCCTGGCCAAGGCCTTCCGGCTCATGGAGCAGGGGATCCACACCTTCGGCGACGTCCAGGCCGACACGCCCCTCGGCGCGCCCGCGCGCCGCCAGCTCGAGGCGTGGCGCACGGGGCGGATGGTGGTCGAGCCGGGACTCGCCGACGCGCTTGCTCCGTTCCGGGGACGCGTGGGGTTCCTGGACTTCGAGTCGGTCGCGCGCGTCATCCCCGTATGGGCGGGTGTGGCGCCCTGGGGCATCGTCCCGGTCCAGTTCAGCTACCACGAGCGGGCCCCGGACGGATCCCTGTCCCACACGGCCTGGCTCGCCGAGGGCCCGGAGGATCCGCGCCCCGGGCTCGCGCGCGCCCTGGTCGACGCCACCCGCCGCGCCGACGTCGTCGCGACGTACTCCGGTTACGAGCATCGCTGCATCGGCGTCCTGGAGGAGGCGGTCCCGGAGCTGGCCGCGGAGTTGGCCCGGCTGGACGACCGCCTGCGGGACCTCCTTCCCGTGGTACGGGACCACATCGCCCATCCCGACTTCGGCGGGAGCTTCTCGATCAAGGACGTGCTCGGCCCTCTGGCCGGGGACCTGTCCTACGACGGCCTGGAGGTGTCCGACGGCCAGGTGGCGAGCGTCGAGCTCGCGCGCCTGCTGCTCCGGGGCGATCGGATGACCCCCGAGGAGCGCGATGCCAAGCGGGCCGCCCTGCTCCAGTACTGCCACATGGACACGTACGCGATGGTGCGGCTGCTCGAGAGGCTGGAGGAGCTGGCGGGGGTTCGGGGTTGATCTTCGCCGACCGGCCGCGAGCTCATCCGCCGGCTCGTGTACGGTGGCCAGGAGACGCAGGGGAGGACGACGCTGGACGTGGTCCCGTGGCACGCGGTGCAGGACGTAGATTGGGTTTAGCAGCGGCGGGCCGCACGATCATCCGGAAGTCGAGCCGCTTGCTGAGCGCGCGGTATTCGTCCCACATGTGCTTCCGGATCGCTCGTGCCCCGCCGATCGTCAGGGAGTGGCGGAGCATGGCCTCGAAGAGGAGCACGTCGTAGACGGCGGAAGTGAGCCAGTCCACCTGGCTCTTGAAGCCCGTGGCCGCGACGAGGCCGGTGTCCGCGAGGAACCGGCGGATACGACGCTTGTCCACGCCCATCGTCTCGCAGGACCCGAAGTGCACGATCCGCCCGCCCAGTCCCCCCCCGAGCATGCGGGCGAGGTCGTCGAGCGTGACGACGGACCGCGTCCGACGCCGATCTCCGACGAAGATCGCGCCCTGCCGGCCGTGGAAGGCCAGATAGAGGATCGCATACCGCGCGGATCCCGCCTGCCTCCAGCGCCGCAGGTAGTACTCCAGCTCCTCCACCGTGCCCACGTCCCGGTGCACGTGCGGGACGTCCATCTGCACTCCCTGCGCGATGAGTGAGAGGACGGGTTCGACCGTGGAGGTCCGGTTGAAGTCCCTCCACCAGTCGTCTTCGAGGCAGAAGATGCCGTGGGCCTTGCGTCGCATGGGGGCGGCTCCGTGGCAGGGGGTTCGTGCCCCTGACGATGGGCCCGGGAGGCCGGTCTGGCCATCCCTCGGCCTCGGGAGGCGCGCCATCCTTGGAGAAGGCGCGGAAGCGTGGCGCTCCCTGCAACCTTTTCTCCTCCACGTCCGTCTAAGGTAGTACTCCTCTCGTTTTTCGAGAGAAACGGAGACGGCTGCCATGCCCAAGAACCCGCCCGACATGATCCGGGGCACCCTGGACATGCTCATCCTCCAGGTCCTTTCCCTCGAGCCCATGCACGGCTGGGGGATCGGCGAGCGCATCCAGCAGACCTCGGAGGACGCCCTCCAGGTCAACCAGGGCTCGCTCTACCCCTCGCTCCACCGCCTCACGCGGGAGGGCTGGATCCGCTCGGAGTGGCGGACGACGGAGCACAACCGCAAGGCCCGCTACTATGCGCTCACGCGCGCGGGGAAGCGCCAGCTCAGGGTGGAGCGGGAGAGTTGGGCGCGTCTTTCTTCGGGAGTGGCCAGGATCCTGGCCACGAGCTGACGCTGGCGAGCGATCACGGGACACGCGAGGGAGACGACCAATGCGTTGGCTGAGCGGTGTGGTGTTCCGGCTGAAGTCCATCTTCCTGCGGAGCCGCATGGAGCGGGAGCTGGACGATGAGGTGGCGTTCCACCTCGAGATGGAGACCCGCAAGCATGTGGCTCGGGGGCTGGGCTTCGCGGAGGCCCGCCGGGAGGCGGCGGTGCGGTTCGGAGGCGCCGAGCGCTTCAAGGAACGCGCGCGCGGGTCGTGGGGGGTGTCTCCGCTCACCGACTTCGCCGCCGACCTGCGCTTCGCACGCCGGCAGCTCGTCCGAAATCCGGCCTTTGCGGCGCTCGCCACGCTCACGCTGGCCCTGGGGATCGGCGGCACGGTCGCGCTGTTCAGCGTGGTCCACGGGCTTCTCCTCCGACCTCTCCCCTACGAGGACGAGGACCGTCTGGTCACGTTCTGGTTCTCCTTCAACTGGCGAGGCGTGGAGTTCGACTTCGTCCGGGAACGCGTGCGCGCGTTCGAGGATGTCGCGTCCTACTCCAACGACGGTGTGACGCTGAGGACCGAGGAAGGCTCGTCGCTCCACGTGGCCACGGTGGCGTCCGCGAACCTCTTCGATGTGCTCGGGGCCCGCCCGCTCCTCGGCAGCACGTTCCGAGTGGGCGACGACCGCCCGGGGGCGGAGCCGGTGATCGTGCTCAGTCACGCGGTGTGGCAGCAGGCGTACGGGGGCGATCCGGGGATCGTGGGACGACGGGTCGAAGTCAACGGGCGCCCTACCACGGTGATCGGCGTGATGCCCCGCGACTTCTTCTTTCCCGCGCCCGAGATGGATGTATGGGTCCCTCTGGACCTGGATCCCGCGTCCGCCATGTATCAGGGCAACGGGTCGCTCGTCCTCATCGGACGCCTCGCTCGTGGGACCACTCCGCCCGCGCTGGACGCGGACCTGCGCGCCCTGGCCGATGCGCTGGGTGAGCGTTGGGACTACCCGGACGCGTGGGACAAGACACGAAGCCCGTCCGTGACGCCGCTCCGTACCACGCTCGTGGGGAGCGTACGCCCCGTGCTCCTCCTCCTCCTCGGCGCGGTTGCCATGGTCCTCCTGCTGGCGTGCGTGAACGTCGCCGGGCTCCTGCTCACGCGCGCGGCCGACCGGAGCGGCGAGATGGCGATGCGTGCGGCCCTGGGCGCCAGCCGGACGCGCCTGGCCCGCCAGGTCCTCACCGAATCGGTCCTGCTCGGCGCGGTGGCGGGCATCCTCGGCATCGCGCTCGCCGTCGCCCTCTTCGACATCCTGGTCGCGAGCCTTCCGCTCTCCGAGGGGATGGGGAGCCTGCCCTCCCTGGACTGGACGATGCTCCTGGGCGGCCTGGCCCTCGCCGTCGGCGTGGGGTGCGCGGTCGCCCTGGCACCGCTGCGCGGGCTCCGGCGGGGGAAGCTGGGCGCAGGGTCGCTGGGTGTGCGGCGCCAGGAGGCCGGTGTGGGGACGGCGCCGGGCCGACTCCAGGTTGGGCTCGTGGTCTCGGAGGTGCTCCTTCCGAGGCGATCGCGGGCGAGGAGCGGGGGCGCTATTTCGCCGCGCTCGTGGAGCGGGCGGCGGCGCTTCCCGGGGTGGGGGCCGCGGGGCTCATCAATCGGCTCCCGGTGCGGGACGGGGGGTGGCAGGGGACCGTGCGGGCCGAGGACCGCCCGGACCTGGACGGTGAGCGGAGCCCCAACTCGTTCTGGAGGGCGGTGACGCCCGGCACGTTCGCCGCCCTCGGCGTGGAGATGGTGGAGGGCCGCGGCATCCTCGCCAGCGACGGGCCGGACGCGCCTCGGGTGGCGGTGGTGAACGAATCGTTCGCGCGGACCATGTGGGGAGAGAGAACCGCGTTGGGGCGGCGCATCTCGGGCGGCGGCCGCCGTGACGGGTGGTACGAGGTGGTGGGGGTGGTGCGGAACGTCGCTGTCGACGACCTCGTGGGGGAGCGGGCCATGGCGATGTACCTGTCGTGGGACCAGGTGATGCGCTCCTCCGAGTACGGGCTCCTCGTCCTGAAGGCCACGGACCCGCTCGCCCTGGTCGGCGCCGCCCGTGCCCTCGTGAGCCAGGTGGACGACCGGGCCACGGTGGGCCGCGTGGAGACGATGACGTCAGCGATCGACCGGGCCATCGCCACGCCGCTCCGCCTGCGATTCTTCCTGACGCTCTTCTCGGCCCTCGCGATCGCGCTCGGCACCGTGGGCATTTACGGCGTGGTCTCGTATGCGGTGCAGCGCCGGCGCACCGAGTTCGGCGTGCGCCTCGCGCTCGGCGCCCGTCCCGGCCAG
This sequence comes from uncultured Gemmatimonadaceae bacterium, assembly GCA_964412015.1. Taxonomy (GTDB): domain Bacteria; phylum Gemmatimonadota; class Gemmatimonadetes; order Longimicrobiales; family Gaopeijiaceae; genus SZUA-318. The sequence goes on along the minus strand of CAYPMO010000039.1, from coordinate 28,942 downwards.
CTCCTGGCCGTGGTGGTGCGCACCGGCATGCCACCCGTGGTGCTCGGCGTGACCGGTGGGCTGGCGGCGGCGCTCCTGGCCACGGCGGCTCTGGAGCGGTTCCTCTTCCAGGTGTCGCCCACCGACCTTGCGTCCCTGGCGGGCGCCGCGGTCGTCCCACTGACGACGGGGGTCCTGGCGGCCGTGGTTCCGGCGTATCGGGCGAGCACCACGCACCCGGCCGTTTCCCTGCGGGGCGACTGACAGGGCCTCGTCGCACTCGGGCTCCGGGCGCCCCCCGCTCACCCTTGCCTCTCCGCCCGCCGCGCCGCACGTTCCCCTCGCCCCCCGCATCCCCCAGCGGGCCCCCACATGCCCCGCCACCTGCGCTTCGCAGCCCCGGCCGTCGCGACGCTCGCGCTCGCCGCGTGCGCTCCGGACGTCCTCCCCGATCCGGACGCCAAGCCCCCCTTCGACATCCTCATCACCAACGCGCGCGTGGTGGACGGCACGGGCAACCCGTGGTTCCATGCCGACGTGGGGATCACCAAAGACCGCATCGCCGCGGTGGGGGACCTCGAGGGCTACAACGCCTCCCGGGTCGTGGACGCGGCGAGCCGGGTGGTCACCCCGGGCTTCGTGGACCTGATGGGCCAGTCGAGCTTGGCTCTGATCACCGATCCACCGAGCGCGCTCTCCAAGCTGCGTCAGGGCATCACGACGTACCTGTCGGGTGAGGGCGGCTCGCCGGCCCCACGGAAGCCGGAGATGCAACGCCGGCCGACCGTCATCGGCACCGACACGCTCACGTGGACGACGTTCAACGAGTACTTCCGCGTGCTGGAGCGCTACGGGATTCCGCTGAACGTCATTCACGACGTGGGCGCCACGCAGGTGCGCCGTGTCGTGCTCGGCGACACCGACGTCCGGCCCACCCCCGAACAGCTCGACGAGATGCGCGAGCACGTCCGCCGCGCCATGGAGGACGGGGCGGTGGGCCTCTCCACGGCGCTCATCTACCCGCCGGCCGTGTACGCCACGACCGAGGAGCTCGTCGAGCTCGCGAAGGTGGCCGGGGAGTACGACGGGGTCTACTTCACGCACGTGCGGAACGAGAGCGGCGGTCTGCTCGGGGCCATCCGCGAAGCGCTCACGATCGGATCGCGGGCAGGCGTCCCCGTCCACATCTATCACCTGAAGGCCGCAGGGCAGGCGAACTGGCCGCTCATGGACCGGGCGATCGCGCTTGTGGACTCCGCGCGCGCGGCGGGGATGGACGTCACGGCCGACATCTATCCCTACACCCGGAACGGTCTCGGCCTCTCCTCGCTCATCCATCCGCGCCACTTCGCCCAGGGTGACTCGGCGTTGCGCGCGACGCTCTCGGATCGGGAGGTTCGCCGCGCGCTCCGCCGCGAGATCGAGACGACGTCGGACTGGGAGAACTGGTACCGACATGCCGGGAGCAAGTGGGACAACGTCCTCATCGACGACGCGCCGGACTCGGTGGACCCGAGGGTCGTGGGTGAGTCCGTGGCGGGGGCCGCGCGCGTCCTGGGCGTGGACCCGTGGACGGCGTTCTTCGACCTCGTGCAGGCGGGCGGTGTGGGGGTGAACCCGCTCACGATGAACGAGGAGCAAAAGTGGGCGGCGTTCCGGAAGAGCTGGGTGATGGTGGACACCGACGCCTCGCCCTCGAACCCGGAAACGACCGAGAGCGACCATCCCCGCGCCTACGGCGCGTTCCCGCGCGTGATCGCCAAGTACGTGCGCGAGGACAAGATGATGACGCTCGAGGACGCGGTGAGGCGGATGACGTCCCTCGGCGCGCACCGCCTCGGCCTCTACGACCGCGGGATCATCGCCCCGGGAATGGTCGCCGACGTGCTCGTGTTCGACCCCGACTCGATCCAGGACCATGCCACGTTCGGCGATCCGCTCCGGTACTCCACGGGCGTGGACTGGGTGATCGTGAACGGCGTGCCCGTGATCGCCGAGGGTGAGGTCCAGGACGTGAGGCCGGGGCGACTGTTGAGGAGATGAGAGACCCATGACCGACCCACGCCTCCTTCGGCAGCTCGACTTCATCGTCGAGGTGGACAAGCTGAAGCAGGTGCTCCGGCGCACGAGCATCGTCGGGGAATCGCGCCTGGAGAACAGCGCCGAGCACTCCTGGCACCTGGGCGTGATGGCGGCGCTGCTCGCCGAGTACGCGCCGCCCGGGACGGACCTGGGGCGCACGCTCCTCATGCTCCTCATCCACGACGTGGTGGAGATCGACGCGGGCGACACGTTCGCGTTCGACGAGGCGGGCAACGCCGGCAAGGCGGAGCGGGAGTGGAGAGCGGCCGAGCGGCTGTTCGGGCTGCTCCCCCCGGACCAGAACGACAAGCTCTCGGCCCTCTGGGAGGAGTTCGAGGAGAACCGCACGCCCGAGGCGCGGTTCGCCAACGCGCTCGACCGCTTCCACGCGTTCGTGCAGAACGTGTCCAACTCGGGCGGGACCTGGATCCGCCACGGGATCCCAAAGGCGCGGATCCTCGAGCGGCTGGACCCGATCCGCGAAGGCGCGCCGGCGCTCTGGCCCCACGTCGTGCGTACGGTGGACAGGCTGATGGGGTCGGAAGAGGAAGTGGAATCCTGAGCGCTCGGCCGTGCCCGTGGGCGGTCCGTCGGGGATGTCCACGGCTTGCGTGTGTCCGGAAGCCGGTCTAACTCCAGATCCACTGCGCGTGGGCGCAGAGTCGCGGGCAGCCCTGTCCGCCGCTCCGCGGCGTTCCCTGGCCGAATGGGTCACACCGCCATGAGCGCACGCCGTTCCCGCCTGCACGGCCTCGTCCCGGGACTCCTGCTGGTTCTGGCCGCGGCCGCCCTTCCCCTGGGCGCCCAGGCGCCCCTCCAGGTCACCACCCCGGCGCAGGCCCTCGGTTTCGAGCTCGGAGCCGACTACCACATGGCCTCCTACTCCCAGTTGGAGGCGTGGTGGAAGAGGCTCGCCACGGAATCCCCACGCATGAAGCTGGTGGACATCGGTCCGTCGGCGGAGGGACGGACCGAGTACATGGCCGTCATCTCGTCGCCGGAGAACCTGGCCCGGCTCGACCGCTACCAGGAGATCTCCGCGCGGCTCGCGCGCGCCGAGGGGCTCACCGACGAGCAGGCTCGGGCCCTCGCGCAGGAGGGCAAGGCGGTCGTGTGGATCGACGGGGGCCTGCACGCCTCCGAGACGGTCGGCTCGCAGCAGCTCATGCTCATGGTCTATGAGATGGTGAGCCGGACCGACCCGGAGACCCTGCGGTTCCTGGACGACGTGATCCTGCTGGCGGTGCAGGCGAACCCGGACGGCCAGGAGTTCGTCGCGGACTGGTACATGCGGAAGCCCGACGAGAAGTCACGGTCCCTCCTCGACCTGCCCAGGCTCTACCACAAGTACATCGGGCACGACAACAACCGGGACTTCTTCCTCTCCAACATGCCCGAGACCACGAACATGAATCGGGTCATGTTCCTGGAGTGGTTCCCGCAGATCGTCTACAACCACCACCAGCCCGGGTTCGGGGCCAACGGGGCCGTGGTGTTCGTTCCCCCGTTCCGCGATCCGTTCAACTACCACTTCGATCCGCTCGTCCCCCTGGAGATCGAGCAGGTCGGGGCCGCCATGAACGCGCGCCTCGTGGCCCGGGGGATGCCGGGCTCCTTCCAGCGGAGCTTCGCGCACTACTCCACCTGGTGGAACGGCGGCCTGCGGACCATCACGTACTTCCACAACATGCTCGGCCTGCTCACCGAGATCGTGGGCAACCCCACGCCGATCGAGATCCCGCTGGTGGCGGGGATGCAGCTTCCCGCGAACGACCTTCCCGCTCCGGTGCCGCCCGGGGTGTTCTCCTACCGGCGGGCCATCGAGTACGACGTGGAGCTCAACCGTGCCGTGATGGACTATGCCTCCCGCAACCGGGAGACGCTTCTGTACCACATGTACGTCAAGGGCAGGAACTCCATCGAGGCGGGCAGGCGTGACTCGTGGACCGTCACGCCGGATCGCATCGCCGCCCTCGTGGACTCGGGCGCGAAGCTTCCCCCGGTCGCATCGGTGCGGCAGGGCCGCGCGCTCCCGACGGAGCTGTACCAGGGCGTCCTGCGCGACCCCGCGTTCCGGGATCCCCGCGGATACATCCTCACCTCGGATCAGCCCGACTTCGCCACGGCCACGCGGTTCGTCAACGCGCTCCTCAAGGTGGGAATCACGGTCCACAGGGCCACGGCGAGCTTCCAGGTGGCGGGCCGTGCGTACCCCGCGGGCTCCTACGTGGTGAAGACCGACCAGGCGTTCCGTCCCCACGTGCTCGACATGTTCGAGCCGCAGAAACACCCGAACGATCTCGCATACCCGGGCGGGCCGCCCATCCCGCCGTACGACCAGGCCGGCTGGACTCTGGCGATGCAGATGGGGGTCGTGTTCGAGCGGGTGCTCGACGGGTTCGACGGTCCGTTCACGAAGATCGAGGGACTGCTCGATCCGCCGGTCGCGGCCGTCTCCGGGCCCGCGAGCCCGGCGGGATGGCTCGTCAGCCATCGTGAGAACAACTCCTTCATCGTCGCGAACCGACTGCTGAAGGCCGGGGCGGCGGTGTACTGGATGGGCTCGGAGCAGAGCGTGGGCGGGAAGAGCCTGGGGACGGGCGCGCTCTGGATCCCGGCGTCCGGCGCCGCGCGCCCGATCCTGGAGAGGGCCGCGGCGGAGCTGGGCGTGGCCGCGCACGGCGTCGCGCGGGGCCCCGAGGGCGATGCCCATGAGCTCCGCCCCGTGCGCATCGGCCTCTACGACCAATACGGGGGCCTCATGCCCTCCGGGTGGACGCGCTGGCTGCTCGAGCAGTACGAGTTCCCCCACGAGCTGGTCTACCCGCGGACGCTCGACGCGGGGAACCTGAAGAGCCGCTACGACGTGCTCGTCTTCACGGACGCCGCCTACCTGAGGGGAACCGAGAGCCTGCGCGGGCCGAGCACCCCCGGCCCGAGCGAAGGGGAGGGCGACATCCCCGAGCCCTACCGGAGCTGGCAGGGCCGCATCACCGAGGGGGCGACCGTGCCGCGCATCAAGGAGTTCGTGGAGGCCGGGGGGACAGTCGTGGCCATCGGGACATCCAGCACCATGGGGAGCCTCCTGGGCGTGCCGGTGAAGGACCATCTGGTGGAGATCGGGCAGGACGGCAAGGAGGTCCCGCTCCCGACCGACAAGTTCTACATCCCCGGGTCGCTCCTGCGAGCCACCGTGAACAACGCCGACCCGCTGGCCTACGGCATGCCCGCCACCGTGGACGTGGTCTTCGACTCGAGTCCCGTGTTCGACCTCCTGCCCGAGGCGGCCCTGAAGGGCGTCCGTCCGGTGGCGTGGTTCTCCGGGACGGACGTGCTGGACAGCGGATGGGCGTGGGGCGAGGCGTATCTGGACGGGGGCGTGGCGGCGGTGGCCGCCGAGGTAGGCGCGGGCCACGTGGCGCTCCTCGGGCCCAAGGTGGCGTTCCGCGCGCAGCCGCACGCTACGTTCAAGCTGCTCTTCAACGGGCTGCTGTTCGGCGCGGCCCAACCCACACGCTTCTAGGGGACCAGGCCTCTCCGCCATGCTCACGACGGTGAGGTTCGTCACGATCGGGCAGACCCCGCGCACCGACATGGTGCCCGACCTGGTCGCGCGGCTCCCCGCGGAGACCGTCGTCCGGGAGGTGGGGGCGCTCGACGGGCTCGACGACGCGGCGGTGGCCGCGCTCGCGCCGGGGAGCGGCGAAGCCCGCCTGGTGACGCGGATGGCCGACGCGAGCCAGGTCGTCGTGGGCAAGGCGAAGATGCACGCGCGGCTCCAGGAGATGCTCGACGGCATGGACCGCGACCCGTCGGTCGTGACCGTGCTCCTCTGCACCGGCGAGTTCCCGGCCCTGCGCGGCCCGGGCGTCTTCCTCGATGCCCAGCACCTGGTGGACCACGGGGTGGCGGCGCTGTGCTCGGGGATGCGAAGGATCGGCCTCCTGCTCCCGGCGGCCGAGCAGGCCGGGGAGTTCCACTGGAAGCCCGCCTCGCACCAGGACCTCCGCATCACGTGGGCGTCGCCGTACGTGGGCGATCGGTTCGACGAGGCCGCGCGGGAGCTCTCCGGGTGCGACGTGATCGTGATGCACTGCATGGGGTTCACCGAGGAGCAACGCCGCCGCGTGGCCCGCGCGTCGGAGCGGCCGGTGCTGCTCGCTCGGCGGTTCGTGGCCGCGGCGGTGGCTCAGCTCCTGTGACCGAGGCCCCAGCCCCGGCCGCGCCCGGCGCGGCGCGTCACCCGTCGCTGTTCGAGCCCGCCACGCTCGTTGCCGCGGTGGCGCTGGCCGTGTTGGGTGCGATCATCGGGCTCCAGCTCCTCACCCGTGTGGGCGTCACGCCGAACAGCTCGGTGATCGGGGCGATCGTCGCGATCACCGTGGCTCGCATCCCGCTGGCCGCGCTCCGCGCGTTCTCGAGCGTGCACCGGCAGAACCTGCTCCAGACGACGATCTCAGGCGCGACGTTCGGCGGCGCCAACGCGCTGCTCCTGCCGATCGGGATCCCGTGGCTGATGGGCCGGCCCGACCTGGTCCTGCCGATGCTTCTCGGCTCGTTCCTGGCGATGTCGGTCGCGGCCATCCTGGTGTGGCGGACGTTCGACTCGCACACGTTCCCGGGCGCCGGACTCTGGCCCGCGGGCGTAGCGACTGCCGAGGTGCTCATCGCCGGGGACCAAGGGGGCGGGCGCGCCCGGATGCTCGCTGCGGGAGGGCTCGTCGGCGGCGTCGGGCAGCTCGTCGGGATCCCCATGGACGTGTTCGGGGTGTGCTGGATCGGCAACATCTGGGCGCTCTCGATGTTCGCCGTGGGGTTGCTGCTGCGGGGCTACGCACCCGCCGTGCTCGGAGTGGACCTCGGCGACGCGTACGTACCGCACGGGATCATGGTGGGCGCGGGGCTGGTCGCGCTCGCGCAGATCGCTTGGGCGATCCGGGAGCGGGAGAGCGAGCGCGCGCCGGGGCTCGGCGCGCCCGCCGTCTCCGGCCACGCGTTCGGGCGCGCGCTCGGCGGCGCGTTCGTGGCGTACCTCGCGATCGCGACGCTGCTGGCGGCGATCGCGGGCGCGTGGTCCGACATGTCCCCGCCGATGCTCCTCGGGTTCGTGGGCTTCGTTGCGGCGGCCGCGCTGGTGTCGCAGCTCGTCGTGGGGCTCTCCGCCATGCACGCCGGCTGGTTCCCCGCGTTCGCCATGGCGCTGATCGCACTCGTCCTCGGCATGCTCGTGGGGTTCCCTCCGGTGCCGCTCGCGCTGCTCGCCGGGTTCACGGCGGCCACGGGACCCGCGTTCGCGGACATGGGCTACGACCTGAAGACCGGATGGATCCTCCGCGGCAGGGGCGACGACCCCGAGCTCGAGCGATCGGGACGCACGCAGCAGTTCCTCGCCGAGATGCTCGGGTTCTTGGTCGCGGGCGCCTTCGTGCTCCTGGCCTACCGGACCTACTTCAGCGCGGACCTGTTGCCGCCGGTGGACCGGGTGTTCGCGGCCACGATCGCGGCCGGCACGAGCCCCGAGCTCGCCCGCGCCCTCGTCCTTTGGGCGATTCCGGGCGCGCTCATCCAGGCGGTGGGCGGATCCTCGCGGCAGATGGGCATCCTGCTGGCTACGGGTCTCCTCATCGTGAACCCCATCGCGGGCTGGACCGCCGTGGCCTCGCTGGTCGTACGGGGGCTTCTCGTGTGGCGCTGGAAGGAGCGGGCCGAGTCGCCGATGTACGTCGCCGCCGGCGGGTTCATCGCCGGCTCCGCGCTCGTGGGGTTCGGCGTGGGGGCCTGGAAGGCACGGTAACCTCGCCGGCGTCGGCCGCCACCCGGTGAGCGGACATACCAAACAGTACGCGACTGTGGGCTTCGGGGCCGCCTCCACCACGGCGTCGCCCGCGGCCGGAAGGGCCCCGATCATTGAGCTTGCTATGGCTCCGCCCTTGTGGTACCCTAACAACGAGGCCGTACTATTTGGTATCTGTCAGTGTCAACCGTCGTCATCCGAGGTGGTGCGATGTCGCTCATGAAAGGGGTATTGACAGGCATCCTCGCCCTCGCCGTGTGCGCCGTGGCAAATCCGGTCTCGGCGCAACGGGGAGTGGGCGGACCAGGGCTTCGCATCAACGGTGTGGGGCCGCGTCTGGGCGAGAACGTCCAGTTGGCCTTACAGAACCAGGCTCGTCTGGGCCTGTCGAGCGAGCAGGTCGCGCGACTCCAGGAGCTGCAACCCGGGATCGAGAGCGAGATCGTTCCTCTGGAGAACGAACTCAACGCAGCCCGCATGAGCCTTCAGAGCGGCGGCGTGGGCTACCCGGAGGGGCAGGCCCAGCTCCAGGAGCTCCTGGCCCGGTTCGAGACGGCGGCCCAGCCCTATAGGACGGCCGTGGCCGAAATCCTCACGCCGACCCAGCACGCCGCGCTTCAGCAGATGCTCTATGCGACTCGGCCGTATTGGACGCCAGGGTACGGGCGGGCGGCTGTCGGATGGGGCGCGGTCGCCCCCGGCGCCTATGGTGGCTATGGCTATGGTGGGTATGGCTATGGGCGGGGCTTCGGTGCCGGTCGCGCATGGGGAGGAGCGTGGGGAGGTCGCGGATGGGGTCGCGGAGCCGGGCGTTGGGGCTGGGGGATCCCCTGGTAACGGACGCGGGGACGACGTTCCGCAGTAGGATCAACGGCACTCGCTGACCAGGTCGGGCCCTTCTTCTTCCTCGGCGGTGGGATCACCCACCATCCCGACGAACAGCAGTGTGTCCGAGAGCCGCTCGCGGAGCGCGAACACGAACGGACGGTCGGCGATCAGGCCGTTGAACGACACCTCCCGCATGCCCACGGCGGTGACCGCCGCGGCCCGGGTCCCCCGCTCCTCCACCTCGATGTAGGTCTTCTGCCGCACGAAGTCGATGCAGATGTCGTTGCCGTGGGGGGACATGTTCGTGAAGTCCGCGCCGGGCCTGAACGCGATGCCCATCCCCATGGCCTTCAGAGGCTCGTTGAGATAGGTGTCGAACGCGACCGTGAATTTCGGGATCGAGACCTGATCCACGACTCGGGGATCGAGGGACTGGAGGATGCTCTCCCACCGGCTCGCGTCCAGACCCCCGATGAACGTCCGCACGTCGCCCTGGGGCACCACCACCACCATGGAGAACGCCTCCCCGCCGTACGGAAGCTCCACGGCGGCGTAGTCGGCGCCGTGGCCGAACGGGAAGGTCACGTCCGACAGGTTCATCATGTCCACCTGGACCGTTCGGCCGTCGTCGAGGCGGAACGGCGCCTCGGTCGTCTCGGCCGGGTCGAACCGGCTCGTCCACGCTCCGTCGAAGTAGATGGCGTTGATCAGGACCGACACCATCGACGGGTCGAGCTCGTCGAGGATCTTCTCGATGAGGCCCTCCGTGTTCGCCTTCACCCAGGCGTTGATCGCCGTGAGCGTGGCCGGGTCCCCGAAATCGCGCGACTGGACCTCGGCGTCGAACGCCGCGCGCACCGCCTGGAGGAAGGCGTCCTTGAAGGGCACGTCCTTGTTGGCCCAGACGGAGTTCGCGATGTCGAAGCGTACGTCCGGGTCCAGGCCCGTGAGGAGATCCAGGAGCCCTCGGTAGGCCTCGTTGATCTCGACCTGCGAGAGGCCCTCGAAGCCGAGCGTGCCGCGCATCGCGTCGAACGTCGTGCCCGCCGCGCCGTTCAAGGTCATGCCGAGCGCCATGGAGGCGCTGAGCGGTGAGAGGATCACGTTCGACCTCCGGTCCCTGGCGATCGCCTCGCGCACGAGGTCGAGGCCGAAGGTGTTTCCATGCTGGATCACCGTCTGCTCGGTCACGGTCAGCGCGCGCGGCAGCTCGGTGATGGTGTCCGAGGCCGGGCCGAGCGGCTCTCCGCATCCGGCGAGGAGGAGGGCGGGGACGACGGCGAGGGACGTGATCACGTTCTTGGTCATGGGAGCATCTGTCTCCGAGAGCCCGAGTTCCTTGACACAGGTACCATGAGGAGAACGAATGAGGTCCGAAAACCGTGACCGACCGGGCACGCCCGCGGGCCTCGCCGGGCGCCGGGACCGCCCGCAAGGGCCCGAGGAGCCGGTGGCGGCGCGGTGTCCGAGGCTTATCTTGGCTCCATGTCGAACCTGACCCTTGTGGCCGTGGCGGCGGGCGTGCTGGCGGCTGTTGCCCTTCCCTTCGGCGCGGCGGTCGGGCTCGTATCGCGTCCCGGCCCGAAGATCACCTCCGCGCTGCTGGCGTTCGGGGCGGGCGCGCTCCTGTTCGCTCTCTCCGTCGAGATCGTGGCCGACTCCGTGGAGGAGGATGGGTTCGTGCCTCTCGCCATCGGTTCGCTCCTGGGTGGGGCGATCTTCGAGGCGTTCAACCAGATCCTGAACCGGAAGGGCGCGTTCCTGCGCAAGTTCGCCGTCGCGGTCCGCCAGCTCTCGGCGGAGCGGCGCCGCCAGGAGAAGATGCTCCTGGAGCAGCTCTCCAGGGTCCACCTCCTCCAGGCGCTCCCGCCCGAGGAGATCGCGCCGCTCGTGCACGCGGCGCAGGCCGTGGAGCTGGCGGAAGGGGAGGAGCTCTTCCGCGAGGGTGACGCGGGGTCCTCCCTGTACGTCGTCGTATCGGGGCGACTCGAGGTGGCGCGGGGAGGGGTCAAGGTCGCCGAGATCCCGGCGGGAGAGACGGTGGGCGAGATGGCCGTGGTCACCGGCGCTCCACGCAGCGCCAGCATCCACGCGCTGGAGCCCACGAGGCTGTTCCGCATCCCCAAGCATGCGTTCGACGACCTCGTGCGCACCGCCGCGCACGTGCGGGACACCGTGTCGAAGCTGATCTCGCTCCGAACGGAGGAGCTGAAGGAGCGCCTGCTCGTCCCGCAGGCGGAAGCGGAGGAGTGGAAGGCCAAGGCCGCCGAGCAGTTAAGCGAGGAGCGCCACGGGCGGCCCAGCGACCACGAGATCGAGGAGGCGGCCCACGCCCAGGCGCACCCGGTGATGGGCGTCTGGCTCGGCAACCTCCTGGACGCGATCCCCGAGTCCCTCGTGCTCGGAACCACGGTCGTCGGGCCGAGCACCCTCTCGTGGCCGCTCCTGGCCGGCATCTTCCTCGCGAATTTCCCCGAGGCGATGTCGAGCTCGGGCATCATGCACACGGCCGGCCTCAAGGCGCGCACGATCCTCATCATGTGGGGCTCGCTGATCGTGGTGGGGGGCGTGTGTGCGGGCGTGGGCAACCTCTTCCTGATCGGCATCAGCGGCACCGCCTTCGGGATCATCGAGGGCACGGCGGTCGGCGCCATGCTCGTGATGATCGCCGAGACGATTCTTCCCGAGGCGTTCGAGCGGGGCGGAGCCATCGTGGGTTTGTCCACGCTGCTCGGTTTCCTGGCCGCCCTCAGCGTGAAGAGCCTCGGTTAGGCCGATGGAGGTCCGGAGAGAGCGCAGCGTCCGCTCGGCCGTCCTGGCCCTGTTCTTCCTCTCCGGGGCATGCGGGCTGGTCTACGAGGTCGTGTGGATGCGCATGCTCACGCTCGTGTTCGGCGCCACGGCCTTCGCGACCGCCGCGATCCTCGCGTCGTTCTTCGCCGGGTTGGCGCTGGGCAGCCTCTGGTTCGGAAGGATGGCCGACCGGGTTCGCAATCCGTTGGCGCTCTATGCGGTCCTGGAGGCGGGCGTCGGCGTGTTCGCGTTCCTTATGCCGGTGCTGTTCGCCGCTCTGACCCCGCTCTATGTGGCGCTCGCCCGCGGGCTCGACCTCGGGTTCTATCCGCTCAGCGTGATCCGGTTCGTGCTCTCCTTCCTCGTCCTGCTTCTGCCCACGACCCTCATGGGCGGCACGCTGCCCGTGATCGTGAAGTACTTCGTGAGCCGCAGGGACGGCCTGGGCTGGGACGTGGGGCGCCTCTACGCGGTGAATACGTTCGGCGCCGTCGTGGGGACCGTCACCGCCGGGTTCTTCCTGATCCTCTTTCTGGGCGTGAAGGAAGCCGCCTGGGTGGCGGGCGTGGTGAACCTCGGCATCGCGCTCGTCGTCTTCCTGCTGAGCCGGACGACGATCGAGGTCGGGCCCGTGCGGGAGGACGTCGAGGCGCCCGCGGCGGCGCCGGCGCACGCTGCGGAGGCGGGGACCGACGGGTCCGCCCCGGGCGGTGGGATCGAGGACGCGATCCCGGAGGGTCCGGCCCGGATCGCGCTCTGGGCGGTGGGGCTCTCGGGCATGTGCGCGCTCGCCCTCGAGGTGCTCTGGACCCGCTCCCTCATCTTCTTCCTGGACAACTCCACGCACGCGTTCACGACGATGCTGACCGCGTTCCTCCTCGGGATCGGCCTGGGGAGCGCGATCATCGCGCGGTTCATCGACCGACGGCGGGCGCTGATCGCATGGTTCGGCGTGATCGAGGTGCTCATCGGCCTCTGCGCGCTCCTGGCCATCCCCGTGCTGGCCCGGTCCACGCCGGTGATGGAGCGGTTGATCGGCATTACGCCCACGCCGCTCCTGCACTGGAAGTGGATCGGCCTGCGGTTCGTGACCTGCCTGACCGTGATGCTCGTGCCCACGCTGCTCATGGGGATGACGGTTCCGGTGGTCGTGAAGATCTACGCAAGGCGGCTCGCGCGGTTGGGCACGTCGCTCGGACAGGTCTATTCGGTGAACACGATCGGCGGGGTCGTCGGCTCGGTGATCGCCGGGTTCGTGCTCATCCCGTGGATCGGCGTGCGCGACGGCATCGTCGTCGTGGCCGTGGTGAGTCTGCTGATCGGGCTGGGGCTCCTGATGGTGGAGCCCGCGCTCTCCGGCCGGGGACGCTTCAAGACCGCCTTCGCCGCCGTTTCGGTGCTGGCCGCCGCGGCCACCACGTGGGCCGTCCGGGACCCCATGATGCTGTTGTCGTTCAAGGAGCGCGCGGACGGGGCCGAGGTGCTGTTCTACCGGGAGGGTGTCGGCTCGACGGTGAAGGTCTTCCAGGACCGTCAGGGAGATAAGTTCATCAGCATCGACGGGTTCCCGGTGGCGGGCACCTCGCTAGTGATGATGGACGCGCAGCAGACGCTCGGGAACATCCCGATGCTGCTCAGTGACGTACCCGGCGCGCGCGTGAACCTGATCGGGTTCGGGGCCGGCGGCGCCTCGTGGGAGGTGCTCCAGTACGACGTAAGCCAGGTGGATTGCGTCGAGCTGGTGCCCGCGGTGCTGGAGGCGGCCTCGTGGTTCGGGGAGATCAACCATGGAGTGCTCGACCAGCCCCGCTACGAGGCGATTCTCGGGGACGGGCGGAACTACGCGCTCGTCTCCGAGGAGAAGTACGACGTCATCTCCATCGACCTCACATCGCCGAAGATGGCCGGCAACGGCGCACTCTACACGCTCGAGTTCTACGAGAGCCTCAAGGACAACCTCACGGAGAACGGGCTGGTGGCCCAATGGCTCCCGTTCCACCTGCTCTCGGATGCCGAGATGCGGATGACGGCCAGGACATTCGTTGCCGCCTTCCCGCACTCGACGCTGTGGCTCTCGCCGATCCGGCACCACGGCCTCCTGGTGGGCACCCGGGAACCGCTCCGCATCGACTGGGCTTTTTTGAGCCGGAAGCTCGAGCGGGAGGGCGTGCGTAACGAGCTGCGGCAGCTCGGCGTCTTCGAGCCGATGGACGTGCTGTCCTGGTTCGTCATGGGTGAGGAGGGGTTGGGCCGCTACGTCGAGGGAGCCCGCATGAATACCGACGACCATCCCTACCTCGAGTTCACGCCAGCCATGGCGTACTTCTACACCACGCAGTACGTGACCCGGAACCTCCTCGAGTTCGCGAGAGCTCGCGAGAGCGTCCTGCCCCTGCTCACGAACATGGGAGGGACCGACGAGGAGATCGCCGCTCTGAGCGAGCGCGTCCGGAGGCGGTTGGAGGCGAGCCGGCACACGCTCAACGCCGACATCCTCTACTATCTGGGCAGGGCCGACGAGGCCCGGCAGGAGTACCAGCGCGCGCTCGCCATCGACCCCGGCGAGAAGAACTGGGGCCACCCGGTGTGGCTCGGGTACACGCCGATGACGCCGCAGTACTGACCGCGCGAGGGGTTCCTCCCTGTCGTCACCGGCCGTATTACCGCACGGCGCTCACTGTCCAGTTGACGATCGGGGTGTGGTGAACCGTGCGGTTGCTCACCTTCGGCGTCATCTCGTAGAAGTGGATCGAGACGTCGCTTCCGAAGCGCTCGAGAGAGCGGAGGATGCTCGAGGTTTCCTCGTCGGTTCCGGTGTGGCTGCGGATTTCCTCGCGGAGGGCCGGGTCGGAGAGGACGGCGCAGCGGGCGCTAGCGATGGAAAAAGGCTGAGCCACGAGGGGCCTCCGGTGGTGAGGGTTCACACGGAAGGTAGCGGAAAGTGCGCACTCGCGCGTCGCCGGTGGGTGCGACGGGAGGTGCGGAGCCTCTGCCGACGCGGTCGACTCTCCGCTAAGGCCTCGCATGACGAAGCCCCCCGGCGCCGGGTGACGCCGGGGGGCTCGACCGATCAGTCGATCGGGGACCTACAGCTTGACGACGTTCTCGGCGGCCGGGCCCTTCTCGCCCTGCGTCACGTCGAACTCGACCTTGTCACCGTCGCTCAGGGACTTGAACCCCTGGGCCTGGATGGCCGAGTGGTGGACGAAGCAGTCCTTGCTTCCGTCCTCCGGCGTGATGAACCCGAAACCCTTCTGATCGTTGAACCACTTCACGGTGCCTCTGCTACGCATCTTGCTTCTCTCCGTCTTGCGTTTTGGTCCTCGGTCGGAGTATGCGGAAGATCCGTAGCTGCCGACGGCTGACCCGCGTGGCCATCCCCCCACGCTGGGTTTTGGCGAAGCGCCAAAAAAAACCGGGAACGCCCCAGGAGGGCTTCCCGACCGCATCCTTACGGATGCTCCAACAAGTCCATCCATATCCAATTGTCGATCAGGAAGCTCGCGGCGCGTGGCTGATCCGTCAACAAGGGGTGTTCGAACCGTCGGGAGGGTGCTAGTGTCGCCGGCTCCTGGATGGAGGCGGTTTGCTTTCGACCTTGTGGCGGTAGGTGATGCGACCGCGGGAGAGGTCATAGGGGGACAGCTCCAGGGTGACCATGTCACCCACGAGGACCCGGATGTGGAACTTGGACATCTTCCCCGCAGCGTACGCGAGCACGACGTGGTCGTTCTGCAGACGCACACGGAAGTTCTGGTCGGGCAGGACCTCGGTGACCAGACCCTCCACTTCGATCGCTTCCTGTTTGGCCATCATAGCCTCGAACGGGCCCTCGGCCCGAAAAACGAAGGACGCCGACGGCGGCACCGCGGAGTGCTCGCCGCCAGCGTCGGTCACGGAGGATCACGCCCCCGTCGTACCTGGACGGTAACGGAAGCGCAGGGCCTGCGTCGACCCCCGGCGTGCTCGTCGCTATCTTGCATCATGATTTTGACGCGGACCGAGGAGGTCGTCGTTCGACGTGCCCTGCGAGCTTACCACGCCGTGCAGCACAAGACGACGAAGGGGGTGTTCCAGGGCGTGACCCCCGACCAGATCCTCGAAGAGCTCCATCCGACGCCGGTTCGCTGGGTCGAGCTCGCGTCCCTGATCATCGCGCGGGCGAAGGGAGATCCCGACCCGATCTGAACGGAGCTCCCTTCCGGTTGGCCCTCTGCTCAGAGGTACGCCTTGCACAGCCATCCGCGGGCCGCACCCGAAGAGTCCCGTCCCACGAGCCTCCCCAGGGTGCTGGGACTCTGGGACATCGTCGCCATCGTCGTCGGCGGGGTCATCGGCTCCGGGATCTTCCTCGTGCCGCGCGAGATCGCGAGTGAGCTGAGCTCTCCCATCCTGTTTCTCTCCGCCTGGGTGGTGGGGGGTGTCCTGAGCTTCTTCGGCGCGCTGGCCTTCGCCGAGCTGTCGGCGGCCTATCCCCAGGCGGGCGGCGCGTACGTGTTCTTGCGGGAGGCCTATGGGCCTCTGGTGGCGTTCCTCTTCGGGTGGACGCTCTTCCTCGTCGTGGATTCGGGCGCGATCGCCACGCTCGTGGTGGCGTTCTCGAGCCGGTACCTGCCGTTCTTCTTCTCCCTCTCGCCGATCGCACAGAAGGCGATCGCGGTGATGCTGGTGGCGGTGCTCGCGGGCGCGAACTACGTGGGCGTGCGCTGGGGCGCGAACCTCCAGAACGGGCTCACCGCCATCAAGTTCGCGGCGCTGGTGGGCGTGTGCGGCGTCGTGTTCCTGTTCGCCGACGGCGATGCGTCGCACTGGGTGTCGCCTGCCGTCGACCTCCGCTCGATGTCACTCACCGGAGGTTTCGGTGTCGCGCTGGTCGCGGTGCTCTGGGCCTTCAAGGGGTGGGAGTCGGCGTCGTACAGCGCCGGAGAGACACACCACCCGGAGCGGAACCTGCCGATGGGCCTCTTCATCGGTACGCTGACCATCATCGTGATCTACCTTCTGACGAACCTGGCGTACCTGTACGTCCTCCCGACCTCCGGGATCGCGGTCTCGGAGCGCATCGCGGCCGACGCCGTCAGCCTCGCCATCGGCCCCATCGGGGCATCGGCGATCGCGCTGGTCCTCCTCTTCTCGATCTCGGGGGCGGCCAATCAGATCCTGCTCACCTCGCCCCGTGTGTACTTCGCGATGGCGAGGGACAAGCAATTCTTCCGGATGATGTCCGAGGTGCACCCGACATTCCGGACACCTCACGTGGCGATCGTGGCGATGGCCGTGTGGAGCGCCGTGCTGAGCCTGTCGGGAACGTTCGAGGAGCTCTTCACGTACGTCGTGTTCGGGCAATGGATCTTCTTCGGACTCACCGTCGGCGCGGTGTTCATCCTGCGGCGCAAGCACCCGAACCTGCGCCGGCCCTACAAGACAACGTGGTACCCGGTGACGCCCGCGCTCTTCATCCTCGCCGCGCTCTATATCTCCGTGAACACGCTGGTGAACGACTTCTGGAACGCGATCGCCGGCCTGTTCATCATCGCGCTCGGGCTGCCCGCGTACTTCTACTGGAAGAGGAAGGCGGCCGCGTACTCCGGCTGATGGCCAGCGATCGCACGCGCCTGCCCGACGCCGCGTGTTGCGTACCCGGCCTCAGCGCGCGGCAGAAGCCGCGGCCGGCTCCAGCGCGTCCCACACGATCTTGCTGAGATCCCCGATGAGCACCTCCGCGGTGTTGTCCACCGGGACCCAGCTCCGGTCCTCGTTCTCGTTCGTGTAGACGCAGATCACGTAGTCCCGCATCCCCGGGTTGGGCGGATCGAAGATGTTCGACCCGCGGGGTCGA
Source organism: uncultured Gemmatimonadaceae bacterium (assembly GCA_964412015.1). GTDB lineage: Bacteria > Gemmatimonadota > Gemmatimonadetes > Longimicrobiales > Gaopeijiaceae > SZUA-318. Next base: position 11,627 of record CAYPMO010000039.1, on the reverse strand, counting down.
TTCGCGTAGACGATCCCGCAGTCGTTGCGCGTGGCGCTCACCTCTCCCGTCTTGTGGGCGACCACGACGCCGGGCGGCAGATAGCGGGGGATCTCGTGGCGGCCCGAGGCCTGCGTGCGCGCCATCGCGATCATCCGTCGGGAGGCCTCCTGCGATACCATCTCCCCCTTATAGATGCTCGCGAAGATCCGGGCGTTCTCCATCGGCGTCGTTACGCCCAGACCCCACACGCGCGACGAGTCGGGGTTGATGCTGGTCTGCCGGCTCCGCGAAACCTTCGCCCAGAGCTTCGTGCCCGGGTAGCCCAGGCTGTCCATGCGTTCGTTGATCGCGCGGATCCCGAGCTTGTCCACGATCAGGTTCGTCGCCGTGTTGTCGCTCTGGTTGATCATGAACGTCGCTGCGTCCTTCACGGTGAGCTGAAGCGGCGTGTCGAAGTGCTGGAGGATACCGGAGCCTCCGACCTGGTCCACCTTCAGGAGCGTGAGCGGGTCGCCGAGGCTGATCCTGCCCCGCTCGATCTGCGTGAAGAGCTCCACCAGCACGGCCATCTTGATGGTGCTCGCGGTCGGAAAGCGCTCGTCGCCTCGGATCGAGAGGGTCTCCCCGTTCGACAGGTCGATGACGGCGAGCCCGACGACGCCTTCGTGCTGGCCGATGCGGGCCTCGAGGTCCGCTTTCAGGACGCTCCAGTCGACTGGCTGGGCGGTGGCGGACGTGGGGGCCCCCCACGCCGCGAGCTGCGCCCCGAAGGCGACGGCGAATGCAGAGAAGACGCGCATGAGTCTCAGGGCCTCCTTTCGCGTGTCGGGCATGCAACCTCTCGGAGGAGTCTAAGGCGAGGCAGGAACGTGAGCACGTGGGCGACCGCGTGCTTTGCGTCCCAAGGCCCTGGCCTCGATGGGTGCGTCCGCGCATGATTCTGGGTCTTCACGTGAGAGAGGAATCATGGAAAGTGCGATCAACCTGAGAAGCGACACCGTCACCCAACCCACGGAGGCCATGCGCCGAGTCATGGCCGAAGCGGTGGTCGGTGACGATTACTACCGAGCCGACCCCACCGTCATCGCCCTGGAGGAGCGGGCCGCCGAGGTGCTCGGGAAGGAAGCGGCCATGCTGACGTTCAGCGCCACGATGGCCAACCTGATCTCGGTCCTCGCCCAGACGCGGCGGGGCCAGTCGGTGATCCTGGAGGCCTCGTCCCACATCTTCAACAACGAGGCAGGGTCCATCGCGGCGTTCGGGGGGCTCACGCCTCGCACGGTTCAGGGCGTGCGGGGCCACATGACCCCGGAACAGGTGAAGGACGCCGTCTTTCCGAAAGCCGTCCTCCATCCGCAGACGAGCCTCCTCTGTCTGGAGAACACGCACAACGCCGGAGGCGGCACGTGCCTGTCCGCAGCCCGGACGCGAGCCCTCGCGGACACGGCCCATTCGCTGGGACTGAAGGTGCACCTGGACGGCGCACGGATCTTCAACTCCGCCGTAGCCCAGGGCATCCCCGCGCGGGAGCTGGCGGAACCGGCGGACAGCGTGACGCTGTGCCTGACCAAAGGCCTGGGATGCCCCGTCGGGGCCATGGTCGTCGGGAGCCGCGCGATGGTCGAGGAGGCACGGAGGTGGCGACAGACGGTCGGAGGCGGGATGCGGCAGGCTGGAGTGTTTGCCGCGACCGGGCTCGTGGCGTTGGACACCATGGTGGACCGGCTGGCGGAGGACCATGAGAACGCCAAGCGCTTGGCCTGGCTGCTGACGGAAGCGGGACTCCTGCTGGATCCTCCGGCGGAAGAGGTGGAGACCAACATCCTCTACGCGGTGATCCCGGAGGAGCTCATGGACGCCCGGGTCTTCGTGGAGCGCTTGGCCGCCGAAGGCGTCCAGGTGAACCCACCCCGCGGACGGAAGATCCGCCTGGTCACCCATTTCAATGTCGGCGCCGAAGACATCGAGGCGGCCGGAGCGGCGGTGCGGAGGGTGCTGGGGAAGGATTGAGGGCAGGAGGCCCTGCTTCGCTCGGACGCGCGCTCGACGCCTGACAGCGCCGATCACCGGCAGTCCACGCGAACGCTGAGGTCCGGTGCGGCTGCTGAGGGTGCGGCGGCGTCTCCGCCACCTTAGCCCTGGTCTCCCGAGACGACCCGCGGGATCACGCCTCCCGGCCTGCCGAAGTGCGGAACGATCCCTTGTTCCTCGATCGGAATGGCGGGTTCCGGGAGGACGAACCGCTCCTCGGCGACCGAGTAGTAGAGACAGCCGGCGTCCTCAGGCGGGCGCTGGCGCGCGAACGTCTCCGCCTCGTTCAGGGCAGCGAGCCACACCCCTTTCGATTCCACCAGGTCGAAGGGTCGGGCGAGTTGCAGACGCTCGAAGTCCTCGGGATGGTAACGGCCGCGCCGCTTGAGAAGCTCGAGGAGCGAGCGCGGAGTGAATCCGGGGTCTCTTCCCGCCGCGGCCCAGCAGAGCCCCGCCAGCGGGAGGACGCGCTCATGGACGAAGAGGATATCCACGAAATCCCTCGCTTCGTCCCGCCCCGCCAGCACCAGCACCTTGTTGACGGCGAGGTCCACGGGGTGGAGCAGCAGCCCGCCCAGGGGGTCGCGCACCAGGGGCATGAACCGCCACGCCGAGTCGTGCGCCCAGTCCACCCGGGTCGCACCTGCGCCGCGCGCCACGATGGCGCGGACGAACCCGGGCAGGCTCATCTCGACGCTGACCTCGTACCCGGCGCTCTCCAGCCGCGTCCGGTCCGCGGCGAAGGACGCCGCCACGCGGGCGACGGAATCGTGGAAAAAGTCGAGGTCGTCGCTGAATCGGGAGGAGTTGGGAGCGAAATGCAGCGCCGCCCCGCCCGCGAGGTATCGCTCGTCCGTCGCGCCCGACGCGAGCTCCGCGAGCAGCTCCCGCTGAAATCCGGTCAGCGGCACAGGCGGGCTCCCACCTGCCATGCCGCGCGGTTGCCGTGCTTCATCAGCTGCTCGGCCACCCATGGCACCTCCGCGAGCCCGATCCTGAGGTCGGGCCTGTAGGACCAGAAACACAGCGTACGGAAGCGGCGGAACGCCCGCCGCGCCTCCCGGACGCGGACCATGTCCCGGGCCGTCGTCGAATCGAGCGATCGCCGGCTCTTGAGCCCTCCCCTTCGCCCGATCTCGGCCAGGTAGCTCCTGATCTCATCCATGGCCATATCATAAGCGGCTTACGATAATTCGACAAGGGAAGCTCGGATTCCCCAGGGTGCCTGACGTCCGGTACCTGTCCTCGAGTTCCTCGACGACCGCCTCTCCTACCTCCCCTTGGACCCTGAGCCTCCCGCCACCCCTTTCTTCAGGAACGGGACCCCGTCGGTCATCCACTTCGGCGCGGGCGCGCCCCTCAGGTAGTGATCGAAGAACCCGTAGAAGCGGATGGTGAAATCCCTGCGGTTGCCCAGCTTGCTCAGGTGGTGTCCCTCGTTTGGATACGCCAGCAGGAAGGCGGTCTTCTCGTTGAAGCGGAGCGCGTTGTAGAACTTGAGGCTCTCGTTGAACGAGACCGTCGGGTCGGCGGTGCCGTGCATGATGAGAATGGGCTGCGACACCTCGGGAACGTTGGACAGCGCCGACTGGTCGCGGTACACGTCCGGTTTCTCCCAGGGCGACACGCCCCAGCGGCCCTGCCCGTAGACGTAGTACTGGTTGCCGTTCTGGCCGGAGCCGCCGGTCACCTGGTAGGACCAACCCCACTCCTGGCTGAAGTCGGTGTAGAGGTCGGTGACGCCGGCCCCCTCCGCCACGGCCGCGAACAGCCGTGATTTCGTGCCGATGTAGGCTGCACCCTCCCCGCCGTAGCTGTGGCCGTGCACGCCGATGTGCTCCGGGTCGGCGTACCCCATCTCGATGACCTTGCGGGTCGCGGCCTCCACGCAGTCGAGCTGGTCGTTGTGGGACGATCCCGTGTTGTAGTAGACGTCCGGGATCATGACGATGTAGCCGCGGCTCACGGACTCGATGGCCGCGCGGCCCATGCTCACGAACAGCTCGGGCATCGGGTACCGGTTCAGGGTCTGCGAGTTCTTCTCGTAGAAGGTGACCAGGGTGGGCCGCTGCTGACCCGTCTGGTAGTCGTCGGGCAACCAGAGGAGGCCCTGCAGCGGGTGCCCGTACCGGTCGGTGAAATCGAACAGGACGGAGCGACCCCAGCGAAACTCCGCCTGCTGCGGATTGGCGTGGGTGATCCGATTCGCGTTCCCGAAGTCGGGGCCCGAGACGCGGAGGTCCGGCGATTCGGTGAACGTCTGCCGGGTGAACAGGAACCGGTCGGCGTGCGCGGCCTTGCTCGGGGTGGCGTACATCGCGTCGTCGCAGACGACCTCGTCGAGCCGGCCTCTCGCGAGCCGGTAGTACCCGGCCTTCTTCGTCAGCTCGCCGAACGCGGACAGGGTCACCGGCCGGGAGAGGTCCCATTCCCGGCCCGTCCGTACCCGCCGGCTCGCCGTCGAGTCGATCGGCTCCGGACGCACCAGCCGCAGGACGGTACGGTTCTCGGCGCCGAAGCCGTCGGTGATGTTGCGCGCGGCCGTCCCGCCGTTCAGCGGAAGCGTCCACAGGTCGTAGCGGTCGGCGACGATGACGCTCCTGCCATCGCTGGTCCAGCCGGCGAAGCCCCAGGGTGGCCTGGGCCCCGGGTGGTCGTATGTCGTATCGACGAACGCGGGCGCACCGGCACCGAGGGTGACTGACGTGCCCCGGTCGAGGTCGTATACCTGGAACGTGTCGTCCTTCCAGTAGAGGTACTTCCGGCCGTCGGGGGAGATGCCGAAGCGGGCTCCCTGGAGGAGCTGCCCCTTGAGCATCAGGGTGCGCTCGCCGGTGGCGGTGCTCACCCGGTAGAAGTCGGCGGCGGCGGGCTTCCAGTCGGAGATGTAGGCTCGGGCGTCCTGTCCCACGGCCCACCGTCCGTCCGGCGAGATTTCCAGGTCGCGGAGCGTCGAGTCGCTGAGAGCGACGTACGCGCCGCGGGCGACGTCGAACGCCTCCGTGTACGTGAAGTCGCGGTCGCGCCGGGCTTGGATCATCTGCCGCGACTGGATATAGCGGTCGGCCGTGCTCCAGACATCGACGTCGGTGGTGGAATCGGACGACTCTACCTTCACGGTGTCCTTCGCGGGCGTTTGCGGCATGGCCCCCAGGAACACCCGGGCCCCGTCCTCGCTCCAGCTCAGGGGCGATCGCTCGCTGATGACCCAGCCGTCGGGGAAGCCGGCCGCCGTGGTGTCCAGCGTGGCCGGCGCGCGCTTCGGGCCCGCCAGCGCGGCGCGCACGTCCGGAACCACCAGGAGCACGTTGTCGCGCTCCCGCATCTCGGGGACCTCCTTCCCCTTGAGGACCGCCACGCCCGTGCCGGTGTCGTTCCACGCCAGCCCGGCGTAGGTGCGGGCGTCGTTGTCGAGGGCCCGGATGGCCCCGGTGGCGAGCTCGACGACGGAGAGGCTGTTGCCGTCCTTCACCGTGGCGTCGACGGTGAACGCGAGCATGTCGCCCGCTCGGTTGAATGCCGCGTCGCCCACGCTCCCGAGGAGCTGACCTCGACCCACGGCCAGGTCGTAGAGGATGGCGTCGGAGCCGCCGGCGGGCGCCTCGGCGCCGCCCGCGCCGCCGCCTGGCGGGCCGCCGCGCCCCCGGCCCACCGCCGGGCGGCTGCGCACCAGCAGGTGGGTCGAAGTCCGGTTGAAGATCGCGGACCGCATGTCGCGCCAGACATACGTTCTTCCGGTTGCCAACTCACGCAGCTCCACGCGGTGGAGCGCCTCCGGCGCCGCGCCACCCCCTCGTCCGGCCGCTTGAGGCGCTTGAGCTTCGCCCTCGCCCTGGGTACCCCGCGCCCCGGGACCGCCGCGCGGCGGCAGCGAATCCACTTGGTAGACGATCCATCGGGCGTCGGGCGAGAACACACCGTTCGACGCGTTGGAGACGGTGACGTCCTCGTTCGTATCGAGGTTCAGGATGTGCAGCTCGGGCTTGGTGTCCCGCTCGGCGACGTTGGTGAAGCGGTAGACCCAGGTCACCCAGCGCCCGTCGCTGGAGATGCTCTGGTCACCGATCGTCCGCCAGCGGCCGTAGTCGTCCGGCCCGAGCACCTTCTTCGCCGAGTCGGCCCGTGCCGCAACGGCTCCGGCCGCCGGGGCCGATGTCTGCGCTTCGACGGCCGGGGACGTGAGGGTCAGCGCGAGGAAGAACCCCGCGAAGACGGCGGAGAGGACGGTGACACGCGGGCGCGCATCGCGGCCGAAGCAGGGGGCATGAGCGATCGTGAGCACGGTGCGACTCTCGAGGTTGAAGGGACGCGATGGATCCATGGGCGTGCGCTTACCTTCCATCCCGCCGGACCACGGTCGTGGCCCGGGCGACCAGCGTCGCGGAGGTCCGGGCCATCCCGTCGAAGTACTCGACGAACCGGGCCGACTCCTCCGACGGGTATTCCGCGAGGTTCCTGGCCCACCGGTACCCGATGGGCTGGTACCAGAGCTCCGCCTCCAGCGTGAAGGGCGCGGGGCGCTCGCCGACGTCCACCGTATAGCGGATCCGGTCGCCGCCGCCCTCGAAGTCCGGATCGTCCTTCGCGGCGCCGCGGACCGCCACCTCGGGCGGGGCCGTCGTCTTCTCGAAGCCCACCGGCAGGAGACGGTTGTCCTTGATGTAGCGGGCGCCGTACAGGAGCCCGGTGGTCACCTTTCCGGCGTAGTCCACCATGACGTCCTCGTAGATCTGGACCTGCCCGGGCTCGGTGATCTCGTCGTGGTGGGGCTCGAAGCGGGAGCCGTCGTCGTCGTTGTCGTTGCCGGCGATGGAGCCGTCTGGCCGGAAGGCGCCGGACTCGAACACGGACCGCCCAGCGGCGTCCCTCACCGCCAGGCGGATCCAGGCCCGCCGGGACGGATAGCCCGAGGGGAGCTTGTGCCCCACCAGGCTCCGGATGGAGACGGTGACGGCCAGCCGGCCGTCCACCAGGAGCGGCTGCAGCTCGAGCAAGGCCGAGTGCGCGCCCAGATTCTCCGAGGCAGAGAGGGCCGTCGCTTCGAGCTCCTGGGGAAGGGCCGACACGTCCAACTCCGCCCGGTACCGGTTCAGGAGGCGGGGCATGAAGAAGTTCCCCCCTCGGAAGACGTGGCGGCTCACCTCGCTCCGGGGGTTCGGCAGCACGCCCGTCACCGGGGCCTCACCCTCCACTTCCGGCATGTGACAGTCCTGGCAGGTCTTCTGTCCGGAGTAGTCGCTGTGGAGCCATTCCAGGTAGGGCGTCTGCTCCGGAAGCTCCCCGACCTCGTTCCCCTCCGGGTCGAGCGCGTGGGTGAAGAGGGTGTGGCAGCTGGCGCAGAGCTCCGCTGACTGGATATGCGCCGCCTCGACCGGGGTGAACTCCGAGGAGGAGTGCATGACCCGGGTTCGGCCGGCGTCCACGGCGAACGGCCCCAGAACCTGGCGCTCCCCCATGGGCGTATCCAGGTCGATGACGTACCCTCCGGTGAAGCTCTCCCGGGTCCCGAGGTTGTCGCCTTGGATCTGGTGACAGACGGCGCACGAGACGCCGTCCCGGGCCAGGCCTGTCAGATCACCGCCCTCTCCGGTTCCGGCGAAATGCTCGAAGGCCCGGGGCTTCTCCCCGGCGGCCACGGCCAGGGTCCGCGCGATGGGAAGGTGGCAGACGGTGCACTTGTCCTCGATCGCGTCCACCGCCGCGGGGTGGTCCAGCGTCTCCCGGCGGACGCCGGCCATCCAGTAGGGATCGCGTCCCGAGTTCCCCATCATGGACGACCGCCAGTTGAACCCGATCGATATGTCCTGGCCGCTCCGGGCCGTCAGTTGGTTGTGGCAGGCCAGACAGCGATCCGACGTGTGGAAGAGATCGGCGAACGGCCCGCTCCGGGCCGAAGCCCACCCCAACTGCGTCAACGTCGCGACCAGGAGGAAGGCGAGAAGGGCATGGAACACCGGGACATTGCCGCGCGTCGTGGTCTTCATGGCTCACCACCCCTCGAAGAAGCCGCCGTCGAACCAGTCCCAGAGAAGCAGGAACATGATCTGGGGCTTCCTCCCCTCCGTCTCGGTGACGGGGAAACGCACCCCCACGTTGGCCATCACGTGCTGGCGCTGGTTCAGGGTGAAATGCAATTCCGGCATGACGTCCCAGACAGCGGGGCCGTTCTCCAGCTCCTTGCTTCCCAGGAGCTCCACCATCGGGGAAAAGGCCCGCCCCCATTCTCCTCCGGTGGTGAAGGTCCGCCCGAAAGCGAAGCGGAAGAGCCCTTCGTTTCCGGCCTTCTCCGTGTCGGACGGGAGCTCCACCCCCACCTGGGCCTGCAGGAAGGTCTCGAGGGGGAGGAACTGACCCAGCGTGACGAAGGGCTCGAAGACCGTGAACCCCTTTCCGAAGTCCTCGCTCTCGTCGCCTGTGGGGAGGATGGCCTCGAACGTGAACGAGGCGATCGTTCCCATCTCCAGGTCGTGGAAGAGGACGCGCTTCAACCCGACGGCCACGTCCCCGAGGCCCGCGCCCCACGCGCCCGTGGAGCCGGGGGCGTCGCTGCGCTCGCGCCAGCCGAAGGGGACCGACAGCTCGATCTGGGTCTGCGACCCGAAGCGCTTCTCGTAGACGAGCTTGTTCATCACCGAGCCCTCGGGGCCCGTGCCCACGGTGGTCTTCATCACCACTTCGTCCTCCGGGAAGGCCTTCTCGGTCCCGAGGGCCAGGGGGAGGTTGAATTCCCCTCGCGGCCAGCTCCTGTCCTCGTAGAGGGTCTGAACGTAGGCCAGGATCAGGTCGATCTCCTCCCGCGTCAGGGCGTCCCCGAAGGCCGGCATCTGGGAATCGAAAGCCCGGAGCGGGCCGCCGTGGGTCACTACTCCGGCCCAGTCCGCGGCCGGCTCCCGCGAGGCGAAGCCGCTCTCGGTGAAGTCCGGGGGCTGGACGGGAAGGCCCACGACCGTAGCCGCGGCCCCGGTGCCGTCGGCACCGTGGCAGTTGGCGCAGGCATGGAGGTAGAGCTCTCGACCGTTGGGAGGCCGATCCTGCCCGGATGCAGGAACGACGACGGATCCGAGGAGAGCGAGTAGAGTCGGGAGGGCGATCCTGCCGATGGCACCGACACGCATGGGGTTCTCCTTTCTCGCCGCGGGGACCCGGTCGCGGGATCCGATGGATCCTGGGCGTTTCCCATCAGTCTACCGCAACGTGTGGGCTATAGCCAAAGGGCTATGACGCTATGTCGCGGCGAGGCCGAGAGGTACGTCGCCACGGTGGCCTTCCGTGTGCGCCCGGCGGCTGCGGAGCGGCGGCGCCGTCCCCGCCGCGCTATCCGCTGAACACGGGCACGAACTCGAAGCGCGTCCCGTCGAAGAGGCCCAGGTCGCTGAGCTTCAGCGCCGGGATGACCAGGAGGGCCAGGAAGGAGAGGGTCATGAACGGCGCCGAGAGAGGGCTCCCCATCTCCCGGGCGCGGCGGCTTAGGCGGGCGTAGCCGTGGGCCACATCCTCGGCGTAGCCGTCGCTCATGAGCCCCGCCACCGGCAACGGAAGCACGTCGTCGGAGCCGTCGGCGTCCACCGCGCAGAGGCCGCCCTCGTGCTCGATGAGCAGGTTCACCGCCCGGGCCAGCTGCTCGTCGGATGTCCCCACCACCACCAGGTTGTGGCAGTCGTGCGCCACGCTGGAGGCGAGGGCTCCCCGCTTCAACCCCACGCCCCGCACGAAGGCGACGGCGGGCGGGACGTCTCCGCCGTACCGGTTGACCACGGCGATCTTCAGCACGTCCCGTGCAGGGTCGGCGAGGGCGAAGCCGTCCCGCGCCCGCGCTTCCACCTCCGCGGCGCCGGTGACGATCTGTCCGTCCAGCGCCTCGATGACGCGGAGCCTGCCAGGCGCGGCGGGCACCGCGAAGTCGGACGGGCGCTTGGGGGTCGCGTGGAAGCGGTTGACCCGTGGCGATGACACCCGGGGGAGGAGGGGCCGTCCGTCGCGCGCCACGCAGACGCCGTCGATCCACGTCTCCAGGACCGCGAAGCCGGTGAGGTCGCGGAGGCGCACGAAGTCGGCGGGATCGCCGGGCCGCAGGAGCCCACAGCGGAGCCCGTAGTGCTCCACCGGGTTCACGCAAGCGGCGCGAAGCACGTGGAAGAGGGGCACGCCGTGGGCCACCGCGCGGGCGCACAGAGCGTTGATGTGCCCGTCCAGGAGGTCGTCGGGGTGCTTGTCGTCGCTGCACAGCATGCACGACTCGGGGTGGTCTCGGAGGAGGGGCCACAGCTCCTCGAAGTTCCGGGCGGCGGATCCCTCGCGGATGAGGATCTTCTGGCCCAGCGCCATCTTCTCCTGAGCCTCGTCGAGGCGGAAGCACTCGTGGTCCGTCTCGATGCCGGCGGCCACGTAGGCCCTCAGGTCGTCACCCCGGAGGCCGGGAGCGTGTCCGTCAATGCGCTTCCCGTAGCGCTTGGCGATCTCCAGCTTCGCCATCACCTCGGGGTCGCGGTGGATGACCCCGGGGAAGTTCATCATCTCCGAGAGGTAGAGCAGCGACGGATCCCGGCACAGCTCCTCCACCTCCTCCGGCCCCAGCGCGGCGCCGGCGGTCTCGAAGCGGGTGGCCGGCACGCAAGAGGGGATGCCGAAGTGGATCTTGCACGGCGTCTCCGCCGCCAGCCGTTGCATGGTGCGCACGCCCTCAATGCCCAGGACGTTGGCGATCTCGTGGGGGTCGGACACGGTTGCCGTAGTGCCGTGGACCACCGCGATGCGCGCGAACTCCGGCGGCGTGAGCAGCGAGCTCTCGATGTGCACGTGGGCGTCCACGAACCCGGGGCACAGATAGGCGGGGTCGGTGACACCGGCGTCTTCCCGCACCTGGACAATCCTCCCGTCGCGCACCTCCACGACGCCGGGGAAGACGCGCTGGGCGGGAATGTCCACGATCTGGCCGCGGTGGGTGGCCGTGGTGTGATCCATGGCGCAAGAGATAAGCCGCAGGCCCGTCTGCGAGCAACTCGGGGTGGGTCGCTTCGCTCCTCGGAGATCCCGCCGGATCACATGAAGAAACCCCACCACCGCTCGCGCGGCGGTGGGGCCCCTACCTTATCGGGACGGCGGGATTCGAACCCGCGACCCCCTGAACCCCATTCAGGTGCGCTACCGGGCTGCGCCACGTCCCGTCTTAGCTAATCTATCGACTTCGCGTCAGGGGGTCGCGGGCTCCGCGACCCCCGAACCCCATGGAGCTGCGGTCGACGCTCCGCGTCGATCCTCGCTCGTCTCGCGGGGAAGCTGATCGCTCTGTCCGCGAACGCGTGGGCCGCTCGGCTCAGGTGCGCTACCGGGCTGCGCCACGTCCCGTCTTAGCTAATCTCGCCGCTCGGCGTGGGATGCCGGGTACGAGCAGACAAAAAACGTACCGAGGGGTCACAGGGGTCTCAACCCCTGTCGCTCTTCGACGCCTCGAGAATGCCTGTTTCTGGCCGTAATCAAATGGCGGAAAGCGGCGGAGGCCGGGATTGACCCTCCGTGGGGGCCAGGGGTATACTATTTGCCTATTGCGGGGTGGAGCAGCCTGGTAGCTCGTCGGGCTCATAACCCGAAGGTCGCGGGTTCGAATCCCGCCCCCG
>CAYPMO010000038.1:0-37085 GCA_964412015.1 uncultured Gemmatimonadaceae bacterium | reverse complement strand
GCGCGAGCTCGTTGGCCTCGCTCCCCGAGTTCACGAAGAAGCACACCGAGAGCGGCGCGGGGAAGTACCCTACGAGACGCTCGGCGTAGCGGAGCACGGCGTCGTGCAGGTAGCGCGTGTTGGTGTTGAGCACCGCCATCTGGCGCTGACCCGCAGCGACCACGCGGGGGTGCTCGTGTCCCACGTGCGCGACGTTGTTGACGCAGTCCAGGTACTCGCGTCCCCAGACGTCGTAGAGGTGCGCACCGCGCCCTCGTACCACATGGATCGGCTCGCGGTACGAGAGGCTGAGGTTGAAGCCCAGCAGCCGTGAGCGGCGCTCCGCCAGCTCCGTCGGCTCGCGCCACGTCGTGTCCAGGGGCAGGCGGAGCAGCAGGTTCGGATCGGGGCAGAAGCTCGTCCACACGTCGACCTCGCGCGGCGCCGCCACGCCGGGGAAGTCGTGATCCTGGCCCAGCAGGTCCGCGATGATCTGGAAGTGCAGGTGTGGCGGCCAGTCCCCGTTCTCGGGCGGCGGGCCGACTCTCGCGATGACCCGCCCGGCCGTGACGGACGAGCCTGGGGTAAGCCGTTTCACCGAGGCGCGCTCGAGGTGCCCGTACAGCGTCCAGAACGGACCGTCGGGACCCCGGTGCTCGAGGATGACGGTGGGCCCGTAATCCAGCCGTCCGGCGTTGTCGTGAACACTCCTCACCACGCCGTCCAACGGCGCGCGCACCTCGGCGCCGGGACGGTCGAAGACGTCGATCGCGATGTGGACGGTCCGGCGCTCCGGCATCTCGGCCGGCCGGCCGGCGAATGCCTCCGTGAGGTAGAACCCACGGGGCTCCCGGTAGCGACCGATTCCCACGGTCGCGCGCGCCTCCTCCATCGCATCGGACACGCGGCGCGTGAACGCGGCGGTGTCGTCGGTGTCGCGCCCGCTGAGAAGCGTGCTCCCGACGCTCAGGTCCAACACCACGGCGCGCTCCACGGGCATGTCCATGACCGGCGCCGGACGCTGCGCGGCGAGCCAGGCGACGAGCGCGGGCGTACGAGGGCAGGGCGCGAGCCCACAGGTCCGGCGGAGGATTCCCGCGGCCAGCCGGGGATGCACGGCGGCCGTGGCCTCGAGCGCCGCCCACGCCGGCTCCTCCGACACGAGCAGGTAGGGATCGAGCTCCGAGGAGCGCGAGCGGCGCGTGGCCGAGACGGAGACGCTCGCGCCGAGCCGGGCCCTCGCCAGCGGAAGCACGAGCGAGATCTCCAGATCGGAGAGGGCCCGAACGCGGTGATAGCCCGCGACGACCCGGGCGGCGGCCTGGAACGGGTCGGGATGGCCATGCACGGCATAGGCGACCGCGATCGCGAGATCCCACACGGCCGGCGCGCGGTGCGCGTCCCCGAGATCGAGGATACCCGACACGCGGCCCTCGTCGTCCACGAGCACGTTGTGGTCGTTGAGGTCGCCGTGGATGAGCTGCGTCGGGAGCCCGGCGCAGGCCGCCTCCGCGTCGCGGAACGCGGCGAGGCACGTCTCGACCAGACCGCGTCGGTCCTCGCCGTGGAGATCCAGCGCCGCCTCCATCGCCGGGCCGACCTGCTCCAGGGACCAGAGGAAGCCGGGGCGCGGCGGAGGCGTCTCGGGGCATGAGGCCAGCCGGAGGTCCAGCGCGGCGGTCCGCATCCCGAGGTCCTCGAGGAGGGTCGGTGGATGCGGGTGCACCTCGGCGTAGGTCCTCCCGGGGAGATACCGCAGCACGCGGACGCGCCACGTGACGTCGCCCTCACGGACACGGCCGACGAGCTCCCCCGTCCTCGTCGGTACCGGCGTCGGGACGAGCGTCTCCGTGCCGGACGCGAGCCAGGCGAGGGTACGCGTCTCGAAGTCGAGCTGGTCGTCGGGCTCGTCCGGCGACGTGACCTTGACCACGTACCGGCCCTCGGACGCCTCGAGGAGGAAGTTGCGGTCCCGCTCGCCGGGGAGGGTGGTCAGCGTGCCCTCGAGTCCGAACGCCCGCCCGACGATGGCGGCGACGTCCTCCGGGGTGATGTCGGGACGCTCCAGCGTGCGGATCATGCTCCGGGGCGGCAGGGAGCGGACTAGCTCGACTCGATGACGAACGTGTAGGTGTCACCCAGCTCGTAGTGCGCCATCCCGCCTCCGAGGACGTCCGCCAGCGCCCGCCCGAGCTCACGGTCCTCCGTGACCACGGAGATCCCCACGATCGTCTCCGCTCCGGTCGCCCCCGGCAGTCCATCGGGTACCGGCCAGTTCTCCCAGTCCAGGCGGTACCCGAGTCCCTCGAAGCTGAAGTTTTCGGGAAGGTATGCCTCCAGCCCGGAGGGCACCTGGCCCGTGTAGCCGTCCAGGGGCCACTGGAGGTGGTCGGCATGGTACCCGAAGACCGCGAGGCGAACGGTCTCGAAGTCCGCGATCACTTCGGTCGCCCGGGCCTTCAGGAGCACCTCGTGGAAGCTGGGCACGCCGATCCGAGCCAGCGTGCCCGCCACGACGACGACCGTGAGCACCTCCACCATCGTGAAGCCCCGAGGCCTTCCCGTGGACGGCCGGGGAGGCCGGCGTCGCCGGAGCAGCGCCAGGAGGCTCATTGCGCTCCTCTGGCGTCGCCGCGCACGGTGTCTCCCAGCAGAGCCGCGGCCGAGCCCACGAAGTCCTTGGGCGGCTGGTCGGAGTGGTACCGGAGGATGACCCGGTCGCTACGGCCCTGCAGCTCGTAGGTGCGGTTGTCGAAGCGCCGGTACTCCATGCCCCGGAACGGCGGTCCGGCCTCCTGGAGGATGAAGGGGAGCCGGCCGCTCCTCAGGCGGTACGCCTCGATGGCCTGGCACTGGAGGAAGACGTTCAGGCGGAGCGACAGGGTCTCGTCGGCCACGGTCGGCGGTTCCGGCTGCGGGACCCGGAGCCAGAGGGGCGCGGTGAGCCAGACGAGGGCGGCCGCCATCCAGGTTCCGACGAGCACCTTCCGACGCGTGCGTGCGCGCCGGGCACGGAACTCGTCGGCCAGACGCGCCGCGTCGGCGCGCTCGGCCTGGTCGCGCAACACGGCGGCGAGGGCGCGGGCTCGAACCTGCTCCTCACTCACGTAACGCGGCGGCTCGACCGGATCTGGGGGGGGCTGGTCGATCATCACGCTTCCTGTGGTTTCGGGACGCCTCCAGGCAGACGAAGACGGACCCGCTTCTCAAATGTACGACACCGTCCGGCCGGGCCCCAAGCCCTTTCTCGTCCGGTTCCGGCGCTGCTCATGGCCCTTCCTTCACGATCACCAGGCTCCACGTCCGCTCCCGTACGAACGAGCGCAGGGGGCCGTAGTGGTCGAGCAACGCGGCCAGCAGCCGTGCGTCCTGAGCCTGCACGGTTACTCCGCCGAGCTCCCCGATGTCCGGGAGGAGCCGCGCCACGGAGTCGCGGGGCAGGACGAGCGGGGAGTCGAGCGGCCCCTCCGCGGCGTTCGGCGTATCTTCGGCCGGGGGCTCCTCCACCCTCTCCCACCGCTCCCACTCGAGGGCATATCCCGGTCGCTGGAACGTGAAACCCTCGGGGAGATAGCCGGCGAGGTCCACGGGGACCACGCCGGGGTCGGCCGCGGCGGGCCACGCCCGACGCTCTTCCCAGAGCGACAGGGCCGCGGTCCGGACGGCCTCCACGTCTGCGCGCGCCGCGGCCACGGCGCGGGCGCGCATCGCTTGCCCGACCCTCGGCCACGCCAGGGCGAGGATCAGGGCGAGCACTCCGACGCCCAGGAAGACGTCCTGGGCCACGCTTCCCCGTTTCGACTCCGGCCTCTCGTTCATGGCTGCCCCCGCGCGTCGATCCACCCCGCGGCGGCGGCCTCGAAGACCGGGGACGGGCGGGCCGAATCGTACACCACCCGGACACCGTCGGGCCGGACTCCGCGGATCTGATACACGCGGTTGTTCGAGCGGACCAGCGTGAGACCGGAGAACCGGACGGGCACCTGGGAGAGGTCCGACGGGAGGCGACCTTCCCGGAGCCGGAATGCCTCCACCTGCTGCACCTGGAGATAGATGGCGGCCCGCAACCCGCGGTCGAGGTCACCCTCCGAGGGCTCCCGCGCGACGGGTCCCCTCACCCAGTCGGGTGGAGCGAACGACACCCATGCGGCCACCGCCAGGAGGAGCGAGCCTACCGCGATCTTCCAGCGGCCACGGACCGGTTCGGTCGCCGGGAAGATCCGGTACTGGGCCTCCTGGGCCTCGACGTGCGCCAGCGTCTCGGCGAGGATGCGCTGGCGGTCTTCCACCCGGCTGACGGTGGGTTCCGGCCGCTCGGTGTCTTCGGCGCTCAACGTGGCTCGTCCCGGAGGGTACGCGACGGACGCCTCAAGATACGTCGCCGTCGGCCTTACGACGACGCGCCGGTCCCCTGCGCGCGGACCCGTGGCGGTAGGTCTATGTGTGTCGGCCGCGACCTAGGGCGTCAGCCAATAGCTCGCCTTCAGCACGAACACGTTGTCCGGTCGGGCCCGGAAGAGGGCCTGTCGGTCCCGTCCGAAATCGAAGTCTCCGATGCCCTGGGCGTAGTCCTCTCGGCTCTGCTGCCATGCGAGATAGAGCGTGGAGCCGGGGCGGTACTCCCACCGGAGCACCGCGGTCCCTCTCAGGGAGCGGTAGTTGAAGTCGAAGTCCGGGAGCTCGTCCGCCCACAGGGTGAACGCGTGGCGCTCGGGAGTCTGGAGCGAGCCCGCCGCCCCGTAGTCTCCGCTCGAGATGAACGGCTGGGCATAGAGCTGCAACGAGAGCTTCGGCGTGAACGTGAAGTCCAGGCGAGTCTCTACGGCGAGCGTCGTCTGGCGTAGCGGCGCGAACAGGTACCAGGCGCCGTACGTATCCGCCGCCGCCTCGTCGGGGATGGTCGTGAGGTATTGCGCCTTCTCCAGCGATCGCGTGAAGGACGGTCCGACGGAGAGATTCCACCGCGAGGTGCGGGCGAGCATCTTGACCTCGGCGCCGACGTTCCACGATCCGTAGTCGTCCCGAGCGCCGGAGACCGTGGTGAACGCCGAGACGGGCTTGCGGCTGTCGGACCCGACGTGGACGAACCCGCTCCACAGCGCGGGCCGCTCCTTCAGCGGGCCACCGCGCGTGTTGCGATCGTCGATCGAGCGCACGTTCCGCCGGACTCCGATCGCGCCGCCCCAGAAGTCCAGCGTCCGGAAGCTCATCTGGAGGTTCCAGAAGCCCTGGATCCGCTCCCAATCGTAGTTGTGCTCGTAGCGGATCGTGCCATGGATCGAGTAGTCGCGCAGGAACGAGCCCGGAATGTTCTCGACGTAGCTCAGGCTCGCCGCCGCGTCGCGCCGGTCCGTGCGCGTCTGGAAGCCCAGGTCGTTGACCTCGAACGTGGGCGACGTCGCGGCCACGGCGAGGTTCCCGCGCCAGTGCGTTCCACCCTGGCGCGCTACGGACGCGCCGATCGAGTATCCGCCGAGGGACGTAGCGGCCGAATCGACATTCAGGTGATCCGCGTCGGGGCGCTGGAAGTAATGGTTGCTCGCCCGCTGGACGCGGAGCATCGCCGCGGGCGTGCCCGCGACACGGGAGAACGCCGCGGAACCGGAGACCACCCAGGTGCGCCCGGGCGATTCGAGGCGGAAGTCCAGACCTCCCGCGTAAGCCGAGGACGGGAGCGCGCTTCGCATGGGATCGGTAGCGAGGTCCCGGTTCACGGCCGTGAGCATGCCGCCGAAGGACGTTCTGCCCTGGTTCGTGTCCCTGCGGGCGCGGGCGACGAGGTAGTTCGCCAGCGGCTCGATGCCGAAGACTCCCTCGCCGCCGTCGTTCATCAGGTAGCGGGCGTCCTCGCGGTCGGTGAGGACCTCGATCACGCCGAGCGACCACCCGGACCGCGTCTTCCCAGAGAGCTTCGCCGCGCCGAGGATGGTGGTGACGTCGGGTGCATCCGAGGCCGGTGTGGGACCGGAGAGTTGGGGTGTGCGGCCGATGCGGCGTGTGTAGAAGAGCCGTCCGCCGCTCGTGTTCCGGCCGAAGTCGAAGATCTCCCCGCCTTCGATGAAGAACGGACGCTTTTCCTCGTAGAACGTCTCGTAGACGGAGAGGTTCACGACGGCGGGATCCGCTTCCACCTGGCCGAAGTCGGGGTTGAGGGAGGCGTTCACGGCGAAGTCCGAGGTCACCCGATAGAGCAGGTCCACGCCGCCCGAGCCGACGTACTCGGAGTCGGTTCGGAACGGATTGTCGCCCGGGTCCACGCGTTCCGCCCTGACCACTCCGTACGGCATGACCTCGAGGCGGTGGCCCGGCTCGATGCCGCGCAGACCCGTGAGATGGGCGTAGGTCGGGATCCCTCCGGGCTCGCTCTTGGGCGTGAAGGAGAGGACGGCGTATTCCCGGCGGCGCCCGATAACGCGCTCGAGCTGGATCCCCCAGATCTGTTGTACGGCCGAGCCGAAGCGGAGCTGGCTGAACGGAACGCGGTATTCCGCCGTCCACCCCTCCTCGTCCACGGTCGCTCTCGCCTCCCACACCGCGTCCCACGACATGTCGTCCTGTTCCTCGCCGCCGGCGCCCATGGACTTGACCGCGTCCCGCTGTACGCCCGCGGGATTGAGGTCGAAGGAGAACGCGGTGCGATGGTCGTGGTAGGAGTCGATGACGACCCCGAGCCAGTCGGAGTCCATGAGGTCCATGTCACGGCGGCCCAGGCGCATGGTCGGCCGCTCGCGGTCGTACAGCCGCACACCGATGTAGAGGGCTTCCTCGTCGTAGAGGACCCTGGCTTCGGTCCGCTCGCTCACGGGCCGGCCCTCTTCGGGATCCACCTGGGTGAAGTCGCTCACCGCCTGGGCGAGGGCCCACGCGGACTCGTCGAGCCGGCCGTCGATGTGGACGGGGTCCGTAGCGCGCACGGCCACGACCACGGGGGGCTCGCGCCCGTCGGGATGGGAGAGGTCCGACGGGCTCACCATCGCCTGCGGCGACTGCTGCGCGGAGGCGCCGGGCGCCGTGGGCGTCAGAGGGACCAGGGCCAGCGCGGCCAAAGCGCCCGCAGCGGTGGTCAGGAACGCCCGGGCGGGGAGGCGGGGCGAGCGAGCGGCTGCCCTGTGGGCCGGGATAGGAGAAGCCTGGGAGCGTGGGGCGCGCATGGAAAGCCGTCCTTGTCCACCCGTCGTCGGAACCCGATCCCCTCCAGGACGTGCGGCCCCTCCCGTGGGTGGCGGGAAGGGCGGCCGGGGTGCCCGTCACAAGCGCCGGTCCGAGGCCCGGCGATCGAACAACATCGCCTCACGGGGCGGGAGGGACAACGGGCCGCGCACGCGCCGAGCGGTCAGCTCCGAATGACGAACCGTTTGTCGAGGATCTCCATCTTCTTGACGATGCCGCCGTATTCCAGCTCGTCCATGTGGAGCATCGCGCACCCCGAGAAGCCCTGCTGCCGGATCTCGATCGCCTTGGCGGACACCCTGTCGCGCACGTGGTCCCAGAACGGGTGGTCGAATGCGTCCACGGCCTCGGTGAGCTTCCCGTCCGGGCTGACGCAGTAGGCGGCGGCGGAGACCATCGGGGGGCCGTCGAAGAAGGACGTGGGCCTGTTCATCCGCATCGGCATGAGCGGGCCCTGATGGCTCCCGCGCATGAACCCGGCGACGAAGTGGCCGATCCTGTAGGGCGACAAGACCTCACCGGTCGCGGGGAAGCCGCCCTGGACGCGGACGATGGCCACCGGGTCGTCCTTGCCGGTGTAGACGCCGGCGATGTTGTGCAGCCGCGTGGTGGAGACCACCGCGGCGATGTCGTTGTTGTCCCGGCTGCGGATGGACTCGATGACGAACCTCTCGTTGTCCCGCAGGAGGCAGGCGATGTCGTAGATCTCCTCCGGCGTGCTCAGCTCGATCACGCGATCACCTTCGACGTGGCTGACGTCCATGATCGTGAACGTGAAGCCCTTGAACATCTTCGGTGACAGCATCAGGCCCGAGCAGTGCATCGGGTCGGCGAACGCGAGATAGAGGGGCAGGTTGTACGCGCCCGGATCCGTCTTGTCGGCCGCGAACACGACGAACGGCTCGTTGGGACGGGGCTCGAACTCCATCTCGGCCACCGCGGGTCCCATACCCTTGACGTTGCCCGAGAACGCGTCCTTGAGCAGGTCCTGTCCGGCGCCGTAGAGCCCCTCGCCCTTGGCGACCTCGGTGCCGGCCACGAAGGCATCCCAGGCGAGCTTGTGGATCGCCTCGTTGCCGACGCCCTTCTGGTGCACGATCAGCAAGGCGATGTCGTCTCCCGTGTAGGTGACGTTCGAGCTGAGGAGGTCGCCTCGGCTCTCTTTCGTGACGAACTGCGTGACCTCGCGAAGCAGCGCGTCGCTGGGGCGGAGGTGCCCGCCGATGGAACCGACGTCCGCTTTCAGGACGCTCAGGGTGAGCATGAGCGGTCTCCTACGGTTGGTTTGCGCGGGGGGAGGCGCACCGCTGGAGCGTCAGCGGCGGCTCGAGGCAGGAGAACGGCATCGAGGGCCCGATACGCGACGGCCCGGTGGACGTCCATGAGCAGGGATATCGGGCTCGACTGGCGTCGCGTCAAGCCGCGCTGGACGGCGGATCCACGGTTCCGGCGGCGGCCGGTCGCTCCCTCCCTATTTCCGCACCAGCTTCCGGTACTTCACGCGGTGCGGCTGGTCGGCCGCGTCTCCCAGGCGGCGCCTCCGGTCCTCCTCGTACTCGTGGTAGTTGCCCTCGAACCACGTCACCCGCGAGTCGCCCTCGAACGCCAGGATGTGCGTCGCCACGCGATCGAGGAACCAACGGTCGTGCGAGATCACCATCACGCAGCCGGCGTAGTCGAGGATCGCGTTCTCGAGCGCCCGTAGCGTGTCCACGTCCAGGTCGTTCGTCGGCTCGTCGAGGAGCATGACGTTTCCGCCCGACTTGAGCAGCTTGGCCAGATGGAGGCGGTTGCGCTCGCCGCCGGACATCACGCCCACGCTCTTCTGCTGATCGGCGCCGCGGAAGTTGAACCACGAGAGGTACGCACGGGGGTTCACCTCGGCGCGACCGAAGGTGAGCACGTCCGCTCCGGCGGTGACCTCCTCGAACACGGTCTTCTCGGCGTCGAGCGCCTCGCGCGACTGGTCCACGTAGGAGAGCTGGACGGTCTGGCCGATCTCGAGCGACCCGGCGTCGGGCCTCTCCTGCCCGACGATCATCCGGAAGAGCGTGGTCTTGCCCGCGCCGTTTCCCCCGATGATCCCCACGATCGCGCCGGGCGGCACGTCGAACGACAAGTCCTCCATGAGGAGGCTCTCACCGTATCCCTTGGTGAGCCCGTGCGCACGGATGACGGTGTCGCCGAGACGCGGCCCTTTCGGGATGAGGATCTCCGCCGTACGGAGTCGCTCCCGTTCGTCGGCGTTGACCAGATCCTCGTAGGCGCTCAATCGCGCCTTTCCCTTCGCCTGGCGGGCGCGCGGGGACATGTGGATCCATTCGAGCTCGCGCTCGAGCGTCTTCTGCCGCGCCGACTCCTGCTTTTCTTCGACACGGAGGCGCTCCCGCTTCTGCTCCAGCCACGACGAGTAGTTCCCCTTCCACGGAATGCCCTCGCCGCGGTCGAGCTCGAGGATCCACTGGGCGACATTGTCGAGGAAGTACCGGTCGTGGGTGATGGCGACGATCGTCCCGGGGAACGCGGTGAGATGGTGCTCGAGCCACGCCACGGACTCGGCGTCCAGGTGGTTCGTGGGCTCGTCCAGGAGCAACAGGTCCGGCTGCTCGAGCAGCACGCGGCAGAGCGCCACGCGGCGCTTCTCCCCACCCGAAAGTGTGCTCACGTCCGCGTCCCCCGGCGGGAGGCGGAGCGCGTCCATCGCGATCTCGATGTGCCGGTCCAGCTCCCACGCGCCGGTCTGGTCGATACGCTCCTGGAGCTTCGCCTGCTCCTCGAGCAACGCGTTCATCTCCTCGTCGGTCGAGATCTCGACGAACTTCATGCTGACCTCGTCGAAACGGCGGAGCAGGTCGCGCGTCTCCTTCACCGCGAGCTCCACGTTGCCCTTCACGTCCAGCCCAGGGTCGAGTACGGGCTCCTGCGGCAGATAGCCGACGCGCGTGCCTTTCGCGGCCCACGCCTCGCCCAGGAAGTCGGTATCCACGCCGGCCATGATGCGGAGGAGCGAGCTCTTGCCCGACCCGTTCGGCCCCACCATCCCGATCTTGGCGCCGGGATAGAAGGACAGGCTGATCCCCTTGAGGATCTCCCGCTTCGGCGGGACGATCTTCGAGAGGCGGTGCATGTGGTAGATGAACTGCGGTCCGCTCATGGGTGGATGGCCGTGCGTCGGCTCAGGTGGGTGCTGGAAGGGGGGAAATCTAATGTCCTGCTCCGCGGTCACGGAGAGGTGGTCGCGCGGCGAAGCGGTCGGGGTCTGGTGGTCGGCTCCGCCTGGCCCGAGCTTGGTGTAGCCCCCGATTCCCACCTGTCGACAGAGGCATCTTTGTCCGGGACCGTCCTCGTCGTGGATGACGAACCCCACATCCGGCGCGCGCTGCGGAACGCGCTGGCCTCCGAGTTCGACCGCGTGGTCGAGGCGGCGACCGCGTCGGAAGCGGTGGACCTGGCCGCGGCCCACCGCCCCGACCTCGTGGTTCTGGACCTGGGCCTTCCCGACCGCCCCGGGCAGTGGGTGTGCGCCGAGCTGCGCAAGTGGTCCACGGCTCCTGTGATCGTCCTCTCCGCACACCACGGCGAGTCCGAGAAGATCCGCCTCCTGGACGAAGGGGCCGACGACTACGTCACCAAGCCGTTCAGCCCTGCCGAGCTGGTAGCCCGAGTCCGCGCCCAGCTCCGACGGGCACGCACGGGCGCGGCGCCCGGCGAGGGCGCGGCCGTACGCGTGGGCGACCTGATCATCGATCCGGGGGCGCGCACCGTGAAGAGGGGAGGCGACGACGTCCACCTCACGCCCACCGAGTGGGACCTGCTGCGCGTGTTCCTTCGCCACGCCGGGAAGACTCTCACCCACCGGCAGCTCTTCAGCGCAGTATGGGCGGCGTCCAGCGGGGACCCTCAGCAGTACCTCCGGGTGTACGTCGCGAATCTTCGCCGCAAGCTGGAGCCCGACGCGATCCGTCCACGCCTCATCCTCACCGAGCCCGGCGTGGGGTACCGCTTCGAGATGGGAGAATGAAGCCGACGCTGGCGGGTGCCCTCCGGCCACTGCCGGGCCTGGCGTTGTGGATCGCCGTGGCGGGGGCCGCCACGTTCGGGCTGTGGACCCTCCGTGCCTCCCTGGATCAAGCCCACATGGCGCTGGCGTATCTGCTCGTGGTTCTGGGGGCGAGCGCGCGGGAGGGACGCCTGGTGGGTTTGGTGACGGCAGTGACCAGCTTCCTCCTCTTCAATTTCTTCCTCCTCCCGCCCTATTACACGCTGGCCATCGACAATCCGCTGGAGTGGTGGATCCTGCTTGCGTTCCTCATCACCGGGGCGGTGGCCGCCGAGCTCTTCCACCGCCAGCAGCGGGCGGTGGCTCTCGCGGAGCACCGCGCCGAGGAGATCGCTCGTCTCGCCGAGGACGCCCGCCACGTGGCGGCGCTGCGTGAGGCCGATGTCCTCAAGGATGCGCTCCTGGCCAGTGTGTCCCACGACCTCCGCACCCCACTCACCACCATCCGGGCACTGGCCGCCGAGATCCGCTCGGAGGGAAACGAGTTGGCTGCGGTGATCGAGGAGGAGGCCGACCGCCTCAACCGGTTCGTCACGGACCTGCTCGACTACTCGAGGATCCGCGGAGGCGGGGCTCCTGCGCACCTCGAGCTGAACGCCGCGGAGGATCTGGTCGGCGCGGCGCTGGAGCGCGTCCGGGCCCTGCCCGGAGCGGATGCCATTCAGGTCCACCTTCCGGAGGGCGCCGAGGTCCCCGTCGGGCGGTTCGATTTCGTGCAAGCTCTTCAGGCGCTGGTGAACCTCCTGGAAAACGCGCTGCGCCACTCGCCGCCGGGCTCCCCGGTGAAGCTGGCGGTCGGGCGCGACGGAGAGTCTCTGACGTTCGAGGTCTCAGACCGAGGCGCCGGCGTCCCTGCTGAGGACCGTACTCGGATCTTCGAGCCGTTCCACCGGGGTGCCAACGCCGCTGCGGTGCCGGGCACAGGGCTGGGGCTGGCGATCGCCCGGGGAGCAGCGCGGGCCCAGGGGGGCGACGTGGAATACCGCCCCAGGCACGGCGGCGGGAGCGTCTTCGTGCTCCGCCTTCCTGCCGCGGAGACTCCCGGCGTCTCATAGCGATCCGAGATCTCGGAGCGCCCCGGGCGGTCGCCGGCGAGCGCCCAGCTCTTAATGTCCTCTTCATGTCATCGGACTCCGTCCTTGTGCGTTGCTCACGCCGGGACAGCCAGCTTCCTCCTGGACCTGAGCGGAGACAGGCGGTATGCAGTCCGGTTGGGACGAGACCCGCGGCAGCATGATGGCCACAGTGGAACGCGTCGCCTGCTGGATCCTGATCGCGCTCGTCGTGGCGCTCGTGGCGCTCTCGCTCGTCGCAGCCGCACTGGAAGTCCTATGAACCCTCCGAACCTCTGGGCTTTGGGCCCGCGGCCGGACCGGGCGCTCGATGAGGCCGTGGCCGTGGAGGTCGCGGGGTACCGCTGGGTGGAGTGGAACCACCGCGCGCTACGTGGCGCGCCACTGGATCGGCCGGGGCGCTTCCTTGCGCTACCCGACGATCCCTTGTCCCACCTCCACGTGGAGCCCGGGCCCGGAGTGCGTCCGACCGACGACGCGTTGGCTCAGGTGCCCCACTACTCGCTTCTGGTGGATGACGCCGTACGCGCAGCCGAAGCGGCCGGAGTCTTCACTGACGGGGGAGCCGTGGTCGGCAAGTCGGACGACGGTCGGTGGCATGTCCACCTCCTGCCGGCGCACGCGGGCGTCTTCGACGAGCGGCTGGCCGTGGCACTGTGCCGGGCGGCGCTTCTGTGGGTGCGACGAGGGCGCGTGCGGTGAGCTGGTTGTCTTCCGACAGGAGGCAATCGGTGGCCAGCCCCTTCAGACCCTTTGCGCTATGGGGTGTCCCGCACCGGAGGCGCCTGGCTCGGATCCTGGCCGGCGAATGGATGAGCCCTGCCCGTCTCCTCCTCCTCTCGTTCGCCGGCCTCATCGCGGTGGGAACGGTGGGGCTGGCGACGATCCCTGCCCTGTACGTGGGTGAGCCACTGAGTTGGCTCGACGCCCTCTTCACCGCCACCAGCGCGGTGTGCGTCACCGGGCTCATTGTCGTGGACACGGCCACGCGGTTCACTCCGCTTGGCCAGGCCTATCTGCTGGCCATGATCCAACTCGGTGGACTCGGGATCCTGACCTTCACCACCGTGGTCATCCTCGCGATGGGCCGCCGTGTCTCCCTCCGGCAGCGAGCGGCTGTGGGCCAAGGGCCCGACGAGGTCGCGGATCTGGAGTTCCGTCACGTTCTCCGGAGCGTCATCGTCTTCACGTTCACGTTCGAGGCGGTTGGAGCACTGGGCCTCTTCATGGTCTGGCTCCCCACATTGGGGGCGCCCACCGCCCTGTGGGCTGCCGTCTTCCACGCGGTGAGCGCGTTCTGCAACGCCGGCTTCTCGACTTTCTCCGAGTCCCTGATGGGAAGCGCCGGGTCGCCGGCCGCACTCACGGTGGTGATGTTCCTCATCGTGGCCGGCGGGATCGGCTTTCTCACGCTCACCGAGCTTCGGCGCTACATGAGCGAGAGAGAGGGGGGACGACGGAGGCGTCTCTCCCTCCACACTCGGCTCGTTCTGACCGCGACGGGGGTGCTCGTGGGCGCAGGATGGGTGACGTTCGCCGCGCTGGAGTGGAACGGGGCGCTCGCGGACATGGCCCCCATGGACCGCGTATGCAATGCGCTCTTCATGAGCGTGACGGCACGGACCGCGGGGTTCAACACCTTGGACTACGCCAGCGTTGCGCCCGCGACCGGCATGGTGACCATGCTCCTCATGGCCATCGGGGGCTCACCCGGCTCGACAGCGGGCGGGATGAAGACGACCACGTTCGCGGTGCTCGTGCTCGCGGTGTGGTCCCACCTCAGGGGTCGGCACGAGGTGGGGGCGGCGGGACGCTCCCTGCCCGAGGACGCCCTGCGCAGAGCCCTCGTTCTCTGGGTGGCCGGCTCGGTGCTCTTGGCGTGCGCCGTCTCGGTTCTGGCGACCACGGAGATGGGCGTGGCCGTGCGGTCGAGGGGAATGGTCGCGGCCGACCCCTTCCTCTCGGTCCTGTTCGAGGCCGTGAGCGCCTTGGGCACCGTGGGGCTCTCCATGGGCATGACCCCGGAGCTCTCCGCCGCAGGTAAGGGGGCCATCATCGCGCTGATGTACCTGGGGCGGGTAGGCCCCATGGCGGCAGCCGCGGCCCTGGTGCCTCCCGGGAACGGCCGGCGAGATCGGATCCGCCACGCAACGGAAGACGTCATCATCGGGTAGGACTACATGAAGCGCTTCATTGTCATCGGACTCGGCAACTTCGGCGCCGCCGTGGCCGAAACGCTGTACGGCCTCGGCCACGAGGTGGTGGCCCTGGACACCGACACCGAGCGGGTGGAGGCGGTCGCGGATATCGTGGCCCACGCGGTAGTGGGAGACGGCTGTGACCCGCGTACGCTTCGCCGCCTGGGGGTGGAGGACATCGATGTGGCCGTAGTCAGCACGGGCAGCGACATCACGGCGAGCGCCATGGCCGCGCTGGTGCTCCGCGAGGTGGGCGTGGCGGAGGTCTACGTGAAGGTCATCTCGGAGGTCCACGCGCGGCTGATCGAGAAGATCGGCGTCACCGAGACCGTCTTTCCCGAGCGCGAGTCGGGGATCCGTCTGGGGCGACGCATCTGCACGGGGTCTCTCCTCAACTTCGTTCCGCTGGCTCCGGGCTTCAGCCTTCAGGAGATGGCCGTCCCGTCGGAATGGGTAGGGCGCTCCCTCCGGACGCTGGAGTTACCCCGGAAGTGGGGGATCACGGTGGTGGGGGTGCGCGACGTGCTGCACGGCGAAGTCCATGCGCTTCCCGATCCGGACGCGCCGCTCGTGGAGTCGGATACGCTCCTCATAGCCGGTCCGGACGAGCGCTTGGGGGCGGCTGCGCGAGTTCGGTGAGGCGAACCCGTCGGGCTTCCGTTACCGCCCCGTCCCCCCCTCCCTCCCGCTCCCGGCGAGCTTGCGGTAGTAGTCCTCGACGAGCTTGCGGTAGGCGTCGGGGACATCGTCGGAGCCGGCCAACGCGGCCCTCCGCTCGGCCGTGCCCTCGACCTCCCGGCGCAGGCCGAACTCGAGGCGCTTCAGGGCTTCCAGGATCTCCTCCTGGAGATCGGCTACCTGCGCTGGATTCGCGTAGGTGCCCTCGCGCTGGAGGCCCTCCATCGCCTCGAGCACCGCGTCGAGGTCGGCGGCCTCCCAGCCCGCGTCCACGAGCCGCTCGCGGAGGTCGCCCGCCCGCCGCGCGCGCTCCAGGATCTCCCGCCGCGTCTGCCGGACTTCCTCGCCGGACAGCCGCCGCGGGTCACCGCGTGTGGCCCCGCCGCCCTGCGGCTGGCCGCCGCGGGGATCGCCGGGCTGTAGCCGGCGCTCCAGGGCCTCCATGCCCCGCACGAGGCCCCGGGTCTCCTCGAGCGCGCGCTCGAGCGGGTCCTCCTGGCGCTGCCCGGCTGCGGCGGACGCCTCGTCCAGGCGGTCCCTGAGCGCCTGGAGGTCCGCCTCGATGTTCATCTCGAGCGTGGTCGCGCTCTCCGGCTCCCATTGCTCGATCGTGCCCTTCGAGTACTGGAGCTTCTCCTTGAGCTTCGACTCGCGGATGTGATCCGCCGCCTCCTGGAGCTCGCGCGCGGCCTCGGGTTGCTCGGCGCGGGCCACGGACGCGGCCCGGTCGAGCTCCCGCTCGAGGCCGGCGACGGCTTCGGTCATCTGATCCTTGCGCTCCCGCAGCCGGTCGATCTCCCGGCTCCGCGCCGCGCCCTCCTCGGGGAGCTCCCGGACGTCGCGCTGGACCTTGCGTTGCTGCCGGGCCAGCTCGTCCACCTGGCGCAGCGCCTCGTCGGCGTCGCGCCGGGCGCGGTCCTCCTGCGCCTGCCGCAGCCGGCGCGTTGCCTCCTCCAGCTGGTCCAGCGCGCTTCCGGCCTCTGCCGAGGCCGTGTTTCCCGAACCCGCCGCGGAGCGGCGCATGGACTCTGCGGCTTGCTGAAGTCGCCGGGCGGCCTCCTCAAGCTGCGCGTCGCCGGTCTCCCGAGCCAGGCGCTGGAGCTCGCGGGCGGCCTGCTCGGCTTCCTCGGCCAGCTCGCGCTGCGCCGTGCTCCCACCTTGCGCCGCGCCCTGTCCGGACTGGGTCCTGCGGCGCTGCCGCTCCGCTTCCTGCTGCTGGCGGCGCGCGAGCTCCTTCAGCTTCTCGAGCGTCTCGTCCACCTGGTCGTCGGCGTCCTGCTGCTGGCCGCGGCGCACGGTCTCGTACTGGTTCTTGAGCTTGTCGAGCTCCAGCTCGAAGAGGTCCGCCAGATCCTCGGCGGCCGCGGACTCGCCGCCGCCGCCCTGCTGGCCGCCCCCCTCGACCACGTACCGCTCGTAGGTCTCCTCGGCCTGCTGGAGGTAGCGGAGCGCGGTCTGCTCGTGGGGGATGGCCTCCCGGAGATCCTCGGCGTCGAGCCGCTCCTTCGCCTGCGTCATGGCCTCGGCGGCCCTGGGCAGGATGGCGGCGACGTCCCGGAACCCCGGGTCCGTCTCCACGAGACCGCGGTTGCCCATGCGCTCGAGGAGCGTGCCCACCTGGTCCTTCAGCCGGCCCTGGGCCAGCGCCACGCTGACCACGTTCTCGCTGAACTCCCCGGCGTCGTAGGTATCACGCTGGCGGAGGAGGTTGAACGTGGCCGCGATGATCTGGCGCTGCAGCTCCGAGAGCGCCGACTCGGAGCCGGCTTGCGCCCCGCCCTGCGGCGCGCCCCCCCGGTCCTCTCCCTGTCGGTACGCGCGCTCGAAGGGACGGATGCTCAGGAAGTACATATCGGTGGAAACGGTCCTGCCACCGGTTCCGCTCCGGTTGTCCCGAGCCAGGCCGTAGTACGAGACCAGATCGCCGGGCGCCAGGGGCCATTCCTCGAGGAACAGCGTGTAACCTGCTGAGACATCGGCCAGGGGTGAGTCCGTCCCGCGGAAGACCGTGAGCGTGTCCTCCGGGCCGCCGTTCACCGAGTACACGAGCCGAAGGTCCCCGATGCCGTAGTCGTCGCTCGCCGCCATCTCGAGGTAGACCTCCTCGATGGGTGAGGCGGGCGTGTCCCGTCCGGGCCGTGTGAATCGGACCGAAGGCTCCTGATCGGAGAGGAGGTCGATGGCGTACTCGGGCGACGCGGGCACGAGCCGGCCGTTGTCGCGGGCCAGCTCGACGGCGTAGAAGCCGCGCCGCTCGACGGTGAACCTGCCGGTCAAAACGCCGTCCGCCCCGGCGCCCAGAGCGAGCCGGCTCGAGTCGTCCAGCACGATCTCGCCGCGAGGCGCGGGCAGCGTGGGCGTGACGCGGACCTCGACGACCGTGCCGGGGAGCGCCACCACGTCACCGGCGTCCTCCACCGTGCGGGGTGGGAGGCCCGTGTAGCGGGGGAAGTGGTAGACCAGGTCCAGACGGTCCACGTAGGGCAGGTCGGCCACGTCGATGACGAACGTGGGCGAGCGGACCCCGGTGGACTCGACGAAGTACTCTGTGCGCTCGCCCAGTCCGAGGAGGAGCACCTCGAAGGAGCCGTCCTCCACCTGGAGCATGCTGAGCCGCTCGAACTGCGCGTCTCCGGCCGTTCGTGTGAACACCGACGCCTCGCCGGCCTGGAACCCGCCGAGGGAGGCCGTGACGAGCTGGTCCGTGCCGCGCGCGATCGTCACCGATCCGGGGCTCACGGCGATCGAGTAGGGGTTCACCGTGGCCGCGTCGCGGAGCGGCAGCAGGAGCGCGGCCAGGCCGCTGCGGACGTGCGTGGGCCCGAGCACGGCGAACGCGAGCCCCCCGACCCCAAGGGCCACGAGGATGCCGGCGAACCGGTAGAGCGCGGACCGCTCCACGCTCCTGCCGTACTCCACGCGCCGGGCGCTCTCGAGCGCCGTGACGGTGAGCCGGCCCGCCAGCGCGGGCGACGCCGCGTCGGCCGCGTCGGCCGCGCCGGCCTCGAGCGCACTCACGAGCGCGAGATCCAGCGTCGGTTCGTGCTCCTCGAGGTAGAGCGCGACCTGCCGCGCGGTGACCCTGCGGAGCAGGGGCCGCACGAGCAAGGCGACCGCGGAGACGAGGAGCGTCCCCCACGTGAGCGCGCGCAACCAGAGGACGGCGGAGGGCTCGAAGCGGGCGCGCTCCAGCACCGTGGCCGCCACGAGGAGCGCGGCGAGCGTCGCGCCCAGGGTGATCGCGGCGCCGTGCAGCGCGATCCGGATTCGCCAGCGGCGCTCCGCCTCGTGCACCAGGCGTTCCACTCGGCCGTGGAGTCTCTCGTCGCTCATCCCGTCCCCCCGCGTTCGCGAACCGAGCATGCTACGTTGCCGCACTCCGCCGCGACATCCAGTTGGAGATCCCCGTCTCCGCCAGGAAGAGCGCCAACGCAACGAAGAGCAGGTACCTCCAGAACCCCTGTCTGCGTTCCCGATCCTCACGGCGGAGTTCGGCCGCCTCGAACGTCGGCCCGGCGGTGGACTCCGAAGGAGGGACCACGATCTGCGCGACCATCTCTGCGGGGTCGAGCCCCTCGAGGTCGGACTCCTCCAGGTCCACGTTCACCGCCAGCGTGACGGGGCGATCGGGCTCGCGCCCCGGCGGCCGCACCACGTAGAAGCCCGCCTCGTTCAGGGGCAGGTACCGGTGTTCGGTCCGGGCGGCGACGCGCACGGTGGCTCCGGACGGAGTGAGTGCGATCTGCTCGCCGCCCGCCTCGAAGAGGGCCGCCTCGTCGGAGGCGAGCCCGGCGGTCTCGAGAGCGTCAGGGTCCGCGAGGTCGACGACCTGACCGACCGTGAGTGAGGAGAGCGCGTCGGTCCGTCCACCCAGGTGCTCGGCGAGCCGGTGCACGAACGGGAGGAACACCGGTTGGAGAGCGAGGTCGTTCCAGAAGGCGTCGAGCGTGGACGTCCAGACCGCCACCACGCCCCTTCCCACGCCCCGCTCGGCCATCGCGACCGTGCCGTCGTCGAACCGGGCCAGCACGCGCGCCGAGTCGTGCGCCGTGAACGCGCGTGCCCGGAAGAACCGAGCCACGCCGAAGTTCCCGCTCCGGGGGCTCGCGAAGACGTCGAACACCGGGTGATCGTACTCCAGGTGCCCCAGCCGGCCTCCGCGCCCCGGCTCGCGGTCCTCGACGGGGCCCAGAGCGCCCGGCAGCAGCTCGGCTGCCGACGCCGGCCACGACGCCGCCTCGCCCGCCACGATCAGGAGGCCGCCGCCCTCCTCGACGAACCCGCGGACCATCTCCGCGGAGGCGCCGTCGAGGCGAGCGTCGTTCAGCACGAGCACGCCGGCGCCGTCGAGATCCGCCGCGCGCACGCCGTCGCCGCGACGGACCCGCACGGCGAAGCGTCCGTCCCCGGTCGTCTCGAGCGCGCGGCGGACGTAGAGCGACGCGTCGCGGCTTGCCCGGCCACCCTCCACGATCGCGACCGTGAGCGCCGCCCCCGGGGACAGCACGAAGTGGCGGGCGTCGTCCGCGGCGAGGGCGTCGCCTGAGACGCGGACCGTCCCCCGCGTGTGCGGAAGCGAGACCGTGAACGGGGCGAAGGGCACGGAGGCCGCCTCCCCCGGCTCCAGGCGCAGGGTGCGCGACTGGATCCGCTGGCCGTCGAGCTCGAGTGAGACTTCGAGCTGCGCGACGCCGCTGCCCCCCGTTCGCACCAGACGCGCCGTGGGGGTCACGCGCTCGCGTCCCTCCTCGGCCCGGCGGAGCAGCGACACATCGGCCACCCGGACGTTCTCGGGGTCGGCGTCGCGGACGGACACCGGGGTCAGGGTGGTACCCGCCCGGAGCCGCACGCCTTCGTCACCGCGCCAGCCGGTGCGCTGGAAGTCGGAGACGAGGACGACCTCGCCGGCGGGGAGCTCCGATTCCTCCAGGATCGTCTGTGCGACCTTGAGCGCGGGACCGAACCGCGTCGTGCCCCAGCCGACGCTCGCCGTGTCGAGCGCGCCCCGGAGGCGCGCCCCGTCCGAGGTGGATCTCAGCGTCACGTCGGCGCCCTGGGAGAAGAAGACCAGGCTCATCCGGTCGAGCGGTCCGAGGCGCCCCACGACGGTCCGCGCGGCGTCGAGAGCGTTGGGCCAGCGCCCGGAAGCGCCCATGCTGTACGAGCGGTCCACGAGCACCACCACCTCGGTGGGGCCGGCGGCGCCGGCCGCCGCGATCCCGGGTTCGTCGAGGAACGGGCGAGCGAACGCGACGGCGAGCAGGCCCAGCGCCAGCGCTCGCATCACGAGCAGGAGCCAGTGCTGGATGCGCCTCCTCCGCTGCTCCTGGAACGGGATCTTCTCCAGGAACATGAGCGACGGGAACGCGACCAGGTGGCGCCGTTGGCGCCGCGTGAGGTGAACGATGATCGGGATCGAGATCCCGGCCAGCCCCAACAGGAACAGGGGGACGAGGAACGTCAGGCTCATCACACCCTGCTCAGTCGCTCGCGCGCGACCAGGTACGCGAAGAGGGCCCGGTCGAGGGGCTCCGAGGTGTCCATCACCCGGTAGTCGATCCCGGCTCCCACGAACCGACGCTCGAGCTCGTCGAGGTGGACGCGCACCAGGCGTCGGTAGTCCTCGCGCAGCTTGGCCGGAACCACGGGGATCTGCTCACCCGTCTCCAGATCCTCGAACCCGGCCGGATCCTGGAACGGGAACGTCAGCTCGGCGGGGTCGAGGACGTGGAACACGATGACGTCGTGGCCGCGCGCGCGGAGGGGCACCACCGCCTGCGTCACCGTGTCGGGCTCCTCGTAGAAGTCGGAGACCAGGGCGAGGATGCCCCGGCGGCCCATGCGCTCGGCGACGGTG
Organism: uncultured Gemmatimonadaceae bacterium; assembly: GCA_964412015.1. Lineage (GTDB taxonomy): Bacteria > Gemmatimonadota > Gemmatimonadetes > Longimicrobiales > Gaopeijiaceae > SZUA-318. Next base: position 16,070 of record CAYPMO010000038.1, on the reverse strand, counting down.
AGCAGCGGCGGGCGGAGCCTTCCCCGCCTGCTCGCCGTGGCCCGGTCGAGCACGTGGAGCGCCGTGTCCATGTTCTTCATGGACGGGGGTACGTACTCGACGACGCGGTCGTCGAACGTGACCAGTCCGACCCGGTCGCGCTGACGGCTCGAGAAGAAGAGGAGCGCCGCGGCCAGGTAGCGCGCGTAGTCGAGCTTGGTGATCCCTCCGCTGGAGTACTCCATCGAGCGGGACACGTCGAGCAGGACGGCGAAGTTCGCGTTGGTCTCCGCCTCGAAGAGCTTGATGTAGTGGCGATCCGTGCGCCCGAAGAGCTTCCAGTCGATGCGCCGGATATCGTCCCCCGGCATGTACTGCCGGTGCTCGGCGAAATCGAGGCTGAAGCCCAGGTACGGCGAGCGGTGCAGCCCCGCCAGGAATCCGTCCACGACCGTGCGCGCGAGGAGCTCCAGGTTGTCGATCCGCGCCAGGACGGCGGGATCGAGAAACCGGGCGCCGGCAGCGGCGGCGCGGACGCGGCTACGGACGGCCATCGATCGCGTCCTACATCCCCGACGAGGGCACGGGGACCTCGTCCAGGAGCATGTCCACCAGCTCGCCCGGCGTGCGCCCTTCGGACTCGGCGTGGAAGTTCGTGAGCACGCGGTGGCGGAGTACGGGATGCGCCAGGGCGCGGATGTCCTCGAACGTCACATGGTCCCTCCGCCGGGTCACGGCGCGGGCTTTCGCGCCGAGCGCGAGGTACTGGGCGGCGCGGACCGACGCGCCGTAGGCCACCCACTTCCGCACGAACTCGGGGGACGCGGGCCCGGGGCGGCTCGCGCGCGCGAGGTCCACCGCGTACTCGAGGACCTCGTCCGAGACCGGCACCCGCCGGACGAGCCTCTGGAACGCGACCAGGTCGGGTCCCGTGACCGCGTGGCTGAACACGGGCTCGAGAATGCCCGTGGTCGAGCGCACCACCTCCATCTCCTCGGCGCGCGAGAGGTGCTCGATGACGATCTCGAACATGAACCGGTCGAGCTGGGCTTCCGGGAGTGGGTAGGTCCCCTCCAGCTCGATGGGGTTCTGCGTCGCGAAGACGTAGAACGGCTCGTCCAGCGTGTACGTGCGCCCCTGGACGGTGACCCGGTGCTCCTGCATCGCCTCGAGGAGCGCCGCCTGGGTCTTCGGCGGGGTCCGGTTGATCTCGTCGGCCAGCACGATGTTGGCGAACACCGGCCCCGGAGCGAACACCATCTCGCGCCGGCCCGTCGCGGGATCCTCCTGGATGAGGTCCGTACCCGTGATGTCCGAGGGCATGAGGTCCGGGGTGAACTGGATGCGTGAGAACCGGAGATCCAGGACCTGCGCCACGCTGTGGATCAGGAGCGTCTTGGCGAGCCCCGGGACGCCCACGAGCAGGCTGTTGCCGCCCACGAAGAGCGTGAGCAGGACCTGCTCGATCACCTCGTCCTGGCCCACGATGAGCTTGCGCAGCTCCTGGACGATCTGCTCCCGGCCGCGGCTCATGCGGTCGGCGAGGGCGATATCGTCGGGAGCCTCGAAGGGTACGGCTTCGGTCATGTCAGTGCGTGAGGGCATAGATGATGTAGTTGACACCGAGCTTGTAGGCTTCATTGGACAAATCGATCGGGTAGTAGCCGCGGTCGCTGTACTCCCAGTATTCGGAGAGGTCGTTGTCGAAGTTGACGATGGCCAGCATCCGCCCCTCGGGGTCGTTGCCCTCGAAGACCCCGTAGTAGACGGGGGTCCGGGGGCCGTAGGGTGGGATGACGGCCTGCGGGTCGACGCGGAAGAACGAGTCGAAGATCTCGTGGCTCGCGTCGAGCTCGATGAGCTGGGCCCCGGGCAGCGCCCGCCGGAGCTGGATCTCGAAGTTCCGAAGGTTCCGGTAGTCCCGGAAATCGTCCACGAAGAGGAATCCTCCCTTGCGCAGGTAGGTGCCGAGGGCGGCGGCCTCCTCGTCGGTGGGCTCCCACGCGCCCACCTCGACGATGTAGGCGATCGGGTACTGGAAGAGCCGCGGATCGTCGAGCGTGAGGATGTTGGAGCCGTCCACCAGGAGATCCGCGTACGTGACCTCCTGGAGGATCCTCATGAAGTTGCGCTCCCCCCGCGGGTAGTCGTGGGCCCACATGGGCTCACGGCCTCCGCGGCCGCGCCGGAAGCCGGATCCGAACAGTCCGCCCATGGTCCGCGGCTCGTACCGGATGCGCACGAAGTGGACCTTCCCGTCATAGGGGGCGTTCAGGCTCTCGAGATCCTGGCGGTTCGAGCCGGCGGGTTGCCGCGGCGTGCCGCCCCCGGCAGCCAGGAGCGCGCCTCCGACCAGGAGGGCGAGGAGCAGACGGGACGTCGCGGTCATGACGTTCCTCCTCCGCCCCGCAGCGCCAGCAGGAGCTCCAGCGCGGGCTCGAAGTTGGGCGCGATCTCGAGCGCGCGGAGCACGGTCCGCCTGGCGCCGTCCCGGTCACCCGAGTCCTTCTGGGCGACGGCCAGACGATAGAGCGCGTCGGCGCGGTCCACCGGATTCAGCGCGAGAACCCCCCGGCGCGCCCGCACCGCGAGCGCGTGCTGGCCGTTGGCCGCGGCCAGCTCGGCCACGCGCTTCAGGAGCTCCACCTCGTAGGGGTAGACCTGAACGGCTTTCTGGAGGACCCCGAGCGCCTCCGGCGAGCGGCCGAGCCCTTCCAGCAGTCTGGCCTGCTCGATCAGCGCGTCGTAGTGCGACTCCGACAGCGCGTTGATGCGCGCGAGCGCCGCGGCGGCACGCTCCGGATCCCCCTCCTCCGCGTGGATGCGCGCGAGGTACAGGTACGGGCTGTCGGGTCCGCCGTACTCGGGGAACATGCGGAGGGCCTCGATGAGGTGCGGCCGCGCCTCCCGGTAGCGTTCCTCCTCCACAAGCCGCGCCCCCAGCCGGATCCGCCCCGAAAGGTTCCCGGGGTGGCTGCGCACGAACGATTCCAGGTCCTCCGTGGTCGCCTCGGCCGGGAGCGATTCGCCCACGGGGGCCAGGGCCCGGATCGGCCCGGCGAACCGGGCCCGGACGTACCGCTCGAACTCCTCGTCGAAGCGCTCCGCCGTCGTCCCCAGCACCGAGGCGAGCAGAGCGTCCGTGCTCCTCCCTCGCCCATACCCGTCGAGCATCGCGCGCACCTCGTCGAAGCCGTAGCGCTCCTCGAGGAGCTGGAAGACCAGCGAAGCCTGGTAGTACGAGAACATCACCTGCTCGGGATAGGCGGGCCGCATGAAGCCGTCGTCGAGCTCGCTGACCTTCCTCAGGCGACCGTCCAGGAAGGCTCGGAGGAACGGGACCGTCGGCTGGTGCCCCCAACCCTCGCGGGCCCGATGCTGCTCGTGCACGGCGAGGCCCTCGGTGAACCAGCGGGGAACCCGGTGGTCGGTCATCCCCAGATGGAACGCGTGGGCGAGCTCGTGCCAGAGCGTCGACGCCCAGTTGTACTCGCCTCGCGTGCGCGCGGCGGGGGAGTCCATGACCAGGAGACTCCCGAACGTGACGCCGAGCGCGCCGAACCCCGTCTCTCCGAGCGTGCGGACCGAGAAGTCCGCGTGACTCGGGAACATCTCGACGCGGATGGGCAGGGGAGGCTCGACCCCGTAGCGGGCCGAGAGCGAATCGTACGCCTCCTCGGCCACCTCCGAGACCCAGGGCGCCAGCAGCTCCGCCTCGGTGCCGTGCAGGAACAGCTCGAAGTGCTCGGTCCGCACGGTCTCGAACCGCTCGAACGTGTCAAGCAGGTCGAGGCTGTTCTTGAACCACGGGTTGTAGGGATCACCCGCGAACGCGCGCTCCAGGCAGGCCCGTCCCTCCGACACGCGCCCAGTGCGGAGCTGGTTCATGCCGAGGAGGCCCCAGGCGCGCGAGTCCGCGGAGTCCAGCGCCACGGCGACCCGGGCCCGCGCGACCGCGTCCTGGTACCGGCGTACGTGCCCGGCCAGCTCCGCCACCGTGGCGTCGAGGCCCGACCAGCGGGGGTTCAGGGCGAGCGCCCGGCGTCGCGTGGCGTCGAAGCCCGCCAGGTCGTCGGAGAGGTACTGCACGGCCGCCACCATCGAGAGGGCCTCGAGCGATGACGGGTTCACGCCGAGCGCCCGCTCCGCCTCCGAGCGGGCCCGGTCGAAGTCCTCGCGCGTCAGGTGCATGCGCGCGAGGAGGACGTGAGCGCCCTCATGGTCGGGGTTCACCCGGAGGATCGCGTCCAGGCGGTCCTTCGCTGCGCCCTTGCCGTCGAAATCGAGCGCGCGCGCCATTCCGAGCAGTGCTCCGGGGTCGTGGAGGTTCCGCTCGAGCACCTTTTCGAACTCGGCTTGCGCCTGGGGGCTCTGGTACTTCTCCAGGAACAGCTCGCCGGCCCGCACGGACGGCTTGCCCCACCCGGGATCGGCCGCCGCAGCCTCGTCGAACGCGCGAAGCGCGTCCTGGAAGAGCGCGGGGTCGCGCCGCCCCAGGGCGTGCACGGCCCTCCCGACCGCCACCAGATCGCGGGCGCTCAGGCGGCCGGGGGGCGCGCCGTTGTACACGTCGATGAACGCGTCGAAGCGGCGGATCGCCTCGTCCACGCGTCCCCCGCGCCAGAGGAGCTCGGCCAGGTTGGCGCGCGCGGTGAGCCGATCGGGACCTGGGTGCTCGGCCGCCTGGCGGAACGCCGCCTCCGCCTCGTCCAGCCTGCCCTGCAGGACGAGCACCTCGCCGAGCGCGTTGGCCGAGGTTGCCGGGTCGGGTGCTTCCCGGGCCGCTCGCTCCGCCTCTCCGAGCCGACCGAGCGTGGCCAGCGCCTCCACGAGGCCGCGACGCGCCTCGGCGGAGGCGGGGTCCCGCGCGAGGATACGCCGGAACCCGGTGACGGCGTCCTCGTACGCACCCGAGCGGAGCGCCGCGCGGGCCTCCGGGTGCTCCTGCGCGGCGACGGAAACGCCGGCCGCGGCGAGGGAGACACCGGCAGCGGCGAGCACGCAAGGAAGCGCGAGCGCACGGGCGAGCGCTTGCGCCGCGGTCCGGAACCGGCGTCCGGGCCGCGGGATCCGCGACGACCGTGAGCATGGGGTGGCCCCGGTGTGCCTCACGTCCCACCTCCTTCGCGGGCCCGGATCTCCCGGATCTTCAAGGCCAGCTCCACGAGGAGGGCCTCGAGTGCCTCGTCGTAGCGCTCCTGGGTCATGTTCGCCCGGTGCGCCCGGAGTCCGTCGATGCGCTCCTGGATCTCCTGGCGTTCCCCGTACAACCGCGCCAGCACGGGATCGTCCGTCACTCGCGACTCCGCTACTGCGGAGGCGCGGAACCGGAACGCGTCGGCCAGACGCCCGTCGGAGGCCGTTGGGCCCGGGTCCGGGCTCGCGCTTCCGTCACCGTCGTCCTCGAGCACGGCGTGCTCGGTGAGCAACTCGTTTTGCTCGGCGTAGTGCCGCGCCACCTCGGCCCTCGTGTAGGTGAACGCCTCGAGGAGCGAGACGCCGCCGTCCTTGTCGAGATCCGCGCCGTTGCCGGAGAGCGACTCGACGAAGTACCGTGCGAACTCGGTGGCGTTGCGCTCGCGCGCCGTGCGTGTCGCCGAGAGCACGACGCGGCGCGGCCCCGCGAGGGGCGCGACGAAGCCCCCGCCCGCGCTTCCCGTGTGTACGATGGCCACGGTCTGGGTCGTGAACGGCGTGAGCGCGAGGGACATCTCGCTCGCCGACAGGTCGGGTCCCGGGAGGTTGAACCGCGCGTCGTCGCCCTGGGCGGTGCCGTGGCCGATCAGCACGACCAGGATGCGGTCCTCCGCGCCGGAGGCCTGGGCCAGCGAAGACAGGGTGGAGCGGACCTCCTCCAGCGTGGAGCGGGCGCGCGCCACGCCGGGTAGCTCGTCCGGGCGCTCCGAGAGGACCACGACGTCCTTCTCGCTCAGACCGTACCGCTCCGTGAGTGCCTCGTGCAGCTCGGAGGCCCATGCGCCGAAGTCGCGCCGGTACTCGTCGGTGCCTCCGAGGCCCACCACGATCAAGGCACGCGTAACCTGCGCGGAGGCCGGCGAAGCGACGGGCGCGGCGACGAGCGTCGCCGCGACGGCGAGCGGGAACGCGACGGCGAGGGCGGATCTCACGCGAGCCCCCTCCTGCGGCGCCAACCCCACTCGGCGGCCATGAGCGCGAGCATGACCAGGAAGGAGATCGGCATGTCCCAGAGGTCGCGTTCCTCCACGAGCGTTACCCCCGCTCCCGTGACCGTGATGTCGTCCGGGAGCGTGGACACCGTCTCGGGCGTGTAGGCCTGTCCGCCGGTTTCCCTCGCGATGCGCTCGAGCAGATCCGTGCGGCGGCCGGCCCCGAAGAACTCCTCCTCGGACGGCGCCACGTGAAGCCAGAGCGTGTCGGAGCCGATGAGCTCCCCCTTGCGGCTCGCGGTCACCTCGATCTCGTATTCACCTTCGTTACCCGGCTCGAGTTCCACGGCGTACTGGCCGTCACGCTCCACGACCCACGACGCGGGCTCCTCCGTGATCACGCCCGTGGGATCCAGGACGCGGGTCACGACCGTGGCGTCGTTCACCTCGATGTACGTGGAGTCGCCGACCGTGGCCACCAAGCGGACCCGCTCCCCCGGCTCGACCTGCTCGCGCTCGAGCGTGGCCGCGACCCGCCGCGGCACGCCGTCCACCAGCCAGCGCATCATCTGGCGCCAGAACGTCTCGTGGCTCTGGTCCTCCAGCGGAACGTCGGCGTGCATCTGCCAGAGCCACGAGTCCTGCGGAGTGAACGCCAGCGACTTTCCCCGCCCGTACCTCTGGACCGCGAGCACCACCTGGTCGGCCGCCAACGACGGGCTCCTCCCCGTCAGGAGCGTCGTGGCGCCCGGCCGTACGTCGGAGACGGCGTTGACCACGGTCACCGGGGGCAGGGAGTCCCAGCGCGCGCGGGGGTCGTCGCCCTCCGCGCCCAGCTGGAGCGCGGGGTGTGCGGCGCCCGCGGGCGTGGGCTGCACCTTCACCTCGGCCAGGAGTCCCTCGAGGTTCCCCGACGGCTCGCCGAGGACCACGGGGAGCACCTCCTCGACGGGCGTCCCGCTCCACCCCCCTTCGGCGAACGACGTACGGCCTCCCAGCGTGAGGAGGCCGCCGCCCCGCTCGGAGACGAAGTCGGCGATCATCTGGAGCTGGTCGTGCGAGAAGAACGAGGCCTCCGCGCTTCCGAGGACGAGCGCCCGATAGCGGTACAGCTCCTCCCTCGACCGCGGGAAGCCCCCCAGCAGCTCCTCGGCGTCGTCCACGTCGAGGCGGAGGAACTTGCTCTCGGCGGTGCGCTGGAGGACCACCAGCTGGAGGTTCTCGTCGTCGGCGACGGCCCGCCGGAGGAACTTCACCTCGAAGCGGGGCTCGCCCTCGAAGTAGAGGATCTTCTCGCGCGCACCGCTGACCTCGATCTGGACCTCGCGGGCGTTGTTGCGGTCCACGCGTTCTCCTTCCTGCACGGGGATCCGGAATCGCACCCGGTGGGGTCCCGCCGCTTCGAGCCGGAATCCCACGCGGGCGACCACGGGCTCCCCGTCGGGGCCGAGCTCGATCTGCTCCTCCGCGAGCAGGCGGGTGTCGTCCTCCGCGATGATCGGGACGGTGCGCCGACCTAGGCCCGTCTGGGTCACCACGACATCCACGAGGAGCGTCGTCCCGTCCAGGACCGCGCGAGGCAGCTCGACGCGCCCGACCTCGATGTCCGGGGAGATGGTCTCTTCGCCGATCCCCACCGTGAACACCGGGATCCCCGCGGCCTGGAGGGGGACGAGGGCCTCGGTCAGAGGGCGTCGCCCGTTGTCGGCACCATCCGTGACCAGGATCAGCCCGGACAGGGGGACGCCCGAGAGCTCTTCGCGCGCTGCGTCCAGGGCTCCGGGCAGGTCCGTGTGGGTGCCGCTCCAGGCCAGCTCACCGGGACCGTCCATGCGGACGGCGTCGGACGAGAAGCGGAAGAAGCGCAACGTGAAGCGCTCGGAGAGCTCCTCGAGCAGCGCGCTCCCACGCGGCGTGAACGCCTCGGCCACGAACGCCGATCGCGGTCGTCCGGACGCGTCGGGAAGCCGCATGCTCCGCGAATCGTCCACGAGGATGCCCACGAAGTTCTGCTGCGGGACTACCGTGGACAGGACCAGCGCCGGTTGGAGCAGGCAGAAGAGCAGCACCCCGAGCAGCGTGACGCGCAGCGCGGCCATCGCCATGCGCTCCCCGCGGCGGGCCCGTCCGCCGGCCAGGGTGTAGGTCGCCACGGTGCCGGCCGCCACCAGCGCCACGGCCACGAGCGCCACGCGGAGCCCTCCGGGCGCGACGAACGCGAAGTCGCCCTGCTCGAAGACCAGCGGGCGATACTTGAAGAGGAGCTCGAAGAGGCCGTCCATGCGGTCCGCTCAGTGGCTCATGCCGTAGACGATCATGTTCGCGCCCATCTCGTACGCGTAGGTCGAGTACTCCAGCGGGTACATCGGGTCCTCGGCCCATTCCCAGGCGTCTCCCAGGTCGGTGTTCCAGTGGATGAGGACCATGATCTCACCCCGGTCGTCGAGGATCCCGCGGACCTGCGGGACGTACCCGTCCTGCTCCCAGGTGGACCCCTGTCCGAAGTAGGTGATCCGGCGTGCGTTGCCGACGTTGGGGACCTGCTTCACTTCGGTGATGTCGTAGAAAGTGCTGAACAGCGGGTGGCTGAGCGGGATGTCCACGATCGGGCGGCCCGGGAGGACCAGGTGCATGTTCCGCTCGAACCGGTCCCACTGGCGGGTGCCCCAGAAGTCGTCCACGACGAGGAGCCCACCCGCGTTCAGGTAGTCGCGGAGGCCGTGGATCTCGTCCGGGGTGAGGTCCATGAATCCCACCTCGACGGCGTAGATCATCGGGAAGCGGCGGAGGTCCGGATCGTCCAGGGCGACCGCGTTCTCGAAGTCGTAGGCGTCGAGGCGGACGAGGCGCTCGAGCACGATCAGGAACTGCCGGTCCCCCTTGGGGAAATCCGTCGCCCACGCCGGTGCGTCCCAGCCCCAGCGCCTGCCGCGACCGCCCGAGTACACGGCTCTCGTCCAGTAGAACGCGTGCCTCCCGGGCGGCTCGTCCGCCGGAGGGAAGCGGAGCGCCAGGCCCTCCGCCTCGTCGATCGTGGGCCGGCCGGGCCGCGCCGCCTCGCCGGGCCGAGGCCCCGGAGCCTGCTGCGCGAGCACGGCGACGGCGAGGGCCGCCAGAGTGCGACGGGCTGGGGACGGAGGTCGCATGGCGGGGAGGTACGGAGGGTCGAAGCAAGCCGGCGAATCGGTTCTGTACGTCGACGGCCGGGCAAGGTTCCTGCCCGGACGCGTGCCCATTCCACATGACCCCGGGTGTGCCCTACGGGTTGGGGTGCGGGCGCGGCAGCGATGTGCCAGATTGCGGGATGGCCCGGCGAACGCGACGACCCCTGATGACGGCGACGCGGAGCGTGACGCTCCGCGACTTCCTGATCTTCCAGCTCAAGCTCTGGCTGGACGGCATGAAGGATGTCGCCGTCATCACGCTGTCCACGGGGGCGCTCGTGCTCGACTTGATCGCGGGAGGCGGCCGTCGCCCCCGCCTGTTCTACTCGGTGGTGCGGTGGAGTGAGCGCTTCGACGGTTGGCTCAACCTGCACGCGGCCGTGGAGCGCATGGAGTCCGGCGAGAGCGACGACGGGCTATTCGGGGCGAGCAAGGCAGGCGAGGATACCCTTCTCGGGCGGGTCGAGCAGGTGGTGCGGGGGGGCGACGAGCCTAAAGGGCCGCGTGGTTCGAGCGGTGGGAGCGCAACGCCGGGATGACGCGGCAGCCATGAGGCGCGGAGGCGGGACCGGGCGGCAAGGCCCCGAACGGCGCGCCGCCGCGCGGCGGTGGATCCCGCTCGGCGCTTCCGGGGCGATCGCGCTGGCGGCGCTCGCCGCGGCCTGCGCCGGCCCGACCCGCCCAGGGACCGCCGGGCCGACGCGCACCCGGGCCGGGGGGGAGGAGCCGGCGCCCATCCAGGCAGGGAGGGCGGCGCCGGCCGGCACGTACGGAGACGTGGACGTGATCCACTACGAGGCGGTCGTGGGCCTTCCGGGCCCCGGAGGCGTCTCGGTGGACGGCTCGGCGACGCTCACGCTGCGCCCCACGCGGGAAGGCGTGAGGGCCGCGGTCCTCGACCTCAGCGGGCTCGCCGTGCTCGACGTTCGCGTCGACGGAACGCAGGTGGAGGCACGCCACGCCGACGGCAGGCTCACGGTGCCGTTGCCGGCCGGTGCGGGACCGGCCGACACCCTGACCGTGCTGGTCGACTACGCCGGTACTCCCGACGACGGGCTCATCCTCGGAAACGATGTCCATGGTCGCGCCGCGGCCTTCGTCGACAACTGGCCCAACCGGGCGCGCTTCTGGCTCCCATCGGTGGACCACCCGTCGGACAAGGCGACGGTGACGCTCACCATGCACGCGCAGGACGGATGGCGTGTGGTCGGAAACGGCGTCCCTCTGGTTTCGGGCGAGCCCGGGCCGCCCGCGCCCGATGGCGCGCCCCGAGTGACGTGGACGTGGAGCACGAGCGTCCCGATCTCCACGTACAACATGGTCTTCGGCGGGGCCCGCTTCGAGATCCTTCCCCTGGGGCTCGCGGCGTGCGGAGCCGCGCCGGTCTCTCCCCGCTCCGACGGGTGCGTCGAGGTGAGCGCGTGGTTGTACCCGGAGGACACGGCACAGGCCCGCACATCGTTCCGGCGGGCGGCCGAGATGGCGGACTTCTACACGGATCTGGTGGGCCCCTACCCGTTCGAGAAGCTGGCGCACGTCCAGGCCGCCACGCGGTTCGGAGGGATGGAGAACGCGTCGGCGATCTTCTACAGCGAGAGGGCGCTCGCCTCCGGCCGTGATATCGAGGGCACCGTCTCGCACGAGACGGCGCACCAGTGGTTCGGCGACTCCGTCACGGAGGCGGATTGGCCCGAGCTGTGGCTCGCCGAAGGGTTCGCCACGTACTTCGGCTACCTCTTCTTCGAGCACGCCGACGGCGTGGCCGACTTCCGCCGAAGGATGGAGGAGGACCGGCGACGGGTGCTCGCGTCCCGCGACGTAGTCCGGCCCGTGATCGACAGGGGGGAGCGGGATCTCTTCGCCCTCCTGAACGACAACAACTATGGAAAGGGTGCGTGGGTCCTCCACATGCTCCGCGGACTCGTCGGTGACGACGCGTTCTTCCGTGGGATCCGCACCTGGTATCGCCGCTCGGCGGGCTCGATCAGCACTACGGACGATCTGCGGAGGGCCCTGGAGGAGGTGTCGGGCCAGTCTCTCGATTGGTACTTCCGGCAGTGGCTCGAAGAGCCCGGATACCCGGTGCTCCAGGTTGCCCATCGATGGGACGCTTCCGCGGGTGAGATCGTGCTCACCGCGCGGCAGCTCCAGGACGCGGCCTGGCCCACGTTCCGCGTCCCGCTGGACGTGGAGTTACGCCTCGACGGAGGTTCGGTGGTGAGGCGGAGGATCGAGCTGACGGAACGGGAACAGACGTTCCATCTGCCGGCCACGGGTCCCGCGCGGGAGGTCGTCCTGGACCCCGACGTCCGGGTGCTCTTCGAGGGGGTTCCGGACACCCCCTCGGAACGCGCGACGCGGTAGGGTTTTCCCCCACGTTTTCCTCATCAGAATCCCCACCCGGCGGGCCCTTTACCTCCCGACACCCCTCAATGACGGCTCCGGATAGCTTCTTTCTGGGCCAGTGGCCGTGAGGCTGCATAAACAAACCGACCCTCTTCCTCTGGGGGAAGGATGGCGATGAAGCTAGCGACCGTCGGCGCTTCGGCGCTGGCGGAACGTGAGGTGTCCGTACGCACGGTCTCCGATCTCTCCGTCGAGATCGTCTCCGACTCCGGCGAGGGCGCGCAGAAGTGCGGCCAGATCTTCGGAGGCGTCTCCGCCAAGATGGGCAACGGCGTGTGGACGGTGGAGATCATTCCCGCCGAGGTGGAGCCCCCCCCACGCAACCCCGCGGGAGCCTCGGGCATCCGCATCCGCGTGGGCGACCACGAGGTCACCAATTGGGGCGACGAGACCAATGTGGTAGTCGCGTTCAACGAGCAGGCCCTGCTGGGCCGGCACCGCCTGAATGCGCTCGCGCCCGACGCGATCATCTTGCTCGAGAACATGTGGGCCACCCACGAGGATCCGGACATCCGGAAGCAGTGGGAAGACGCCATGCAGGAGCTCTCCGGGCGGGACTACACGGTCATCGAGGTCCCCATGGAGGAGCAATGCCTGACCGTGGTGGACAACGCTCGCCAGGGCAAGAACATGTTCGCGCTCGGAATCCTGTGCGCCGTGTTCGACCGTGACCTCGAGCGGGCCCGGGAAGAGATCGCCCGGGCCTTCCGTGGGAAGAAGGCCGAGATCACCGAGCGCAATCACCAGCTTCTCGACCTCGGGTACACCTGGGCCCAGGAGAACCTGCAGGTCCGGTTCGAGATCCCCACCATGCCCCCCGGAGGGGCCAAGCTGGTGATGAACGGGAACGAGGCCCTGGCGCTCGGCGCGGTGGCCGCGGGCCTCGAGTTGGCCTCCATGTACCCGATCACTCCGGCGAGCAGCGTCTCCCATATGCTGGGCGACATCTTCGAGCGGTACGGTGGCATGGTGCACCAGGCCGAGGACGAGTTGGCCGCGTGTGGCATCGCGATCGGAGCGGGGTATGGCGGCCGGTGCGCGTTCACGCTCACGTCGGGCCCCGGGCTCGCGCTGAAGACCGAGTTCATCGGGCTCGCGGTCATGACCGAGATCCCCTTGATCGTCGTGGATGTCCAGCGCGGCGGGCCGAGCACGGGACTCCCCACGAAGGTGGAGCAGTCCGACCTGTTCGCGGCCGTGTTCGCCCAGCCCGGAGACGCGCCGAAGGTCGTCATGGCCCCCGCTACGATCGAGGAGTGCTTCCACGTCCTGACCACGGCCCGGCGCATCGCGGAAACGCTGCGCACGGTCGTCGTGGTGCTCTCGGACGCGAACCTGGCTACCGGCGTCGCGCCCTTCCTGCGTCCGACGTTGTCGTCGGAGTGGCAGGCGGCGCCTCCGGACCTCCGGCCCGTGCCGGAAGGCGCCAAGCCGTACGATTGGGACCCGGAAACGGGGCTCTCCCGTCGCTTCGTGCCGGGTCAGCCCGGCGGCGAGCATGCGATTACCGGCCTCGCGCACGACGAGAACAGCAAGGTGGTGTACGACGCCGCCACCAACCAGCGCGCCATGGAGATGCGGAGCCGAAAGATCGCCGCCTTCCAGCAGACGCTCCTCCCACCGGCGGTACATGGGGATCCGAAGGGCGATCTGCTGGTTGTGGGATGGGGTAGCACGAAGGGCGCCATCGAAGAGGCGGTGGACCGGGCACGGCGGGACGGCCACGCGGTCTCAAGCACTCACCTGGCGTTCCTTTCGCCCCTTCAGCCGGGTCTCGACAAACTCTTCGCGAAGTTCCGAAAGGTCATGACCGTCGAGATCAACCACTCCGATCCCAAGGGCGCGCCCAACGTCACGGAGTACAACCGGCGCCGCGGCCAGCTCGCCACGCTGCTGCGCGCCACCACGCTGGTGGACGTGGACTGCTGGACGCGCACGATCGGCGAACCTCTTCGCCCGGGTCGGATCTACCAGGCGATCCGTGAGAATCTGCCCGGAGGCAAAGACTGATGTCCTGCACTCTTCTTCAAGCGGCGCACGAAGACGACCGGGTCTTCGAGATGGCCGACTATCAGGGCGCGGTGGCGCGCTGGTGCCCCGGTTGCGGTGACCACTCGGTGCTGACGGCGGCCCAGCGGCTGATGGCCGACGAGCAGCTCAGGCCCGAGACCACCGTGTTCGTGTCGGGGATCGGCTGCTCCAGCCGGTTTCCGCACTACATGAAGACCTACGGGTTCCACGGTGTCCACGGCCGTGCTCTCCCCGTCGCCACCGGTCTCAAGCTCACCCGCCCCGACCTGGACGTGTTCGTGGTGATGGGTGATGGGGACTGCGTCTCGATCGGCGCGAGCCACTGGGTGCATGCCATCCGTTACAACGTGGACATGGTCGCGCTGCTGCTCGACAACCAGATCTACGGTCTCACCAAGAAGCAGACGTCACCGACGACGCCCCAGGGCTACAAGTCGAACACGCAGCCCCATGGCACCTATCTGGTTCCGATGAACCCGATGGAGGTGACGCTCGGCGTCACGAACGCCTCGTTCGTGGCGCAGACCGCGGAGTTCGTGCCGGCGCACCTTTTCGCGACGCTCAAGGCGGCTCACCGGCACAAGGGGTTCGCGTTCGTCAGGATCTTGCAGCGCTGTCCGCACTTCACTCCGGATCTGTTCTCGGACGCCGTGAAGAAGCCGGACCTGGTGGAGATCCTCACGCACCCGGAAGGGATTCACGCGGAAGGGATCGACGGTATCTACAAGAACCAGATCCGGCACGACCCCGCCGACATCCACGCCGCCCGCGAGCTGGCCGAGGACAGCTCGAAGGTTCGTCTCGGTCTGTTCTTCCGCGACGAATCGCGCGCCCGCTACGACGAGATCCGCTCGGTGCCCAAGCGTACGGCCCGAGAGAAGATCGAGCTTCTCAACGAGGACTTCGACCGCTATGCCGTCTGACATCAAGACGTTGGAGGCCAGCGAGCTGGCCAGGAAGGCGTTGGAAGGTCTCGCTCCGCGCGTAGAGGCGTTCCACACCGCGGTGGCGACCGCCGAGGAGGAAATCCGGGCTTTCGTGACCCATCGGAAGGGCGTGTCGGCGCATCGCGTCGAGCAGACCCTCGCCGAGCTCGGACCGTTCGCGGCGGGGCGCATCGACCCCGAGAAGTTCGCGAAGCTCGTCCTGGACACGGACGACCTCACTCCTCCGGCCGAGGACGTGATGGACCGGGCTGAGCAGATCCTGTCCGAGTTCGCGGTAGGGAGCGACTTCCATGTGGTCACGGTACCCAGGGGCGGAGACCTCCGCGACGCCGTGAAGGATGCGTTGAACCATGTGGGTCAGGTCTTCGGCGCTTCGCGCGCTGTGGAGCTGGCGCGCTCCGGGCTCTTCGACCCCGATCAGCACAACTACCTGCTTTCCGCGCTCCCCTTCCGGAAGTGGAATCGGGAGGAGCGCCGCCTCGCCCCGCCGCTCGTCGTCGAGGTGGAGGCCGAGGACCTGCTTCCCGCCGGCCTGGGCGAGTTCCTGGACGGAGAGGTGAAGATCGTCCTGGTGGTGAAGGGACCCACGGCCCCCGCGCCGCTCGCGCGGCTCATCACCCCGGGGACGTATGTGGTGCAGACCGCCGATCCGGCGAGCCTGACCGGTCTCGCGCGCTCCGCCCACCCGGGCGTGGGCCTGCTGTTCGATGAGGTGAGGCCCGAGCAGGCCCGCTTCGTGCACGACCCCGACGCGGGCGCCGCGTCATGGCAGCGGATCGCGGTGAGCCACATGCCCGAGGAGTCCGAGGTGGGCAGGGGCCGCAGGCCGCCGGCATGGCTCGAGGAGCTCGTCCACCTGCATGCGCTCGCCCGGAAGCCCGCGGCCGCGGAGCCGGGCGCGCCGGCCGCGGAACCCGAGGAAGAGACCACGCCGGCGGACCAGTTGGCCGCCTGGCTCCTCCACCAGACGGACCTGGCCGGGCTTTGAGGTGGAGCATGATCTCACTCGGTGAACTCGCGGTCTCCATCGCCATTCTGGGCGGGGTCGCGACGACGTTCGCCGCGTTCATCGCGCTGGCGAACGCGAAGTTCAAGGTGTGGGAGGACCCCCGCATCGAAGGCGTGCACGACCTCCTGCCCGGAGCCGACTGCGGCGCGTGTGGGGAGGCCGGTTGCCGCGCGTTCGCCGAGGCGCTGGTCACCGGGCGGAGGGAACCGGCCGAGTGCACGGTCATGGACGCCGACCAGAAGGCTGAAGTAGCGGCGTATCTGGGCGTGGATGCCGGTCAGGCGGACAAGCGCGTGGCCCGCCTGCTGTGCGCGGGTGGCCGCGACGTGTCCCTCTACAAGGGGGATTACCACGGCGTGGAGAGCTGCGCGGCGGCGGCTGCGGTCACCGGGGGCGGCAAGGCGTG